>CALFVF010000006.1 GCA_937928735.1 uncultured Verrucomicrobiales bacterium | reverse complement strand
GGCGTAGGATAGATATGGTATACCGCTCTTCGCGGCTCAGGTGTTTGTAAGACATTTGGCACAGGTTCAGTTTTGATCGATGGAACTTGTGCTGAGTTAATCAGCACCTGAGCCGTCTTTCAATTGAAACGGTGCACTTCCGGTTTGAATCCAAGCATATAAAAAATTAAAATTAGTAGTACGAGCTACTTTGATGATCTCACAGCTTGTTAATAGTTTTGAGTTTTAGCTAGATTGAGTCTAGAGGTGACGAAGCAAATTAACCTTTGATCTCTTCTATCACATCTAACACTTCCTTTGGCGAGATCTCTTCTATCGCATCAATCTCCTCCACAGGCACAGTATTCACTTGGATACGAACGCTGGTCTCTGTCTGTGAAACCTCAGTATGCGCGGCTTTCGCTAGTCGTTTTTGCTGTATTTCGTAGAATGTTTGAGCAGCTTCGGTACTGAGCCACTGCGTTTCCCAGATAGTTTGGACAAACTCTGTGTCTGCTGACTCTCCTGTCTCTGTCGTAGCTTCGATAGTCGCTAGACTAATTCTATCTGCGCGGAATTGCTCCAGTAGTTCTTGGCGACCCTCTTTCGAGAGGTAACCTTCAAGAGCGATTTCTGTGATTGCAGGTGTGAGTTGATCCTCAAGTTCGATTTTACCAGAGAGTGTAGAGAAAGAATGCTGGGGTCTTTCGGTACCGAGAATGGTGTTAATACTTTTTGGTCGAGGTAGGGCCGCAGCAAATAGTCCAGAGGTCTCATCCGTGCTCTGTGTTTTCAGATAGAGATGGCCAGCTCTCAGCGGGAAGAGGGTGAGCTGCTTGGCGAGTGAGCTGAAATTATCAAACGTGCGTTGTTGCTGCTCTGTGAGGCGGTGTCTAGCAGAGCTCTCAAAGTGGCGTAGACTCACGGCGTAGAAACGCTCTGTGGCGAGACTAGCTGCCCCCATTTCTACGGATCGTAGCGCGAGGAATTCTTGAAGGCTACTTGGTGTGAGATTTGGCTGGTGCTGATGGACGAGTGCGACGCTGAGGAGCTTGATGACTTCTGCTTGGTCGGGGATGGACCCAAAGTCGAAATCATGGCCCAGGACAATTTGTTTTGCGGTGTGGTCGTAGGCGCCGCCCGCGCCAATGGTTTCCGCTGTAATTAGCTGGTGGCCAAGATTGCAGTTTTCGGGAACTAGTCCGATAGCCTCCATCGCGTAGTGGATTTTGACAAAATATTCGAACTCAATTTCAGTCCATTTCTGTGAAGCGGCATCAAGAATGAGCTCATAATCACCGAGGAGTGCCGCAGGAGTTGTTAAAAATGTGAGACCGAGGAATGTTTCTGTGAATTCTATCAGAGAAGAGGGGATCTCAGCTCTTGGCTGGGAGCTTGCGGACGGGTCGGATGAGTTTTGGAGAGCCGTGCTCACATCTTGCCCAGAAGACTGAGTTTCATGGCCACTCTGGTTCTCAGGACGGTTTTTAACACTCCATAGACCACTGAGTGTGGCAGCAGCTATCAGAGCACCTAGAGTGATGCTAGAGGCAGGTGGCTTGCGCATTGGACGAAGTCGAAGCTGAGTCTGAGCAGAGTCGTTACTGTCCTAGACTATTCGAGTTAGGATTCACAGGAGGTTTTTGGAAGGGATTTTCAAATGGAAATGTCGTCCCGTCTTCACCCACAGAGCCTGGGGCTTTATTGAAGAGTTCTTCTGCTGTTTTCCCGGGTAAGCTTGTGAATACAATGGGTCTGCTGCGATTACCATGGGCATCGTAGGTGTATCTCACGGCGCGAATCACAGCTTCTTTGCCATTCGCATCCATGCGCTTCACGCGGGCGTCATACATGTTTTCAGCAATGAGGCGCCCCGTGTCCTTATGGTACCCATAGGCCACTCGAAAGAGTGTTGTGCCACTCGCGTCATAGATTCTGGCACTGCGGAGATTCAGATCCGAGTCTTTACGGTAGACGGTGCGCGAGAGCACCGCACGGCTGCCATTGGATTGCTCTGAGAGTGTCTGCTTCACGAGCACACGCTCATCACCACTCTGGCTGAATTCTGAAATCGTATTGTCTTGGTTCCTGACCAGACGGACTAGTTTACCTTTTGAAATTGATTTTTCCTGAGCACTCGCAGCCCCTTGGCAGAGTAGAAGAAGTGTAAGTAGAGAAGAAATGAGTTTTCGCATGTCTATGAAATGATTCTGAATTCAGGACACCCTCGAAAGTCCCTTGAAACTCTGCCAAGATTTGCACCAAAAGCAAGCGACTTTCTTCTTTCGCAACACTCAACTTGATTCTATCAGACCCGATGAGGGAGTTCACTAGACACCAATGCAGGTGAGGGCTTGTCTTTCGCCGCAGGGAAGGGCATTTTTCTTCTGTGATTTGGCAATGCAGAGAACATCGATTGGATCTTTCTAAGAACTCGCTGGTGATGGGGATTCTTAATGTCACTCCTGATTCTTTCTCAGATGGAGGGTGTTTTGTGGATATAGAATCTGCTCTCGCTCATGCGCTTCAGATGGAGGCCGAGGGAGCAGCTATTCTCGATATCGGAGGTGAGTCCACTCGTCCTGGAGCAGAATCTGTCACACTGAAAGAAGAGCTAGAGAGAACGATTCCTTTGATTGAGGCTATTAGAGAGCGCTCAGACATCACGATTTCCATTGATACCTCAAAGGCTGCTGTGGCGGAGGCAGCTCTAAATGCAGGTGCTGCTATTGTCAATGATGTGACAGGGCTCGAGGGAGATCCCGAGATGCCTAGTGTATGTGCAAAGTATGGCTGTGGTGTGGTAGTGATGCACATGCAGGGGCGCCCCCGCATGATGCAGAACTCACCCCAGTACACTGATGTCCTTCGCGAGGTACTTCAGTATTTCCAATCTCGCTATGATGCTCTACTAAAAGCTGGCGTCATGCCAGAAGCTCTGTGTTTTGACCCTGGTATTGGCTTTGGAAAAACCGATACACATAACCTCACTTTACTCAAGTATCTTGATCAATTGCGCTGCCATGATCGACCACTGATGCTGGGAGTTTCTCGAAAATCTGTGATTGGCCGCTCTCTCAACAATGAGGCGATGTCTCTGAGAGATTGGCCAACAGTGGCGCTCACTGCTCTCGGTGCACTGCGTGGGGCAGAAATCCACCGTGTGCATCAAATCCAGAGTAACGTAGAAGCTCTCAAGATGATCCAGGCGATAAAGGACGCAAAGTAATATCTGCTAGATAAAAGCTGCTAGATAAAATTTGTGAGTAGAAAGATAACAACCTGCTGTGAGTGAACTTGATTAGCAGAGTTCGCAGGCTAACTGAATGGCATGAATCATAGAACTAGGATCTGCCTGGCCTGTGCCTGCGATATTGTAGGCGGTGCCATGATCTGGGCTCGTGCGTGGACGTGTTAGACCCAATGTCGTATTCACTCCAGTATCAAAGTCTAACAATTTTAGCGGGATTAACCCCTGATCATGATACATACATAGAACCGCATCATAGTGGCCGTCTGCCGCTGGGCGGAAAATCGTGTCAGCAGAGTGGGGGCCTGAGAAACCAGAGTGCAGAGTATTGAGTTCTTTGATAGCAGGAGCGATGATTTCGAGATCTTCCTGGCCAAAGGCACCGTGCTCGCCAGCATGTGGATTGAGCCCGCAGACAGCGATTCTGGGTTGTTGGATAGAACGCTTCTGGCAGAACGCATAGAGCAGCTGGCCGATTCTCACAATTTCCGAGTGACTCAAGCTCTTCGAGACTTCTTTGAGCGGGATGTGAATGGTGACAAGAGCCACTGTGAGGTGCTTGCCACTGAGGCACATAGCGAAGTTTTCACAGTCGAGTTGATCGGCAAAAAACTCAGTTTGACCTGGGTAGGAAAACCCGACTTTATGTAGCCATTCCTTAGAAACAGGGGCTGTGGCTACCGCATCAATATCACCTCGGCGCAGCAGGCTCGCAGATTCTGTGAGAGCCGCGTAAGCGGCTTTAGCACTCTCGAGATTCGGCTGACCGGGTAGTACCTCTATAGGCTCACCAATCACGCGAAACTCATAGTCTGACTTCCAGCAATCGGCAGCGAGCGCTTTTTTTACAATTTCGGGGCCGATTCCTGCCTGGTCACCGAGAGTGATTCCGATGGTTTTCATGAGACACAGGCTAATGAGAGATCTCAGTAGAAAAAGAAGAAATCCAATCAGGCATGAAAAAAGCTCCCATTGAGTAGAGACTCAAGTGAGAGCTTTTTGAAAGAATCGATTCGTTCTAGAATAGCTCTTAAGGTCTTAAGGGCTCACTGGAGACTTATTTCAGCAGAGTCACTTCACCTGTCTGGAGAGAGTAGACAGCACCGACAATTTTGATTTCACCCTTGGACTCCATCTCTGCAAGCACTGGGCTGTTCTTGCGAATGTCTGCCACAGTGATTTCGACGTTCTTCTCAACCACTTTATTGACGTATTCGAGATTCTTCGAGTTTTGCTGATCCTCTGGGTACTGGTCTTTGATAGCATCCACAGCAGGTTGGATTTTCTCAAGGAGTTCGGTGAGGTTACCCATTTTTGCGTGGTCACAAGCTCCCTTGACAGCTCCACAAGCCTCGTGGCCGAGCACCATGACGAGCTTTGAGCCTGCCAGCTTAGTTGCAAACTCGAAGGAGCCGAGCATATCGACATTTTCAACATTCCCAGCGACGCGACCAACAAAAATATCTCCGATACCTTGGTCAAACACGTTCTCCACAGGCACTCGAGAGTCTAGGCAGGAGAGAATCACAGCAGAAGGGAACTGACCTTTGCTAGTGGCTTTAATATTTTCTTTAATGTTTAGGTCTGTGATTTGCCCGGCCACATAGCGCTTGTTGCCAGCCATCAGGTCAGCAAGAATTTGATCAGGAGTTGCTGCTTTCTGTTCGGCAGCAGTCATCGCCATTTGTTTGGTCTCTTCTCCGTGAACAAATGGTAGAAGACTTAGACTAAGTGCTGCAATAAGTGTGTTTTTCATTGTGTTTGGAAATTAAATCAGAGTTTGCTGATCAGGAACGACCCATGAAAGCATGGGATCTTATAACTGTCAAAAAAATCACATCCTCAAATCTGATCAGACTACCTCAAAATTTTCAAAGTCTATCAGCGAATTGTGCTTGCTGCTGAAGTCGGAACAAAAAGAAAGCAGGTTCGCGCATACGCAAACCTGCTTTATGATTATTTCATAACTGTAGTTACCAATACTTAGATTAGCGATAGGTTGGCTTCTTATGCTTGGAGAAGATCGCATCACTGAGCATGAGGCTCGCTGGGTAGTCAGGGAGTGGGGTAGCGTCTGGAGGTCTTGGAATGTTTCTACCAAGAGTGCTGTCCTCAGGCTGTGAGTGCGCGATACTCACGGGTGTCCCCACTTTTACGAGACGGAAGAACTTAGGGGCGACATTTTCATGCAGGCGAATGCAGCCGTGTGTGCATGGGAATGGCTTTAGCCAGCCTGTGTGGAAACCATATGCGGGCTTAAACTCGCACCAGTATGGCATGGGAGTGCCTTTAAATGACCAGCCAGCTGGTTTTTTTGATAGGTAGGTTTTCCTCACTTGGTTCCCTTTGGTGGCAAATCCATGAGTATTGGCTCGGCGCTTCGCTTCTTTATTGAAGATGCGGTAGCTGCCTTTGGGAGTGGGTGTTTTTGAAGTTCCTACAGAGACTGGTGTCACAAGTAGAGGCTTGTCACCCTCTAACACGTAGACCATTTGGTTAGAAGTGGAGACCTTGACTCGAACATTGTTGGGATTACTCGGGAGACTCGCTGGGCGGTCATAGGCGAAGTAGTCACCAGAGGGTGAGGAGATGTTTCCACAGGAATTCAGTCCAATGAGGGTGAGGGCTGCGGCAATCAACAAGCTAAAGCGTTTTATAGTCATAGAGTTCATGATTTGGGGTTGGTGAAAGTAGCCACATAGTGCGCGTTTTCTCAGGGAGTTCAAGGTTGAAGTCACCGCGGGAGGGAGAGTTTGTGGAGAAAATAGAATCCCAGCTAGAGTGCTTGGGCATAGGTGTCTGCGCGGTTATGCCAGCCAGCACGCCAGCGAGATTCTCCACGAGCCTGTGGAGAATGAGCAATTCTGCGATCAAGAACTCGCTTGGCAGCCTCGGCGAATTCACGTGCGGCTGCCTGACCAGCTGGGGTAGGGCGCATGTCATCGAGAACCTGGAGAAGTCCCCAGCCTTGACCATTGTAGCGCTCTTCTGGATTTGTCCCTTCCCCTTTAAAATTCACATAATCGATAAGAGCGTAGGCACCACTGGGCGCGGCAGAGAGATTATAGAAATTCTGCTTGATGGCCGCGCGGCGATGACTGGGAGCGGCGGCAAGAATACTTGGCAGGGCACCTTGGCTGCGCTGGATGATGAAGTCTGTTTGTAGCGTCACGGTTCGACTAAGGAAAGTACGGAGCTCACTCAGACGAGCCCCATGGAAATCACGCTGGAACTCCGCTCGAGTATTCCAAGGGCAGACTCTGGCATCTCCGATCCAAGCGGGGATGTTTGCCTGTCCTCGTGCGCGAGCGAAAGTAATGAACTGTGGAAAGGACTCTGTCCACCGGCCTCGGAAGCCACTTGGGTACCAGATGAAATGGCCGATTCCAAGGGAGGGGAATTCCTCGCCTTGGTTCCATGCGGTGAGACCTTCGACCTTACCCGCAGATTCATTCTGCCAGATTTTATAGCCAATTTTTGCTTTTTGAGCAGGGCTGAGCTGTGAGGTGGTACTTGATTGTTGAGCTACTTGTTGAGGTGTCGCTACTGGCTTGAGTGCCTGCTGAGCAGGAGTGCAGGCACTGAGTGCTAGGCTGATAAAAATGAGAATACGTGACATACGATTATGATTTCTCTGGAACATACGGAATCATCGTTTTTACTCAAGACATCATGAACATCTGGATAAAATACTTACTGACTTCTGGTCTGATTGTTTTGATCTCAGAAGTCGCAAAACGCAGTGACCGACTCGGTGCCCTGATCGCCTCACTGCCACTGGTGACCATACTGGCGATGATCTGGATGTTTTTTGATCACTCTGGAGACCAGCGAATGGAAAAAATAGCCAATCATGCTTGGTATACATTCTGGTTTGTGGTTCCTACTTTGCCGATGTTTCTCATTATTCCATGGATGCTGCGCAAAGGCTTACACTTCGCATGGGTACTGGGAGCTTATTGTTTAGGAACCATGATCCTGTTCGCGCTCTTTGCGGTAATTTTGAAGCGCTTTGGTATCGACCTTGGACTGTAGGTGGGGAGGAGCTCCAGATTATCCCAGATACCCTTGTCTTTACCCTTATCTTTAGGGTTGTTTCACTAAATCATCGAGCCAGGCTAAGATCTTGTGGCGGTACTCTTGCTGATTCTGATAGAGAATTTTGTTATGTGTGCCATGTTCCACTTCCCAGAATGTCTTAGGTTCTTGGGCAGCTTCGTAGAGAGCCTTACCTTCGCTAATAGGGACAGTGCTATCCTCTGTACCATGAATGAGTAAGATAGGAGTTCCTGCTAATTTGGCGATATGATCCTTTGGCGCTAAGTGATCAGTAACGATAGTCTTACCAAGCAGGCCTGCGTGATGAATCGCCACAGTCTTGTAGGATGCAAATGTCCCGTGAGCGATCACAGCTCTGAGCCCTTCTGGTTTAGCATGAGCAAGTGCTGTAATGGACTTCGCTCCTCCCAGACTATGCGCGAAAGAAATGATCTGATCCGCTACGATATCAGCTCGGGTCTGCACGTAGGAAAAGGCTGCGGCGGCATCTCGAACCATCCCGGCGCGTTCTGGTGTGCCGGCTGATTTTCCAAATCCTCTGTAATCATAAATGAACACTTGGTAGCCAGCCTTCACCAGCCAGCTACAAAACCCAAAATGTGTACCGATAGAACCAGTATTTCCATGGGAAAAGACGACAGTACCCTTTGGCATTTTCACACTAGGATGAATGAACCAGCCGTGGAGCTTTGTCTCATCCTCAGCTTGGAATTCGACTTCCTCGTACTGGTATCCGTAGTCTCCAGGATTTTTTGTCAGAATATTGGCGGGGAAGTAGAAGAGACGGTTACCAAGAGAGCGTAAGGAGGAGGCGTTGTCTTCTACAAGTTCTCCATGAGAAGTCTTTGCGAAGGTCTTCTCCATGCTTAAGGCGTTCTCTCCTAAGCAGTCTGTCCCCATGCAGAGATGGAACAAACAGAAAAGAGTGGTAAAAAACCTCATATTTGCAGCATAGCAGAAAAACCTGAGAGCTCAACATGGAGTTTTGTAGAGACCATCATTCCTGTCACTCCAATGGAACTTGAACCAATAAATCTAAGAGCACTCACTAAAAAAGCCACCCTACACGGATGGCTTATGAAGGTCACTTTAAGGGTAGAAGGTCTCCTCTATTCTTCTGAGTCCTTTTTCTGGCGCTTGATTTGAATGGGCTTGCGCTTTGGAAGATTGATCTTCTTAGCTGGTTTCCCATCTTTGGTGGCAAGATTGATATTGGCAGGATTCACGGCATTAGAAGCTGTGACTTGCGCTTGCTGCTGGCTCTGAGCTCGCGCGGCTTCTAGCTGTGCGAGCATATCGGGATCCACATTCATCTCACGAAGGAAATCTTGGAAATTATTCGGATTTGTTGTGGAGCGGAAGAGGTTACCGAGAGCTTGCCCTTTGATGCTATTCATGAGCTCTGAGAATAAGCTGTAGGCTTCATTCTTGTACTCAACAAGTGGGTCTTTCTGACCTTGAGCTCGCAGAGAAATACCCTCGCGCAGTGCATCCATGTTATAGAGGTGCTTCTGCCAGAGGTCATCGATGGCTGAGAGAATAATATGACGCTCTAGATCATCGAGCATCGTGGGTTCTTCCTTCTCACACTTATTCTCATAGGCCGCTATGACGCGCTCTGTGAGGTCTGTGATGATTTCCACCGTGGTCTTATCGTGGTATCCAGATTCCTCGATAGTGAGACCCAGTGGGAAGGTGATGTTAATCCAGTTAATCATCTCTGCATAGTCTGCAGCCCCTTCATCACGGCCTTCCATGTAGTGATGAACGCGCTCGGGGATGACTTCGTGAATGACTTCATCAATGAGTTCGCGTGGATTCTCCGTATTGAGGGCTTCATTACGGTATCCATAGACCACTTCACGCTGCTGATTCATGACATCATCATAATCGAGAACGCGCTTTCTCCACTGGTAATTGCGCTGCTCAACACGGCGCTGGGCTGTTTCCACTGAGCGGTTGAGCCACTTGTGCTCGAGAGCTTCTCCTTCTTCCATGCCAAGGCGCTCCATCATGGAAGTCATCTTGTCCGCGGCGGCGAAGTTTCTCATCAAGTCATCTTCAAATGAGATATAGAACTGGCTCATGCCCGAGTCACCCTGGCGCGCGCATCGACCACGTAGCTGGCGATCCACACGGCGTGACTCGTAGCGCTCACAGCCGATGACAAAGAGTCCGCCGAGTTCTTCGATACCCTCAGCGAGTTTAATGTCTGTACCACGTCCAGCCATATTGGTGGAGACGGTGATGGCACCTCGCTGACCAGCATTGATGATGATATCCGCTTCTTGCTCGTGGTGCTTGGCGTTGAGGACTTTGTGAGGAAGCTTCGCGCGTTTGAGCATACGAGCGAGAGTTTCTGAGGCCTCTACAGAGGCTGTTCCTACCAGAACGGGCTGGCCGCGCTCGTGGGCTTCCTGGATCTTATTGACCACGGCATTGTATTTCTCACGGCGAGTTTTAAAGACTTGGTCATTGAGGTCTTCTCTTTGATTGGGCCTGTTAGTTGGAATCGGAAGGACATCGAGGTGATAAATATCATGGAATTCAGCGGCTTCTGTTTCCGCTGTTCCTGTCATACCTGCTAGCTTCTCATAGAGACGGAAGTAGTTCTGAATGGTGATGGTGGCATAGGTCTGAGTCTCTGCTTCCACTTGAACACCTTCTTTGGCTTCGACTGCTTGGTGGAGGCCATCTGACCAGCGTCTGCCTGCCATCTTACGGCCAGTCTGCTCATCTACGATACAGACTTTCCCTTCCTCGACCACATACTCGACGTCCTTTTCATAGAGGCAGTAGGCTTTAAGTAGCTGTGAGATCGAGTGAACCTTGATTCCTTGTTCTTCTAACTTATTGCTGAGTTCTTCCTTTTGAGCCGCGCGAAGTTCTTCGCTAAGCTCTGTGTTCGCATCAATTTCTGCGTATTCTGTGGCTAAGTCTGGGAGGACAAAGGCGTCGCTATCATCTGGAGAGAGGTGCTTGCGGCCCAAATCCATGAGGTCGGCATCGTGGCCTTTTTCATCAATGGTGTAGTAGAGCTCTTCTTTGACTTTGTAGAGTTCTTTCTTTTGGGCGTCTTGGTAGAAGGAAAGTTCCGTCTTTTCTAGTAAGCGGCGAACCTCAGGCTCTTCTTGGGTGCGTAGAAGCTGGCGGTTTCTGGGGTTACCGAGTTTGATCTTAAAGAGCGCGCGGCCTGCTGTTTCTTCGTCACCTTCTTCGAGTGCTTTTTTCGCCTCTGTGGCGAGCTCGTTGCAGAGTATGCTCTGGCGCTTGACAAGGTCTTCTACCTGCGCGCGGTAGCGGATGTATTGCTCAGTGTTAGAAACAGTGGATGGGCCCGAGATAATAAGAGGCGTTCTGGCTTCATCAATGAGCACGGAGTCGACCTCATCAATCACAGCGAAGTAGTGACTGCGCTGAACTTGCTCAGCCTTAGAGCTCGACATGCCATTATCACGTAGGTAGTCAAAGCCAAATTCTGAGTTTGTCCCATAGGTGATGTCACAGCCGTAATGCTCTTTTCGAGAATGCGGTGGCATCATGCTCTGGATACAGCCCACGGTGAGTCCAAGTGAGCGGTAGAGGAAGCCCATCCAGTCAGAGTCACGCTTCGCAAGGTAGTCGTTCACAGTGATGACGTGCACGCCAAGACCTGTAAGAGCATTGAGAAATACTGGCAAGGTGCCGACGAGAGTTTTTCCCTCACCCGTTTGCATTTCTGCAATGAGTCCACGGTGCAGGGCAATGCCTCCGATGAGCTGAACATCGAAGTGCACCATATTCCACTCAATCTGCTGATCAGAAACCTCGGCAATTTGGCCACAGAGGCGGCGCGCAGCATTCTTCACAACAGCGTAGGCCTCGGGCAGAATCTGCTCTAGGTATTTCGCGCGCTTCTCATGAAACGAGTCCTCAATCTCATGAAAGGCGGCTTTACCGGCTTCGATGGACTCGGCTGTGGTGCCCACAGTAGGAAGAGTGGGATACTCCTCTCGCAGTGACGCTAGGCGAGATTCGATAGTTTCAGCGAGATCAGCGAGTTCGTCCGCACGGAGGTTTTCAATCTGGCGCTTAGTGGGGGCTTCAAGTGGTAAGTAGCGATGAAGATGCTGCTGCCAGCCCTGCACTTTCTGCATGAGTGCCTCTTCTGGTTCAGCTTGAAGAGCTTCTTCAATTTCATTGATCTTGGCAATAACGGGGGCGAGACGCTTTACTTCGCGCTCGTTTTTGCTGCCAACGATCTTTTGTAATATCCACTTAATCATGAGTTTGTAGTCTGTCAGAAATTGTCCGTGCGAGGGGGATGAGACTCTTACACTGGCTTGCCGGGGTGTGCAAGCCGTGATGGTGTAGAGTTTTAGCCGATCTTAGAAGCTCCAAAATAAGGAACTAGTGCCTCAGGAATGAGCACGGAGCCATCCTCCTGCTGGTTCTGCTCAAGTAGGGCGACGTAGAGGCGCGGAAGAGCGGTGCCTGAGCCATTGAGGGTGTGGCAGAAGCGGTTATTTCCATCAGCATCTTTAAAGCGTAACTTCATGCGGCGTGCTTGATAATCACCAAAATTTGAGCAGCTAGAGACTTCGAGGTACTTCCCTTGTCCAGGGGCCCAGACTTCAATGTCGTAGGTCTTGCAGGCACTAAAGCCGACGTCTCCGGTACATAGCTCAATGGTTCTATAGTGTAGACCGAGTCTTTCTAGAGCAGCTTCTGCGTGACCGGTGAGAGCCTCGAGTTCCCTGCAAGAATGATCGGGGTGTACAGCCTGAACAAGCTCGACCTTGTCAAACTGGTGCATGCGAATAATGCCTTTGTTATCACGGCCAGCACTACCAGCTTCACGGCGGAAGCAGGGTGTGTGGGCGGTCATTTTAATGGGCAGATCAGATTCCTTGAGCAGAGTTTCACGATAGAGATTTGTCACGGGAACTTCTGCGGTGGGAGCGAGAAACATAGCCCCGTCTTCGAGACCGTACATATCGTCCTCGAACTTAGGGAGTTGGCCCGTACCCTCCATGCAGAAGCGGCGAATAATATGTGGCACATTGACTTCTGTGTAGCCGTGTTCTTGTGTTTGGAGGTCGAGTAGAAAGTTAATGAGCGCGCGCTCGAGTTTAGCGCCTTTGCCCTTATAGACAGCAAATCCAGATCCTGAGATCTTCGCTGCCGCTTCAAAGTCGATGAGTTGGTGAAGCTCTGCTAGCTCGACATGGTCTTTAGGGTTTTTGACATCAGGCTTTTCACCCCAAGTGCGAATTTCAGGGTTGTCATTTTCATCAGCACCCACTGGACAAGCTTCGTGAGGTGCATTGGGAATACTTAAGAGAAGGTGATTGAGTTTTTGAGAAACTTGATTGGTCTCAGCCTCTAAGACACTGATTTGATCACCAATTTCCTTCACCTCCGCCTTGATCTCTGAGGGGTCTTGACCTTGAGCGATGAGGGCTCCGATGTTCTTTGAGGTGGACTTACGCTGAGCTTGGAGCGTTTGCTTTTGGGTCTCAATTTTACGGCGTGCCTCATCACAGAGTATAACTTCATCAATTAGGCTATGTGATTCACATCCGCGCTGAGCGATACGTTGTTTTAACTCCTCAGCATTCTCACGAATTTCTTTTATATCCAGCATGGCTGGCATCTCTATAGCTCGTTTTTAGCAGAATCAAACCCCCAAATGTAGAGAAGAGGTTGATTTTTATGATTTTATCATTCTTGCGAGAAAATGAGAAAATGAGTGCCCTTAGAATGCAGAGAAATAGCTGGCTTTAAAAAGGTGAAAAAAATGAAATTGTTTACTTGCCTTTTTTTTTGTTCTCGTGCAATTTCCCGCCGCTCGCACGAGTCACGGAGGGGTGGCAGAGTGGTTTAATGCACCGGTCTTGAAAACCGACGTGGGGTTACACCCACCGTGAGTTCGAATCTCACCCCCTCTGCCACTCGGCGATGAAGCCCGGAGTTTTACACTCCGGGTTTTTCTTTTCCCATGAGTGTTTATTGTGGTGTTTTTTTGGTGTTTAAGATCAATGGAAAGAATGTTCAGCCCTGTCTTGCTATTATGAAATCGATTCTCTAGATTTAATGCATGGAATCTCATGAAGTTCTAAAAAAAGCTTTTGCAGACACATCCCCTAAAGCCGTTGCTTCAGAGTTAGGGATCTCTCTTTCCTTAGTCTACAAGTGGGCTCAAGAGCAGTCAGAGGGTGGATCAGGCAGTCGTAACCCGCTGGATCGAATTATAGAGATTTATAAACTAACAGAGTCGCAACAAATTATAGAGTGGCTCTGTGAACAGTGCGGTGGCTACTTTGTTAGAAATCCAGAGAGTCACTGTGAACAGGGCTTTGAAGTCCTGCCAGCGACCAATGAGATTGTCATGCAGTTCTCAAGTCTGCTCTCTAGAATCTCAACAGCCGCACTAGATAGCTCAATCACCAATGATGAGGCAGAAGATATTCGTGAATGCTGGGATAAGCTCAAAGGCTATGGCGAGGGCTTTGTGCGCTGCTGTGAAGAAGGAGATTTCGAGCTCATGGAAGAGGCGGAAAAAGAACCTGAGCAAGGCCCAAGAAAAACCTTATACTAACGGACACCTCCGGTAACCTCATTTCTAAAAATACCACCGATTTTCTCCATCTCTGTGTAGTCCATAATTTTTATGAATCCATTCAAAAAAGATTGTGTTTGCCTTGATCTGAAAAAAATCTGAAGGCATTTTTTATCGAAAGCAGGTTACCGGAGGTGCCCTAACGAAAGTCACAAAGAAGGTGGTTCTGTATTGCCGTTGGTGTCATAAAAGCATCCATTGATGTGGTGGGTCTGATCTAGTTTCTTAGTGCATCGACATTTGGTATCTCTTTAAGCCTATTTTAAGGACTGAGCGAAAATCTCATTTTTGACCGTGAGGGCAGAAGCAGAAAGAACTTGCTCGTCGTGTGCTTTCTCGTTATCACTGATTTTCTCGACGTATATATTGTATGTTCTCCGAAATAGTGAATCAGAAATGAAATTAGCTAGCTTATTAACACCTAAACAGGTCGTTCTAGAGATGGAATCAGTGGATCACTGGGGTTCTATTGTCGAACTTGTTGAGCACCTACAGACGCTCAATATGCTAGAGGGTGAAACAAAAGAGGACATTCTGGAAGCGCTCCATAGTAGGGAAGACCAGATTAGCACGGGAATTGGCTCTGGAGTTGCCATTCCACATGCTTTCTCGGATGAGATTGACAATGTTGTAGCTGTCTTTGGCCGCTCACTGAAAGGCATTGATTTTGAGGCCCTCGATAATGCCCCGGTTAATTTTCTTTTACTCTTTGTTGTGCCCCGGAAGCAGTATCACATGCATCTGCAGACGTTGGCAGCGATTGCTAAGATGTTTAATAACTGCGAGGTCAGAAGAGAACTCGCTGAGGCTCAGAGTGCTGAGTGTGTCTTAGAAATTTTAGGCTCCAGACCTTCTCGTATCCACACAGAGCGCTAAATCTGACATTAGTTGGGTGAAGTTACTATTCTAGCTTGCCAGCTGGGTCGTTGCCCTTCATTGAATTTGTAAGGTCATGACACTTTTAGAGCAATTACAGGGAAAACTCACGCGTGCCATCGAGGCTGCTGGCTACACACTACCAGAGGGCTTTGTTGTGCAGTTAGCAGCAGTAGCAGATTTACAATTTGGAGATTACCAGAGTAATGTGGCCATGATGCTTAAGAAGCATATTGGCGCAAATCCTCGAGAAATCGCTCAGACTATTGTCGATCATCTAGAGCTAGAAGGGCTCGCGAGTGCTGATATTGCAGGCCCTGGATTCATTAATTTCCGCATTGAGCAAGTGGGCTGGAGTCAGCATTTCGCGACTCTCTATAAGGACACTCGTCTAGGTGTGCCAGAGCTGGTGCGGAGTGAGACCATTGTGGTTGATTTTTCAGCGCCAAATGTGGCGAAACCTATGCATGTAGGGCATATTCGCTCAACAATCATAGGGGACTCACTCCAGCGCATTGCCCGCTATCTTGGCTATAATGTCATCACGGATAACCATATTGGAGACTGGGGCACTCAGTTTGGAATGATTATTTATGGTTGGAAAACAATGTTAGATCAAAGTGCTCTAACCAATGACCCTTTAGCAGAGTTACTCCGTGTTTACCAAGAGGTCAACCGGCTCAAGAAAGAGGACGAGGTGATTGCCCAAGAATGCCGTGACGAACTCGTCAAACTCCAACAAGGTGATCGTGAAAACCATGAGATCTGGCAGAAATGTGTGCAGGTTTCCATGGATGGTCTTAATGCGATTTATGATCGACTGGGTGTGAGCTTTGATCACTGGTTAGGAGAGAGTTATTACAATGACCAACTCGCCGAAGTCATTGAGGAGCTAGAGAAAGAAAATCTCGCTAAAGAGTCAGATGGTGCCCTCTGTGTCTTTAGTGGTGGTGCACTCGCAGAGAAGAAAGACCCATTCTTAGAAAATCGGGATGGAGAATGGCAAGACTGCCCCATGCTAGTGCGTAAGAAAGACGGTGGCTACAACTATGCGACAACGGATATCGCAACCATCGACTACCGTGCCAATGAGTGGAAGGCAGATCGCGCGCTCTATGTCGTGGATGCACGCCAAGGCCTGCATTTTAGACAATTATTTGATATTGCAGAGCGCCGTGGTCGCGAGATTGAGTTTCGCCACGTCTCCTTTGGCACGATTTTAGGCAAAGACGGCAAGCCACTAAAGACAAGAGATGGTGATCTGCCAAAACTCATGGACATCCTCGATGATGCGACGGCAGCTGCTGCCAATGTTCTCAAAGAAAAAAGTGCTCACCTCCCAGTGGAAGAACAAAAGGAATTAGCCAAGCTCATTGGCGTGGGAGCTGTGAAATTCACAGAGCTCTCTCATAATCGCGCCTCAGACTACATGTTTGATCTTGAAAAAATGGTGGCACTGGAGGGTGACACGGCACCTTACCTTCTCTATAGCTATGTGAGAGCATCTTCGATTCTACGAAACCTAGATCAAGAGGTGGTGCTTGAGCCAAGTGAGTTCACGGTCTCAGAGAAAGAAGAAATCCACCTTGTCCGTATGCTAAGCCGCTTCGGGGAAGCTCTGCCAACAGTGTTAGATGACTATAAACCGAACATCCTCGCGAGCTATCTCCTCGAACTCGCCAAGGCCTATCACTCCTTTGTCGCAGCCTGCCATGTACTAAAGAGTGAGGGTTCTGTGAAAATGACGCGCCTCGCACTGTGTGAGCAGACCAGTCGTGTGATGAAGACAGGTCTGGGTCTATTTGGTATCTCAGTGCCAGAGAGAATGTAGTCTACTGAGAACTATTCGCAGAGAGAGCTAGTTGGATGAATTCTAGCAGATCTTTGCGTCCATCTCGCTTATTGGCAGATGTAATGAAGGTTCTTGGAGGGGCTTCACAGTACTCTTCCATGCCTTTGAGGAACTCTTTCTGTGTTTTTTGGAGGGCCCCGGGCTTTGTCTTATCCGCCTTCGTATAGACTAGGACAAAGGGTATCTCTGACTCAACAAGCCACTGCGTAAACGCCAGATCTATGGGCTGTGGTGGTAGGCGAGAGTCGATGAGAACAAAGACACAAAGCAGAGGCTCACGCTCTAATAAATACTCAGAGACAAACTCACGGAAACGCTCTTTATTCTTCTTGGAAGTCTTCGCGTAGCCGTAGCCTGGGAGGTCAACGAGCTTCCAGCGGCGATCAATTTGGAAAAAATTAATCATCTGGGTTCTCCCTGGTGTCGAGGAGACAGTGGCGAGTTTATCCTTTCCGGTGAGCATATTAATCAGCGAGGACTTACCGACATTGGAGCGCCCGACAAAAGCGAACTCAGGTAAGCTGGCCTCTGGACAATCCGCATAGCTAGGGGCACTTTTCTCGAATTCAGCAGACTGTATTTTCATGCTTCGAGTGTCTTGAGAACGGAGGAGATTACAAGTGTTATTGCAGGTCATTCTAGCACTGGAAAAGAGTACTATCAGCCCCCTTACGGCAAATAGGTAGCCATGGATAGATAGGCACGAGAGAGCTCCATTTCTTCCTAGAGCTCTCTATTGCATTGTCTGGGAGAGGAGCTATGAATAGAGCATGCAGAGAGTGGCAGTTATCAATGTAGTGGGATTAACCAAAAGCCTCGTCGGGGAGGAAACTCCCTTTTTGAAGCAATATACTGCAGAGGCCAATGTGAGTTCTTTTCCTCCAGCATTTCCAGCTGTCACTTGTACTGCCCAGTCGAGCTATGTGACTGGCCGCACCGAGGCCGAGCACGGGATTATCGCGAATGGTTGGTATAGTCGAGAGGATGCAGAGGTGAAATTCTGGAAACAAAGTAACCATATCGTGAAGGGCACGAAAATCTGGGATCAGCTCCGCGCAGAACTGCCTGACTTCACCTGCGCGAAGCTCTTCTGGTGGTATAATATGTATAGTTCCGCAGACTATAGTATCACGCCACGTCCCATGTACCCAGCAGATGGGAGAAAGGTCTTTGATGTCTACACCCACCCGATGGCGATGCGTGAGGAGATTAAGGCGGATCTTGGCGAGTTTCCTTTTTTCACCTTCTGGGGGCCAGGAGCTGGGCTACCATGCTCAAAGTGGATCGCTGAGTCTGCGAAATGGGTGGAGGAGAAGCACGAGCCTACACTGAGCCTCGTCTATATCCCACATTTAGACTATGGACTTCAGAAATACGGGCCAGGAGCTCCAGAAATGGTGGCTGAGCTGCGAGGTGTGGATGAGGTCTTGAGAGATCTTGTCGAGTTTTATGAGGCGCGCGGCATCAAGGTGGCACTACTCTCTGAATATGGCATTTCTAAAGTCAGTCGACCGATTCATCTCAACCGTATTTTTCGAGAAAAAGGCTGGATCACGATTAAGGAGGAACTAGGGCTAGAAATGTTAGACTGTGGCGCGAGTCAGGTCTTCGCTGTGGCTGACCACCAAGTCGCCCATGTCTATGTGAACGACGTCAGTCTGAAAGCAGAAGTGGAAGCACTACTGGGAGAGGTAGATGGAGTCGAAGAAGTGCGCCTCTCAGAGAGCCTCTACCCTGTCTCATCTCCCGGAAGTGAGAGAGCAGGGGACTATGTAGCTGTATCTGAGCAAGACGCTTGGTTCACCTATTATTACTGGCAAGATGATGCGAAGGCACCAGATTTCGCGCGCTGCGTGGATATTCATCGCAAGCCCGGCTACGACCCCGTTGAGCTCTTTATGGATCCTCAGCTGGCATTCCCTAAGCTCAAAGTCGCTCAGTTCTTACTCAAAAAGAAACTAGGACTACGTGGATTACTCGATGTCATCCCTCTAGATGCGACTCTGGTCAAAGGCTCCCATGGCCGAGACCGAGTCCATGAAGAAGAACAGCCTATCTGGATCACAAGAGACCCGCATAGTACCATTACGAGTGCTGAGGATATCTATGAGCGCATTCTCCATATGGTGAGAGGTGCCAATGCGTGACCGCATCAGCTAGGACTGAGTGCCAGAGAGCCGTGCTGGTGTAGATCCCTCATGTAAATCCCTCGTGCTGACCTCTTGAGTCGGCTGTAAGGGAAATGTATTGCACTTTAGTGTAGATATGCTTGGTTGCGAAGGTGGAATTGACCCTACATATCTTATGGCTGATCGCTGGCTTAGTCGCTCTCTACTATGGAGCAGAATGGCTGGTGAAAGGGGCTTCTGAGATCGCTCTGAAATTTGGCGTATCTCCCCTTGTTGTTGGACTCACTGTCGTAGCCTTCGGGACGAGTGCGCCTGAGTTACTTGTCTGCTTAGAGTCAATGCGCGGCGCTGTTCCGAAGCCCGATGTCGCTCTGGGAAATGTCATTGGGTCCAATATCTGCAACATCGCACTGATTCTAGGAGTGGGAGCCTTGATGAAGCCCATTACTATTCACAAACAGATTATCAAACGCGAGGTACCGATTCTCCTCGGAGCGTCTCTGGTCTTTGTGCTCTCTCTTCTCGATGGTGAAGTCCAGAGATGGGAAGGGATCGTCATGGCAGTGGGTATCGTCTGCTATGTGGTCTCGAGCCTTCGATCAGCAGGGAAAGAAGGAGGGGAGAGTGAGGAATTTTCAACAGAAGATCTTGAAAAGGTAAAGCAGAGTGGATCACTGCGCATTGTCATGAATATAGGCTTAGTCTGTATTGGGCTAGTCACCCTAAAGTTCGGAGCAGAATGGTTAGTCACACACGGTTCGGCGATTGCACGTCATTTCCATGTGTCTGAGGCCATTATTGCTCTCTTGGTCTTTGCGATAGGTACTTCCTTGCCAGAGCTGGCGACCTCAATCATTGCCGCAAAGCGAGGTGAGGGAGATATCATTACAGGGAATGCCGTTGGCTCCTGTATCTTTAATATTCTAGCCGTCGTGGGTATCACAGCTTCTGTATACCCATTAGCCTCTGAGGGCATTGAGTGGGTGGACTTAGGAGTGATGCTTGGGGTGATAGTCCTGATTCTCCCCTTCATGTGGCTGCGAATGCAGATTAATCGGGCACAGGGAGCTACTCTGCTACTCGGGTACTTCGCTTACTGTGTACTGCGCTCCACGATGGATGCGGGACTCAGTGGCTAGACTCAGCTGACTACAGAGTCTGCGGGAAGACCTGTTTCCAGGCAGCGAGAGCCTCACGGATTTCCTCAGCTTTTCTAGTAGGGCTGAGTTCCCAAGTGTGTGGTAGCTCAGGTTTGACAAACTGAAGAAGGTCTTTGAAATCAAGTTCACCAGTCAGTGGTGTCCGGTGATCACGGTGTGGATAATAGACATCGTGCACATGGCAGCCCAGCAAGTGCTCAGACATACTCTCCAGCCAATCATGATGATTGAGCAGGCCGAGATTATGCTTGAGCTGCACGTGACCAAAGTCGTGCCAATAGCCAACCCAAGGGTGATCTTTAAAATGCTCTTGGAGCTCGATCATTTCTGGCTCAGAGGGGAGATCCTCGTAGCGACTACGAGATTCTACAGCAAGCTTCACCTGGTATTCTTCTGCTTTTTGGGCAAGCTCCTCGAGAGCATCCATGGCACGAGCGTAGTATAGTTTCGTTTTTTTCGCGCGGCGTTTGATGAATTTTTCACGGAGCTTGAGGAACTTTTTGGTCTCCCCTTGCTCGTTTTTAACCATTTCTGTGAGCGCCTTTGTATAGCGCTTCGGATTGAGCGGGACCGAGCCCATATGAAGAACCACGTAGGAAGCCTTAAACTCAGCTGCGAGCTCAAGTGTGCGCACTGTCATATCCATGGCGCGCTGCCGATCCCACGCCCGATGGGAGGTGTATTCGTAGGCATCAGGAGCATCGATCATCACCTCCACTGGAGAGGGAAAAAAATTATGAATCCCCACACAGTGAAATTTATTCTCACGAAAGGCTTTCTGAAACCCTGGTAACTTCGTGATCATCGTGCCGTGACTCAGCTCAATGTTAGAAAATCCTAGCTCTAAGATCTCATCAATAAGAGGCTCGCCTTCTGTATGTCGGCTATTGTTCCAACATGTCGAAAAGCTAAGCATCGGCTATGTCTGGATGGGGTGCAATAAGCTGATAGCTTGATGGGGCGACAAGAAGAACGATTTCACCCTTAGCCGCTTTTTTTTCAAAGTATTCGGCGAGATGGTGTGCCGTGCCTCGGTGATATGTCTCGAACTTCTTAGTCAGCTCTCTGGCGACACAAATCGGCTGCTCAGGGGCAAACTCCGCAATGATTTTTAGCGTAGAAAGAATCCGATGCGGTGACTCGAAGAACACAGAGGTGAAATCCTGAGCACAAGCATGCTCAAGAACTGTGCGGCGCTTACCCTTCTTCTGAGATAAAAACCCTCCGAAATAAAAGGAATGTACAGGGAAATTTGAGCCAACCAGAGCAGTCAGCACCGCTGAGGGGCCAGGGAGAACTGTGTAGTCAGCACCGTGTTGGATACACGCACGTAGAAGGCGGTAGCCTGGGTCTGAAATAGCTGGCATACCCGCATCTGAGATCACAGCAATAGCGTCTCCCTTAATAGCCCTCTGAACAATTTCTTCAGCCTTGTGGGCTTCATTATGATCATGGAGAGAGACCAGAGGCTTATCGATCTCATAGTGCTTGAGTAAAGGGCGAGAATGGCGAGTGTCCTCGCAGCAGATGATATCCGCCTCACTGAGCACCTCTAGCGCGCGCGAAGTGATGTCTCCTCGGTGGCCAATAGGGGTGGGTACAAAAGTAATCATCCCCTAAAAGCCATCGACAATTCTTGATACAATCTGGCGAGCAGCGTCTCGACTCGCTTCTGAATTCGCATTGGTTCGACCCGTCGCTTGATTCACCTCTGAGAAGAAGCTTGTTCGTCCGTAAGCTTTTCCACTCGCCAGAATTTTTCTCTCAGGCGTATTAGCAAGCAACTCCCAAGTGACGGCAATATTGAGTTCTAGTTCTAGTGGGCGTAGAGTGTCAAATTCCTCACTGCGAAGCTGCTTGTACTCTAATTCAGCCACAGTTGCCTCTAGCACACTGTCAGCCTCTTCAAAGCGTTTGACCCTCAGTGTGCCATCTTCTAAAAATTCATCCACCACAGAGCTCGTCACTAGTGGTGAAACACGAGCATCGAGTGTCTTGTTTTTAAACTGAGGCACAGAAACACTAGAGACATTCGCGAGAAAGTTAGGCTTAGAACCGCCCAGCTGATAGCCCGCGCAAGAAGTGAGTAACGTGATGCAGAAGAGACAGAGCTTAAGGAAAGCAGACATGAAATGATGTATTCTGTTCAACGACTTCCCAGTTCAGCAATTTTTTTCTTAGCGAGATCATGGAGAGAGCCAGACTTCGCACGACTAAGTACCTCATTGTAGTAGAAAATAGCGGCTTTAGGCTGATTCTTCTTCTCGTAGAACTGAGCCGTCTCATAGCTGCGCATCACATCACTTTGGTTGAGTTTCTTGATTTGCCCGCGAGCAGCTGGCACTAACTTGCTGGATGGATAGAGATTCACCAGATCATAGAAAGCATCCTTAGCGCGGCCAATATTGGCCTGGTTGCGGTTGCCGTTTCTCGTCTCACGAACATAGAGAGAGCCTGTATTAAAGAGCGCTTGGGGAGCTTCTCTACTAGAAGGGTAGAGACCTGAGACCTTCTGATAGGCATCGAGAGCGGAATTGTACTTCTCCTCCTTCTGAAGAAGTTGCGCTATTTTGAACTGCGCACGCGAAGCACTGTCTGCCTGCGGTGCATTAGTAATCACCTGCTCCAGCATCTTAACAGCAACAGAAGGGCTGATTTTTGACTTAAGACCTAGGAAAGACTGCTTGATATGGCCATCGGCAGCTTTATGGGCGACATCCTCCTGGCGCTTGAGAGCCATAGCATAATGGGAACTGCTCTTATAATTATCGAGGAACTTTTGATAGTCATTAAAAGCATCACGCAATTCATTCTGGCGATAGAGGCTCTCAGGAAGGCGGAAAGAAGCTTCTGCTGCCTCATCGGATAGTGCATAATCTTTGACGATTTTCTTATACAACCCGTGAGCCTTAGACGTCTTGCCAGCTTGTTCTAGAGCGACAGCCTCACTCAGGAGGCTCCCGGGAGTGTCAGGGGCACCGCGTCTTAAGACCTTCGAGGTAGCAGCACTAGAAATATCCTTCACCCTACTGGAGGTAGCACTCGAAACCTTCTGCACACTGCTCGAGGCAGCACTAGAAATACCCTTCACCCTGCTGGAGGTGGCACTCGAAACCTTCTGCACGCTACTCGAAGCAGCGCTAGAAATATTCTGAACAGCTGTAGAGCCCCGCTTCAAAAAGCTACAAGAAGGAGCAAGAAGGAGACAAGTCGTGGCAAGAATGGCTGTGGTGAACCTGTTCATGGCGACAAAATAGATCTAAGTTTCAAAATTCCAAGCGAGGAATGTGTCCATAGAAAGATTTTTCTCAGTTTTCTCCAACTCTATTGGGAAAAAAGGGCAGAAGAGAGAAATTTAGCCAAAACGAGATGCGTTCTTGAGAAGCAGAAGACGATTTCACTATTCTTTGAATATCAGTTTCTCACAGCTCAAGTAGAAACGCCGGCAGAATTTTTAATGAAGAAAATACCTTTTTTATCTTGCAACAAAACCCAACTACTCATAGAAATCGCCGCGCCTACAAAGGCACACAACCTTGAGTAGCTTATTCTAAGCCTATTCAAAATTACCTGGGGGTAGATGGCCGAGTGGTTAAAGGCGACAGACTGTAAATCTGTTCACGAAAGTGTACGAAGGTTCGAATCCTTCTCTGCCCACCATATTTCTTTAGCCCTATATTCTATTGCGAATAAGGGCTTTTTTTGTACATTGTTTGAAGTAAGGGGAACGCTGCGTCTGCAAGAAGCTCGATGATGGCGGATTCGAGTTGGGCTTCGGTGAATTTCATTGGTCCGAGTTAGCTCTGACTAGAGCTTTGCCTTCTCCACGCATCTAGCACCGCAGCTACATTCAGTTCGCTAGGATCTTCATTCCAGCAATCGTAGAATGAGGTATCTTCGCTGTGCGGCGTTGGAGCAGGGCGGTCAATCTTGATCCTTGTTGGCATCATCACTGAGTCACCAAGCAATATTGCTTCACCTCTTCGCAGCGTTGAAAACATACTTGTAACTCCCCTAACTGAATCCGGCAGCAGGTTTTTGACATAGTTCTGATCGTCTGGATTGGAGATTCGCAAACAAAGGAATGAATTACACTGTGAGAGGATCGTGGAAGAAACCTCTCTCGGCCTCTGGCTAATGACGGTTAAGCTGATGCCATATTTTCGTCCTTCCTTCGCAATCCTCTCTGCCGACTCCCGGGTCGACCGAGCATCGCTGTCCTGATCGTTTAGATAGATGTGAGCCTCGTCGGCAAAAACGGAGATGGGATATGTCGTTCCGTTCACTCTTCGGAACCAATACGAGAAATCAAAGAGACATCGCATAATTAGAGAGATCACCGAATTCCTGACATCGAATGGAACAGGACTCAGGTCAATGACGACAACCCTCTTCTTGTCGTCATTTTTCTCACCAAGAAGCTTTCTAAACAAGTCCTCCATCGAGGCGCTCGTGTTGTAAGTCTGAGGCTTAAAAATTAGGTCGTAGCGCCGATCACTGAGTCGAGAATCAGCTCTCATGAGTAGCCGCGTGAATTGGCCGAACAAGGGGCCTTGTTTAGGCTTTCCTGTTGCTCCAGGAACCATCTGGTCATCTAAGGCTCGAAAGTCGCTCAGGATAGCTTCGAAATCAAAGTAGACAGGCGTATCGATCGTGATTTTTTCTATTCCAAGCGATTGGTTCTCCGCATGGGACTCCTTCGCCGATTGAAGCAAGCTTTTGAATTTGGCGATCTGATTGGGGGCTGCCGACTCACTACGATCCACCATCAGGCCCAACAATTCTTCGCTGTTCATCAGCCAATACGGGAGCTCGATGTCATCGCCTGAGATTATTTCTGCATCATCTCCGAAGGCTTGCGCATACTCTCCATGGAGATCAAACAGCACGACTGTCGACTGTGGGAATGCCGCGATCTTCTGAAGAAATGAAGCGACTGCCCAAGATTTACCTCCTCCCGTCTGACCTAAAATTGCTCCATGTCTGGAAAGGAAAGAATCAAGGTTGATGTTTGCCTTTTGCTCAGGAACCAATGAGAGATGCCCAAGCGAGAAATTCCCTTCTGCGTATTGCTGGTAAATTGAGTTGATGGTTTGTGGGAAAACCGCGAATGCTGGTGATGTCACTGTTGGAAGGACGTCAGCCCCTCGCTCAAACTGTCCTCCTGAAGCAATCGTGCCGATGGGAACTGCAGATAGTTCACGTTTGTTCGTTTCTGGGATGGCGGAGTCTTCTGCCACAGCTGCTTTGAGATCAGCAGCTGAAGGTGTGGTCTCTTTCATGTCGATCCCAGTAATCATCGCGAGGAGCTGTCCCGAAGGGATCGATACGGCGACAAAGGTTCCTGGCTGCCCGATGAGCAACGGGGTAGGCCCAGCTTCCCCAGGTAGGTTCACTGTCATATTCTCTGGGACTCCAGAATCTACCCCGTCTTCCGAAATATGATCATCAAGGGAAATTGTGAGCCGGTCTGCCAAGACGCCAGTTATGCGGCCTATTTTGTATTGTTCTGACATCGTTGATTTAGGGAGCTAATAGTTCTGCAAGGGCGTCGAATTTCCAGAATTCAGTCCCCTCAGTTTTTGAATAGAGGTTGGACTCGCAGCGGTCTGGGAGCCCTATTTGAAATGATGGGAAGGGCGTTAATTCGCTTAGCGTTTCTGGCTCTGCACCGCATAGCGCTGTAAGTCTGATCTTACCTTCACGTAGTTTCGGTATCAGCAGCTCGTCGTTGATATGCTTGTCGCCGTAACTGAAACCGCAGCTCACTAAATACTTACATTCATTGCCGAGAATGCGGGATGCTTTCGTAAATAGTTGGTCGAATGGATGTGCCAGGGTATCCATAACTTTCCTCCGGCGGGGAAGAATGATGGCCCGATTATGCGTCAGATTTGCCAAGTCGATGCCTGTTTCGTGGAGAGTTTCATCTTGCTTCATCCACGCGATCGAACCGTGAAGCTTAACCAAATTGATGTGCAGTTCATTTTTGATTAAGAATCTGCCCGCCGAGAGGCTGCCTCTCGAAAGACCAAATGCATCAGGTGAGAATGTGCGTTTGAGACTGCCGTCAAAACCCGTTTCCATTCTGACTCCGACCTCGCCTGCAGCCAGTTCAAATAGGATATCGTAATTGGTGGTAAAAATTGTAACCTTAGTTGAGCTGCCTGAACTTCTTTTCTTCAGGGCGTCTAGGAAATTAACGTGGCCTTCTAAATTTGGGTTCTCTACGGACAGTATGATCTCGGTGATGAGTCGCTGAATCTCCGAGGAGAGTTGGTTGTGCTCAGCTTTGGGAGCGTTAACTGAGGCTTCGATAACGAGATCTCCTAAGATCTCAATATTCGGTGACCCTTCACTCTCGTCATATTGCAGTCCGCTCAGGGCTAAAATAGATTCAAGAGTGCCTCGGTCTTCAGCGCTGAGTTTAGCAACGACGTCTTTGGTTAGATCGCCCATTAAGGGATACCCAGCCCCCTTCGAAGTTCCTGCACCAAAGAGAAATCCCACGCTGTTTAAGCCAGTTTCGATTCCTGGTAGCATTTCCGGAAGAGTAAAGCTCATGCCAGCGCCTCCTTAGGTAGTTGTTCAGTTTCTGCAAGTCGGAGTGCGTCGGAGATGAATTTTGGGAGGAGGGTGTCGCGAAGTTTTACTAGGGTTTCGGATTCTGATGAATTGTTGGAGATCCCAAGAAACATCGGGATTACTTGATCTTCGAAAGCCTTCAGCAAGTTTTCTGAGGGGGCCAATATTTCATGGGTCTTAAAATCGCCCTTCCTAAAAAATGAACGAGCGCTACCTGATGCCCAAGTCATCATTTCCGATACTTTTTTCTGAACAGCGAGATCGGAGCCTTTTGGTGGGAGTGCTACGCCGAAGTTGTTGGTCAGCTTGCCTTCTCGTTCATGAAGACCGGCACTGATTTGATGAGCCAAGACCACCTTACTCCACCTATGTGCGTGCGTTTTCTCAGCGTAGAAAAGTCTGGTTTCTGGATTTTGAAGTTTCTCTAATAGCAAGAGGTTCGAGCTCCATGGGATTTGTGCAATGGTGCGTTGCACAATAGCCCGATCCGGCCAAGCGCCTGCAAACTTCCTCATATATTTGAGGTTTCTGGGCGAAAATCCTGACATTTCCGGGAACGCCTCTTTGAGGTCATGTGAGAGCCGGTCAATGACTTTGCTGCCCCACTGTTCTGCGTCTTGCTTGGCGAGAATGAGATTCCCAAGGTCCCAGTAGAGGAGAATGAGGGCGGTATTAGCCGATAGAATCGCTTTGAGCCGCTCTCCCGCTATGTGAGTTTTGACCGATTGAAGGAAGTCCCCGTAGTCGGTTGGTAGCACATTCTTGGGCGGAGGAACTGGCGCGCCAAGATCCTTCTTTGAGCGGCCTAGAAAATGACGGTTATCAGTCATGGCGTAGAAGGGAATAAAGGTAGAAGGAAAAGGACTGAGCCCTGGAAGCGAGAGTGAGGTTACTTTCTGCCATAGCCTAGGGATTTGAGGTTCTCGGTGATGGTTTGATCTAGGGCTTTGGCCTCGTCCATCTGCGCGTAGAGCGTCTGACTCAGCTCGGTCATCTTGGCCTCAAAGGGAATGCCATCATCCTCCAAGGCCACGAGCTCGGCCCGGCGCTCCTCGAACTTGTCGGAGACGAACTTGAGGAAGATCAGCGAGAGGACGACGTGCTTGTATTCCGATGACTCGACGGAGCCGCGGAGTTTGTTGGCAGTGTCCCAGAGGGTTTCCTCGAAGGATTTTGAGGGCTTTTTGGTAGCCTTTCGGGCGGTCGTCTTCTTTTTGGCGGGCATGTAGGTGAAGTGGGCGTTGAGCTAACTTGTTTGAAAGACTCTACAAGATAGTATGAACTATCAGGGTGAAAGAAAAAGTGTGAAGTTCAGAGAAATGCAAAAACTGCTCAATTAAGAGATGTTAGGTTACTGAACTCTTTTAAGGGCACCTCCTGTAACCTGTTTTTGATTTAAAAAGGCCTTCAGGTTTTTTCAGATCAAGGCAAACGTGATTTCTTATGAATGAATTATAAAGGATCGTGGACAACGCAGAGATGGAGGAATCTGATGGCGTTTTCAGAAATGAGGTTTCCAGAGGTGTCCTTAATACTTCGCTTTGTATCCTTGGATTCAAACCAGTATTTCTCGGCCCTTTAATCTAAGGCTAAAACGGTTGGTAAATAGAGGCAGAGACAAAGAAAGTTTTCATGAGAATTACTTAAGAAGCTTAACCCACTGCCTTGACTTCGTATGTTGTATTTTCTTAATATGGTAGTTATGAAAGTCCGTGCTACCTTTTTCTCTCTACTCGCTCTTTTTCTGCTCTCTAGTTCTGTTGGTTCTCTGCGGGCAGAGTCTAGGGCTGCGGAGTCGCGGTATTTTGAGCTAAGGACTTACTACACGCATGAGGGGAAGTTAGATGATTTGCATGCTCGGTTTAGGGATCATACTTGTGGGCTGTTTGCGAAGCATGGGATGGAGAACTTGGGCTACTGGACGCCGAAGGATCAACCTGATACTTTGATCTATTTGTTAGGTTTTGCAGATAAGGAGAGCTGTGAGCAGAGCTGGAAGGATTTCATAGCTGATGAGGAGTGGAAGAAAGTCTATGCTGCTTCCACTCAGAACGGTAAGTTAGTGGCGAAGATTGAGAATGTGTTTCTTGAGATGACAGATTACTCAAAGCAGCCGAGTGAAGATGTAGAGATAGGTGATAAAGCACCTCGTCTGTTTGAGCTGCGCACCTACACGACTCTGGAGGGGAGGCTGGATGCGCTGAATGCGCGTTTTAGAGATCATACTCTGGCTCTATTTGAGAAACACGGGATCGATAACTATGCGTATTTTTTCCCGACAGAAGCTAAAGATGGGAAGGGTCAGGTGATGACCTATATTGTGGCGCACAAGGACGCTGCGGCGAAAGATGCTAGCTGGAATAGCTTTAAGGTGGATGCAGAGTGGAAGAAGGTGCGCAAGGCTTCTGAAGTCTCTGGAAAGATCCTGAAGAAGAAGGGGATTAAGTCTACCTTACTCGTCCCGACTGACTATTCTCCAGTGAAGTAGTCTGGGTAAGGGTGTTATCTATGGAGTATTGTTCTTAAACAGACTATTGGTGCTTGCTGCTGGGTGCTGGGCATATACTGTCCGCTCCTCGATTTATGGGGATACAAGCAATGATACCAGGGCAGAGATGGGTGAGTGATTCGGAGCCAGAACTAGGGCTCGGGATGTTACTGAAGGTGGAGCACCCTAGAGTGGAGGTGCTCTTTCCCGCTGTCGAGGAGACTCGCGTCTATGCCATAGAGTCGGCACCTCTCAGACGTGTCGAGTTCCGCGAGGGTGATAGTATCGAGACGCACGAAGGTGTCGTGCATATGGTGCAATCTAGTCATGAGGATGAGGGGCTATTGATATACCAGACCGATAAGGGGGAAGTGGCTGAGGCTGAGCTATCCGATAACATCGGATTTCTCAAGCCTGAGGATCGCCTGTATGGTGGGCAGGTGGATGAGGACTTGGTGCATGCTCTCAGAGTGGAGGCCTTGCGCCGAAACGCGGAGCTGAAGCGCTCTGAGGTCAGAGGATTTATTGGAGGTAAGATTGATTTGATTCCGCATCAGTTAGGCATTGCCTATGAGGTCTGTTCGCGCAGAAAGCCGAGGGTTCTTCTGGCGGACGAGGTGGGTCTTGGAAAAACCATTGAGGCTTGTTTGATTCTGCACCGCTTGCACCTGATGGGGCGTGCGGATCGTGTGCTTATTCTTATGCCTGAGCCTCTGATGAATCAGTGGTTTGTGGAACTATTGAGAAAGTTTAATCTACTCTTTAGTGTCTTTGATGAGGAACGCTGTGCCTCTATTGAGGCGCATAGTGAGGATAATCCGTTTTTAGATAGTCAGTTAGTCATCTGCAGTACGGAGCTTCTGGCAGAAAATAGCCGTAGAGCTGGGCAAGTTGTCGCTGCGGGATGGGATTTGCTCATTGTGGATGAAGCGCATCATTTGGAGTGGAGCGAAGAGGAGGTGAGTTCACAGTACCAAGTGGTCGAGGAGCTCGCGCAGAAGACAGCGGGACTCGTCCTGCTAACTGCGACTCCTGAGCAGCTGGGCGAATCAGGGCATTATGCTAGATTGCGATTGTTAGATTCTGAGAGGTTTTCCAGTCTAGCGCAGTTTCAAGAAGAAACACAGCGCTATGAGGGAATAGCGGCTCTGATAGAGCGAGTGCAAAAGGGTGATCCTATTACAGAGGAAGACTGGCAAAAATCAGGGATCCATGAGAAAGAAGTCGCGGCTCTGAGTGCTCAGTTATCCCAGAAAGAGTTAAGCAAAGAATCAGGAACAGCAGCCGAAGGCGAGAGTAAGACTGCAGAGAATGTTGTCTCTGGTTTGCTGGATTGTTTTGGTACGGGGAGGGTGATGTTTCGTAATACTCGTGAGCGCCTCAAAGGTTTTCCGAAACGCATTCCTAAGCTTTATCCACTCGAAGACTCGAAGCTGGACTGGCTAGTGGATACGCTCGATGACTTAGGAGAAGAGAAGGTTCTGCTGATTTGTGAGAATAAAGAACTCGTCGAAGAACTTGCCGAGGGCATTCAGGAGAGGGTGAAGCTCAATGTCGCTGTTTTCCATGAAGAGCTTTCTCTGATTCAGAGAGATAGAAATGCCGCTTACTTCGCGGAGCCAGATGGCGCAAGGATTCTGCTGTGTTCAGAAATTGGCAGTGAGGGGCGTAACTTCCAGTTTGTCCATCATCTCGTGCTCTATGATTTACCGCTCAATCCTGAGTTACTTGAGCAAAGAATTGGCCGACTAGATCGTATCGGGCAGACAGAAGACATTCAAATTCATGTGCCCTACAGTAAGGGTGAGCGTGAGGAACTACTCGCTCTCTGGTATCATGAGGGGCTGGGTGCGCTCTCTGAGTGCGTGGGTGGAGTCCCTGAGATTCTAGCAGAAGTCGGGGATAAGCTCGTAGCCACTCTCTCTGGAGAAGGTGAGCTTGCGGATTTGATTTCTGAGACAAAGGCTTGTGCGCAGCAAGTAGGAGCGCGGCTTAACAATGGCTATGATAAGCTTCTGGAAATGAACTCGAACCTATCTGCGCAGGCAGAGCGTGTGATTGAGGGTATTGAGGAAGCGGATAGTGACAGTGGCTTTGAGAAATTCTTAATTCGTCTATTCGATGTGTTAGGTCTCGCTGTGACAGATCTAGAAAACCGTAGTTACTTGATTCAGCAAGGTAATGTTGTGACCAGTGCGTTTCCGAATTTACCAGAAGAAGGCCTATCAATCACCTTTGATCGCAGTAAGGCGCTGAGCCGAGATGATCTGACTCTGCTCACCAGTGATCACCCGCTAGCACGAGCAGCCATGGATAGTATTCTAGGTACCGAGCTCGGGAATACGAACTTCAATGTCTGGGAAGATGAGTCCGGGGTGAAGCAGATGATACTGGATGCAGAAGTTGTCGCTGAAGTGCTTGCTCCAGCTGCACTTGAAGTCGATCGATTCTTCCCACCAGTACCGATTCAAGTTATCCTGGATCATCGTCATCAGATTCTCACAGGGAGCACAGAGATCGCAGAGGCTGAACTCAGAGCAGGTGGAATCAGAAAGTTAATGAGTAAGCCTGTGGTGAAAACACAGGTGATCCCAGGTATGCTACGAAAAATCGAAGAGCACGCGAAGGAGACTCTGAGTGTTCTGGTTGATACTGCAAATAGCGAAGTGAAGCAGACCTTGGATGCGGAGATTGCGCGCTTGAGACTGCTTGCGGAGAAGAATGGTACAGTCCCTGAGGAAGAGATTCAGTTGCTCGAAGAGCAGGAGAAAGATCTGCTCGCAGCCATTGACTCTGCGAGACTCAGGTTAGATACGCTGCGTCTGCTGTGGCGACAGTAAAGCTGAGTGACATAGTGTTTCCTAAGCTTGCCTTTTGGAGGAGAATTTTGTCACCTCACAGGTGTGAAAACGGATCATTCAGCAGTACTTCTGATTTCTTGTAAAGACCGCCCAGGCTTGGTGACCTTGGTGACTCAATTCATTCATCATAATCAGGGAAATATTGTTCATCTAGATGAACATGTGGATCTGCGTGAAGATCTCTTTTTTATGCGTGTGGAGTGGACGATGGATGATTTTCTCATTCCACGTGAGCACATCGGAGAGGCAGTGATGAAGCTTAATCTGGGTGAGGATTTGCACGCGGAAGTTTACTTCTCTGATGAGCCGATTCGTCTCGCGCTCTTTGTGTCTAAAGATGCGCACTGCCTCTATGATATCTTGGCGCGCTATGAGGCTGGTGAGCTGGGGAATGTGGAGATACCGCTCATTGTAAGTAATCACACGCACTTGGAGAAGGTCGGTCAGCGCTTTGGCATTCCTTTTGAAGTGTTTACCATTGATGCTAAGTGTAAGGCCGAGCAAGAGCAGAAAGAAATTGCGCTACTGCGAGAGCATAAGGTGGATACTGTGATTATGGCGCGCTACATGCAGATTCTCAGTGATAGCTTTATTCGTGAATTTCCTAACAATGTCATTAATATTCATCATTCCTTCTTGCCTGCCTTCGCAGGTGCACGACCCTACCACCAAGCCTATGAGCGCGGTGTGAAGATCGTGGGAGCGACAAGCCACTATGCGACTCCTGAGCTCGATGAAGGGCCGATTATTGAGCAGGACACCATTCACGTGTCTCATAAAGACTCCGTTGAAGATCTTGTTAGAAAAGGAAAAGACCTTGAGAAAATCGTTCTTGCTAGAGCGATATGGTGGCACACTCAGCGCAAGGTTCTTGTGAAGAATAACCGCACTGTGATTTTCCGCTAGTTGTGTGGAAGGACTTAAAAACTGGATTTCCAGCACTAGCTAGAACGCTATGGCCAGGGGCGAAGAGCGGACTTTTTACCGTAGCTCCAGAGATGAAGAACTCAGAACTCTACTACCCACCTGAGGCAGTAGAGACTTGCCGCATCACGGTCTATAGTGAGGGCTGGCATACAGGGATTGTTCTGAAGTCTGAGGATGTGTCTCACGCAGAATGGTATCGTTATTTAGATTTCAAGGAGAGTGAGTATTTAGAACTTAGCTGGGGTGATGAGGCACTCTTCCGTAGCAAAAAGCTCACACCATGGTTAATCTTCTCCGCACTATTTCTGCCGACAGCGACTGTCATCCGAGTAGCCGCTGTGAGGGAAGAACCACCCAAGCACTACGCCGAGCAATTGCTAAGAACCTATGACATCACAAAAGATCAACTTGGTGAGCTACTCTGTCCTGTGGTGGACTCCATACAGAGGGAGAAGGCGAGTTCTAAGCTCATGTGTTTAGGTAAGGGAGCACGTGCGCAAGAAGTCTACTTTCGAGGTCGTGAGCGCTACTTTATAAGTCGTAGCTGTAATCGCTGGACAGCTCTTTTGCTGAGAAAAGCTGGATATAAGGTGCATGCTATCTTTGCCCCCGCACTCTTTGAGCAGCTGGATGCGAAGTATCCTTCTCTAGAGCTCACTGAGAGTATGGCTCGTAACACGGCACCAGTAAGAAACAGATAAGTTATGAACCCCTATCAAGATTATGTGGAGGGTCTGGAGCTCGCATATAAGAAAGCAGAAAGCTACACTGTCACTGGTGCTCACCCCGTAGAGCCTAGCACAGAGCCCAGTGTAGAGTCTAGAGCCAGTAAATTACTTCTGTTTTCACCGCATCCAGATGATGAGTGCATCACTGGTCTCTTTGCCCTGCGTGCTATGCAGGAGCTGGATGTAGAAGTCATCAATGTGCCGGTGACATTTGGTAGCGATAGAGCATCGAGAGAGCGCCGACTCGATGAGTTAGAAAGAGCCTGTGCCTACCTAGGCTGGAGCAATCACGTCGCCAGGTCAGATCTCAGTGATTTAGATGTCGAAGACATTGCTGAGACTCTATGTGTATTTCAGCCCAGTGTCATCGTCTACCCGCACAAGTTAGATGGTCATCGGACGCATGAAGCTGTGCATGCTCTGGTAGAAGGAGCTTTAGGCCAAATGCCAGAGAACTTCGAGTGCCTGCTCATCGAAACCGAATTCTGGAGGGCGATGGAGAACCCTAATCTTATGTTAGAAGGGGATTCTGCTACTCTTGCAGAGCTAATCGCTGCGCTGTCACTCCACCATGGAGAAGTCTCGCGAAATCCCTACCACCTCTCTCTACCTGCATGGATGCTGGATAATACAAGGCGGGGGACAGAGCTGATTGGCGGCAAAGGAGCGCAAGCGAGTACGTGCCACTTCACGACTCTCTATCATGTGAGCCAATGGGTTTCCCAAGAAAAATCAAATTTGTTAGACGGTGGAATGACGATCTCGATGAGTGACTCTCTTGCCTCGCTTGTGACGAAAAAAGAGAGTCTCTAAGTCTTCTCTAGAGCTCAGCACTAAGAGAAATAATCGACCCCAGCCTTAAAGAGTGGCTGATGCTTGTTTCCTGAAATATTGCGAGCGATATTCTGACCTCTACGCTCTGTGTGACCCATTTTACCGAATACTTTACCACAGGGAGAGGTGATGCCCTCAATCGCATAGAGAGAGCCATTCGGGTTAAAGGCATTCTCCATGCTCGGCTGACCATCTAGGTCTGTGTATTGTGTCGCGATCTGTCCTGCCTCGGCCAGAGCGCGTATGTCTGCCTCAGAGGCGAAGAATTTCCCTTCTCCATGTGAGAATGGGATATTGTGCACGTCACCAACTTCGGTGTTAGCGAGCCATGGCGAGAGGGTGGAGGCGATTCTTGTGTTCGCATAGCAGGCGACATGGCGGCCAATGTCATTGAAGGTGAGGGTAGGGGCTCCAGGTTGAGGGTCACGAATTTCACCATAAGGCACAAGACCTGTCTTAATGAGGGCTTGGAAACCATTGCAGATACCGAGTACGAGACCGTCTCGGTCTTTAAGTAGCTTCATGAGTGCCTCAGCGACCTGTGGATTTCGCAGAACTGTGGCGATGAATTTACCTGATCCATCTGGCTCATCACCAGCGGAGAATCCACCCGGAAGCATGAGGATCTGAGAGTCTGTGATAGAGCGAGCAAGCTGCTGGAGAGACTCCTCCATTGCCTGCGGAGTGAGATTACGGAAGACAAGGGTCTCTGTCTCAGCTCCTGCTTGCTGGAAGACTCGCGCTGTATCGTACTCGCAATTAGTCCCTGGAAATACTGGTATAATGACTTTTGGCTTGGCGATAGAAGTGCCTTGGTAGCTCTGCGATTGACCACTGTATGCGAAGGTCTCTATCGCAGAGTTCTGAGGCTCTGTGCGAGAGGGGTAGGTGCTTTCGAGAGGTGTCGTCCACGCTTCTAACAAATCCGCTAGGGTGAGAACTTCATCATCTAGTGTGATGCTTGGCTCATTTGTTGTCTGGCCAATGACTTGTGCGTTTAGCGCACTTGGGAGAACTGTATCAGCAGAAGTCTCGATGAGGAAATGGAAGTAGCGCTCTCTGAATAGATCAAGACTATCTGTGGAGGTGTCTAGCTTCGCGCCAATGAGATTACCAAAGGCCATTTTCGCCAGACCGGCAGCGATACCACCTTCTGCGAGACTGTGTGCCGCAAGGATCTTGCCCTCGCCATTGAGCGCGTAGAAGATATCCGCAATTTCTTTGAGCTTCTCAAAATCAGGGAGTCCTTGCGCGTCTCTAGGTACTGAGATCAGAGATATCGTGCTGCCAGCTTGTTTGAACTCGGGAGAAAGAGCTCGGTCAGCTAGCCCTGGAGCGAGTGCGAAGGAGACTAATGTCGGCGGGACATCTATGTCGTGGAAAGTACCAGACATAGAGTCCTTGCCACCGATAGCTCCGAGTCTGAGCTCGTGCTGGACGTGGTAGGCGCCGAGGAGAGCGGCAAAGGGCTTACCCCAGCGTGCAGGGTCAGTGCCTAGGCGCTCGAAGTACTCCTGAAGGGTGAAGCGGATGTCATTGAGGTGCGCTCCTGAAGAAATGATTTTGCACACTGACTCAGTGAGTGCGTAGGCGGCACCATGATAGGGCGACCAGCTAGCAATGTTAGGGTTAAAGCCCCAGCTCATATAAGTCGCTGTGTTTGTTTCTCCCTTGAGAAGTGGGATTTTTGCGACCATCGCATCTGTCGGTGTGAGCTGGTGTGCTCCTCCGAAGGGATTGAGCACACTTCCTGCTCCGATAGAGCCATCAAATGTCTCCATGAGTCCTTTCTGTGATGCTGTATTGAGATCACCAAGTACGGCGCTGAATTTTTCCTTCAGAGTCTGAGACTGAGTGACAGCTGGGATCGCCTGCTCGAGAGGGCTAGTTGGCGCAGGTGCATTCACATGCACGGAGTTCGACTGGACGACTCCATTGGTATCGAGAAAGGCTCTTGAGAAATCCACAATGGTCTTTCCCTGATGGTGGATCACGAGTCGGCCTGAGTCGGTGACATCAGCGACATAGCTGCACTCGAGGTTTTCTGCATCACATTCTGACTGGAGAAATGGAACATCCACTGGATCCACGCAAATCGCCATACGTTCTTGGGACTCTGATATAGCGAGCTCTGTACCATCGAGACCAGCGTATTTCTTAGGCACAGCATCGAGATTAATGTCGAGTGAAGGCGCGATTTCTCCAATCGCTACAGAGACACCACCAGCGCCAAAGTCATTACAGACTTTGATCTTTTTAGCGAATTCAGCACGGCGGAAGAGTCGCTGGATCTTGCGCTCAGTGGGGGCATTGCCTTTCTGGACTTCAGCGGAGTTTTCGAGAGCGGTATCTGTGTGTTCCTTAGAAGAACCTGTGGCACCACCGACGCCGTCTCGGCCAGTGCGGCCGCCGATGAGAAGAATCACGTCTCCTTTCGCAGGGCTACCACGGAAGACGTTTTCTTTAGGAGCAGCAGCGACGACAGCCCCGATCTCCATGCGCTTGGCGACATAGTTCGGGTGATAGACCTCTGAGACTTGGCCAGTGGCGAGACCAATCTGGTTTCCATAGGAAGAGTAGCCTTCTGCGGCTCCTTGGCAAATCACTCGCTGAGGGAGCTTACCAGGTAGTGTGTCAGCAAATGGAGTGCGCGGATCTGCCGCACCAGTGACTCGCATGGCTTGATAGACATAGGAGCGGCCTGAGAGTGGGTCTCTGATACAGCCGCCCAGACAGGTCGCTGCCCCACCGAAGGGCTCGATCTCAGTGGGGTGGTTATGAGTTTCGTTCTTAAACATCACTAGCCAGTCCTGAGACTCACCATCGACATCGACAGAAACTTCGATGGAAGCGGCATTGATTTCCTCAGAGATTTCGACGTTATCGAGCTCGCCAGTTTTGCGGAGCTCTTTCATGCCGATTAGAGCAATGTCCATGAGAGTCTCTGGGCGAGTCTCGAGTACTTCACCGTAGACCGCTGAGCGTGTGTCTTTGTAGCTCTGGTAAGCTTCTTGAATATACTCAGTCCCTGGGTCGAAAGAAACATTCTCTAACTTCGTGGCGAATGTTGTGTGACGACAGTGATCTGACCAATAGGTGTCGAGCATCTTGATCTCAGTGATTGTCGGATCACGCTCTTCTTCATCACGGAAGTAGCTCTGGGTGAACTCGAGGTCGAGCTGGCTCATCGCGAGGCCAAGCTGGGAGCGACGCTGGGCGAGGTCTTCGGAAGAATCTTGGCAGAAGCCTGTGAGAACGGCGACGTCTCCCGGAGTCGATGTGTTAGGAGCGAGAGTTTCTGGTTGCTCCATAGAGGCTTCTCTAGAGTCTACTGCATTGATACAGAATGTCTTAACAGCTGTGAATTCTTCCTCGGAAAGTTCACCTTCGAGTACAATCACTCGAGCTGAGGCAATACGCGGCTGTTCTTCTCCAGTGAGGATCTGCACGCACTGGGCGGCGGAGTCGGCGCGCTGATCAAACTGACCGGGGAGGTATTCGACGGCAAAAGCACGTGTATTTGTACTAGCACTTTTTGTACTAGCACTTGCAGGAATGGAAAAACTCTCGGAAGCATCCGCGATCTGGGGCTCGGAGAGAATGAGTTTTACGGCTTCTTGGAACTGCTCGGAGCTGAGACCTTCGACATCATAGCGCTGGATGACACGGACATGAGAGAGGTCGAGATTGAGGTTTTCTCGCAGGTCAGCGAGTAAACTTCTCGCTTCAGAGTTAAATTCGGAATGTTTCTCGACAAAGACGCGGTGCATAGAAACGGGGTAGAGGAAAGGAGCCTCTGAGGCAATGGTTTTTGAGGGGGAGAACTCATTTTCTGAGACCACGCCAATGGGGCTAGTTTTGAGAGGCCTCTCTAGCTAAGAGAGCTATTTGATTCTGTCGAAAATCTCCCTTTTGGGTGTATGTGAAGGAGCCTCTGAGGAGAAATTTAGGGGACACCATGTCCCTTTGAGGCGACCCAGAGTCTGTACCACTGTTCATGACTAAGGGTGAGGGATGTGGCTTCGAGAGCCTCTTGCACGCGCTGGATTTGCTTGGTGCCGAGAATGATCCTTGGCTGAGATGGATGCTGGCGGATCCATGCGAGGGTGATTTGGTCAGTGTTCACGTCTAGTTCTTGGCTCAGTTCTCTGAGAGTCGTCTGCACTCGACTGACCTGAGGAGAGGGGGTGGCTGAGAATATTTCACCACCTGCGAAGGGGGACCACGCCATGGGGCGGACTCTGAACTGCTGGAGCTGATCGAGGGTGCCGTCTTCTATGACTCCGAAGCGCAGAGGATTCATTTCGACCTGATTGGTGAGGAGAGGCTCATCCAGGCGAGACTGGAGCAGAGAGAACTGGGAGGGTGTGAAGTTAGAAACGCCAAAGTGGGAGACCTTCCCGGCCGCTTTTAGGTCAGCAAAGGCGCGCGCCACCTCATCCGCGTGCATCAAATAATCGAGGCGGTGTATAAGTAAAGCGTCAAGATGCTCGATACCCATACGTTTGAGCGAGAGTTCAGCGGACTGAGTGATGGAGTCATAGGTCGTCTCATAGTGTGCGACTTGGCCCTCTGGGAGGCCGTGGGCTCGGATATTGCACTTAGAGATGATCTGCACCTGATCTCGTAAATGAGGGCTAAGAGCGAGAGCTTTGCCAAAGATTTCTTCACAGGATGGCTGCCAGCCATAGATATTAGCCTGATCAAAGCTACTAACACCTAGCTCGAGGCATTGCTCCATAAAGGCTAAGTTCTGCTGAGGCGTCTGTGCCCAAGCATCCATTCTCCACAACCCTTGGATAAACTCCGAAAAGTAGGGCTCAGTCTGCGGCTCTTGTGGAGTCGTCCTAGAATCTATCATGTCTATCTACTAAGGGAGGGAGAAAAAAAGTCCATGCAATAGCGCAGAAGCGGAGTTCATTAGCGTGTTTGAGAGCTGTGGTGGAGCGTAAATCAGGTCGGTGTTTCGGTGATTTCAGAGGTTGACAGAAATAGAAGCTGCTTTCTAATAAAACAATAATGGATGATGCGTTGTTTCAGCAGGCAAGAGGAGTGATCGAGAGACTCAGGAAATCAGTGACCTCAGTGGTTCAAGGGCAAGATAGAGTGATTGATAGAGTGTTATGCTGCCTGGCTTCGGGAGGGCACTTACTACTTGAGGACTATCCAGGAACTGGAAAGACGACATTGGCGAAGGCCATAGCGCATTCAGTGGGGAATGCTGTGTTTCAGCGCGTTCAGTTCACACCAGATTTATTGCCCTCAGATGTCTTAGGAGTCTCTATTCTCGACCCTAAGACGCACCAGTTTGAGTTTCAGAAAGGCCCTGTGTTTTGTCATGTGCTCTTAGCGGATGAGATTAACCGCGCTTCTCCCAGAACTCAGAGTTCGATGTTAGAGGTGATGGCGGAAGGACAAGTGACAGTAGAAGGGCAGTGCTATAGCATGGATACGATGTTTCTAGTCATAGCGACTCAGAATCCTGTGGAATTCCGCGGTACCTACCCATTACCAGAAGCGCAGATGGATCGATTCACCATGCAGTGCTCACTGGGCTACTTGGATGTGGAATCTGAGATGAACGTGCTTGCTGCCCAGCAGTACAATCATCCCCTGGATGATCTAGAAGCCAATGTCAGTCTGGACGATATTCTTCTGCTACGAAAGGTCACACAGAGCATCGAAGTCTGTGAGGAAGTGCAGCGCTATATCGTCACTCTCGTGTCTGCTTCAAGAACGCACAAGGACGTACAGCTTCCAGCAAGTCCACGTGCTTCACTGGCACTCATGAAGGTGTCCCAAGCCATAGCCCTATTTGAAGGGAAACAATTCGTCACGCCAGACCATGTTCAGGCAGTGGCAGAGGACGTGATCGCTCACCGACTCGTAATGGATCCAGAGGCGAAATTTAGTGGCCGAGATGCCAGAGCCTGTGTTCGCGAGTTGCTTGATACAGTCCCAGCTCCTGTTTGATTCCTCCTATGGCGCAGAAGCAAGACAGAGAGAGTATACCCCAGTTCTACCAGAGAACTCACGCGCTTTATAGCCGCCTAGGCTATGGCTCATACTGGCTGCGCTATCGTCTCACGGCTCTTGCCTGGAGCTCAGCGATAGGTTTAGTCTTGCTGACTCTCCTCTCAGGCCTTGGAGTGTTTCTTTCCATGATTCATGTGATCGGGCTTATTGTGGCGATGTGGCTGGTGGCTCTTGTGGGACTCGCTTTTTCTGGGGGTCGAGTACAAATCGAGCGTGAATTACCACGCACAGCTTCTGTGGGGCAGCCTCTCGTCTACAGGGTGAAAGTCCAGAAGCTTAAGAAGCGCCTTGCGAACTTCCAGATTGTCGAACATCCAGCCGTGTATTTACCCACTGTCGCTGAGTTCTACTATGGTCGGGAACCGGGGGAAGAACTGCGCAATAGCTTTGATAGACGCTTTGCCTTTTACCGGTGGCAGTGGATTATTCAGCAACGGAAATTTTTTCGAGCAAAAGAGAGCTCCATGCTCTCACTCCATAACAAAGACAACATAGAGCTCCAGTTTGAGATTACGCCCCTAAGACGCGGGGTGTTAGAATTACTCAATGCCTATTGCATCACACCCGAGCCGCTGGGGCTACTCCAGCGCTATAGAAAAGCTCAGCAAAGTACGGATAAAGTGATAGTGCTGCCGAAGCGCTACCCGATTCCTGATTTGCATATGGGAGGGAGCTCTAGAAATCAGTTTGGAGGCGAAGCTCTCAGTCGGATCTCAGGGCAGTCAGGGGAATTTGTCTCCCTACGAGATTATCGACCAGGGGATAGTCGGCGAATGATTCACTGGAAGAGCTGGGCTAAAGTAGGCTCTCCAGTCGTGAAAGAAGTGGAAGAAGAGTTTTTCCCACGGTATGGGCTAGTGTTAGACACGCAAGTGAGAGGTGAGAAAGATCATCTTTTTGAAATCGCCGTGTCTGTGGCCGCTTCCTTTTCCTGCGCTATCGATACACGCCGCTGTCTACTCGAAGTGGTCTTTTTTCAACAAGGTGTGGAAGTACACACACTGGGTAAAAACATAGCGGAAGTGAGCTCTATGTTAGAGCTGCTCGCAGGTGTTCTCAGGCAGAATGAGGGGTGCTTCCAGGATCTAGAAGCTACCGTCAGAAGCCAGAGTGAACTGCTGAGCTCATGCATCGTTGTCCTCGTTCACTTGACAGAAGAGCATGCTAAGACACTAAAAACATGGCGTGCAGCGGGCATAGACATAGTTGTCCTTCTCATAGCGGAGACCAAACAGGAAGCAAGGCAACAACTCGATGAAAGTCCCTTACCGTTTCGCACCATCCCTATAGGCAGCCAGAGTGTTGAGAATGACTTATTGGCACTTGGAGTGTAGGGCTACTTGCTTATTGAGTTATTGGACTAATGTTCTTAATAGGAAATGGGTTCCATCGAAAGCTCTGCAAGTGGTAGCGAAGGAACAATAAAAATTTGAGAAATCATCTTAGGATCGACCCCACCATCCAGAGAATTTTCCACGCCTAGACGGGCACGTATGTGTGTCTCTAGCTCTTGTGCCACTTCAAGAGGTAATTCCATTTTATATAAACTCCCAAATGGAAAACGGGCTCTAGCTTTTGCTCGATCAGTAAAGTCTGTCACTACTATGAACTGAAATCCACCAAAGCGTTCTGGATTATGAATCGTCATCCAGAGCGTCACGCTATGAGCCATACTACGCGATGGGTGAATGACTTTAGTAACGGAAGCAATAATAGGTTCACTATGTTTTAGATCAGCACGGCAGAAGTGAGTGAGCAGGGCGAAACAAGTAACAAGGTATGGGAATGTGATAGTCCGAATTTTCATAGCTCCCAAAGTATACACCAGCTAATACGTGACTTTGTATCAAGTTTGTAAAAAAGTCATCGGATTCACCAACGAAGCCTCTGAGTAGTATGAAGACGCAAATCTGAGAGAAGAGCAAAGGAGCTTTAAGAAATAAAACAAAGAAAATGCAACCTAAGAGAACAACAAGAAGTGGCGAAGCGGACGGGAATCGAACCCGCAACCTCCGGCGTGACAGGCCGGTGCTCTAACCAATTGAGCTACCGCTCCACTTCAGTTTGAATTGCTACCTAGTACAGTAAGCTGCTCTGAAAGAGCATCCTCTGTGAAGGCGGCGAAAAAGTAACTAATTTTAGATTCAGTGCAAGATCTTTTCACTATTTATCCTGCTTTTATTAGCAGGTGGGACAAACAGGAGTCATGCCACAAGAATTAAGTCATACAGCAGAAACGAGTTACCCTGTGATCAGACAGATGCTGATGAACTCATACCCCAAGACTTCAGAGAGAAAGAACCATTCAATGTGTACACCAACTTCAAAGAGGGCTCCAAAAACGAAAAAACCGCAATAGAAGTACTAAACAAAAACAGAGAAAGAAAGACGAATAAAAAAAGAGAGCAACAAGAAGTGGCGAAGCGGACGGGAATCGAACCCGCAACCTCCGGCGTGACAGGCCGGTGCTCTAACCAATTGAGCTACCGCTCCACTTCAGTCTGAGTTGCTGCCTGAGACAGTGAGCTGTTCTGTGAAGAACTTTCTCCGTGCAGGCGGCGAGAAACTAATCAATTCGAATCAACGTGCAAGCTCTTTTTTGAAGAAAATGTATTTCAGCCATCTTAAAGGGTTCATCTGGAAACCTGATCGGATGGGGGAAATGAATTTAGGTCACCGCTACGCCCCTTAGTCTCTATCCTCTTATCTAAGCTTTCAGCTCAGCCACTGCTGCGTGAAGGCTATCCATGTCATCGATCGAAATAACTCGGACACTCTTATCAATACGTCCCATGAGACCTGCGAGCACTCTACCTGGGCCGAGTTCGATAAATGTGGTGTGACCTTGTGCGATCAGAGCCTGCATGGAAGCTGTCCAGCGTACGGAGCCTGTGACTTGCTGCTCGAGAGTTTCTCGAATCTCTGTGGCACTGGAGACTAGCTCTGCGCGGTAGTTACAGATGACAGGAATCTCTGGTGTTCCTATCTCTGTTCTGGATAAGACAGTAGCGAGCTTATCCTGTGCGCTCTGCATGAGCTTAGAGTGGTAGGCACCGGCCACTTTGAGTTTTTTGCCCATTCGGATGCCGCGCTCTTTGGCCTCTGAGACAGCCTTATCGACCCCCTCAACACTTCCTGATAAGACGATTTGACCAGGGGCATTGAAGTTAGCGACATCGACTTCACAATCTGCTGCGAGTTTCACGACTGCATCTTCATCACCACCAATCATGGCAGCCATAGCACCTACTGTCGCCTCACAGGCTTCTTCCATAAATTGGCCTCTTTGGGCGACTATCTCTAAGCCTCTATTGATACTAAAGGTTCCAGCAGCCGCGTGAGCTGTGAATTCACCTAGTGAGAGACCAGCGGCAGCTACGGGCTTTAGTTCAGGGAGCTCTGTTTGAAGAGCCGCTAAAGATGCTAGGCCGTGTAAGTAGAGCGCGGGCTGGCAGCGTGAGGTTTTTGTGAGCTCCGTATCAGGGCCCTCGAACATGATTTCGCTCAGGGGGAAACCAAGTGTCTGATCGGCTTCTTCAAAAAGCTGTTTTGTCTGTGGATAGGCAGCAGCGAGGTCTTTCCCCATGCCGACTTTTTGCGCGCCTTGACCAGAAAATAAGATGACAACTTCGTTCATAGAAGAGCTCTTTACCCTTAAGCGCGTATGCAGGCAAGTCTGAGAGCAGTAATATTGTGTAGAAGTTCAAGTTTACGCTGTGACCTAGCTCGCTGCGAGAAACTTCTGAGCGATCGCACCACGTCGGAATTCAAAAATTTGTTTGAGTTTATTCTTCACAAAGAACATGTGCGCGATCTGGCCAAACCAGCCAAAGGGGAGAGTGTAGTGAACGAGGTCTTCCATTTCGATACCATCTGGATGGTCATGGAAATGATGCTGATGATGCCAGAGTGCATAAGGGCCTATTCTTTGATCATCCACGAAGTTGTACTCGTTTCTTACACTTGTGATTTCTGTGACCCAAGTCATCGTGACAAACGGGAAAACTTTGATTTTATAGCTAATAATTTTTCCTTGGAATGTGCCATCACCATGATTGTGCATGATTTGAAAACCAACGTCCGGAGGCGTGATCTCAGCAAGATTCTCTGGGCGTGAGAAGAAGCTCCATGCTTCCTGTCTCGATATTGGCAAAACTTGCTTCTGGTGTATTGTGTGAATCATTATTTTCAGTAACTACTGAAATATTCATCTTTTAAAGGTGCTCTGTCAAATCGGTTTTTACAAAAGCGTGAATTTGGTGATCGGGGTATAGTCTCAAAGAATAATAAGGATCAGAGGCTATTAACTGTATTTCCGAGGGCGAAAAAGCAATGTGAATAACTTGGGTAAAAGTGTGAAAATTTCTAAAATCTGTCCGTAAGAACTTATTTTTCCAACGAAAGCATTTTCACGTAGAGCAGAAATGTCTCTAGTTAGCTTTGGTGTGTATGTTGTGGACAAGTTAGATGATGAAAGCAGTTTCAAATTATTCATAATTTATTCATTTACAGCATTATATGATGATTGGTGTCATATTTCAAAAAAGTACTCACAAGTTATTCACAATCAGAAAGTAAGGTTGAAAATTTGTTAGTACAATAATTTGACAAGCCTCAAAGCCTGAAAAATCGAGCCGTCAGAGAGCTGTGGAAAGGATGTGAATAACTTGTGACTAAAGTGTTGTGTGACAGTTCAGTAAGATATCAAAAAGGTCTTGACCCAAAAGATAAATTCATTTTCACCTCCAGTCATTTCATAGAGTTTACTGGAATTTTAAAGAAACTCTGAGTGGTATTGACAAGGTCTATAAGGGTTCGTTTCTTCTGGCAGTCTCTGAGCAGCTGTGGAAAATACAGCTGTTGCCTGGGCACAAGATCTATGAAAATTATTATTGTTGGAGCTGGAGAAGTGGGTCGTCACTTAGCGATATCCCTATCACGTGAAGCGCACAGTATTTCTGTGATTGAGAGCAGTGAGGGATTAGCCAATGATTTAGCAGAGCAGCTCGATGCCAATGTGATTCACGGTAGTGGGACGAGTGTGAATACGCTACTAGAGGCGGGTGTGGGTGAGTGTGAGCTCTTTCTCGCTCTCACTAGTGACAATGAAATCAATGTGATGGCGTGTTCGATGGCGCAGAAACTGGATGCGAAGAAGGTGATTGCTCGAGTCCACCCATCACTACAGCGTGAGGAGTGGTTGTTTGATTATCGTAGTCATTTCGGTATTGACCATATTTTTAGCTCTGAGCGCCTCAGTGCGATTGAACTTGCTAAATTTGTGCGTAATCCAGATTCCCTTACTGTTGAGGAAATCGCTAGAGGTCGTATCGAGCTCCAGCAAATCAATGTGCATGAAAAAAGCGAAACTGTAGGCGTCTCTCTCAAAGATATTAAAGTGCCAGATCGCACACGAGTGGCAGCCATTACAAGAATGGGGGTGCACTTTGTGCCGACAGCGGATGATGTTCTCCAAGTTGGTGATTTGGTGACGATCTTTGGGGAGCCCAGACGCTTAATTAAGCTTGCGGAGAGAATCCAGTACACGAAGTCGCTTCACAGTGACACACGGGTGGTGATTTTTGGAGGGGGAGAATATGGTTTTTCTCTAGCGCAGATGTTAGAGAGCTGGGGCTGTCGCGTGCGTATATTTGAAAAGAATCCTGAGATCGCTCAGTCTCTTACCGACCGCTTGTCTAATACAACTGTGATTAACACAGATGCCACGCTCTTAGCGGAGCTAGAGGAAGAGAGAGTGGGAGAGGTGGACTTTTTTGTGGCGACCACAGAAAGTGATGAAGATAATGTCATGACTTGTCTTCAGGCACATAATCTAGGTGCCAAAAACTGCCTAACTATCATTCACCGTGCTGACTACGCTCAGGCGATCAGTAGTAGTGGTAGGCACTTCGGAATACTTGCAGCAGTGAGCCCTAAAAACGCGACAAGGAGAGAGCTGGAGCGTTTTATCACTTCTGATAGATTTCATGTTGTGAGAAAGCTGGGCCAGTTAGAAATCATTGAGGCCTCTGTGAATAAAGCTTCCATCGTGGCCTCAAAAATGGTCGGGGAAGTCCAGTGGCCAGAAGGCTGCGTACTTGTCGCCAAGATGCGTGGAATGCATGGAGATGTACCCAAGGCCGATGATATCCTAGAACCTGGAGACACAGTCTATGCCATGGTGACAGCCAAGGTGAGAAAAGACTTCCTTAAACTCTTAAAATAAAGCTTGGGGGAGAGCTCCCAAGAAATGATATCTACTCACTGATTTGATAAGATCCGTGGTGCCGTAAGCAGAGAGCAAGGATCCAGAGAGGTATCATGACTGGTAGTGATATGAATCCAACTACTATAAAAACGATGCCTGCAAGTGGATCTGGATCTACGTAAAAGACTGGAATGTAGGCGTAGAGAAACCACGCAAAGTAAAGAGCATTGGAAATAAGTAGGATCACCATGCTCCTTTTTGATGCTACCACAGTTCCCAATAATAGGCTCACTATCATTGGGCTAAAGGTGGATAACACAATGCTCAGAAATTCAGAATCAATCCCTGTTTTTACGATAGTGAATAAGAATGTGAGGCCAAACAGAATCGCTGAAGCTATCCAGAGTGGATGGCGTAGCCGATCTCTTCTTGTAGGAAGCTGTAATTGGGAAGGGAGTTTTTTAGCTGAGCGTGGATGCTTTGGTTCTGGAACTGTCCAAGCGAATGTTTTCATCTCCTAAGACTACCAGAACTAGAAAGACCTACGACTCTGCCGAAGTAGTTTCCTTTTTCTCCTTCTTCTTTGTCGATTGGATGTAGAGCTCTCTGAGCTGCTTGAAGTCAACCTCTGCTGGTGAGTCAGACATCAGATCACTACCGCGGTTGTTCTTCGGGAAGGCGATGACTTCACGAATCGACTCAGAGCCAGTCACGAGCATAGCAATTCGATCCAAGCCGAGTGCTAAGCCGCCATGTGGAGGAGCACCGAACTTAAAGGCATCTAGGATATGACCAAACATCGTGGATTTCTGCTCTTCTGTCACGCCGAGGGCTGTGAACATGGAGTCTTGGAGATCAGCTTCGTGGATTCGGATAGAGCCTCCACCGAGTTCAAAGCCATTGAGAACGACGTCATAGGCTTGGGCACGCAGTCCCTCGTACTCGCCGTTTTTGAGCTTTTCTTCGTCTTCAGGAATCGGGCGCGTGAATGGGTGGTGCACGGCGTGCCAGCGGCCTTCTTCCCTATCAAAGTGGAGTAGTGGGAACTCTGTCACCCAGAGGAAGTCGAGCTCGGTGTTTCCTTCGAGAAGGTTAAGGTACTCAGCACACATGAGGCGTACACGACCTAACACGTCACAAACAAGATCCCAGTCACCAGCGCCAAAGAGAATCAGATCACCTTCTTCGATGTTGAGAGTTTCCTTGAGAGCGGTGAGTTCTTCTTCACTGAGGAACTTGGTGATTGGTGAGCGCCAGTCCTTGGGCTCTGGGCCACGTGCTTGGATGTAGGCGAGACCTTTGGCACCTGCCTCAATTGCTGCCTTAGTGAGTTTGTCAATTTGGCCAGTTGTCGCGCCACAGAGTCCTTTGGCGTTAATGGCTTTGATACAACCACCTGATTTCAGAGCTCCTGAGAAGACTTTGAACTGAGAATTCGCAAAGACCTCTCCGAGATCTGTGAGATGCATCTCGAAGCGGCGATCCGGCTTGTCAGAGCCGTAGGTGTTGAGAGCATCTGCATATGTGATGCGCTCAAACTTAGCGGGGATGTCTGCGTCTATAGATTCTCTAAAAATTCTACCCAGTAGCGTCTCTGTTAGTCCAATGATGTCATCCTGTTGCACAAAGGAAGCTTCGATATCGATCTGAGTGAATTCGGGCTGGCGGTCTGCGCGGAGGTCTTCATCACGGAAGCAGCGCGCAATCTGGAAGTACTTCTCGATACCTCCGACCATCAGGAGCTGCTTGTACTGCTGAGGTGCCTGAGGTAGTGCGTAGAAGTTCCCTGGGTGCATACGAGAAGGCACGAGAAAATCACGCGCACCCTCGGGAGTGGACTTGGAAAGAATCGGGGTTTCGATCTCAAGGAAACCGTCTTCATCAAGGACATCACGAGTGGTCTTCGTAATACGGTGGCGAAGCTTCATATTGCGCGCCATGGTCGGGCGGCGCATGTCGAGGTAGCGGTACTTGAGGCGTAGATCTTCGTTATTGATGTCTTTATCAATCGGGAAGGGGAGAACTTCGGATTTGTTGACGACTTTCACTGTCTCAACAACAAGCTCGACTTCACCTGTGGCGATATCAGGATTGGCCGTGGACTGACCATCGATCTCTGGGCGATCACCGACAGTGCCTGTGACCTGAATCACGTCTTCAGCTCTCAGTGAGTCAGCAACTTCGGAGTTCTGCTGGGAAATCTCTGGTTTAAAGACGATTTGGGTGACGCCTTCTCTGTCTCGTAAGTCGATGAAGATCAGGCCAGCGCCTTGGTCTCTCTTTGATTTTACCCAACCTATCAGAGTGACGGTGTTACCGATATCGGCGCGGCTAATTTCGTTACAAGTGTGAGTTCTCATGAGTACAGTGGTGAGTCGGATCGTCTCTGATCGTCCTTAGAAGGGTGGATAAAAGGCAGCTGAGGTAAAATGTCCAGCCCAATCTAGGAGGAAAGGCACAGTATATCATCCACCTGAGTCGTGTGCTCAGGTGGAGCGTACTGGGTGGACTTATGACTCCATAAAACAAGGAGCCTTGAAAGAGCAACTAGGATGCTGAGACGCCAGCACTATGGATGTAGAACTCAGGATTCAGACCCGCGAGTGGTGCTTCGAGTTGAGCGATTTCCTCAGCGGGACCGTGGATCTCTAATCGGTAGAGGTCTGAGATTTCTAGAGCTGCCTCGATACAGCTGCCGACATTCTCTAAATGCGTGAGAACACCCTTAGCTCCTACATAACCCTCACGGCAGTAGGCCTGGCTGACGTCTTCTTTCAGAAAGAAATCGTAGTAGAGGCAGAGATCCTCGCTTTCTGTTGCCTTAGTGAACTGGCGAATTAGGGAGCGAAAAGCATCGAGCTTGCCTTCTTTAATCTTAAAATAAGGGTGAATGCTAACAGCGTTAGAAAGTGAAGAATGCATAGCACCACAAACGCATAGCTGGCATAAACTTCAAGTGCGTTTCTTTAGGGCACCTCTAAAAACCTCATTTTTGAAAATACCACCAGATTGCTCCATCTCTGCGTTGTCCACAATCCTTATGAATGCATTCAAAAGTGATTGTGTTTGCCTTGATATGAAACAATCTGGCTACATTTTATACCAAAAGCAGGTTTTCAGAAGTGCCCTTATTCTCCAAAAAGAACCCTCTATTGCGCGAGATATTCCTTGAGAGTAGCGAGTAAGTTCTCAGTGTCTGGTAAGGTGATTTCTTCTCGTGTGGACTGAATTTTAAGCTGAAGCTGGGGGTATTCAGCACCCAAGATAACGACGATCTTCGCCCCTAGACTACTTGCCTTTTTAAACTGTTTGCCGAATCCAGCAGAGGAGAGTGGATAGTCTGCTTTGATCCCTGCTTGGCGAAGCTCGGTAACAAGTCTCAATGCATGCGCGCGCTGTTCTTCATCAGCGATGACAAAGTAGACATCACAGGCATTCTGCTGGGCGAGCCAAGCATCGCGCTTCTGTGCAGCGTGTGGAGTCTCTTCAATGAAGTTTCCAATCACCACATCTCCCATCGCAAAGCCCGTGCAGGGTAGATCTACGACATCGTTAGAAAGTGCCTTAAGTAAATTATCGTATCGACCGCCACCAGCAATCGCTCGCATGCTACGGCGCGTGTCAAATATCTCAAAGACTAAGCCGGTGTAATAGGCGAGTCCACGGACAATGGTGAGATCTAGCTCGATATACTTGCCAAGGCCTCGTGCCTCCAGGTTCTTAGCCACTTCCGTGTAGCGCTCAGAGGCATTTTCAGGGTTACTGATGAAAGCTTGAACCGTGGAGAGAGAGACATTGTGGGCACTGAGTTTCTGCTCAAGCACCTCTGGTTGATCGCGCTCTATCTTATCAATGATTTGTAGAAAACCTGAGACATCACTGATGCTGTGCTCTTCACAGAACTTCAGCCAAGACTGGCGGTCTGAGGCGCGTAGGATGAAATCACCTTCTTGAAAACCGAGTGCGAGCATTGTATCTATAGCGAGAGCGAGAAGCTCGGCATCCGCGCTGGCTGAGTCTTCGCCAATGATATCAGCATTAAACTGGATGAACTCTCTGGTGCGTCCTTTCTGAGGAGCCTCATAACGAAAGCAAGAACCGATCTCAAACCACTTCATGGGCTTCGGGTAGTCACGCTGGTGACCTGCCACCATGCGCGCTAAGGACGCTGTGAGCTCTGGCCGCAGCGTAACATCACGCTCACCTTTATCCTCGAAGCGAAACAGCTGACCAGGCAGCTCATCCCCCGTTTTTTTCAGATAGAGCTCTGTAGATTCTAACAAGGGTGCTTCGTACTCCACAAATCCGTATGACTGAGCGACACCACGCCACTGAGCATAGAGGTAATTTCGCAGAGCGCACTCCTTGGGAGCGAAATCGCGGAAACCGGGTAGTGATAGAAAACGCTTGTCAGCCATAAGGGCGGCAGAATGGCGAGAAGTGGGGAAGTTTCAAGGCTGAAATCCCCGCATCAGCCTCGAGATTGATAGAGCCGCTATAACAGTGATTTCTAGAGTCATATTTCACTCAGTGCGCAGCGTGCTCGGATCTGCTCGATCGCCCAGAGTGCGTGCTCCTCCACAAGTTCATCTTCTTGCTGCGCGAGTTTTTTGAGACGCACTATATCTTCCGCTTTGCCAGTATTGCCAAGAGCGACGCACACGTTTCTTAGGAAACGCTCACGCTTGATGCGCTTGATGGGGGACTTCGCAAACACGCGGCGGAAGTCTTCCACTGTGAGATCTAGGAAATCTCGCAGACTATGCTCAAAGATTTCCTCTCGAGCGTGAAATTGGGATTCTTGGCTGAGTTTAGCAAAACGATTCCATGGGCACACCTCCAGACAGACATCACAGCCGTATATCTTATCACTCATCAAAGGGCGAAGCTCTAGCGGAATAGAACCCTTATGCTCGATAGTGAGATAGGAAATACAGCGCCTAGCATCCATGCGGTGAGGAGCGGTGATAGCCTGAGTGGGGCAGAAGTCGATACAGCGCGTGCACTTACCGCATTTATTGCCAAAGGGCTCATCAGGCTCTAGGGGAAGTGTGGTAATGAGTTCACAGAGGAAAAACCAAGTTCCGAGCTTCGGGTGAATCTGCACGGTTGATTTCCCGTTCCAGCCAAGTCCAGCGTCTGAGGCGTAGTCGCGCTCAAGGACTGGCCCTGTGTCCACATAGTAGCGCTGCTCACCTCCCATATCAGACATCGCTGAGTGCAAATCACTTAACTTCTCCTCGATAATATCATGGTAGTCATCATTCCAGGCGTAGCGCGCGATCCTGTAGTCATCGGATTCCTCTTGATTCCCGGGGAAATAATTCAGCGCTAGTGTCACAATAGCCTTCGCTCCAGGGACGACTTCAGTCGGCTTGGTACGGCGCTCGACACCGCGCTCCAGCCACTTCATGTCACCAGCACAGCCTTCTGCCACCCATTCTTTATAGCGCTGGGCATGTGTCGCATCGTGGGCACTCGCAATACGGCAGTCGCTAAAGCCGAGTTGCTTGGCAATGTATTGGATATTTCGTTTCGCGATATCTGCTTCTACCTTCACAGGAAGAGAAACTACAGAGAGGTGAGGAAAAGACCAGTACTGTGACTCTCTAAGAGTTCTGAAATATCTTTGAATTCTGCTTGCTTACTCTCGCTTAGCTGATAAATGACCCATCCCGCGCTGCGCCAAGATGGTGCAAATTCCTGCGGAGCACAGTTATTAACTAGAAAACTACTGATCATTATGGCTCGAATTTTCGGAACCGAAATTCCCAATGAAAAGCGCATCGAAGCTGCGCTTCCATACATCTATGGTATTGGTCGTTCTACCGCTGCTCGCATTCTCGAGCAAGCAGGTGTGAATGCCGATATCCGCACCGGTCAATTGACCGAAGAACAACTCGTCAAGATTGCCCAAGTTATTACAGGTGAGGGTATCGCTATCGAAGGTGACCTTCGCCGTGAGCGCCAAGGCGCGCTCAAGCGTTTGACATCCATTAACTGCCATCGTGGTCAGCGCCATAAGCGTGGACTTCCTGTCCGTGGTCAGCGTACTAAGACAAATGCTCGTACTCGTAAGGGTAAGAAGCGTACAGTCGGTGCAGCAGCTAAAAAATAACACTTAACTTAGTTTTACACGATGTCTGAAGAAGAAATCAAAAACACAGAAGAAGCTCCTGAGGAAGTAAAGGCGGAAACTCCTAAGGCTGAGGAAACTCCAGCTGCAGCAGAAGAAACCACTGAGAGCTCTGAGGCTACTGAAGCCAAGAAAGAAGAAGGTTCTGCGGAGGAAGCTCCTAAGAAAGACGAGAAGAAGCGTGACATCTTCGCTGAAATTGGTGGCGAAGAAGAAGCTCCCGTGAAGGTCTTTAAGGCCAAGGGCAGCAAGAACGTTCACTCTGGCATTGTCCACGTGACAGCAACATTCAATAACACTCTCGTGAGTGTGACAGATGCTAGCGGTAACTCTATTGGCTGGTCTTCCGCCGGTAAGATGGGCTTTAAGGGATCTCGTAAGAGCACAGCTTATGCCGCTCAGGTCGTATCACAAGATGCCTGCCGCCAAGCTATGGCGCATGGTCTCAAGCAGGTCGAGGTGCGTGTGAAGGGCCCGGGTGCTGGACGTGAGTCAGCAGCTCGTGCTGTACAAGGTCTTGGTCTAGAAATCACAACCATTAAAGATGTGACTGCTATTCCTCATAACGGCTGCCGCCCTAAGAAGGCACGTCGCGTTTAATTCTAATTTCTATATTTACTTTATTTTATTATGGCTCGTTACATTGGCCCTAAAGACAAGATCAACCGCCGTTTTGGTGTCGCCCTATTTGGTCCTTCCAAAGCTCTGGAGCGCCGCAATTTCCCACCAGGTCAGCACGGTGTTCGTGCTGGGCGCCGCAAGAAGTCTGATTACTCCATCGCTCTCGGTGAGAAGCAGAAACTTCGTTTCCAGTTTGGAGTGCTAGAGAAGCAGTTCCGTAAGTACTACGCAGAGGCAGCTCGCCAGCGCGGTATCACAGGTGACACTCTTGTACGCTTACTCGAGACTCGTCTCGACAACGTAGTTTACCGTCTCGGTTTCGCCAGCACACGTGCTGGAGCTCGCCAGCTTGTGAACCACGGTCATGTTCTTCTCAATGGTGTGAAGACAGACATCGCATCCGCTCAGACTAAGCCTGGTGATGTGGTGAAAATCATTGAAAAAGAAACATCCAAGCAGCTCGCTCTGCGCGGACTTGATCTCACTCAAGCTGTTCCTGATAAGGAGTGGCTCGCGATTGATCGCGAAAAGTTAGAAGGTACCATCGCACGCTTACCTGAGCCAGAAGATTTCGATCACGGCGTCAACGTACAGCTAGTGGTGGAACTTTACTCAAGATAAAGAACGACTTCGTTCTCCGATTGATTTCCAAAAGCCATCTTGTCCGAGTGATAAGGTGGCTTTTTTGTGCCTTTTCTCAGTGAGAAGTCCTTTAAGTATGAGGGATTATAAGAATTTACTTAGTTTTTTTTGATTTTTCGCCTGACAGCTTGACTCAGCGAAACGGTTTGTCCAGTGTGCTAATCTGCCAGAAGCGAATGCAGTTATCCCTTACTGTATGAGGCGTGGCAATCTGTACCTTACACTCTACTTAAACCGTGTATTCCAACGAAGACTATTTACTAGAATTACTCCTTGAAGCAGGTGTTACTGCCCAGGAAAACATAGACTACGCCCGCCAGAACATTTCCGGAATGGAAAGTGTCGTGGAGAAACTCATTATTGATCGCATGGTCTCAGAGGAACAAGTAGCTCAAGTATGCGCTATGAATTCCGGTTCGGATTTTGTCGACCTCAGCGGCATTACACTGGCACCTGAATTATTCCAGGCAGTGACAGAGGAGACAGCACGCCGTTTTCGTGCAGTACCGGTAGCCGATGATGGTAATTTCCTCTCTGTTGCCGTGGCAGACCCCCTAGATTTTGAGGTGTTAGATTCATTGCCACATGTGTTAGGTAGACAGATTACTATCTATGCCGCGACTCCAAGTGCAATTCATCATACTATCGAGAATCACTATGGAGGCGGGGATGTCTCTATCGCAGATGATTCCATTACCTTTGGCGATGGTGATGATGATGACGCCGATGCACCGATTATTAAGCTTGTTTATGGTCTTTTGACTGATGCTGTTAAGTTAGGGGTAAGTGATATTCACATTGAGCCACTAGAGACTTCACTGCGGGTACGCTACAGAATTGACGGCAAGTTAGTGGTTGGGGCGAATCATCCTAAGAAGCTACTCCCAGCAATTATTGCTCGTCTAAAAGTCATGAGTGGTAGCATGAGTATCGCTGAGAAACGCCTGCCTCAGGATGGTCGAATTCAGATCAAAATGGGGACGAAGGAAGTTGACCTTCGTGTCTCTAGTGTCCCCTCTAACCACGGTGAGAGTATTGTGATGCGTATTCTCGATAAATCATCCCTTTCGCTCGGTCTGCCAGAGTTAGGTTTCCTCAGTGATGATCAGGAAAAATTTGAAAATTTCCTAGGACTTCCTGATGGCATTATTCTCGTAACGGGCCCCACAGGTTCTGGTAAGACGACTACTCTCTATGCGAGTTTAAACACGATCAACCGACCAGATAGGAAGATTATCACCGTAGAAGATCCTGTGGAATACCAGCTCGGTGGTATCAATCAGGTGATGGTGAAGAGCGATATTGGTATGACATTTAGTGCCGCTCTGAGAGCCATGCTTCGTCAAGCGCCTAACATCATTATGATCGGTGAGATTCGTGATGCCGAAACTGCCAATATCGCCATTAACGCCTCACTAACAGGGCACTTAGTTTTCTCCACACTCCACACCAATGACGCCCCAAGTGCGGTCGCCCGTCTAGCAGATATCGGAGTGAAGCCTTTCTTGATTGCCTCTGCTCTCAGGGCGGTGCTTGCACAGCGCCTTATTCGTAAGCTCTGCAAATGTAAGATCCCTGTGGAACTCAGTGAACGCGAAATGCGCTCTCTAAAGCTAGACTCAGCACGTGCTATGGGTGGAAATATCTTCGGCCCTGGAGGCTGTGAGATCTGCCGTGATGGAGGCTATAAAGGCCGCGCTGGTATCTTTGAAATTTTTGAAATTGATGATGAAATTCGCCACTGTGTGAACCAAGGATTTAGCTCACCGCAACTTCGCAAGAGAGCTCGGGAACTTGGGATGCGCACAATGCGAGAAGACGGGATTCGTAAGGTTCTCTCAGGCATGACCTCTGCCGCAGAGGTCATCGGTGTCACTATGGGAGATGAAGATTAATCACTAAAAATAGTTTTAACTTTTTAATAAACAGATGGATACAAAACAAGTTTTAGAGATCTTCATTGGGCGCGGTATGATCGATCGTGTGCTCTCACAAGATATCGTCCAGTCACTCGAGGTAAGTGGCAAAACCATTGAGGAAGTTCTCGTGGATTTCGAGGTAGTGCCTGATCAGAATGCTGTGTGGCAGGTGATCGCTATGGAGCTAGGCTCTGACTTAGTGGATCTCGCAAATTTCACACCGACACCGGATGTATTAGCTCTCGTGCCGGCTGGTCTTGCTCGTCTACACGGTGCCTTGCCTCTTACATTTGGAGCAAATGGGCTTACAGTGGCTTTTACAGATCCACTGAATCCACAGACATCAGAGGATTTACGCTTCGCGATTGGCCACGATGTACAAGTTGCTGTCGCACCTTCCTCGATCATCGAGTCAAAGATTGATGAGCTCTACGGTGATGATGGCTCAGGCATGGATGAGCTACTCTCTCAGTTAGGGCCAAAAGAAAACATGTCAGAAGCAGACGTGGAGAACGAGGCGAATTCTGCCCCGATCATCCGCTATGTGGATCTCGTGATTCACCAGGCTGTGAAAGAAAAGGCCTCAGATATCCACTTTGAGCCCTTTGAGAATGAATTTAAGATCCGCTACAGAGTGGATGGGGCGCTCTATGAAATGTCTCCACCTCCTCAGCACTTAGGCTTACCGATTATTTCTCGTGTCAAGGTGATGTCCAATATGGATATCGCTGAGAACCGCGTCCCACAAGATGGACGTATCGTGAAACAAGTAGGGGATAAGCAAGTCGACATGCGTGTCTCCTCCTTACCCACTCAACATGGCGAGAGTGTCGTTCTTCGTGTGTTGGACAGGGGTAACGTCAGCGTGGAACTCAGTGTGTTAGGCTTACCTAGGCCTGTCTACGAGTACATTGATGAAACCATCCACAAGCCAAACGGAATTTTTGTGGTCACAGGCCCCACTGGAGCAGGTAAGACGACAACTCTCTATGCCGCCCTTCGTAAGATTAACACGATTGACTCAAAGCTTCTCACAGCTGAAGATCCTGTGGAATATGACATTGACGGTATTGTGCAAGTTCCTGTGAATGAGTCTATTGGGCTTGATTTTTCTAGAATCCTAAGAGCTTTCCTGCGTCAGGATCCAGATCGGATTCTAGTGGGTGAGATTCGTGATAAGGAAACGGCCCAGATTGCGATCCAGGCCTCCCTAACAGGGCACTTAGTTCTCTCTACACTCCACACCAATGATGCTCCAGGTGCTGTCACACGTCTCATTGATATGGGTGTGGAACCGTTTCTTGTAGCAGCTTCTCTGGAAGGAGTACTTGGCCAGCGTCTTGTGCGTACCATTTGTAATGACTGCCGAGCGGCTTATGAGCCTAACGAATCTGTCATCAACCAACTAGGTCTCTCACCACACGAGCTAGGGGATAAAGAATTCTACACCGGTATCGGCTGTGATGTCTGTGGTAACTCTGGCTATAAGGGTAGACAGGGACTCTTTGAGCTACTCAAGGTGAATGATTCGATTCGAGAACTTGTTATTGAGAGAGCGCCCACAGTTGTGATTAAACAAAAGGCTATTGAACTCGGAATGACAACTCTGCGAGAGGACGGACTGCGCAACATATACAATGGTGTGACAACAATCGAAGAGGTTCTTAAGTACACATAGGTTTAAATTCTTTCAAAAAAGACAATTTTAATAAGATTTCCGTTCCACTCAGAGGAGATCTATGCAAACTGGCTAACATACTAATATAATAGATAATGGCAAACTTTCAATACACGGCTCTCGATTCGAAAGGGATTCAGGCAACAGGGACTGTCTCTGCAGCATCTGAAGCAGAAGCAATTCAACAACTAAGAAGCCAAGGCCTCTACCCAACTCAGGTAGTGGCAGCAGGAGCTGCCCCAGCGAAGGGAGCTGCACCAGCCAAAGGCAAAGCAAAAAAGGCAAACACCAAGAAAGTTGGTGTCATTAAAAGAAAGCCACTAATGGTGTTCACACGTCAGCTAGCGACTCTCATTGAATCAGGACTGCCTCTGCTGCGCTCTCTTACCGTATTAGGAAAGCAAGAGCCTGATCCGATTGTGAAAACAACCATCACGTCTCTATCAGATTCTGTCCAAGGTGGTGCGACTTTCTCAGAGAGTTTAGCACAGCATCCAAGAACTTTTGATCGTCTCTTTGTCAATATGGTGAAGGCCGGTGAGCTGGGTGGTGTACTCGATAAGGTGCTGGATCGTCTCGCGGAGTATATGGAAAAAGCCGATAAGCTAAAGAGCAAGATCGTCTCCGCCATGATTTACCCAGCAATTGTGATGTTTATTGCCATAGCGATTTTGATTTTCTTGATGCTAGTTGTCGTACCGCGTTTCAAGGAAATGTTTGATGGTGAGTCTAAGCTACCAGCACTATCGCGTGCTGTATTTGGCTTCTCAGACTTCATGTTAGATAATCCGCTCTTCTTGCCCAATGCTCTCTACCTCTTCATTATCTTTGCAATAGGCGTGATTGGATTTAGATCATGGGCCTCTACTGATAAAGGGCGTGAGAAGGTAGATCGCTATAAGCTTATTATTCCAGGTGTCGGTAAAATCCAGCGCCTCAGTGCTATTTCTAGATTCTCGCGAACTCTTGGTACTCTTGTGACCTCTGGTGTTCCTATCCTACAGGCACTTGGTATTACCAAAGACACAGCAGGTAATGTCGTCATCGCCAATGCCGTGGATAAGATCTACGCTGCAGTGAAAGAGGGTGAATCCATTGTCGCCCCTATGCAGGCCTCTGGCGTTTTCCCACCGATGGTAGTCTCCATGGTGGATGTGGGAGAGGAAACAGGTCAGCTCCCTGACATGCTTCTAAAAGTCGCAGACGTGTACGATGATGAGGTAGACTCTGCGGTGGGGCGCTTCACGGCGAGTTTGGAGCCCATCATGATTGTCTTTTTGGCGGTTGTGGTTGGTACAATCGTTCTGGCGCTCTTCTTGCCAATGATTGCCATGATGAAGGAAGCTTCAGGCTAGAATCTCTTTTCCCGAAAGAAGACCTTAAGCCGGTGAGATTGACTTACCGGCTTTTTTTACCCTAAAATCAATTATGAAACATTATTCTAAATTACGTCGATCTGGTTTCACGCTCATGGAAATGCTTGTTGTTATGGCAATCATTGCCGTATTAGCAGGTGTAAGCTTCTCCGCATTCCGTGGTGTACTTCTAGGAGCAAAACAAAAGCAAACCAATATCCTGATTGAAAATATCAGTGCGGCCATGGATCAGAAATGGTCAGATGGTGTGCCTTTCACAACGATTTCGGGAGCTCAGTCTGGTGAATTCCCTTTCCCGGATGATCCAGTCGGTGGCGATACAAGTTCCGCAGACTTACTCGTCGCCCTAGCCAACACCTATGAGTTTGAGAACAATGGCGGTGTGGTCTACTTACCGGATTTACTCCAAGAAAAGAACCAGAAGTACATTGGCCTTATCAATGGCAAAGACGTGATCCTAGATGGGTTTGGCAGACCTCTGCGCTACCGCTTTGATGCCACAACAGGCATGGGACGTAAGAATAACTTCCCAGGTGGATTTGACCTCTGGTCAGTTGGGCCTGATGGCATTGATAATAAGGGTGATGGCGACGATATCACCAATTGGTAATGGGAGGCGATGAAGAGATTATCTTTCGGATAATTATTTGCCTAATATTAATAATTCGATAAATGCTTACATGGAAAGAATTTAAGGCTTTTTGTACTGTATTCCACTTTCTTTAACTACCTTCTTCACCCAAGGGTTGCATTCCTTGTGAGATCGCGCTAGGCAGGGGGCTGTTATGTTCGTCGATCACATTAGACTCTATTGTAAAGCGGGTGATGGCGGGAATGGTGTAGTCCATTTTCGCCGAGAAAAGTATTTACCCAAGGGCGGGCCTGATGGTGGTGACGGTGGTGACGGTGGCAGTGTCATTCTGCGCTGTAGCCCCCATACAGATAATTTAAGAGCCTTTTTCTATGACCCTAAGTTAGTGGCCAAAGGTGGTGGCCATGGTTCGGGAGCTCGCAAGCATGGTAAGAAGGGGAAAACGATTATTGCCCATGTGCCACCTGGTACTGTGGTCTATAAGAGTCCTGCATTCTCGATTGCAGAAGCTGTGGAAATGGAGCGTTCTGAGGAAGGGATCGACCTGCAGCCTGTGATTGATCTCACAGAGAACGATCAAGAATTTGTCCTTTGCCAAGCTGGTAAGGGCGGAAAGGGGAACTGGCACTACAAAACCTCTGTCAACCGTGCGCCCGAAGAACATACCTTGGGCACAGAGGGCGAAGAGGGGGTGTATTATCTAGAACTGCGAAGAATCGCGGATGTAGGGTTAGTTGGTTTTCCCAATGCTGGCAAATCAACGATTCTCGGTACTCTGTCTAAAGCGAGTCCTAAGGTTGCCAACTATCCTTTCACGACATTGAAGCCCTCAGTGGGTGTGATCGAGTTTGAGGATCATATGCGCTGCACGATGGCGGATATCCCAGGACTCATTGAGGGAGCTCATGCGAATCGAGGGCTCGGGCATGAATTTTTACGCCACATTACGCGCTGTGAGGTGCTGATGTTTGTGGTTGATATTGCGGGGAGTGAAATGAGAGATCCGATCGAGGATATCGAAACTCTGAGAAAGGAGATCAGCCTCTATGACGAAGATCTCGCGAAATTTGACTGGTTCATTGTCGCCAATAAAATGGATCTAGAAGGTGCTGAGGAGAACTTGAAGAACCTCCAGACACGTTTCCCGAAGGTACCGATTCTGCCGATTTCCGCAGAGTCACAAACTGGCCTTGATGAACTCAAGACCCATATTTGTGAAAAAGTAGGGCGTAAGCAGTTCAGTAAATAGTGCCCGAAATAGTACTATCTGGGATACGCTCTATCGTGAAAAATGGCCTATGGAGCAAACCACCACATTACAGAGTACTATTCCTATCTTTGTCTACGGAACACTTCGATCTGGTGCCAGTAACCACCATCGATTAGGTGGTGGTGAGTTTGTGCAGCAAGTCGAACTTGCAGGTGAGCTCTTTGCGATAGATTGGTACCCAGGAATGGTACATGACGTTCATTCTCCAGGTCGAGTTATCGGTGAAATTTATAGAGTCTCTGAGAATACGCTCCGAGAACTCGATAAGTATGAGGGTCGTGAGTACAACAGGATTTCAGTGAAAATCGATACACTTGAGGGAATGCTCGATGTGTTCATCTGGGAATACTCTAATGTCCATGAGCATTTCACGACCATTGAGCATGGGGACTGGTTACTTTATTTAGCTCAAAAAGGGTAATATCTGTTTACGCCTTGTTAGGAGTATTCAATCATTATGCATACTCTGATCTATTTCTAACTTTAGCAATGGATCTAGTGAAATTTACTGGATCTGTGAGGGGATGTCATTGCTAGCCTGGTATAGGTCAGTAAGATCATACGAATACATAGATCACTTTAGGATTTCATTGACTAAAGATCTAGTTGTGAGAGTGTTTAATATGAATTATAATATCATGGCTAGAAAATGAAACAGTTGCTCTTAAATAAGAAAAAGACACTAGGTCAGTTTATTTTAATTAAGCTGCTGTTAAGCTATATTTTTTCATGTGCAGTGTCTGCAGACGAAAAAAAGTCACCTGAAGAGTTAGCTTCTGCATTAGGAGTAAAACTTAATTCCAGACCTTGGCACCTAGCGAATATATGGTGGGATTTTGAAAATAAAATTGAGAACTTTGAGTCTCTTGAAATTGACATCACAATTGATAGAGATGTCCCTGAAAGCTACAATTTATATATTGCGCCATGCGGTTCAGCAAAAATAAATGGCATGCAATTTTATGGAGGTATTCAGACTAACATCAATGGCTGGAAAAATATGAGAAAAGGCAAGAGAGTTCACTCTGGAAAAGGAGTCATTTTTTCGCGGTGGTCTCGTGACCAGAAAACTCCTATCGGTCTAGATCATGTTCAGACTGTGACTAAAGCTAATCTAGTAGAGAGTGCTGGGTATGAAGGTGAATTTGCTAGTGTGCGGCGGCCTTATCAGTGGGAGAAAGGGGAATACACTTGGGGCATCACTAAAAGCAGATCTGTTCAACACAAAGGTCAGGAGGCAACTTGGTTTACATGTTGGATTAAGGATGATCAGCTAGGCACTCGAACAGAGATTGGAAGCTTACTTTTTGAAGGAGAAGATTTCACTTTTGATGCTAGTATGTCCGCATTTGTAGAAGTCTACGCAACGAGTAAACTACCTAACTCTCATATTCCAGAAGTTAACGTTGGCTTTGGCATGCCTCGAATTAACGGAAAAAAAATACCCTTAAAAGCGGCAAGTGCGTATTACCCTAAAACAGTCTCAGAGCCACACGAGCCAGGACCAAAAGAGCGTCTATCACCTGATTGCGCTAATGTAATTGCCGATGGAGAACAGTGTATTGTGAAAGTGGGCCGTATTTTCAGACGTGATGAAAAAAATCGCTCTCACGCATTAAATCTTAAGTAAGATATAGAGCCAATATTCAGACAGCTACTGACCATTGATGTGTGCGCTTGTTTAAAATCGACCTGGGCGCATTGTGATCGCTTGATCATTATAGCGGTCAGAGGGTGTAAAGAGCCAACCGGGGTTATTCTCTAATAGCTCGAATCTAGTGGGCTGGAATTCTGGTAATATTTGATTCGAGTTCGGATCGTAGGCCTGAGCTCCTGTGTAGCGACCATAGATACGGTATTCATAGTTCGTATCATAGCCGTAGTTCTTTCCAGTGGATTTCTCCGGTAAGCGATCTGGTACGCGCACTTTTGACTCATTCATCATCACGAGTTTGGCTGTTTGTGCAGATTGCCCAGGTTCGCGTAAGTAGCCCCAGAAGCGTGTTTTTTTCACATAGTAGCGGCGACCGTAGTAAAAGGAGCCTTTGGGCTCTGCGGCAATTTGTGCCGAACGTTCAGCACTTGTCGGGCCGCCAAGTAGTGTATTCGTGGGAACAGAGGAACTCTGGAGTGCGCAGCTATTCAGAGAGGCGATAAGAATGGGTAGTAAGAAAAGATGGCGGATATTCACTGCTGAGACTAAACGGAGAATTCTCGATAAGGTCAAGGGGATGTGTGCGTCTTAGAATGGGGAAATTAGAAAGAGGGTAGAACAAATAGTAAAATTTGAATGACAGAAATAGAAATAAGCTGAGCTAGAAGTAAATTACTTAACGACGCATTACATATATTGTGTGAAGTTATTAATATGCTCAAAATGACGTTGTTTTCAGAATTGGACCAAAATTTTGTAAATAAATACCCACTTGCAATACTCTGAGCTTGTATGACTCAAATAGAAGTTGGCTTGGTTGGATTTTTACTGTGCAATCTGGGCGTTCTTTAGCTTCATTCACTAGCACATGTCAGTATCACTCAAAAATGCGATCCGAGATATTCCAGACTTTCCTAAACCAGGAATTCTCTTTAAAGATATTACTCCTGTTTTGGCGCAGCCTGAGCTCTTCCAAGAAGCGATTGATCTGCTCGCTGACAGCTTAAAATCTCAATCTGTGGATAAAATCGCAGGGATTGATGCTCGTGGCTTTCTCTTTGGCGCGCCTCTAGCACTGGCTTTGGGTGTTGGCTTTGTACCGATTCGCAAACAAGGTAAATTACCTGCTGAGTGCTACAGTGAAAGTTACGCTCTTGAGTACGGCGAGAACGTCATCGAGATGCACAAGGACGCTCTCAATACTGGCGAGCGTGTTGCCTTGGTTGATGATTTGCTCGCTACTGGTGGCACGGCGGCGGCTTCCTTGTCCTTACTGCAGTCTGCTGGTGCGGATGTCGTTGGAGTGCGCTTTTTCATTGAGCTCACGGCTCTCAATGGTCGGAAAAATTTACACGATAATAACGTAAAATCTATTCTTACATACTAAATTTAAATATATTACAACTTATGTCAAACTGGACTTCATACACAAAGAGCGCGATTCGCTACTCGGATCTCGAATTTAGTCTCGATACATCCCTTATGGATATCAGCTCGTCATTTCGTGAGCAATTAGCCCCTCAAGTGGCTAAGGCTTATGACGACATGGTGGCTCTAGAAAATGGTGAAATTGCCAATCCTGATGAAGGACGCATGGTGGGTCATTACTGGTTGCGTGATGCTAGTCTCGCTCCCAATGATGAGCTGAAGCGCCAGGTGGATGAGCCGATCGCTCAGCTAAAAGCTTTTGCGGCATCCGTGCATTCTGGTGAGATCGCCCCTGCGAGTGGTGCTCGATTTGAGAATTTACTCATTGTTGGTATCGGAGGTTCTGCTCTCGGGCCGCAGCTGGTCTATGAGGCATTGGGCGGCGAGTCTAAGTTGAGCACTTACTTTTTTGATAATACAGACCCACAGGGCTGTGACCGAGTTCTTGCCAACATTGGTGCTGGTCTTGCAAAGACTCTCGTGCTCGTCGTTTCTAAGTCTGGCGGTACGGCGGAAACCAGAAATGGTATGCTGGAGGCTCAAAATGCCTTTGAACAAGCTGGGCTTGATTTCTCCAAGCACGCGGCGGCCATTACGGGGACTGACTCGAAGCTCTATAATTACGCACAGCAGAAAGGCTGGATCACCACCTTTCCTATGGAAGACTGGGTCGGTGGCCGCACCTCTGTGATGTCCACTGTCGGTCTTGTGCCAGCAGCTCTACAAGGCATTGATATCGATGCGTTTCTTTCTGGAGCCAGAGAGATGGATCAAAAAACCAGAGTGAGCAGTGATGCAGGTAATGCTGCGATGGAGCTCGCTCTAGCTTGGTACCACGCTGGAAATGGTAAAGGTGAGAAAGATATGGTGGTTCTCCCCTACAAGGATTCTTTAGTTCTCTTCTCTAAGTATCTCCAGCAACTTGTGATGGAGTCTCTGGGTAAGGAGCATGATCTGGATGGAAAAGTCGTCCACCAAGGTATAGCTGTTTATGGAAATAAAGGATCGACAGATCAGCACGCCTACGTGCAGCAGCTGCGCGATGGTGTGGCGAATTTCTTTGCGACCTTTATTGAGGTCAGAAAAGGCCGTGATGGCTCAAGTATTGAGGTCGAACCTTCTTTCTCCTCAGGAGATTTCCTCCAAGGATTTTTAAGAGGCACCCGTAAGGCTCTCTACGAGTCTGGCCGTAAGTCTGTGACTATTTCTATTCAGGAAGTGACACCTCATTCACTGGGGACTCTGATTGCTCTCTTCGAGCGTGCCGTTTCATTCTACGCTTCATTGGTGAATATCAATGCGTATCACCAGCCAGGTGTGGAAGCTGGCAAGAAGGCTGCGGGGTCTTTCCTCGAGCTACTCAATCAAGTCCGCGGTAATTTAACCAGTAGTGCGAAACGCTCAGAAGATGTCGCTGAGTCACTAAGTGCTGACCCTGAGGAGGTGTATCACTGCCTCGTGCACCTCGCCAATAATGGTGAAGCGATCCAGTCAGAAGGTTCTAGCCCTGCTGAGGATACCTTTAGCCTATAATTGAATTTTAAACAAATCTCAAGGCGCACAAGTTAAGTGACTTGTGCGCTTTTTTACAGTTAAATAAACTGTGAATAATCTGCGAATAACTCATAAATGTCTGTCACTAAACGTTAGTTTCCTGTAGAACTTATTGGTATCTATGAAATGGAAGACCCTACTGTTTGGTACATGGAGCTGGAGGCGCCCCTTTTACTCGATTGGCTTTATTTATCTCGCTCTGGGGGTGATCGCTCTCTTCTTTTCCAATCATCTTTTATTCTTACCCCCCTCTCCTTACCAAAGTGACCTCCCGCTCTTGTGCTTCACTAAGAATTCGACTGGACAGAAAGTCGCGGCGATCTACTCAGCCCCTCAGTCTGGTAAGGCTGTCTTTTTGTGGAATCATGGAAATGCGCATGATATCAGTGCCCTGATTGATTACGCAGAGGCACTCAGTGAATATGGTTTGGGCCTTTATGCTTACGATTATCCGGGCTACGGCCTCAGTGAAGGCTCTCCAGATGAAGAAGGCTGCTACGAGAATGCGCGAGCAGCTTGGCGGGATTTGACAGAGAATAAAGGAATTCCTGCTAAGAACATTATCATCGTTGGCCAGTCCATTGGTACTGGGGCTGCCGTTGAGTTGGCGAGGGAGGTCGAAGAATCTGGTGTCATTCTCCTCTCGCCATTTACGAGTATTTACCGAGTGGCTGTCGGCTTTCCTATCTATCCGCGGGATCAGTTCATCAATCAGGAGAAAATACACGCTATAGGCTCGCCTTTACTTATTTTTCACGGTGATGAAGACCGTGTGATTCCCTACCGACATAGTGTAGAGCTGATAAAGCGCCATCCTGGCCCTAAGGAGCTAATTACGCTGGAGGGATCAGGCCATAATGATATGTTTGTGCGCGAGCACGCGCGGATTTTTGACCAGATGCTGCGGTTCACTGCTCGTGTATCAGCTTCTCGCTCTGATGCTGTGCAGTAGACGCGTGACGTTACAAATAATTCTTCTAGCTCATTCGTGTGAAATAGCACTAGACTGGCTTGCGTACACTTACACGTAACACTCTCTATCTACGCTCTATCTATGCTTCACTATTCTCAAATGTTTCGGTTTTTACTCCTACCCTGCTTTGCCATACCTAGCTCACTAAGCGCGGCAGAAAAGGAAACAACGACACCTAATATTGTCTGGATATTCACCGATGACCACGCGCCGAATGCTATTGGAGCGTACAATAGCCGCTTCCAGCCACTCAATCCGACTCCCAATATCGATAAACTCGCCGCAGAGGGTATGATCTTTGATCGTGCCTATGTCGGCAACTCGATCTGTGCCCCATCTCGCGCGACTCTGCTCACTGGAAAACACAGCCATAAAAATAACAAACTCACTAATCTCGATGAGTTTAACCACGATCAGCAGCAGTTTCAGAAAGTACTCCAGAGTAATGGCTATCAGACAGCTTTATTTGGTAAGATCCATTTAAAAGGCCAGATGCAGGGCTTCCATGATTGGCGGGTGCTGCCAGGTCAGGGGCAGTATGAAAACCCAGTTCTCATTGATGCTGAGTCAGAGCGCCAGATTGAAGGCCACAGTACAGACATCATCACAGACATCTCACTGAAGTGGCTCCAAGAGGGGCGAAAGAAAGAAGAGCCCTTTATGCTTATGGTGCACTATAAGGCTCCCCATCGAAACTGGATTCCTGCTGAGAGATTCCGTGCCCGTTTTAATGATGTCACATTTCCAGAGCCAGAGAATTTATTCGATGATTATTCGACAAGAACCACTGCAGCCAATGACCAATGGTTAGAAATTCACGGTGATATGCAGTTGGTGAGGGATCTGAAAGTGACGCTCTGGGAGCATAGAACAAAGGAGTTCGAGGCACAGTTTGGAAAAGACCCGTTCGGAGAACTGGAAGGAGCTGAGGCTTCTCCTCAGCCTGTGGATCGTAAGGCACTCATCCGCTGGAAGTATCAGGCGTATATGCGTGATTATTTCGGCTGTATTGCTGGTGTGGATGAAAATATCGGCCGCATTCTTGCGGAGCTAAAAGTCCAAGGACTGGATAAGAATACCATTGTGATGTATTCCTCTGATCAAGGGTTTTACCTCGGAGAGCACGGGTGGTTTGATAAGCGCTTTATGTATGAGGAAAGCTACCGTACCCCTCTTGTGGTGCGTTGGCCTGACAAAGTGCCAGCGGGTACGCGAAATTCTGATTTGGTGCAGAATATTGATTTTGCAGAAACATTCCTCGACCTTGCTGGTGTAGAGGCACCTGCAGATATGCAAGGTGAGAGCTTAGTGCCACTCATGAAGGGGCAGACTCCTGCGGACTGGCGCACCTCTCTCTATTACCAGTATCATGAGTTTCCGGGGTCTCATCATGTGCGCCGCCATGAAGGTGTCTCGACAAAAACACATAAGCTGATCCGCTTCTATGGCCCCGGAGTCCCCAATAATGAGGAGTGGGAACTCTATGATCTAGTTGCGGATCCTTCAGAAATGAAGAACATCTATGATGCCAAAGAGAGTGTGGTGATTCGCAAGGAACTCACAAATGAACTCTATAGATTACGCGAGTACTACGATGTTCCTGCGGAGAATGTCAGTAAAGAGCCACCGTTCTTTGGCTCTCGCAAGCAAGCTCCGAGAATCAAATCCAATACTCTGCTCCCTGGCCATAAAGCTAAAAAGAAGAAAAAGTAATAACACTAGTGAGGTAAACAATCTGCGTGGAAATAGGCTACTGCACGATCTAGCGCTGGAAGCGCGCTTGGTGGTATTTCATAATAGTTTCACCATGAAGTTCATAAATCTTTGAGGCATTGTGATCGATGTCTTTTGCAATGACCTTTTGGTGGGTTAAACCTAGTGTTTTCATAGTTTCCATGAAGAGTAGGTTGGTTTCGTAATTAAAGCCTTTTGACCCTACCCAGAATAAGGGCTCGATCTTGGCACCAGATGTGTCTTTGGCGTATTCGTCTAGCAAGTCCCAAGCATTATTGGTACTTGGAGAGATTCTTGTGCCGTTTTTCTCGAGGCCTTCATTGTCACGAATGTGCATCTCAGGCCCGTATCCTGAGCCTCCGGGTGCTGCTGAGATAAATAGCTCTGGATGCTTTAACCAGAAGCGTGTCGTGCCCCGCCCCCCTTGGCTAAAGCCTTCGATGCCTCTGCCTTCGCGCTTCGCAATTGTTCGGTATTGCGCGTCAATGTGGGGGATGAGTTCTTGAGTGAAAGTCGACTCAGCAAGCCCTTTATCTACTCCTGAGAAATCATACCAGCTCACAGGCCCGCCATTGGCAAAGACATAGATTGTGGGCTCGATCACATCTTTTTCTATGGCTTCGTGGACGAATTTGGAGATGACGAGACTCTTCCCTTCTCTCCCAGGGCGGCCGCCATGCAGGTAGTAGACGACTGGGTAGCGCTTTTGGGTGTCTTCTGTATATCCCTTGGGCAGGTAGATGTAGTATCCGACGTTTGTTTTGAGTAGATCACTCTCATAACTCTGGTGACTTAGATGTTCAGACGGGACGCCGAGTTTATTGAGCCGCTTCTCTGACTCTTGGTTCAACCAGGAGAAGTTAGCGGGAATTTTCTTTTCCTTCTGGGCATTATCTTGGCTCAGGACAGGGAGAGCTGTGATGGCTAAGTAGCAGGCTGTGAGAATGATGTGTTTCATAGGGTGTGGTTATTCGATTTTCATGTCACTGGGATTCCAGTCTATCTGAGGGTAGCTCAGTCCCATGCCTTTGAGCGTGTCCACGAGAATACGAGTGACTGCTAGGTTACGGTACCACTTTCTATCAGAAGGAATGACATACCATGGAGAATCATCTGTAGAGGTCTTCTCTATCAGGTCTTCATAAGCATCCATGAATTCTTCCCAGCGAGCACGGTCGAGTAAGTCATCTGGGTTAAACTTCCAGTGCTTATCGGGATTATCCAAGCGAGCTTGAAGGCGCTCTCCTTGCTCTTTTTTTGAGATGTTCAAAAAGATTTTAACGACTGTTGTTCCCTCGTCCACGAGCATCTGCTCGAAGTCTTGAACGTGTCTGTAGCGCTTCTGCCAGACACTATCAGCATAGAGTTTCTTCACCTTCACAGCAATGATGTCCTCGTAGTGGCTGCGATTAAAGACAGAGATCTGGCCGTTTCTTGGGACTTGTGAGTGTACGCGCCAGAGGAAGTCGTGTGCGAGTTCTTCTTCACTGGGTTTTTTGAAAGGAGTCACCATAATACCCTGTGGATCCACTGTGGCGAAGACGCTCTTCACGCAGCCGTCTTTCCCACCAGTATCCATAGCTTGTATCACAACAAGTAGGCTTTTCTTATCCTGAGCATAGAGCTGGTGCTGGAGTTCTTTGAGTTCTGCGCGTAATAGATCTAGATCTGCCAGAGACTCTTCTTTTGTCCCTGCGTAGAGAGATTTATCCTCTGTGTTTTTCCCGCCTAGTTTGACTTTGTCCCCTGGCTTGACCTTGTATTGTTCTAATGCTCCCTGTACTGGCATAGTAGCACTATCGACAAGTTTCTGCTCCAGAGGCAAGTCTCAATCCAGCATGAGGGTAAAACAATTCCCTGTAGAGGTAAGGTGCAAGGTGAATCAAATTCATGACCACATTCTGCATTGCAAACCCCCTCTTTTTGATCCACTTTTTGTGTGATGATTGAGTCTGTATTGATGTCGCCACTAAATCTATGTGCTACGATACATGTCGGGGCGAGCTCGATCTCTATGCTTATTACCAATCACTCCGAATCAGGGGTGAGCTCAGAAGTTGATTTTTTAGAACAATCCGCCCCCATTGCCCCCGAAATCTTTAGTAAAGGTAAGATCTCGCGCGCTACCATTGAGAAATGTGTGACCATCATTCGGGGGTATCAAGATTCGCTCAGAGAACTGGGGGCGAACTCTACCTCCACGGTACGCATGGTCACCACAAACATTCTCTCTGAGGCCGCGAATAGAGAGACGTTTCTGAACCGTATTCGAGTGGGCTGCGGTCTCGATCTGGAGGTCCTCGATGACGGGGAGATGACGCGCCTCATCTATCTAAAGACGAGGCGCCGCCTCAAGGACACACCCTCGATGAAGAAGCGCACAACTCTTGTCGTGCACGCTGGCCCCGGGAATACGCGCTCTCTTCTCTTTCGCAATGGCAATATCGTTGAGTACCATTCTTACCGCCTAGGTACTTATCGCTCCGCTGAGCGGCTTGATCGGAATCTATCCTCTGCGGAGAAAATCATGCAGATTCTCCATGAGCAGAACCAAGGCTCTGTGAGTAGCTTGTATGAAGACTACAAGGAAGAGAAGATCCAGGACTTGCTACTCATCGGCTATGAAGTTCAGCACGTCGCCCCTCTAATTGTATCTCAAAAAGACTCTTCTTGCTCCGTGAAGAACCTCAGAGATTTCACCAAAAAGGTGGCCTGCATGAGTCTTGATGAGCGAGTGCGTGAGTTCCACATCGACTATCACACTGCCGAGTCCATTGTCGCAGCTCTGGAGATGAATCTCTCTATCGCAGAGGCATTTGACCTCGACCGAGTGCGTATTCCACAGAGCCATTTTGAGCGTGGACTACTCCAGGATCTCTCCATTTCCTCAGCCATTACGGAGGGCTTTAAGGCTGAGGTAGTGAATTCTGCCTGGATCTTGGCGAGGAAATACCGAGTCCACGAAGGCCATGCTAAGCATGTCTCTGAGCTCGCGCTCAAGCTCTACCACGATCTCCAAGAACTCCATCAGCTCACTGATCACGATGCATTATTACTCCAAACAGCTGCGATCTTACACGAGTGTGGTGGATTTGTTAGTCCCAAAGCGCATCACAAGCATTCTCTCTATCTGATTCAAAATAGTGAAATCTTTGGTCTTGGCAAAACAGACATCGATGTGATCTCTCTGGTTGCTCGCTACCATAGACAGTCACCCCCGAAGAGTAACCACACGGTTTATCGAGACCTGAGTGAAAAGGATAGAATGCGAGTTTCTAAACTCGCTGCTATTCTACGCCTCGCTGACTCACTGGATCGTAGTCACTCCCGAAGAGTGAAAGACCTAGAAGTTGTCTTTCGCCGGCGAAAGCTCCACATTTACCTACCCAGTATCAATGACGCATCGATAGAACGTATTGCCCTCGCATCTAAGGGGGACCTGTTTGAAGATATCTTTGGAATGAGCTTAATTCTGCATGAAGAAGAACTCTAACACTGTCGTTCTCGAATACTCAAGTTCTGAACTTTTTCTAAAAAACTGACACTCCAATTTCACCGTAACGCGACGATAACTTTCCATGGCTAATTATATGAACCGCGAGCTCTCTTGGTTAGAGTTCAACCAGAGAGTCCTTAGTGAGGCTCAGAGAAGTGACCTCGCTCTGCTAGAGCGAGTGAAGTTCCTAGCAATCAGTGCGTCTAATCTCGATGAGTTCTTCCAAGTGCGAGTCGGCGGCCTTACGATGATGCACCACTCAGGCTCGCGCAAGCGCGGTATTGCTGAACTCACCCCCTATCAGCAGCTCACTCTGATTCGCAAGCGAGCGGCGACGATGATGCAGGATCAGTATACCCTACTCACTGAGGAGCTCATGCCGAGCTTAGCGGCCAATGACATCCGATTTGTGAGTGAATTTCAGACTCTCAATACAGAGCAGACACTGCACCTCGCTAAGCGTTTTCACGATTCTATCTTCCCGTTGCTCACCCCACTTAGCTACGAAGAAGGTGAGCTGCTCTATCACCTCCCGAGTCTGGCGATTATTCTCGCCTGCCAGCTCAAAGACAGCTCAGGAGAAAAGCGCTCGGTATTTCTAGCGCTCCCTGATTCGCTCCCAAGATTTCACCACGTGCCGACAGACTCTGATGAGACGCTCTTTATTCATCTAGAGACATTAGTAGCCTCACAGCTAGAGACAGTATTCCCAGATGAGGAAGTGCTCGCGCATACTTGCTTCCGCCTCACTCGTAATAACGACATCGTACTCCAGGAGGAAGACGCCATTGATCTCGCTGGTGAGATGGAAGAGGTGCTAGAGGCACGTCATCATGGAGTTTCTGTACGCTTAGAGATCCCACAGGACTGCCCTAACAGCCTCAAAGACCTGATTCGCCATTGTACCAAATCATCGAATAAAGACATCTATAGTGTAAAGGGGCCACTACGGCTCAATGATTATTTCTCCATCGCCTTTGCTCCTGGGCACGATGACCTCAGAGAGGAAAGCTGGGAGCCACAGCGCTCAGCGAGAATCGACCCGCATCTAAGTATTTTTGAAAACATCGCTGAGGGAGACATCTTACTCTACCATCCCTACGATAGCTTTGAGCCCGTGGTTCGCCTCGTGGAAGAAGCCGCAGAAGACCCAGCGACTCTAGCAATCAAACAAGTCCTCTACCGCACAGCCAAGCGCTCACGCATTATCGATGCACTCATCAAAGCAGCGCACAATGGGAAACAAGTCACAGTACTCGTCGAGCTAAAGGCACGCTTCGATGAAGCGCACAACCTCCAGCGCGCGGATGAGCTCCAGCGAGCTGGTGTACAAATCGTCTACGGGGTCAAAGGACTCAAAACCCACTCGAAGATCACGCTGGTGATTCGCAATGAAAACGGAGTCCTCAAGCGCTACTGCCACCTGGGAACAGGAAACTACAATGAATCCACAGCAAAGCTCTACACAGATGCCTCCTATCTAACTTGTAAGGCTAGCTACGGAGAAGATGCCTCCCTTTTCTTTAATGCGATCACTGGCCGCTCGAAGCTCACAAAGTTAAATAAACTCATCCCCGCCCCCACGCAGATGAAACAAGCTCTCATTGAGCGCATTCACAGCGAGGCAGAACGCGCCAAACAAGGAGAAGAAGCGAAGATTTTAGCCAAAGTCAACGCCCTGCAGGATAAAGACATTATCGATGCTCTCTACAGAGCCTCAAAAGCAGGGGTGAACATTGATCTCAATGTCCGCGGCATCTGCTGCCTAAAAGTTGGCAACCGCAAGGAGGCCAAACATATCCGCGTGGTATCGATCATTGATCGCTACCTTGAGCACGCGCGTATCTTTTATTTCCACCAAGGAGGCTCGCCCGAGGTCTTTATTGGCTCGGCCGATTGGATGACCAGAAACCTCGAAAAGCGCGTCGAGCTACTCATACCCATTGAAGACAGCGCCTGTCAGAAAAAACTCATCCAGATACTCGAAGCAGGATTCAAAGACAATGCCCAAGCACACGAGATCTTACCGGATGGAAGCTCCCAGCGAGTCTCCAAATCTATAGATAAGGACAAAGGCAATAAGACAGCGAAACCTTTCCGCCTACAGAGCTATTTACAAAAACAAGCGATCAAACAAGCCCAAGCACAGGCCTATCAGCGCTCGACCACCTTTGAGCCACACCTTCCAGCCAACGACTAGATACTCTCAATGCACGGTCAATTACTTATCCTAGGAGTGCATGGCACCCAACTCAGTGAGTTAGAAAAAGCTCTCTTCACACGCATCCAGCCAGGTGGTTATATTCTCTTTGGTAGAAATGTAGAATCACCCCAGCAGATACGCGCCCTCACAGACAGCCTGCGAGAGCTCAGTGACACAATGCCACTCATCGGCATCGACCAAGAAGGCGGCAGAGTCTCACGCACCAGAGGTATCTTACCAGACCCCCCTTCCGCCCAGGATCTGCGAGAAAAAGGAGACGTGAACCTCATGGCCGTACACGGCGAAATCACCGCAGATGTCCTCTCTCAGTTAGGCGTGAATATGAACTTCGCCCCAGTGCTCGACATCTCCTATAATGATGACGCTGACAACGCCCTGCGCGGGCGCTGCTGGGGGGGTGACTCTCAAGAAGTCATAACGCACGCCGGCAACTACAATCGCTACATGCGCAAGCGAAAGGTACTGAGCTGTGGGAAGCACTTCCCCTCCTGTGGCCTCGCCAACATCGACCCACACCATGAGCTCCCCGTCGTGGATAAGACACTCGAGGAGATGTTTCGCTCAGACCTCCTCCCCTACACCACCCTCGCGCCTGAGCTAGATGCGATCATGAGCTGTCATGTACATTTCAGTAAAGTCGATACCGATCAGCCAGGATTACCAGCGTCACTTTCCCGCCAATTAATTTATAAAACACTCCGATTACAGATTGGCTACGAAGGTGTCATCATCACCGACGACCTCGACATGGGAGCAATGATTAATACCTACGGCCGAGGCGAAGATGTGAAATTAGCCATAGAAGCTGGCAATGACATGGTGATGATCTGCCACCAGACAGCGACAGCCGAGCAAGCCTATGACGCACTTGGTGAACTCTCCCCCTATGCAGTGGAAGATGCGCTAAAGAGAATCCATAAGCTCAAAAAGAAGATCAAATACCCCCCAGCCTTCCAACAAAAACGCTGGGACAAGCTCTATGAGGAAACCGCCCAATTCCGAGTGCGCGTCATGGGTGAAGAACGAGCCAATGCCGACACAATCTACCCAGAAGGCAAACGCAGCCCCGTGGAGGATTATTGAGAATTCTTTTGTTTCAGAGTAGTAAATATAGGTAATTACGAGTTCATTACTAAAAATAAGCAAAAAAACTAGTCGTATCACGCTTATGTTTGCTCAACTAGTTCAAATCATGGCTTTGAATTAAACTCTTGCGGGAGTCGGAAATAAGCCTTCCAATTCCTCCTAAGAATCTTTATTTTATGAATGTTGACCATGTTTTCAGAACCAATGCCTCAATTACCTCTACAACACAATTTTGAGTCTGGTTCTTGCTGGGTACGAGTTGATTTCCATTTACACACAAGAGCAGATAAACAGTTCCAATATTCTGGGAAAGACGATGAATATCTGAAAACTTACGCAGAAAAGTTAGCGGACGCTGGAATCAAAATCGGAGCAGTAACAAACCACAATAAATTCGTTAGAGAGGAATTTATAAACCTGCGGAAACGTGCGAGAAAACTAGGCTCTTACCTTCTTCCGGGAGTGGAGCTATCGGTGAACGATGGAAGCAATGGCGTTCATGTTTTGGTGATCTTTTCCGAGGAGTGGATTGCCGATGGAAAAGACTATATAAATCCTGCGATTTCAGGAATGTTTCCGGGGAGATCTGTAGAAGAATACCAACACGAAGACGGACGTAGTGATAAAAATATTCTGTCTGTCGTAGAGGAACTAGACAAAATGGGACGAGATTACTTTTTAATCTTTGCTCACGTTGAACAAAAAAGCGGATTATGGTACGAGTTTGGTGGCGGAAAAATTGGCGACTTAACGACTGATCGTTATTCAGCTGTTCGGGCTCGCTTACTCGCCTTTCAGAAGGTTCGAACTTTTGACTCAGCTAACAGTGAATACTCAGATCGTTTATGCCGAAAAAAAGTCAGGGATCTGCTCAAGGGGTGGTATCCTGCCGAAGTCGAAGGAAGTGACTGCAAATCCATCGAAGAGATAGGAAAGGGTAAAAAGTGTTTCTTGAAGATCGGAGAATCTTCCTACAACGCGGTGAAATTTGCCCTCAGTGATCCACTGGCTAGGGTGACCCTTGAGGAAAAGGAGCCATTTAAACATTCACGTATTTCATCGGTAAGTTTTGATGGGGGTATGCTAGACGGAAAATGTCTACCCCTTTCCTCTGAGTTCAATAGCTTAATCGGCATTCGAGGAAGTGGTAAATCGTCCGTCATCGAGGCTATCCGATTCGCGCTAGGCTTCGAAGCCAAAGAAGACTCCCCCTACAAGAACGGTCTTATCGAGCATCTGCTCGGTAGCGGCGGCAAAGTCACTTTAAAAGTGACAGACAGATTCGGCAAACATTACGAAGTTTGTCGAGTGGTTGGTGACAACCCCGAAGTATATAACGAGCATGGGGAACTTCAACCTGGTCTCTCGATCCGAGAGACAGTTGTGCATCTTCCCGTTTATTTTGGACAAAAGGATCTTTCGGCGAAGGGCGAGGGATTTGAGTCAGATCTAGTAGAAAAGCTGGTGGGCGAAAAAATCGAACACAAACGTCGTGAAATCGCTGCCCAGAAGATGAAAGTAATCGAGGCGCTCGAGCTCGTTCAGAAGCTTTCGAATATCGACGAAGAAATCAAAGAGGCTAAAGAGAAAAAACAGGATGCCGAACATCAGATTAAAATTTTCACCGAGTTAGGAGTTGCGGAAAAACTTAAGCGTCAGACACATTTTGATGCTGACGAAAGAAAGATTAAATCCTCTCAAGACCTGATCAAGCAATACGGCACATCTATAAGGGAGATCCTAGCTGAATACGAAGACGAGTTACGAAATTTGACCGATTATTCTTCGAAGGAAAATCCTGGTTTTTTTGAATCCTACTTCCAATTGCATCAGCCAATTGTCGACAGTCTCAATCAACTAAACGCTGCCCTTAAGCAAACCCGGAGCAGTTATGAAGCTTTGAAAGCCAAGCAGCAGGAGTTTGACCAGTTGAAGCAGGCTTCTAAGGCTGAGTTCTCTGAAACTCGTCGGGAACTACAGGAACAATTAAAAGAAAAAGGCCAATCGGCTCTCAATTTGGATCAATTCCCGCAGCTTGCCAAAATTGTTGCGAATACTGAAAAGCTCATCGCTGCTCTATCCAAGAACCAAGACAAGCGAGCAGAAGCTCAAAGTTGTTTATTAGCTGAACTTAGCTCGCTCAACGAATTATGGAGAGAAGAATTCAAGCTCATTGAACAAACGCTACAGAGCGTTAATGAGAGTCAAAAAGCACTTCAAATTAAAGGTGTATTTAAAGGAGATAAAGAAGCGTTTCTTAAATATTTTCAGTCCCTCTACAAGGGGAGTCGTATTCGTGAGAACACCTTGAAAGCTCTAGTAGACGAATATCCTGATTTTGCAGCTATTTACAAGAATTGGGATGCCGTTCTTGCTCACGTCAGTGGTTCATCTCAAGTGTTTGAGGAATACTTTCAAAGGAACTTAAGGAACCTCCTCTCATACCAAGTTCCCAATCTTATAGAGATTACCTACAAGGGAAAACCTCTTCTTCAGCATTCGTTGGGACAACGAGCTTCGGCACTTATCTTATTTGTGTTGAGTCAACATGATAACAACGTTGTCATCGTTGATCAGCCGGAAGATGATCTGGATAATCAGACAATCTACGAAGACGTCATTAAATTGATTCGACGCATGAAGTCATCAACCCAGTTCATTTTTGCAACTCATAACGCAAATTTCCCAGTTCTGGGCGATGCTGAACTCGTGCACGCTTTTGAGTGCTCTGAAGACCGTGTCCAAGTAGTTTGGGGAGGTATAGACACTCCTGCTATTCAAACTCATATCGTGAATATTATGGAAGGTGGGCGTGACGCCTTTGACCGCCGCAAACAAATCTACGAGTTATGGAGATAAGCGAACTGATTTCTACTATAGCGAAGGGAGAGACCTCACATTGTCAGTTTAAAAGAAACATGACGAACCAGGACTCCATGGCGGAGGAAATGGTGGCATTCTGCAACAGTGGAGGTGGACTAATCGTGATTGGAGTTTCAAACGATGGCGCAGTCGCGGGGCTGAGTAGTTTAGACGTCGACCGTCTCAATCAGCTAGTATCAAATACTGCTTCACAAAGCGTAAGTCCACCAGCTCTTGTTACTACCGAAAGCCTCGAGCTTCCTGAGGGACTTGTATTGTTAGTGAAGGTGGCTGACGGAATGAGGAAGCCTTACACTCACAAGGGCACCATTGTCGTAAAATCTGGATCGGATAAGCGGAAGGTAACCGCGCCGGAAGAAATGCAGAGAATGTTTCAAGCCTCGAAGCTCATTCATGGTGACGAAGTTCCCGTTCCTACCAGTAGCGTTTCTGATCTCGATTTGAAGCTCTTTAGTGAATTTGTGCGAAGCCAATACAACGAAGAGCTTGAGACTGTAGGAGCACCCCAGCTCCTGACAAATATGAACCTTATGCGGGATAATATGCTTAACGTTGCAGGGGTTCTACTCTTCTCTTCTCGCCCTCAGTTTCTACTACCAAGTTTCATAGTTAAGGCTGTGGCTTTTCCAGAAGATTCAATCGTTAGTAATGTTTATGATGACAGCGAAGATTTAGGTGGCGATTTAGGGACGCTCTTCGAAAAATCGCTGGCATTTATTAAGCGAAATCTGAAAAAGACTCAGGGTAGTAAGACTATTAATTCCATAGGAAAACCTGAGATCCCAGATATTGTTTTCGAAGAGCTTTTGGCGAATGCTTTCATTCATCGAGACTACTTCATTTCAGCTCCTGTCAGATTATTCATTTTCTCGGATCGTATAGAAATCATCAGTCCCGGACATTTACCTAACAACCTCACAATAGAAAACATTAAGAGAGGAAATTCGAATATGCGGAATCCTATTTTGGCTTCATTTGCCACCCGCATACTTCCATATCGAGGGATTGGAAGTGGTATTCGTCGGGCTTTGGCTTCATACTCAACTATAGACTTCGAAGAAGATCGAGACGGGAATTTGTTTACTGCTCGTGTTTGGTTTCCGCGATAAACGAATCCGTTAATACGAGCGACTTAAATTAAATAGTTAACTCTATTACGCTTGCCGCTTCCATTATGTCAGATATCCAGCGGCCTACAGCTGCTTTTGGGCCTCGCGCTGGGCGAGGAGTTTCTTCTGGTATCTTGTTTGTACGAGGTCGACGATGACGAGTACGGCGATGACGAAGTAGAATGTGGCTTTGCTCATGGCGATCACTTCATGGCCAAATAAGTACATGTGGGCGTGGTGGGCTCCTTCTCCCAGTAGGAGTACGCCGACAACAAAGAGGACAAAGAGGCCGAGGACTTCGTACATTCTGTTTTTTTGCAGGAACCGAGCGACGTTGTCTGCGAGGAGGATCATCAGGGCTCCTGATATGAGGATGGCGATTACCATCAAAATAGTGGCTGTCTTTGGGGCGACATTACTTGTGAGTGATATCGCACTAAGAATCGAGTCAAAGGAGAAGATGAGGTTTACAAAGACGATGAGGCCAATGACCTTAGAGGGCTTTGCCGCCTCTTGTTTCTCACCGTGGATTTCTTCCAGAGACATCATGTGGGTGATTTCCTTAACAGCGGTGTAGAGGATAAAGCCTCCACCAAACATGGCGAGCAGGTCACTGATCTTAAACTCTCCTGAAATAAAGCTACTATCGAGATTAAAGAGTGGTTCTTTTAGAGACTTATAAATCGCTAGAATCACAAATAGCAGCACAACTCTGAGTGCAACGGCAATTCCGATACCCCAGACTCTCACTCGTTTTTGAGCTTCCTCGCCTTCGACCCGTTTGGACTCGAGTGAAATATACAGTAGATTATCAAATCCAAGAACAGCCTGGAGGAGGACGAGCATGAGTAGAGTTAAGAGAACTTCGAGCATGGTGAGTAAAAATCAGTTGAGTTGATTAGTTTTGTAAATTCCATCTGCATGTCTCACCAGTTAAAAATACAGGGAATAGAGAGATCATGGGGGTTTTAGCAGGTTTGAGTAATGTTGAGCGTGTCTTTTCATCCTAATTTGTGGTAGTCTTTCTTCATGGCTAGTCGCTTCCACCTCATTACACTTTGTTTTCTCCTGGAGTCTTTTGTAGGAAGCGTGGTTGCTGAGGAACCAGCTTCAAAAAAAACGGCGATCTGGGCGGATAGTGAGGCTCCTGATCTAGCTCCTCTGCAGGTAGAATTCGGCGTGCCTGAGGGTGAGATTAATCACCTCAAGACCTTCTTGGAAATTGCCCGTGTGATCACTCTTCCCGATGATATCGAGGATCAACTGCATAGTGCTTTCTATGACCCTCATAATGTCGATCCCGAGGCTCTTCTTACTATTATCAGCTCAAATCGCCAGAACTTGGAGGAGCTAGACAGCTTGCTCTTAGCGGATTCGCACCTTTGTGGCACAGATTCGCTGGATCTCTACCAAGCCCTTACCCCTATTGCTCAGCTTCTGCATCTCAGAGTCATCGCTTACTTACTTGCCGATGAGTCGGATGTGGCGCTTCGGCATTTTTTGACAGTGCACACGATGACTGAGATTTTTAGCCAAGGTGTTAGTGAGTCCTCCTCATGGCGTCTGGCGCTGCAGACTCAGCAGATGTTTTACCAGCTTAGTTACTTGTTTATTAAAGATAGAGCTCTTAAGGAATCAGAGCTCAAGCAGATCGCAAGTTTACTAGAGAAGCCAAGTGAGAATTCCACTATTTTCAGCAATTTACTCAAAGACCATACAGCGAAGAGTATTCAAAGAGTCTATCAGCTCGCTGAGAAAGACAAAGGTGAGGCACAGGCTCAAGAAGGAGCTTTGAACACGGAGACTCTCAGTACGAAGACAAAGCTACGCAGCCAAATCGCGCTGAAACCTCATCTCACAGCATCTGAGTTTCTCAAAGCCACCCAGAATCGCCTCTCTCAACTCCCAGTACCGACTAATCAGCGCGAGGCACCTCAGGCAGATTCTCCCAAATTACTCACGCTTAATCACCTAGGAGAGACCTTGCTGAAGGACTTCGTGGACACTCCTCAGTACTTCGAGCGAGACCTCGATCACATAGAGACTCACCGCAGAATGACTCAGCTCTACTGTGCCCTCAGGCGCTACCATTTCCAGCATCGAAAGCTACCTAAGACCTTAGAAACTCTCACCCCGACTTACCTCAGTGAGCTCCCACGAGAGGTCTACACTGGTAAGAACTTCGGCTATGCAGAAACGGAGAGATTGCTCTGGTCGATCGGCTCAGATCTTGAGTCACAGGTCACGGCCAGAGAAACCTCACCACTAGGCTACTTAGCACCAACCCAAGAGCTAGAGCCGACTCTGACTCTGCGCTTCCCGCTGAGTCGGCGCTAGCTCTGGCAGTGTGGTGGTGAGTGTGTGATCTGAGTTCTGTAGGGTCTGAGAATCTCACATAGAGCTAGACCTTCGTATGGTGCATTGTTATGCCTTTTCTCATGGGGGAACATTGGGATTGTATCGTGATTGGTGGTGGTGCTGCAGGTTTTTTTGCGGCGATCGAGTGCGGACAACAGGCTCCTGCTGGCAGCTCGATTCTTATTTTAGAAAAATCCTCAAAACTACTGGGCAAAGTCAAAATCTCAGGTGGAGGGCGCTGTAATGTCACCCACCATTGCTATCAGGCTAAAGAACTGACGAAGAACTACCCTCGTGGAGAAAAGTCTCTCATTGGCCCCTTTCACCGCTGGGGAGCGGAGCAGACTGTCCAGTGGTTTGAGGATCGAGGCGTGAGTCTAAAGGTGGAGAAAGATGGCCGAATGTTTCCCATCACAGATGATTCTAACACCATTATTAAGTGCTTACTAGAGGCGGCGAGGAGCGCAAATGTCACGATTCGCACCTCTGTGGGTGTTAGTCGTATTCAGAGTGTCGAGGAAACTCCGTCTTCTGTCGACTCTAAGAACTCCAGAGAAGAGGAAGAAGGAGATTCTCAGGTGAACTTCAGACTAACAGCTTCTAGTGGTAGGGGTGACTCAGCGAATGATTCCGTTTTCACCTGTCAGAAATTACTGATTGCCACAGGTGGTACGCGTCTCGCTGCTGGGGCGAAGCTCGCTACCCAGCTTGGCCACACGCTAGCACCCGCCGTCCCCTCTCTGTTTACAATGAATATAGAAGATGAGCGCCTTAGTGATATTCCAGGAATTTCTGTGGAGCGCGCCTTGCTTCGAGTGAAAGGCAGTAAACTACGCTCAGAGGGGCCATTACTCGTCACCCACTGGGGGCTCAGTGGCCCGGCTATTCTTAAGCTCTCCGCGTGGGGCGCGCGTGAGCTGCATGAGAGAGACTATCAGTTTGAACTCATCGTCAACTGGCTACCAAATCAAGACGTCGCCACACAGTTAGAAAACACACGCACTAACTGGGGCAAGCGCACACTCCAGGCGCACTCACCCTTTCCCGAACTGGCGAAGCGCTTGTGGACGAGTCTTGTTCTCGCAGCAGGTATCGAGGAGCAGACCACTTGGGCTCAGCTCACGAAGCCACAAACCCAGGCACTTGTGCGAGAGCTCTCAGAAGCTCATTTCCCAGTCACTGGCAAGAGTCTTAATAAAGACGAATTTGTCACCTGTGGAGGTGTGCTACTGAAGGAAATCCAGATGAAAACCATGCAGAGTAAGATCCTCCCAGATCTCTATTTTGCTGGAGAAGTGATGGATATTGACGGAATTACTGGTGGATTTAATTTCCAGAATGCTTGGTGCAGTGGCTATCATGCAGGCCAGCACATGGCACTGAGTCTTATGGCGACGAACATCTAAGCTTAAGGGCCCTTAAGTAATCACTATTTCATCTAATAGAAGGACAATATAGACTCATGAGTGACACACCTCGACTTGCCCCTGCGGGAAAAGGCCTACCCTTCCCTGAGAACCTGCTCGCTCGATACTGGTTTATCCCTATGGCGTTTCGCCGTCTACCCGTCGAGCGTGCTATTGACCTGTTTCTTGGAGAAGGGAAAGAATGTCTGAGACTTGCCCAAATAGTATCTCCAGAGAACAGGCAAGAGCCAGTTCTCATCAAGCGCTTTGTCGGTATAGAGGACAGTTCACGATACTGGTCTATCAACATGGTGATCGCCCACTTACTCCAGGTCGGCACGTCTATACTGACACTCTCCAAACAACTCTCAGAAGGTCAAAAACCAGACATTCTCATACGAATCGAAGACCTCAAGCCTCAGAGGGAGCAAAGCCATGATTTGCTCAAACAATATGCTGAATTCCTAAGTAGCTACCGTGAGCAGACAGAGGCTCTGCAGTATTCTGACCTACCCACTCACAGGCACCCGTGGTTTGGCGCCTTGAGTGCGGCGAAATGGATGAAACTAAATGGCATTCACAACCGTATTCATCGTAAGCAAATCGAGGCGATTCTCAAAGCCTCCTCTCACTTTGGCACGAAGTAGCAAGAAGATTCACTTATGAGACACACCTTAACTCGCCTCCTTCCTGTACTTGTCCTCAGTGGCTGCGCTCAATTTGTCCAAACAAAAAGCCGCACCCAGCAGACACTCAGGCCACCTAGCAGCTGGGTGCAGGCCTCAGAGCGCAATCACGGCAAGATCTCAGCAGGCTGGCTCGATGAGTTTGATGATGCCGTGATGAAGCGCCTCGTGGTCGAAGCTCTTGATAATAATCCAGCTATCGGTGCTGCTGCTGCACGTCTGCGCGCCGCCCAGCGTGGTACTATAGGCACACGCGCTGCACTGCTCCCCTCGATTCGTAGTAGTCTGGGCGGTTCTCGCGCCGTAAATTTAGCAGGAGATGACTCCGCTGACTTCTCAACAAATCTCAACCTCAGCCTGAATGCCTCGTGGGAACCAGACCTCTGGGGACGCCTCAGAGACCTCAATGATGCCTCTCGCCATAACTTAGGCGCTGCCATACAAGACTACCGAGGGGCTCGACTCTCACTAGCAGCAAATACCGCGAGAGCCTGGTCCAACCTCATCACCTCTGAGCAACAGCTCCAGCTCGCCCAGAGAACTGTAGATGGCTTTCAAAAAAACCTCAATATCATCGAGAGAAACTACCAAGCAGGGATTCCAGGCACACCAGCCCTCGCCGTACAGCTAAGCCGTACTAATGTCGCGTCTGCGGAGAGTGTGCTCGAGCAGAGTAAATTAAATCGCGGAGAAGCCGCCAGAGACCTCGAGGTCTTGTTAGGCCGCTACCCTTCCAATCAGCTCAAAGCGATGCCCGCTCTCCCTGTGATGAAGAGCAGCGTCCCGGCAGGACTCCCCGCCCAGCTACTAGCGAGGCGCCCAGACATCGCCGCGGCACGCCATGATATCTATGCCGCCGCTAAACTAGCGGATGCCGCCCAGAAATCCCTTCTGCCCTCCATTAACCTCACAGGCAGTAGCTCAAGTAACCAAGAGCGCCTGCGTGAACTCCTAGACCCACAGAATCTCGTGGCTAATATCGCCGTCTCACTCTCCCAAAACGTCTTTAGTGGTGGGACTCTCAGAGCCGATATCGCCGCGAACTTAGCACTGAATGAAGCCGTGCTTCTCGATTACCGACAAATTGTCCTCGATGCCTACCGTGAGGTCGAAGACGCACTTCACGCGGAAGAATCTCTGAAAAATCAAGCCATTCACCTTAATACAGAAGTCAAACAAGCGAGTTTAGCAGAAAAGCAGGCCGAGCAAGATTTCTCTGAAGGAGTGGATGGTATTGATATTATTTCTGTGCTAGAATCTCAACGTAGAGCCAACGTGGCGAGATCCTCACTGATCATTCTCCAAAATAACAGGATACAGAACCGCATTGATCTACACCTCGCTCTAGGAGGTGATTTCTTCACCAAAGAGCCGACAAAATAGCCCGAGTGAGCATTCTAAAAACGGAAATCTCCGAACAGAGCGCACTCATTCTCTGTAACGCGAACCTTCATCTATCCGAACCATGTCTTTATCCAAACCAACTCTAGCAGATCTCAGAGAAAACTACACACGCGCAGGGCTAGAGCTCAAAGAAGTGAGTCCAGACCCCATGCTGCAGTTTAAGCTCTGGATCGATGAAGCCATTCACTCAGGAATCGCCGAGCCCAATGCCATGACGTTGGCGACTGCGAATGCAGCAGGTGTACCAACTGCAAGAACAGTATTACTCAAACACTACGATGAGCATGGTTTTTGTTTCTTCACTAACTACACCTCACAGAAAGGGCAAGATCTCGCCCAGAATCCCTACGCCTGCCTCGTCTTTGCCTGGGAGGAGTTAGAGCGCCAGATTATTATCAAAGGCCACGTGGAGAAAACCACTCACGAGGAATCTGAGACGTACTTCCATATGCGCCCGCATGGCAGCCAGATCGGAGCTCTTGCCTCGGTACAGAGCCACGAAATCCCCTCCAGAGAATGGCTGGCCAATCGCGAGGAAGAGCTCCTCAAGGAATATCCCGAGGGCACTACGATTCCCCTACCCGACTTCTGGGGTGGCTATCGTGTCGAGCCTAGCAGCATCGAATTCTGGCAAGGGCGTCCCAGCCGCCTCCATGATCGTATCTGCTACGAGCGAACTGCTGAGTCAGAATCAGAAACTGAGGAAGAGCAGTGGCAGCTCAAGCGCTTGAGCCCCTGATGATCAAGAATCAGATCTAATGGGATGACCAAGGAGTCCAACAAAGAGGCTCTACTGTGTACTAATTATCACTAGCTTCCACACGGAAGAAACGTCTCAGACCTAAGGGTGCTGCTGAAGGCGTGGCAACTCGAAACCGCAGCTCGGTATTAGTACTGCCAGTAATGGGATTCGCTTCGTAGAACCGTAGTGAAGAACTAAACCACTGAGACAGGTCTGTGGAAGAAGTTGGAATTAAAGAAGCGTCATTAGCTATGTTAGAGAGCTGGTAGGTGAAAACAGGTTCGCTACCTGCGCCTAGATCCTCGAAGCTCAACTCCGTGTTCACTAGCGACTGGTCATTTGTAGGGTCTGTGCCCGCTAGGTATTCTAAAAGATTACTCGATCCATCAGAGTCGGCATCCGTCAAAGGGTCGGCGAGTTCTGGAACATTCAGTGCCCAGTCTTCGTAGGTGTTCCCTGGTCTCGTACCTCTGACTGTCAGACGGTTTTCTAACTGTGTTGTCAATGGGCCATTGCTTGCAGAAACATCTGCGAGTTCGTAGGGATGCGCCGTTAAATCGTAGAGGTCATTGGCACCACCACCTGAGCGAATCAACCTGTGAGTATCTGTGCGAATGGATGTCACATCACCGAATCTCGAGAATGCTTGTGATTTGCCTGGAGAGAATGGGTTTTGTAGCATCGGCACGAGAGATTCACCATCGACAGAAGATGGAATCTGTGAGGAAAGACCGCACAACTCAGCTATAGTGGGATAGATATCGATGGATGAAACGATACCTTTGGTGCCAAGGCCACGGAAAGCCTCAGGGTTAGCGCTGTTATCAGGGGCACGAATAATCAATGGCGACTGAACAGCCCGCTCGAGTACCGAATGCTTCCCGATACGTCCATAATCATCAAAACACCATCCATGATCGCCCCAAAGAACAACAATGGTATTATCCGCCATACCAAGAGCTTCGAGTTCGTCGAGCACCTTTCCAACCTGAGCGTCGACGTATGAGATACAGGCCACATAAGCATAGCGGAGCTGAGCGCGATCAGAATTCTGAGTGTAAGAGTTCGGCTCTCCAGAGTTACCCGTAGATGAATTGGCCCCCGTAGGTGCAGAAACTGGATCTGGCGCTGGTAATGCGGCAGGATCATACAAATCAAAATACGCCTTTGGTGCATTAAAGGGAAGGTGAGGTTTAAAGAAACCTAACGTGAGGCAGAACTGTGTACCGTCTTGCTTGAACTCGCGAAGCTTCTCAATAGCTGCAAGTGCTAACTGACCATCGGGATAGGCGTCATCGGGAAGTGAATTTCCATCGGCATCCACGCCAATTTCAAAGGCTGGTGTATTGCGCCTAACTCGCCCTGTCCCATCGGCATAGGCGAAGAGCGGGTAGCGCCGAGCACCCCAACTACTATGATCGTAGATGATTTCATCAAAAGAAAATCGCATTTCTGCATTATTGCCGCGGAATCGTCCATCATCGAAGTTATTGGGAAACGACCAGCGGAAGCCATCTGGCTCATGAGTCACCTTCCCCATAGAAGCCGTGTACCATCCGTTCTGTCTCAATAAATGCACCCAGCTCTCAGGAGCCGCAGTCTCCGTGGTAGGCATGGCATTAAAGGCATTATTGCCATCACTAGCAGCTGTCGGGCGTAGACTCGTCATAAGTGCATAGCGAGAGGCTCCACACGTAGGAACAGAGACATAATGATTTCTAAACACTCTACCAGAATTAGCTAGAGCATCAATATGGGGTGTTTGCATATGCGTTTCACCATAGCTGCCAAGCTCTGGGCGCAAGTCATCCAGTGCAATAAAGAGGACATTGGGAGCTGCTGCTGATGATACAGTGAGGCCAATAAAGCCAAGGAGGGTAAAAATAGAGTGTTTCATGGGGTGTCGGCGTTTTGATAGATCTCAAAGCCATTGAAGAAAACATGGCGATTTGAGCCATTACTTAGAGTGCCTGAGAGCTCTATAGTTGTTGGTTGAGTGCTATCGTGAGAGAATGTGAAGGCTAAAGTGGGAATGTCAGAGTCAGCAATCGAGGTCGTATTGAGTCCCGGTAACCCTAAAGAAGTAGGAACAATGGTAGCTTGAGATTCACCATCGATACTCGCCTCAATCCTATTTGCTGATGTGTTTGAAGTCCCACTGGCAAAGCCTAAGCTATTTCCAACAATGCTGTCTAAATGATAAGAAGCCCAAGTGTAAGTGCCTGTCTCAAGTCCTTCGATTGTCACTAGAACTGACGCAGTTTGCGAACCGATAAAGTCAGAAACGAGAAATGAGCGAGAAATATCTCCACCTGGAATCACACGGCTAGAGTCACCATTAGCACCGCGGAATTCGAATGCACTACCATCGTTGGTAGCCACAGTGATTGAGACATCACCAATTTGTTTCGTCAGAGGTGAAGGTGTTGTTTCTCTCCCAGAAATAACACGAACTCTCGAATATGTCGGAGAACCAGGGACTTCGGAGGAATTAAAGTCTACGCCGAACAATCGAGTCTCTAGGTCAAAGGTGGGCGTCACGGGAATCGTTGAACGTGTCACCTCGACATTCGCATTAGATATCGATGCAGTAGCAGAATTATCCAGAGTCCCTCCCATTAAGAATCCCGCCGAATTATAACTAAAATTATCAGGTGACGCTGAGGTCACGCTCTCTGGCCATTGCACAAGAAATTGATCCCCATCTGTGAGACTAGCAGAAGCTCTCATCTGAGCATCATTGATGCGAGTCACGTGGATCGAAAACGTGAGTGCCTCATTATACTCAGCAGCCCCTGCCCCTGAGGAGGCAGAGATAATATTAGTCGCAGCACTCGAGTTAAACGGATTTGAAGTCGAGCCATTGGCTCGCCTGAGGCTCGTGGCACCTTGTGACACTGCTGACCAGAGGCCAACATAGTTGCTCCCCACACCACCCACTGGTGGGTTCGGTGTATGAAAGAGCCCCCAGCGCAATTGATTTGAAGGTAACTCCCCCGCTGGACCATGAATTGTCACAGACCCAGAAAATTCAGCGGAGTCGCCAATAGACAGAGTGACCTCGGGGAAGCTCCCCATGATGGTATCCGCTCTGGCGTCAGTGGTTGTCGGAGAGTTTGTTGTTTGGCTGTTAGCAGTAAAGCTAGCGTCACCATTCACTGCTACCCAGCTTGAGACAGGGTCTGAATAGACATGAACTGTAGACAGAACAAAGGTTATTGAGGGAAGGAAGAGCAGTACACGCATAAGATCATTTTTTGTTCTGATTAAAAATAAATGTCTAAGGAGCCAAGCCCATCGACAGTGAAAAGAATTTATCGGCGACGGCGCATCATCGTGAAAACACCAAGCAAGCCTAACAGGAGAGAAGAAGGTTCAGGAATAGGATCTGTGACGATGGCTTCGATATTTGTAAAAATAGCTCCATCACCAACTCCGCTTGCATCAACTCCATTACCAAATAAAAATCCCGCTGTATCAAAGGTAAAATTAGAGCTTCCTGAAAAACTATCCCATCATGCTGCTTGGCCAATAATCTGATGAGTGAAATGGTTATAATTGGCTGGTTTGAGTACATTTCGGTAATTTCTGTAAGCTTGCAGTAGGCAACAAAGTACCTCGCGGAGGTAT
>CALFVF010000005.1 GCA_937928735.1 uncultured Verrucomicrobiales bacterium | reverse complement strand
GTGTCTTTAGACTAGGACTAGAAGACATTTTACGACGACTTCAAATACCCCCTGGAAAACGAGAGATCTCACCTGAACTACGAGAGTTTCAAAACTGGATAGGCACGAGTCAATTCACCTCAATTTTCCTCGTGTAGTGTGTGGCGTTTTAATGAATATCTTTCTGCGCTCTTGGTAACGGTGGTATTCTTTCAATTCGGCCTCCTTGTTTCATCGACGAGATATAGGATCTACACGACGAGAATATTTTAGTGACGCATAAGCTGGGCTTTCTCATACTGAACTACTCACTCTCTTTCTAATTTGCTGATACGAAGAGTCGATAAAACTCTGCTTCCTTCTCTACTTCAATATTCACGATCAACCATTCACCATCTGCGCTGGTTTGAACCATCTCAGGAAATATTTGTTCTTCATTGAACTGAGTGAGATCTGGACTCTTTCGTAAATCAAGCCTCACATCAGCATTTTGTGGCCGTCTAATCTTTAGCTCAATAACTTGATCACCTTCTTCAGAGACTCCTGTAGAAATGTTGAACAATTCTACCCCCTGTGTCGGTTCAAGAGGATTTGTTCCTAAAGCAAATTCAATAATGTTTACCTGTCCATCAGAATCAGGGTCTGCTGTAGGGGAAACTATAAGTGGCATAGTTTGCTGCGAGACAGAAAATGCATTCTGAACCCATTGGTCATAATCAAGTGCAAAAGGACGTGCTGTTCGCATTTGAAAATCCTCTCCTCCTACTTCTCCGATAATGACTTCAGATGAGGCCACCTGTGACACAGCTATAGCCACAGGAAAAGACAAGGGGCCAACTCCGGGCCACTGCCACTCTATACCATCCATAGAGTCTTCTGTGTTTCTCATCAGAATCCATTCCGCATCCACACCGCTTAGAACATTGTACCCCCAGAGAAATATCGAATCTTCAGCACTAAACACTGCATTATCTTGGAGGAAACAACGCCCTCTGATTCTTCGTAAGGTTTCATCGTATTGAGCTACCCCAAACGATCGCCAATTACTTTGCCATTCTAGAACATTTTCTGAAGTAGGAATAAAATCATCTCTGAGTGCTTTAAAATCCCCTATTTCAAACTGAAAGGATCCATCTAGGCGCTGCAGTCCATCACTTCTGAAATCTTGCCCACCTGTCTGACTCTGCCATGTAACCTCAACACCAAAAGGCACAAGCAGAGATCCTAGTGCACAAAACGTTAGTGCCGCGTTAATTAAGATAAAGTGCCACATCTTCTTCGGCGTCTAAAATAAATCGTGACCAGAAACACCCCAATAATAGAAATCACACTGGGCTCTGGAATTTGCGCAAACTGGATATCATCTAAGCCTAATAGGGGTGTAGCTCCAAATGACCCACCAGATCCAACACCATCATTCGTGCGCCCAACTACAACAACATTTGAATTATTGATATCCCACACTAAATTTAAATTAGTCTGATCATTATCACTGACATCAGGTACAATCCAGTTCGTATCTGTGACGTTTGAACTTCCATCACTCCCTGTAATCAGTAGCCAATCCGTCTGAGTGGATAGATCCACTTCTTGATCTTGATAACCCCAAATATAAACCTGAAACCCAACAGGAGCGACAACATTACTCACTTGGTCATGCGTGCTCTGGCTTCCAAAAGTCACTTCCTCGAATATTCGCCCAGTGGAGGAGTCAAATTCAGTCGGGTTTGGTGTTCCATCTGCACTCAATGACACAAAACGATCAGACCACTGGTCTCGATTTTCAAAACTGGGATTAAACTCTGACACTCCATCATCGCTTATAAAAATACCAATTTGCAAAGAAACCGGGGCCGTGTCGCTTCCCTGCTCAAGATTGGACCCATCACTATTAAAGCTACTAGAGAGAATAGCATTCCCCCACGCGATCGTTGTTGCCAAAGAGTCTGCTGTGGATAAACTAACAGATACACAGAGTAGCTGGATTAAAAATCGTAATTTCATATTTTTAGGAAGTAATTCATTTAAGATTCATCATGTTATTTATGGACTAACACCACTTAACCCACTAACAGGATCAATAGGGGAAGGTATGACATTACGCTGACGATCAGCTCCATCGCGAATTCTAATAATAGCCGATCGATCCGGTAAGAAGATCAGCTCGTTATTCTGACTCGTCAGAGAGGCATCTCCTGTGCTCACCCATGCGTCAATGACACCTGTGGCAAATGCGTAGAAGAGCGAGTCATAAGTTAGATGCGCTTTTGCTCCCGGAGCTGCACTATCATCTTGCCATATTTGGATTTGATCAGCGCGCGAACGAGCGACCTCACCGATGTATGGTGCTTGCGTGTTACTGCGATTCATCTGGCGACTATTACTGAGAGCACCAGTGCTTGGATCTGTCCCATTCGCACTCTGCGCGATAGGGTAGAGCGCCGCAAGGAAGCTAAACTCATCACAAAGTGGCACATTCACAGGAGTCACACGCACCGAGCCAAACTGGAGAATACAGCTCGCCCCACTTGGGTCGTTAAGAGCTGGACCACCGATATTGTGAGTGAATGCCCCCTGCCCGGGAGTAATCACTTCCGCCATCACCGAGTCTCCACCCGCATTTTGCCATTCTGGCGCTCCACCATTGGCATCAAGCTGGTATGTCACAAAGTTCTGAGAAGCTGAATCAAAGAGAAGAATCAGGGCACTATCACTAGAGTCAGTTCCAGCCTCAAAGGCCTCTACCGGGAAGAGGTCTTGAATCGTAAGATGCCTGCGAACAGCAACTAAGCTATTTTCCAGAGAACTAGGAGCTAGCCCCAGGACTGTATTAAAGGGAGCAATCAGACCACAAAGCTCAGAATCATTGGCAAGCACCAGACGATCCGAAAGCACACTTGTTATATCAAATCGCTCACCCGTATTCACTCCACTCAAGACTTCAAGATAGAGATCACCTCCACCCAAGAGACTTTCTAAATTATTTTCTTCAAAAATGATTTCTTGTCCAGACACCTCCATCACCGTTCCCGAGTAAACACAGGGGGCTAGGAATGGGTCTGCAAATGATTCACAAATCTCACGAATACAATGCTCTTGGAATCCAAGGATCTGGGCAGTCTCACTAAGCACTACCGCATTCCCATTACTAACATCGAGCGCATCAATACGAAGACGCAGTAAAAGTGAGCCAGTTGTCGTGAGATTGGTCACATTAGAAAATGTGACGAGACTGGTGCCAGCCACATCCCCCGGAGTAATCGTTGGAGTCACCCCTGATACATCTGTCCAGGCCTGACCGTCGACACTCTGCTGAAGAGTAATATTAAGATCAGCGGCATCTGTCGGAGTGGTGAACTGAGCATCCAGTTGATCAGGGTTCACATCGTTAGGCACAAGATTAAACCCACTATTAGAACTGCCGTCTTGGAAAACTTTCAGACCAGTTGTTGGATCATAACACAAGGCGTATTCAACGAGGTTCACAAAACCATCGCCATCTGGATCCGCTGACAATGCAGAAAGGTCAGCTAAAGCTCCATCAGTAGACCCAGTGGCAAGTCCAGTAAACGGGTCAAGAACTGGCACCCCAGGCTGGCTGTTGTCACTCAGACCAAATGCCTCAGCATTGGCTGTTAAAAAGTCTCCAAAGGTGGCCGGCTTGACACTAATGAAGCCCAAATCAACTGTGAAGTCGAAGTTATCGAGCACCGATACAGTCGCCCCTTTGCCAGTCTCAATAGGTTCATCTCCTACAGATAGGCTAATGACCTGACTACTCACACCTGTCGAGGCAGGTGCAGGAGCATCGATTCCATTATCTTGCCCCGCTAGATTATCATCAATTTGATCACTATCCGCAGCGACACCGGGGATGGATCGCGTTCCCCAGAGGCTAGTTCCAAAACCAAATTCACCGGCAGGAATGTGGACAAAGTAAGCACCTGGAGCAGCCAAGAAAGAATAACAACCTGCAGTCGCACCTGTCCCGGTGAGAACCTCGTCCACCGGATCATCTGATCCGACAACATCTCCAGAACGGTAGAGCTGCACAAGAATTCCTTGCACCGGCATGTCATTACTCGAGTTAAAGACACCATCATTATTGAGATCAACAAAGACGAGGTTACCAAGACCCACTGGCTCTTCACAGATCTCAAGGTCATAGTCCTCCACCTCACCATCACTCGCGGCACCCGTAGGATCATCAACCGTTAGACTATCTGTAGAGATACGAATACGTGCATAGCTCACTGCTTGGCTAGTAATTCCCGGTAAACTCGTCCAGTTCAAAGTCACAACACCCGTGGCATCAGCAACCGCCGTTGCTCCTTCATTGGCATCAAAGTCACCATCGCCGTTGAAATCAATCCAGGCGACAACATTGGCACTCACTCCAGTCTCATTGGTCACATTCACATCGAGGGAGTAGGAGCTATCACTGGCACAGAGTAGTGAAAATCCGGCCACTCCATCTTCGTCACCATTGGTAAGGTCATCACCATTGGCTAAGTCCCCAGTCGTGGCAGGCACCCCATCCACTTCACTGTCTGGCGCACCTGATGTTCCGAAGAAAATTTCCGAATCTATGATATGACTGGCACCATCAGCAGCCACAGTCGTGCCATAGCTATCTGGAGCATCGCCAAAGTCTCGAGCTCCAACATTCACCGTAACCAAGTGATCCTCCACTTCCCCGTCATCAGCTGAACCAGTCGGATTCGCCGCAGCGACATCCGTGCTGAGACGAAGGCGTAGCACAGTTTCTCCACCAGTATCGGCATTAGCCGTGGCAGGCACCTCAGGGAAGGTCAGCACCACACTGCCCGAGAAACCCGAAGGCACATTCACAAGGGTGCGCTCACTGACATCAAAGAGATCATTCCCATTGAGATCAATCCAGCCATAGAGACGCGCATCCTCTGCTAGATTATTTGTCACCGACACCGTGACCTGTGGATCATCCTGGCTTTCAGTCAATATAAGATCTGAAGGTATGAGAATACCATCCTCATCATTCGCAACCTCATCTCCATCATCCGCGTTGGCAGCGCTATTGCTCAAGGTTCCATTATCCGCATCAATCAGAGCTCCAATGACAAGATCAGTCGTAATCTCATGATTTGGCCCATCATCCCCAATGACAGTCTGGAAGCCAGCATCACCCCAGTCAAAGCTAGCTGGAGGACTGATCGAGACCGCATAGTCCTCCACCTCACCATCACTAGCTGTACCCACCGGATTAGCTGCCGCAGTATCCGTGCTCAAGCGGAAGCGAGCAAAGCTAGCACTCGCTGACCCTACTGGCACAGCAGGAAACGTAAGCGTCACCCCAGTGCTGAAATTCCCCGTAGCGATGGGCGCGGACTGAGCAAACTCAGTGGATTCAAATTCACCATTTCCGTTGAAATCAATCCAACCGTAAAGAATGGCATCTGAGCCTGTATCATTAGTCACAGTTGCAGTGACCCCTGGAGCCAGCCCCTCTGTTAGAACAAGTGTACTGGGGTCAATCCCATCTTCATCGTCACCGGTGAGGTCATCACTCTCTGCGCTCGCAGAGGGTTGCGCAGAATCCGCTTCCCCATCAATCTGCGCCCCGAGAAAGATCGTGCTCACTACAGTGTGACTAGGGCCTCCATCCGCTGCCGTCGTATTATAATTTCCACTTCCTACACCTGAGCCAGTATCGGGAGCATCTCCGAAATCAGCGAGAGTGGCGAGAGAAGCGATGGCAACGGGGAAATCTTCCACCTCACCATTCGCGGCAAAACCATCTGGCTCCACGATAGAGAAATCTGTGCTGATTCGGAAGCGAGCAAAAGTATTCGCCACTGCATCCGCAGGCACTGGCGGGAAGACCAGATCCACAGATGTCGCAGGTGTTCCCGCCGGGATCATCATCAATGCTCTTTCTGTAATGTTATCAAATAGCCCATCACCATTGAAATCAATCCAGCCCGTCAGCATCGCCTCTGCTCCTAGGGTATTTGTCACATCCACAGGAATGCCTGGCACAACACCCCGCACCAGAGACAGGTCACTGAGATTCACCCCATCTTCATCTGCGGCATCACCATTCGCATCACCAGATTGCTGCCCATCTCCCTCATCATCGATACTCGCACCCAGCTGAATACCAGGCACAATCACGTGGCGAGGGCCATTATCAATAAGAGTGGTGCGGTAATTACTCGCGCCAATACCACTACCACTATCCGGAGCATCTGCAAAATCAAAGCTCTGAGTTGAAATCGTCACTGGATGATCCTCCACCTCGCCACCAGCAGCCTGACCAGTGGGTGAGTTCGCCTCACTGTCATTGCTTAAACGCAGACGGATAAAGGTATTCCCAGTGACTCCCACAGGAACCAGTCCAAAATCTAACAAAACTGACCCCGAAGTCCCTGCGGGAACCGTAATGGCCGCCTGTTCAGAAACATCGAAGCTGCCATTCAAATCAAAATCAATCCACCCCGTGAGAGTCGCGATACTTGGAGTCGGATTATTGACAATGACACTCACCAAAGCGTCAGACCCTTCTACAAGAGATAAAGTTCCCGAGAGGCCATCTTCGTCACCTCCATCACCAGTGGCTCCAGCTGTGGGCACTCCGTCTGTTTCTGCATCAATGGTTGTGCCAATCACCAAACCATCTTGGAGAATCAAGTGTGATGGCCCGTCACTGGCAAGTAGAGTACTATAGGTATCTGGCGCATCCGCAAAATCAATCGCAGGTGGGAGAATCGTCACCGGGTGATCTTCCACTTCACCATTAAAGGCCGCTCCAAGAGCACCCTCTGGTGTCGCAATGATAGCATCTGTGCTGAGACGGATTCTTAACACCGTATTACCAGCAGTACCCTCCGGAATAACGCCGAGATTCAGAGTAAATGTATCACCAATCGACCCATCGGGAATGCTTAAACGAACACTCTCTTCGACCTCAAAGGCGTCATTTTGATTATAGTCAATCCAGGCATACACTGTCGCCACTGAACCTGTCGTATTCGTCGCCGTGAAATCTATGCTCTGAAAAGCCCCCTCTTGGATCGTGACAATACCACTAATCGCATCTTCATCATCACTACCACCGGCGAGGTCATCCCCCGTCGCACCACTGGTCGGTGCGCCATCACTCTCACTGTCAACACTCGCTCCTAGGAAAAGTGTCGAAGAACTATTCGAGATCAAGTGACGTGCTCCATCATCTGTAAGTAAGGTCTCAAATCCCGCATCCGCAAAATCAAAGAGAGGCTCCACAATACTCACCGGGTAATCTTCCACTTCACCATCAGGAGCAACTCCAGTTGCCGAGGAGGCCGCTGCATCATCTGAGCTGAGGCGAATACGAGCAAAGGTACTTGATGCTGACCCCTGTGGAACAGGCGGGAAGTTCAAAGTCAACTTTCCTGAAAAGTTCGCAGGCACTACCGTTGAGCTTCTCTCCGAAGAATCATCAAAGAGACCATCCCCATTGTAGTCAATCCACCCGTAGATGATGGCCGGAACCGTTTCACTCGGATTGGTGACATTCACCATGATCGCGGGACTAAAGGTTTCCACCAGATTGAATGCCATTAGCACTCCATCTTCATCATTCACCCCCGTATCAATATTATCACCAGCAGCGAGAACATTTGGCTGGCCATCTCCATCTGCATCAGCCACTTCTCCCAAGATGAGGCCATTGGCTAAAACATGACGCGGCCCATTCTCACTGAGCAATGTTGCGTAATTGTTAGAACCACTAAGTCCATCACCAGCATCAGGAGCGTCACCAAAGTCAAATGCTACTGCGTCAATCGTCACTGGGTGGTCTTCCACTTCTCCATCAGTGGCGAGACCGTCGGCATTCTGCGCACCAGCATCATCCGTGCTCAAACGGAAACGAGCAAAGGTCAAATTCACAGCACTAGCAGGCACAGCGCCAAAGTTCAATTCAACAAGACCACTCGTGCCACCAGGAACAGTGATACTTGCCCTCTCAGTCGCATTATCAAAAGAACCATCACCATCATAATCAATCCAGCCATAGAGCACAGCATCTCCCTCGAGAGGATTATTCACGACCACTGGCACAATGGCAGTACCTTCGGCCACAAGACTAAGAGACACCCCATCCTCGTCATCATCACCATCCGCATCATCAGCGGCGGCCTCTGAGTCCTCTAATGCCCCCGAATCCGCATCGACGAGATCTCCGATCATTAAGCCATTTGCAAGCACGTGGCGTGCGCCATTGTCCGCGAGAGTTGTGGGATATCCTGCCGCTGAGGGCGCGTCACCAAAGTCCAATTCTGGAGCAAGTACCTCGATGAAATGGTCTTCCACCTCACCGTCTCTAGCTGGCCCCGTAGGGCTACAACCAGCGAGATCGGTGCTCAAACGCAGACGCAAAACATAGTTCCCTGGAGCCGCAGTGATCACACCGAAGTCAGCATCCACCGTGCCGCTCAATCCCGCAGGAACAGTGACCGTCACCTGCTCACTATTTTCAAACAAACCATTGTTATTGGTATCTAACCAAGCGCACAAATCAGCAGCCTGCCCCAGCGGATTTGTCACCAACACAGGAATCACGCCCGAGCCTGTCTGTACCAGAGTCGTCCCTTCTGGCACCCCGTCTTCATCGTCTAAGCCATCAGCATCATCGCCAACTGCCACTGAGTCTTCTAGCCCATCAGTCTCAGCATCTACGCCTAAACCAATGACTAGACCACTGCCGATCACATGGCGTGGCCCATCTTCTGCTAGAGTCGTTAAGGTGTTTACTGGAGCATCTCCAAAATCTAACAAAGACTGACTTACAGTCACAAGATAGTCTTCCACCTCCCCATCAGAAGCACGTCCATTTGGAGCGGCAGCGCTCGAATCTGTACTCAGTCGAAAGCGCGCAAAAGTCGGTGTCGCCGCAGAACCCGCAGGAACAGTCCCAAAGGAGAGTGTCACAGGTTCACCAGCGACCCCAGGGTTAACAAGGACAGAAGTAGTTTCACTGGGGCCATTGAATTCACCGTCTCCATTAAAATCAATGAAGCCGTAGAGCGTCGCGGGGGAGCTCAGAGCATTGGTCACGCTAACGACCACACTCGCAGGAAAACCCTCAAGCTGAGAAAGGCCTGAAACCACCCCATTCTCATCACTTAGACCACTGGCATCATCACCATCGGCAGAGGCCACGGGACTTCCATCCGGCTCATCATCCACACTCTCACCAATAAAGAGCTCAGGAATAATAATGTGACTCGCCCCATCATTGGCACGGCTCGTCTCATAATCACCGATTCCAACTCCAGAAGCCAAGTCTGGAAGATCACCAAAATCAAGATCAGGAGGACTAATAATGACAACAGGATGATCTTCCACTTCCCCGTCCGCCGCCGGCCCATTGGGCAAGCTCACCGCAGTAGCATCAGTGCTTATACGCAGGCGAATCACCGACGACCCTTGGAAACTATTAGGAACCACACCAAAATCTAACAATGTCGCTACATTGACGCTCCCATCTGGAACTGAGGCCACGCGGCGCTCACTGCTTTCAAAGACGCCATCACCATTAAAATCAATCCATCCATAAAGAAAAGCAGGATTCCCCGATGCGTTAGAAGTCGGAATGGAAAGACTCACCCGCTCCCCTTGAATAAGTGTGAGAGTACCATCTAGGCCATCTTCATCATCGCCACTATTCGCATCATCAGCAGTCGCTGTGCTATCTTGCTGCGTGCCAGGGTCTTCGTCAGGAGTTCCAGCAATGGTGACGGAAGTGAGAGTGGCTCCTCCATCTGTCGATATGATATGGCTCGGACCATTGTCACTGAGAGTGGTTTCATAGTTACCCGCCCCAGTGCCAGCGGCCGTATCAGGAGCATCGCCATAATCACGGAAAATCGTTGCGAGATCCAGTGGGTCACTCACATTGCAAGATAAGCTCGTGGTCTGAGCGTCTGCTGTAGCAGTCACTGATGTCGAATTGTCAATGGAAGTCACCCCCGGCACCGCATCCACTGTCACCTGGAAAGTGGCACAGAGTGTTTCTCCATCCGCTACCGTAGCTCCTGTTACGAGATTTGGTGGCGCACCTGTCGCAGGTCCAGTTCCAGCAGGTGACGTGATATTAACAGTAAAGGTATCAAGATAAAAACCTAACATTCTCACTGAGAAGTCTGTTGTCAAACAAAAGCGAAATCTCACAACTGGCTCTCCTAGAGCATCGCTTGGGACATCTATGGGAGCAAAGGTAGAATAACTACCTCCTGTATCAGGGATCGTTGCTAAACTATTCCATGGTCCCGTGCCTACTTGATACTCAAAAGATAAAACATCAAATCCTGTCTCAATTTGATTAAAGGCAACCAAGACAATATCTGCTTCAGTAGCTGTCGAGAAATCATAGGGGGTTGTCACAAGACAGAGAGGTGTCGTAATATTATTAAAATAAGTTAAATCTAAGTCTGTGGCATACACTCCACCCCCAGCACCGCTGGGAGGATTAGGTAGTCCCGGGATACCACCAGGAGAAGCCCCTATCTCCCAGCTCGTTCCACCTCCGCCTCCTTGCGGGCCATTTTGAGTCCAGCCAGGATCTGTCTCAAAATCCACCACATCTGCGACTGTCACTTCAGACCCCGCCAATGCCGTTACCTCAAAATCATCAATATACCAACCTGCATTAACAACGGAACCATCTGTATTTAAACACCATCTCCACTGCACATCGGTCTGACCAGCGGCATAAGATGTAGCATCATGTGAAATTTCACCAAAAGCCGTGTCTATCCTAGGATTCGGTCCAGGTACATTAGGAGTATCAATTGTAAATAACGTCACCCATGGACCACCTCCGACCCTCCTCTGGAAAACTGCTGTATCGAATCCCTCACCCTCAATTTCAACCCACTCATCATACCTTAGTGTAACAGAGCTATTGGATGAAAAATCAAACAGTTCTGTCGTTAGACAAACATTGCTATTATTTCCGTAATTAGAACCTAAGTTAGTTCCTGCTAAATTCGTTCCAGAAGGTAGGACTTGACCCGCTGGCCCCACTATTGTTGGCGCTCCGACCATCCAAGTTGTTGCTGGACTTGAGTCAGCAATCCATCCAGTGGGCAGCCCCGACTCAAAATCAAATAGCTGAACAGATGGCCCACCTCCACCCCCACTACTTGCGCCCGTCAGTGTTACACTGTTTGGCACAAAAGTCGTTCCTGCTGGAAGAGGATTTAATAGGTTAACATCTGTTAGCTCAAAGCCACTAGCGTTGTTCAATTTAATGGTATAAGTTAGTGTATCACCTGGAACTAAAGTCCCCCCATTTACATCCTCTGAATTACAAATTAAAGAAAAAGGAACAAAGGAGAACCCAAAGTCTACGCTTAAATCCGTATTATTATTTCCATCTTCCGCAGTGGGTTCAGACCCGGCCACCAGCGTCACAGGTGGACTTACCGACACTCCACTGGGCTGGGGCTGTCCATTCGAGTCATCGTCAGCTGGATTATCGTCAGGGTCAGGTATTCCAGCTACCGTTGTCGCTGCAAAATTCAGTGGAGGGGTGACTTTCACCACATAGACTCCACCGTCAACGAGATTAGAAAACAGATATGTACCCTCACTTCCTGTCACTTGACTCGGCACAATATTACCATTGTTATCCGTCGCAGGGCTCACACCGTCAGCTGCACAGAGCTCCACTGTCGCGCCAGCTAATCCAGAGTCTCCAATAGAAAGACCATCTTGATTGGAATCATTGAACACAAAGTTCCCCACAGCGGTCGTTCCAGGAGCTAAAATCAGACCGAAATCAACTGTGAAATCAGTATTCTCATCGGCATCTTCAGAGACTGGCTCATCACCAACTGAGAGGGAAAAGACTGGCGTTTGTGCCATATTCACCCCAACTAACACGCCGTTAGAATCATTATCAACCGAGCTACCATCAGGATCTGCACCACCCACAGTCGCCACTAAGCCAGAGGGTGCTGTGATTTTCACAATGTAATCACCTTCTGGAACGCTGCTAAAAACGTAATTTCCATTCGCGTCTGTGACGACTGGAGGAAAGGGAACACCATTAGTTTGAAGGGCTGTTGTTGTGTCGGGGTTCAGCAAGGTCACAGTCACACCTGGAAGCCCTGGCTCACCAGGGTCACGATCGCCATCTCCATTCGCATCAAAGAAAACAAGGTTCCCCACAGCCAGAGTTTGGATAAACCCGAAGTCATAAGAGTGATTTGTCTCTCCTAAGTTCCCTACACGCACTGGTGCTTCTGAGAACCCTTGCATCCGCACAATGCCATCAGAATCACGAGTGTCCGATCCAGCATCGGCAAGAGTGGGCACCAAATTAGCAAGAGCGCCACCCACCGCATAATCAGAAGGCGTATTCAGAGTAATAATATAATCTGTGAAATACTCTAAGCCATCGTTAAGATCAAAGGTGTAATAGCCTCGACCATCCGTCGTCGTGCAGGCCACCGGAGTTGTTAACTCACTATCATCAAGACGACGATTTCCATTAACATCTAGATAAATGCACACAGTCGCCCCAACGACAGGAGCCTCAGCTGCCTCCTGAACACCATCACCATCATCAATCCAAACAAAATTTCCAATCTCTAGTGGAGGTGCCGAGGGCAGAGCTTCGATATCTCCCCAACTAATCCCCTTAGCATATCCCTCGGTGCGCCCAAATATGATATTATTATCACGGGTGCGCAAACCATTGGAAAGACTATGAAACGAGACCCCTGAGTCCCAGTCTCCATACATATTATCAGTTGCCATTCCCGCCGCTTCTTTGAAACCAGCAATGACTGCCAGCGAACCATGCATCATAGGGCCCTCAATGCCTTCTCCATGATAAAATTGAGCTCCCTCCTGACCGCGCTCAAAAATATCTCCCGATCTGTCCAAGCCTGTGACTATAGTTCCTGCCTCACCATTCGACTCCAGCACCCACTCATCATTCTCTCGATAAGCCCGGTGAATATATCCACCGCGAGTCGGATCAATATTGAGTTCATCCGGACTAATGGACTCGTGAGCGCGATTGCGAGTGCCCAATGACATCCTCACCTCACCAGATGCGTCTGTGTCAAAATCAATATCAAAGAACCACGGTGAAAAGTCCTCCACAACATGGTTTAGCCTCCATGGCGCAATATTGGTTTGAGGCATGGGAGTGAAAAAGAGGCCCCCAGAAATCAGAACATCTCGCCCAATCCAGCTTGAGTAATCCAGCTCAAGTTCTTGTTTAACTACAACTGAGGTCGGATCAGCAGAAGCGTCAAAAGAGTAGAGAAAGCCTCGCATATCAGCCAATGTCGGCCCTGTAATTGTCGCCGTGGCAAAGACTCGGCCATCATGAAAGCCGAGACCACCAGCTGCAGAGCGATTAAAGCTAATCCCTTCACTACTAAAGGAACCAGTAGCTGGTGGTGGAATCTGAAATGTCGCGATATCTGATGGTGCAGAGACATCCGCGCTCCCATCTTCTGCAATCGGAATGGCGTGAACTTGCAGTGTCCGCGCATTGTAGGCATACAGAGTGCGATTATCATCAGAGATCTCAACATCTGAAAAACCAATTTGGCCGATATTTCCACGATCCTGATTCTCATTCACACCTGCATAAGTGCCTGCAACTCCGGGTATTCCTAGTGCTGTATTGAGATCTAACCATAAAGAAGTGCTCGAAGGTGATCCGTCTTCAGGAAAAGTAGTGGCATAGATACGCCCCATCTCACCAATGTTAATTCTCACCTCCCACTTATGATAAATCCCTCCATAAACAAGCCGATCACGGCGATTCCAAGCAATCCCTCCTGTATTTCGACTCGTCGCTAAGGTGCTGAGAATGGTTTGCTGCGCCAGAGAATACTGAGGTCTAACAGTCGAATAATGGGAAACTGGAAAGTCATCCTGATTTTGCCCTGAACTAGGGGCTGCATAGTCTAAGGTATCATTATACCTCAGAGCGACCAGAGTTAGTTCACTAGGGTCAGTTGTTGTCACAAAACAAGAGCTTGCTAAAAAAGGATTATCCTCACTGTGATCACTCGGCTGCCCAACTGTGAAATCCACCCCTGTCGCCCCCTTTGCTACCACTGCAACAGAACTCTCATTATTTCCGCCCAAAGGTGAACCCGTAAAGCCTTCAGGAGCAATAAATTCCACCTGAACTTCTGTCCCTGGTGTCGACCCTACATCAACACTCCAACTCCCATCTTCTGCCGACAGAGTCGAACTAACTTGAATACCATTCTCATCAAAAACCAAAACTTCGACCCCAGCTAGAGGTATATCTCTATAGCGTATCTCTGTTTCTAATCCAGCAGTTCCATCTATCTTAAATTCTCGATACACTTTACCAGAAACAAAAGGTGCTGCTGAGACATAACTGGACATAAGGGCCCATACAAAAACCAAAAAACTTCGGTAAATCTGGGCATTTTTTTCACCTAAATTTAAATTACTAGACGAATTTGAATTCATATTAATGCGGGATAATTGTTGATTGAATAACATATTTTTTACAAAAACATGCTAATTAATATATCTGAAAGAAATATTGAGGAAGAACGTAATATAAATTTTGTTAGCATGTCAACATTTATTCTAAATTAGTAATATATTGTATTTTCAAAAAGTATGAAAGTTATAACTCTAGATACCTTCAACTAAAGAAATGGGCTCATATCATTTTCATCAAAATTTAAATATTTAACTTAATAGACAATAATAACATAACTAAAAAGTTAAACGAATTTATCACAAGCTCAAACAGCACTCGAGGGCATAATCTAATAGTTTTTAAAGAAACGAGGTTAGCGTAGACACCCTTTCATAATGAATCGATCAAAACAAAGCACTCGAATGACACTCCTTCTCTTTTCAATTTCATCCATTGACTAACGCCATTTCCTACCACATTGATACCGTATGCCATCTCAACATTTCACAGACTCGATCATTCGTATGGCTTGGGAAGACCGTACTAGCTTTGAGGAAATACGCGCTCGCACGGGTCTTTGTGAGAAGGAGGTTATTGCCACGATGCGCCAGCATCTCAAGGCCTCGAGCTTCCGACTCTGGAGAAAGCGTATGCGAGGCCGTATCACCAAACACGGTAGAAGATTCCGCGAAAATCGCCAGAATCTCAAAAACCCCAGCCAGCACGCGATCTTGTCCTCACTGGATGCTTAAATCATTCCTTCCTCATTATTTTCCTCTCCGTCCAGAATGAGCTCGATCTATTATCAGCCCTATGAATGCCCGATTGGTAAAGTGCGTTTGCGGGCGAGTGACGAAGGTTTACTCGCTCTTGAGCACTGGAACCAGCAGGAGCAGCTCCCAGACTCATGGGTCGCTTCAGACTCGCACCCTATTCTTCTACAAGCTCGCAGCGAGCTCGACGAGTATTTCGCGCTCAAGCGCCAAGTATTCTCCACACCACTAGCTCCTATAGGCACCGCATTTCAGAGACGTGTCTGGGATGCTCTGCTAGATATACCATTCGGGGAAACTTGCTCGTACAGTGATATTGCCAATGCCATTGGGAACCCTAAGGCTGTGCGTGCTGTGGGACTGGCGAATGGGAAAAACCCTCTCTCCATTTTCATTCCTTGTCACCGTGTGATTGGTAAAAACGGCAAACTAACAGGTTACGCAGGAGGGATCAGTATCAAAGAAACACTACTACGCCTCGAGGGAGAACCTGAGTTATTTTAGCTCTTCTTCTAGTTTCCCTCTCAGCTTCCCATTTCTCTACGTGATCGAGCAGGCCTCTTGCGACTACCGTGCTTCTTAATCACTTCTCGTGCCTCGTCGCGCGCTTGCTTGGTCTGGCGTAGCGCGTGGAGCTGATCTTGTGCGTAGTGGTAGGCTGTGGCGTGCTCGACTATGGGGAGTGGGTAGTCTCTGCCGATCACACAACCAGAGAAGATTTGTTCCATCTCAGGCATTAGGTGGGGTTGGTGGATATAGCTCTGTGGGACTTGAACTAGCTCTGGCACCCATTTTCTTATAAATTCTCCTTCGGGGTCTTGATCCTCGGCCTGCTTGATGGGAGAATACACGCGTACTGTGTTCATTCCTGTCGTGCCACTCTGCATCTGCACCTGACTCCAGTGAATCCCTGGCTCGTAGTCGAGAAAACAGCGCGCTAAGTACTCACCTGGGCGTTTCCAGTCTAACCAGAGATGATAGCTAGAGAATGACATTAGCATGGCACGCATGCGGAAGTTTAGATAACCCGTGGTGCAGAGCGCGCGCATACAGGCATCGATCATCGGGTAGCCTGTCTGGCCTGTGCACCATGCTTGGAAGTAGTGCTCATTCCAGCTATCACGCCGCAGCGAATCATAGCTGCGTGCCATATTTACACAATTCAGATTCGGCTGATCTTCTAACTTCTGCATAAAATGGCAGTGCCAGTTTAAGCGAGACAGAAAGGCATTGAGACTCTTTAGCCAGCGCGCATCTGGCTCTGGTGCTGATTTTAGCTCTTTTCGCCGCTTCACCGTTTTTTGGTACACTTGCCGTATCGAGAGAGCGCCCCAGGCCAAATAAGGACTCACTCGACTACAGGCCTCGAGTGCACTTAGAGGACTAGAGAGACTGCTGCGATAGAGCCGGCCTCGCTGCCCGAGAAATGACTCTAGCCAGTGTTCCGCCTCCACACTTCCGCCTCTCTGGACTCCTTCTTTGAGAACGTCTTTTTTGGGGATCTCTTCGGGACAGCTCACCTCTAACTGAAAGCTCTCAGCTGGAAGAATCTCCCCAATTTGCTTCACTGCTGGCGAATTCATTTTCACAGGTTCCTCGACGATTGGCTCTCGCATCTTGGCACTCCAGCGCCGCGCCCAGCCGTCTCTGTCCTTGAGCTTACGAATCACACCATTCTGTGAGTATTCACTCCATCGGTAGCCATGAGCCTGGATCCATGCTGCCACCTCTCTATCACGCTGGTAGGTGACTTCCGTGCCGATTTCACGATGGCTGTAGAGATGAATATCACCGTACTCAGCGTGTAGTGTATCTAGCACATCTAACACACTCCCCTTTCGTATCAATAGCACAGCTCCTAGCTCTGTCATACGGTCTCGAAGTTCTGCTAAGCACTCATTGATAAATCCGTGATGCAGAGCACTGTAGTCAGACTGCCCAACGACTTCTGGCTCATACGCGTAGAGACCTAACAGCAAACCCGTGCGCGCTGCCTCATAGAGTGGCGCGTGGTCTATGGTGCGAAGATCGCGCTTAAACCAGACAACATTCATAACATTCCCCCCTCCTGCCAGCGCCTACCATTGGAGAGACAGGTGCGAACATCATTCGCGCGCTGGTGATGTGCAGTTAAGACCTCTGGATTCATCTTATGGAGGTGGCTGAGCATCATTTTCATCCGATACTGTTTCCCAAAGAACTCTCTCTGCTCATCCACAAAACTCCAAAACAAGGAATCCCACGCTAGACACCAGTCCCCCTTTGGGTAGTTGGACATTTTACGAAGATAGTTCGACCCTGAGACATAGGGTTTGGTGATAAAAATCCCGCCATCACTAAACTGGCTCATACCGTAGACATTAGGCACCATCACCCAGTCATAGGCATCAATATACATTTCCATAAACCAGCGATACACAGCATCTGGCTTTATCTTTAGCAGCACAAAGAAGTTCCCCATCACCATGAGGCGCTCTATGTGGTGCGAATAGGCGTGTTTCTTCAGCTTCGCAACTACATGGTCTACTGGGTAGATTCCTGTGTTTCCCTCATAAATGGATGTTGGCATATCTGCTTGAAAACCAAAGAAATTACGACTTCTCGAGGCTCTCCCATGACGCTCATACATCAAACGAACAAATTCCCGCCATCCTATGATCTGACGAATCAGACCTTCGAGATCATTAAGGGCAATCTCATTCTCACGAGCATAGACAAGCATACGATCCACCACATAAGCAGGTTCTAACAAACCGATATTTAGCACTGGTGATAAGACACTGTGAAACAGTACAGCCCCTTGCGCACTCAGAGCATCTTCGTAGGTGCCAAAGCCCGCGAATCGCTCCTGCAAGAACACCTCCAGCCACTCTCTCGCCCCCTCATGATCCACTGGATAAGAAAACTCTTTGGCACTCCCCCAGTAGGTCACGCCACTCTCAGCTAATGCTGTCATAATCTCACTCTTCTCTGACTCAGTGACTGAGCGATAAGTCTCTAGTGGATCCATAGGAAGCTGGATCCCTCTGGGTAGTTTCTTGCGGTTCTCTTCATCAAAGCTCCACTTCCCACCCACCGGAGAGGCGTCTACTTCTAGAAGCACGTTCATTCTGAGTCTCTGCTGCTGATAGAAGTGCGCCATGGAGGGTTTTTTAGCATTCTTTCCGTAGCTCTCTAGCCACTCTGGCGGAGAGAGAAACATGGGACTGCTCTTCCAGTCTACAAGCCAGCCTTTCTTATTTGCATATTGCTCAATGCGGCTTGAGAGCACATCATCGACCACTTCCGCGATCTGCACAGTTGATATCTCATTTGGCAATTGATCTAACAAATATTGTGTGCATTTCGCATGCCCCAGTGCGACCTGATGCACGGGCACACTCAGTCTCTTCTGGAGCCGCTCCACGTAGCGTCGCATGGAGGCCTTGTGGAGAATGAGCTTCTGAATATGGAACTTCAGAGGCCACTGCTCATCCACACCATAGAATAGAGAATCTTCGAGCACATACACCTCACTGGCACCATCCAGTGCTGGGTGATTTTCAAAAAGCTGGTGGGGGTAGATAAGTGCGACAGTCATTACTTGTTAGAATGATTTCACTCTCAGACCCGAAGACTACTTAGCCCGCCATCGACACGGAAGACTTGACCACTGACAAAACTAGCATTCTCACCTAACAAATACTCGACTAGTGCCGCGACTTCCTCGGCTTTTCCGATTCTCTTGAGCGGGTGGCGGCTAATAGCATTCTGTTTCTTCACCTCAGAATCTATCAGACTTGTCGCTAGTGGTGTCTCTGTCAGTGATGGGGCAATGGTATTGACTCGAATCTTTGGCGCTAACTCTGCTGCTAGAGAGAGGCTGAGTCCTTCGAGCGCGGCCTTCGCCATGGCGATCGAGGCATGAAAACTAAGTCCTTGATGGGCAGCGATGGAAGAGAAGAGTACCACAGAACCACCAGCCCCAGCTTTGAGAGAGCTCAAACTATGCTGGATTAATCGAGCAGCACCTAGGGCATTAGTCTGGAAGTCTTCTAAAAATTCGTCTTCGGAAATTCTATGAAATGGTTTGAGCCGGATGGAACCTGCACAGTACACGATACCATCTAGTGTCTCTGGTAGCTCGATCTGGTCTTCTTCACCCGTGCTGTAGGACTGCCACTGCCCGCCGAGTTCACTCAGCTCATTCTCACTGCGACTCGCGTACTGCACTGTGTGCCCTGCTGCTAGAAGGCGCTTCCCTGCCGCCTCAGCGATACCTTTCCCCCCACCGACGATTAGATACGTACTCATAGGGGAGAGTCTAGTCGCACTTCTCCCCTATGACCACCAATATTCTAATATTTTCAGAAGTTACTGAAAAATTCTTTATTTACTCTCCCATTTCCACTCTATTTGAGCTTCTTGCGCCAGAAACCGAAACCCCCTACTCCTAAAATAACGAGAGAGCCGCCACAGTACCACAGCCAGCTGGGAACTGGCACAGGTGCTACGGCCTGCATCTGCATCGCCTCTTCTGTGTAATCTCTGAGCAGAAACTTCCAGTGCAGTGTCTCACCAGTATGCGAGACTTCATGGGCATTGGATTCACGAACTGCTTTCGGGAAATGAATCGTGTATTGGAAAAAGCTATCTCCGAGTAGTGCCGGCGAGAGATCTTTGAGTAATGGAGCTAGGTTCACCTCGCGATCTAATCTCGCCGTGAGGCCACGAACACTGAGGTCTACGTTACCAATGAGAGTCTGTATGGTTTCTAGAGTTTCCTCGTCCCCTGGCTCACTGGAGAGCTCCACAGATTCTATCGTTTCCTTCGAGTCAAATGCCATTTGCAGCTGCAAGCGCTGAAACTTGGGCCCTAGGAGGTCTCCTCCTGCGTCCTCATGGCTGTACTCGAGAGCTTCGAGCCCTTCTGTCCTCTCACAGAGTTCTCGAAGGCCATCGCACACGCTCTGTGACTGCTCACGGCTAAATGCCTTCTCTGGTAGACGATAGTATGCCCGTATGATGCCTGAGCCATCTGCATGTAGGGTGATTTCCTCATCCCCCTCTATGCGGCAACCACTCAATAAGAGTGTGCAGAGTAGACTGAAAACAATCAGGACGTGTATTCTCATAGGTGCCAAAATGATACTACCCGCTGACAGAACATGCCCTCGTAGTCTGCGTAATCTAATCCATCCAGTAACAAGTACAAACAAAATGCCATTGCATGAGCTCAACTCAATAGATAAGCCTAGAGCATGACTCCAGACGTTTCACTCTCTCTTGCTGAGCTAAGTATCGCTGAGCTCAACCGTGACGCTAGTTGGCACAATCTCATTTCCGATTTCATCTTTAACTCAAAGTACGATGCACTCAGCCACCCTCTACTGCATCTCGCCGTCGATCTGGTGATCTTTAGTGTCGTCATTCTCATCGCGCTCACAGTCTACGCTCTCATCAAAAAGGTGGTTTTTCGCATCGTCACAAAGATTGCCCAAAAAAGTAAAAACACCTGGGATGATCTACTCACAGAGAGCCGTCTCTTCACTTGGCTCTCTATGCTGCTCCCTGCGGTGATTCTCTGGAAGTCGAGCCCACTGGTCTTTCGCCAAGAGGCCTACATGACCATTGTCTCCACAATCCTTGAGGTCTTCATTATTCTCATGGCTCTCTTCTCGGTGAACTCCCTACTTAACATGGGGGAGAAAATCTATTGCCGATTCGAGGTATCGCGCCAAGTGCCCGTGAAGAGCTTCCTTCAGGTCATCAAGATCATCTTAGCGATCAGTGGTCTCATCTTCATCATCTCTGCTGTCCTTGGAAAGTCTCCCGTGCTGATATTTAGTGGCTTAGGAGCCATGACAGCGATTCTCATGCTGATCTTTAAGGATTCTATTCTCGGTCTCGTGGCGGGTATTCAGCTCTCTGCGAACCGCATGGTCGCGCGTGGTGACTGGATAGAAATGCCCAAATTCGGTGCCGATGGTGAAGTGCTCGAGGTCGCACTCACCACAGTAAAAGTAAGAAACTGGGATAAGACCATCACCACTCTTCCCACTTACGCGCTAATTTCGGATAGCTTTAAGAACTGGCGCGGTATGAGTAGCAGTGGTGTGAGACGGATTAAACGAGGTATCTCCATTGATATGAACTCTGTGAAATTCCTCGATGATGAGCTCAAGAATAGCCTCAAATCCATTCGCCTACTAGAAGATTACATAGAGCAAAAGGACACAGACATTCTCGCCTGGAATCAGAAACAAGAGCTCCAGCCTGAAGACACGCTCAATGCACGAGCTCTGACGAACTTAGGTTCCTTTCGAGCCTATATGAATGCCTATCTGAAAGATCATCCCAAAATCTCGAAACAAGAAACCCTTATGGTGCGCCAGCTCGCCCCCACCCCCACTGGTATCACTCTTGAAATCTACGCCTTTAGCCTCGATAATGCCTGGGTGAACTTCGAGGCACTCCAGAGTGACATCTTTGATCATCTACTAGCTATTCTTGAGGCCTTCGAGCTCAAGGTCTTCCAGAATCCCACAGGCGCGAACTTCGAGGCACTAGCCACCCACCACTAAAAAGCCTTCACCTTGATCAGCACAGCTTCCATTTAGCTTCTATCTTCTAAACCATTTGTCTTGCAAGAACCCGAAGATGAGTTATGTAAACCACGTCTCTGGAGGTGGGGCATCCGACACATGCTGTTTTCGCCTCTTGGGCAACGTTCATTTTCGTCAACTTCCATTCATCTCAAATCAATATCAGTTCCATGGATAGCATCTCTACACGCATCTCAAAAGTCACCCCATCCTTGACCTTGGCTATTACCAACCAAGCCAAAGCTATGAAAGCTCGCGGTGAGGAAGTCTACGGACTCGCAGGCGGTGAGCCAGAAATGGATACCCCAGAGCACATCAAGGCAGCGGCGATTCAGGCGCTCACAGATGGATTCACCAAATACACCCCAGCAGCAGGTATCCCGGAGCTTCGCGAAGCCATTGCCACTAAGCTCAAGGAAGAGAATAACATCACCTATGATCCACGTGAAGTCGTGGTCAACTGCGGTGCCAAGCACTCCTGCATGAATGCCATCATGGCCATGTGTGATGAAGGAGACGAAGTCATTATCCCTGCTCCCTACTGGGTGAGCTACCCGGAGATGGTTCGCCTCGCAGGGGCTGAGCCAGTGATAGTCGAAACCACTGAGGAAAACGGCTGGAAGATCACTCCCGAGCAATTTGAGGAACACATGACTGGTCGCACAAAGATGATCATCCTCAACTCTCCTGGTAACCCTACGGGCGCTGTCTACACAGAGGAAGAACTCCGCGCCATCGGTGATATCGCCCTCTACGAGGACATCGTCATTCTCTCTGATGAAATTTATGAGAAACTCATCTACGGTGAGACCAAGCACGTCAGCATTGCCTCTCTCAGTAAGGATCTCTTTAACCTCACGATCACTATTGGTGGATTCTCAAAGGCCTACTCCATGACAGGCTGGAGAATCGGCTACATCGCCGCACCTAAGCCAATCGCTGAAGCGATTTCAAAGATGCAGGGTCACACGACCTCCAATGCGACATCCTTTGCCCAGTACGGGGCGCTTGCTGCTCTCACAGAGGAAAGCAGCTTTATTGAAGACCTTCGCTCAGAGTACGATATGCGCCGCCAGTTTATGCTCGCACGCCTACAGGCGATTCCCAATATCAGTGTTGTTGAGCCAGAAGGTGCGTTCTACTTCTTTGTAAATATGAAGCAGCTCGGTATCAAATCTGTGAACCTCTGCGATAAGCTACTCACTCGCTACAAGGTCGCTGCCGTACCAGGTATCGCCTTTGGTAATGACTACGCGATTCGCCTCAGCTACTGCACGACTCTCGACGTGCTCAACGAAGGCCTCACACGCTTCGAGGAATTCTGCCGCTCGCACTAAGCCCTCTTTTGGCGAGTTCATTGTGACGACTTCGTTCTCACAATAGAGCACTCACAATCCATTTCTTCAAAGCAGTCCCAGTATCGGGCTGCTTTTTTTATGCGCTGTTTTATAAGCTGTTTTATACGCTGACTTGCTACTAGTTCTATTCTAGCTCATCTCCTCGACCTTCTCCTTGCATCAAAGATCCTGAAGCACTAAGTTCTCACCACAAATGCTCATTCACTTCTACAAAATGAACGGCGCAGGCAATGACTTCATTGTCATTGATAATCGCGATCTCTCTATTGATCTTAGCCAAGAACAAATCGAAGCACTCTGTGATCGCCATCGCGGTATCGGAGCAGACGGCTTACTCGCCGTCGAACCAGCAGAGGGAGAGGCAGATTACAAATTCCGCTACTACAATGCCGACGGCGGAGAGGCGGAAATGTGTGGTAATGGTGCTCGCTGCTTTGGCATGTTCACCGCACACCTCAAGGACGAAGTCACAGAGAGTGTGAGCTTTGAGACCATTGCCGGGGAGCTGCGAGCTGATCTCATCGATGGTGATGTCCGTATCGCCATGTCGAACCCTTTTGACCTAGAGCGCCAGACACCTTGTTCTGTGGAAGGACTCAATACCATCGCCTCTCTTAACACCGGAGTCCCTCATGCTGTAGGCTTTCTTGATGACCTAGAGTCTCTGGATGTCCAGAAGGCGGGAGCCGCCATTCGCTACCACGAACATTTCTCACCCAATGGCACCAATGCCAACTTTGCCCAAGTCATTGGCAAAAGCCATATTGCGATTCGTACCTACGAGCGCGGGGTCGAGGGAGAAACCCTCGCCTGTGGTACTGGCATGTGCGCGTCCGCCCTCCTTCACCATCTTAACACAGGTGACCCCTCTCCTATCCAGGTTGACGTCGCAGGTGGTGACACTCTAGAAATCGGCTTTGAACGAGTGGGAGAATCCGACTTTAAAAACGTCACGCTAAAAGGCCCTGCCGACTTCGTATTCGAGGGAGATATCGAGATCTAGTAGCGAAGACGCCCCGAAGGCGTAACCTCTAACTTATCGAACTAGCTGCGTATTTCAGCTTCGCAATTTGATAGCTTGTCAAACCCATGTGGACTTCATAGGGTCTCATTTAACCTAGACCCTTCAAGCACTTCTATGAAATCATCATTTCCTGTTCCATCCAGAAACAACAAGGGATACACCCTTGTTGAGTTACTCGTTGTCATGGCCATCATCGGCACCTTAGCTGGTATTTCGGTCCCTCTTGTGAATGGTTTTCTAAAAAAAGGCCGTGTGAGTAATGCCAAGGTCGTGATTTCCACTCTACACCGTGGATACACAGATTACTACAATGATTACAATCGCTACCCATCTAGCAGTAATCCTAGCTCTCGAGGTGGTGGTGTAGGTCTCGATGAAGACGGCGTGCCATTTGATGGCCAAGAAGGCACAGAAATTGCAGCAATTGGCATGGGGCTGGATGAAGAACAAAATCCCAAAAAGAAAAACTACCTCTCCAGTCTGCCTTCCACCGACAAGCGCTCCATGCGCGGACTCTATTACAACAACCAGCCTAACTCACCTGACATTACAATCATCAGCCCCTGGGGTAAGCCCTACTTCATCCAGTTTGACCAAAACTACGATGGAGAAATCAACCCAACGATTCTGAGAAGTAACAAGGTGATTAAAGACACACCTATTGTACTCTGGACACATGGCCCAGATGGCAACCTCGGTACCGAGGACGATGTTAAGTCTTGGTAAAATTGGCCGCTTTCCCCGTGCTACAGACATTTCCCTATTGCCCCTAGCGGAATTTCTGGCATCTTGAGCGCCCTATATGAACGCAATAAAGACTGCCGTTGTCGGCGCGAGTGGCTACACAGGGATGGAGCTCCTGCGCCTACTCCTACTTCACTCGAATGCTGAACTTAGCTGTGTGACCTCTCGCCAGCATTCTGGGCAAAAAGTCAGTGATGTCTTCCCGCGTTTCCGAGGCGTTCCAGGTTCAGAAGTCGCTTTCGTAGAGCCTAACACATCTGAAATCAAAGCCAGTGGTGCAGAAATCGCCTTTCTCGCCCTACCACATGGTGTCGCCGCAGACTACGCCACAGAACTACTCGCAGAAGGACTAAAAGTCATCGATCTCAGTGCGGACTTCCGCATTCATGACCCAGAGGTCTATGAGGAATTCTATGGCTCACCCCATCCTGCTCCTGAGTTACTAAAGGAAGCTGTCTACGGACTACCAGAAGTTCATGCCGAAGCGATTCAAACAGCGCGCCTTGTCGCCTCTCCTGGCTGCTATCCCACAAGCATCGAGCTTCCCCTCCTGCCATTGTTAGAAAAGAAACTTATCGATCCAGAGAGTATCGTCACATGTTCCATGAGTGGTGTCAGTGGTGCTGGCAAGAGCTCGAACACTCTCTTCTCCTTCTGCGAAGCCAATGAAAGTGTCCGCGCCTACAGTGTGCCACGTCACCGCCACCTCTCAGAGATCGAGCAAGAACTCAGTCTCGCAGCCGAGCAGAAAGTCACGATCTCCTTCACCCCTCATCTAGTGCCAACACACTGCGGTATCTGCACAACAACAAGTGCCAAACTCACCGCGCAACCAGAGGCCATTGGTGAAGCCCTAGAGCAAGCTTACTCAAAGCAACCCTTTGTGCGCCTACTCGGGAAAGGAGGCTGCGCTGACACCAAGCACGTCACTCGCACGAACTTCATTGACATCGGCTGGGACTATGACCCGAGGACTGGGCGCGTTCTCTTACTCAGTGCCGAGGACAATCTCGGCAAAGGAGCGGCCTCCCAGGGTATGCAGAGTTTCAACATCATGTTAGGTCTCGACCAGACCACTGGTCTACTCAACATCTAACGACAACCTCACCTCATGGCTAAGCCCTTCAAAAAAATCAAAGGTGGAGTCTGCGCTCCCAAAGGCTTCCTCGCCTCTGCTCTCAGTGCTGGCATTAAAGACCCTTCTGTGGAGCGCCTCGATCTCGCCCTCATTTACTCAGAAGCACCCGCTATTTCTGTGGGCACATTCACCACGAATCGAGTGAAAGCAGCTCCTGTTAGAGTCAGCCAGACCCACCTCCGAAACGGAGACGTTCAGGCTATTCTCGCCAATAGTGGTAATGCGAATGCCTGCACCGGCGTCTCAGGAGTCGAGCACGCCAGACTCTGTGCTCGTACCACCGGCAAGCACCTCGGTCTCAAGCAATCCCAGGTTGCCGTCTGCTCCACTGGAGTCATAGGACTACCTATGCCTATGATGAGAATCGAGCCAAAGCTCGAAACACTCACCAATCAACTTTCTAGTAAAAACGGAAAAAAGGTGGCGAAAGCCATCATGACCAGTGACACGACACACAAAGAAATTGCGGTTCGCTTCCTCATCGATGATAAACCAGTAACCATAGGTGCCTGCGCAAAGGGTGCGGGAATGATCTGCCCAAGCATGGCCACTATGCTGTGTTTCATCACCACAGACGCCAATGTCGGTAAGTCAGCACTTGAGCAAGCGGTCCAAGAATCTGTGGAGAACTCCTTTAATCGCATCACCATTGATGGAGACATGAGCACCAATGACAGCGTGATTGTCCTATCCAATGCACAGAGTGACACTCCCAGAATCCAGCGCAAGAGCAAAGCCTGCCGCCAATTTCGCGAAGCTCTCGACTATGTCATGCTAGAAATGGCAAAAGCACTAGTGAGAGATGGCGAACGTGTGACGAAGTTCATCACCCTTGATGTCAAGGGAGCCAGAACCTACAATGACGCCAAAAAGGTCGCTGAAGCTGTGGCGAATTCCGCACTGGTGAAAAGCTCCTGGAATGGTGAAGACCCAAACTGGGGCAGAATTATCCACGCTGTCGGTTACTCACGAGCCATGATTCGTGAAGAGCTCATTGATATCTACATTGAAAATAAAGCCGCCTGCATCGGGGGACTGCAAGCGGATACACCCATGGAGCTTCTCAGAAAAGCAGTCAAAAAAGATAGCTTTCAGATCACCATTGATCTGCACCTCGGCGAGGCAAACTACACGGTCTACACCTCTGACATTTCCCCAGAATATATCGATTTTAACCGTTCTGAATATGCGTACTGGAAACAATCACGTAAAGATGGTCTTGTCTAACTCCGTCTAGACAGAATTATCTAAGTACTTCAAGACACTCTAAAATCGAAACCTCTTCCCACTTGGCGCTTGAATGCCCTCTCTGAGTGTTTCAGTCTCAGGGCATGAAATCACTCGTACTAGTCAGTGCTACTATTCTCACCTTAGCTTCTAGCTCTTGTGTCGTCCCCCGTTCTGAAACTCTCACTGGTGGTATTGCAAGTTATCCAACAGCTCGACTGCACCCCACGAATAAAAATTACGTGGTGATGCCATGGCAGCCGCATAATGCGGTAGATGTCACAGGCTTCAAACCTGGTCAACTTGGCCGTGATCCCTACACCGCAACTGTTGACCCAAAAACAGGAAAGAAAGACAAGAATACCGGGAGGATCTTTCAAATACCTGCCCGCCCAGTCGCTGCTGTTCCCGCAAATTCACAAAACTAAGCATGCTCAGCGCGCATCCAGAGACCCTACGATTCTCATGAATCGATGGGTCTTTTTTTCGCCCTTATCTCAGCTATCGGTCACATCTTTATTATGAATCACTGGCAGTATAAACTCGCTCGCAATCTCCTATTTCAACTAGACGCTGAACACGCACACCACGTTTCCCTCGACCTACTGCGCCTGAGCGAAAAACTCGGCCTACTCTCCCTAGTGCAGAATGATCCACCTAAGACTAAGCCCGTAGAATGCATGGGACTCACCTTCCCCAATGCTGTGGGACTCGCCGCCGGTCTCGATAAGGAGGGTAACACCATTGATGCCCTCGGGCGCTTAGGTTTTGGCTTTGTGGAAATAGGCACTATCACCCCACTCCCACAACCCGGCAATCCACAGCCGAGACTCTTTCGCATCATTGAGAAGCAAGCCATTATTAACCGAATGGGATTCAATAACTGTGGAGTTCATGAAGGTGTGTGTAATGTTCGCTCCTCAAAAACATTCGAGGGTCTCGTCGGATTTAACATTGGTAAGAATAAACTCACGCCAAATGAAGATGCCGCAGAGGACTACCTCAAGGCTCTGCGCGCCTGCTGGGGAGTCGCTGACTATGTGACTGTCAACATCTCCTCACCAAACACACCAGGCCTGCGCGACCTCCAAGCCGCAGAAGACACCGCGCGTCTACTAGAAGCGCTCAAACTTGAGCAGCAAAAACTCACAGAAGACACAGGCATCTCTATGCCCATCGCCCTCAAAGTCGCCCCAGACATGGGGGAGCAGCAAATTGAGGAACTCTCCAAAGTCTTTCTGAAAGGCGGGCTCGATGGCTTGATCGCTACGAACACCACGATTGATCGAGAGGCTATCAAAGGCAGACGCTACGCCTCAGAAGCAGGTGGTCTCTCAGGTAGTCCCGTGACCTCACGCTCTACAGAGGTGATCACCGCTTTCCACAGCCACCTCGGAGACAAGATCCCTATTATTGGAGTCGGAGGTATCATGTCTGCGCAGGATGCAATGGATAAACTCGATGCTGGAGCGAAGCTTATTCAGCTCTACACAGGCTTCATCTACCACGGCCCTCCCCTAGTTCATGATATTCTAAAGACTCTTGCTGACTCGGAAAACTAGAAATCCCATCTCACGAATAATAAAAATTTGTTAGAATCACCTATGAATACATATTCTAACCTATGACATATTGACCTTCCAAATCAAGATGCCAGCAAATGCAGCCGCGAAGAACGCAGTCAACAAGAAATAAAGGCTAGTTCCCGTAACATTGAGAATGCGCGACATGTAGTGCTTTTCACTTGAGCGCCCTTTTATCCCATCTTGAAAGCTCTCATACGCTAGTGGCAAAAACAACACTGCTAGTATCGGAACATACAGCCAAGGTGACGAGACACACAAAGCAACGATCAGCGCTCCGAGGGAAAGCAACGACCTCAAGATAATCCAAGCCGCTATCCCGTAGCCTTTGAACATGTCTTTCAAGTAATCCTTCATCCTATGATCAGCGTATCATAGAACTCACAGATAGTATCATTCCAATACCAAATCAGACACGAACGAGTTAGAAACTCGCGATTTCCTCCTCTGTCAGTTCTCTGTAATCTCCTTCTTCTAAATCACCGATTTCGACACAGCCGACACTCAGGCGCTTCAGCCCTACAACTTTATTGCCACAGGCGCCAAACATACGCTTCACTTGGTGATATCTGCCTTCTGTGAGTGTGAGTTTGGCTTCCTTTTCTGCGAGGATTTCCAGCTCTGCTGGGCGTGTGGGTTTTGGGTTATCTTTGAGTAGAATACCTTCTTTAAATGTCTCTATGAGGCCTTGACTCAGCGGGTCAGCTGTTTGTACGACATAGACCTTCGAGCACTCATGTCTGGGAGAGGTGACTCGGTGCGACCACTGGCCATCACTGGTAATCAGCACAACTCCTGTGGTGTCTTTATCGAGTCGGCCTGCGAGGTGCAGTGTCTTATGCGTGATGCCATCGAGGTGGTCGATGACAGTCTCTTGCTCTTCATCTTCTGTGGCGCAGATCACTCCAGCGGGCTTATGATAGAGGATGTAGGCTTCGCCACTCTGCGAGATCACTTCTCCATTCACACAGACTTCATCGGTATCAGAGACCTTTCGCCCTTGATCTTTTACCACTTCCCCGTTCACTAGCACACGCCCACTTTTGATGGCCATTTTCGCTAGTGACCGAGTTGCTGCTGTATGCTGGGAAATATATTTATCTAATCTCATAGGTTATTGGCCAAATTGGGTCTGAGCCAGCAAGCGGTAGGTTCCGTGCTTTGTCATCAGCTCTTCATGTGTACCGCTCTCCTCCACCTTGGCATTATTGAGCACCAAGATACGGTCAGCGTCTTTCACGGTACTCAGGCGGTGGGCGATAATGAGTGAGGTTCTACCTTTCATGAGCTCGTCAAGTGCGCTCTGCACTAGGCGCTCACTCTCGGTGTCAAGTGCACTCGTCGCTTCATCAAGGAGAAGAATCTTCGGGTCTGCCAGTATGGCTCTCGCAATCGCGATTCTCTGGCGCTGACCTCCTGAGAGCTTGAGCCCACGTGGCCCAACAATGGTGTCAAAGCCTTCGGGAAACTCTTCGATAAATTCAAGCGCATTGGCTTTCGCTGCGGCCTCGCGAATCTGCTCTTTACTCGCCGCTGGGTCTCCGTAGCCAATATTCTCCGCTATAGTTCCCCCAAAGAGCATGACTTCTTGTGGCACCATAGCGATTGTCTTGCGCACAGACTCGACACCTAGCTCCGCGACTGTGTGCCCGTCATAGAGTAAGTTGCCTTTCTGCTGTTTATAAAAACCTAACAATACCGCAAAGACCGTTGACTTTCCTCCTCCACTCGGCCCGACAAGTGCCACTCGCTCGCCTGCATTGATTGAGAAATCTAGTCCGTCTAACACTTTTACATCTGGGCGTGATTCATAGCTGAATTCTATTCCCTCAGCCACGATACCACCACTCAAGACGATGTCTTTGGCACTCTCTCCGACACATTCTTCTCTTTCTGCAATCAGCTCTCGAATTCGCTCAGTCGCTCCTGAGGTCTTCTGTAGCTGACTCATGATTTCAGGGAATGCGCCTAAGGAAGCACCAACAAACACGGAGAAGAGAATAAACATGGTGAACTCATCACTACTGATCTCACCGCGCACGAGCATCTTCGCGCCAAACCATGTGACTACGGCAATGGTTCCAAAGAGCACAAATATAATGAAGCTAATAAAGGCGGCGCGTGCACGCGCTCCTTTGAGGGTCACTCCTAGGTAGCGCTCAAGGGCACTCTCGTAGCGATTCTGCTCGAATTCTTCATTGGTAAAAGTTTTCACATCAGCGATAGACTGGATGGATTCTTCGACCACCACCTGGCTGTCTGCGAGGGCGTCTTGGCTGTCCTTTGAGAAGCCTTTAATCTTGCGCCCAAAGATTGCCACCAGAGTCACAACGACAGGTATACAGAGCAGCATAATGAGGGAGAGTTTCACCGAGCAGAGAAAAATCGCCACTAAGCCACCCACTAATATCACAGTCGTGCGAGCAAACTGCGGCACTGTGGTGATGAGTGTTTCTCGCATAATGCCGAGGTCAGCAGCCAGGCGACTACTGATTTCTCCTGAGCGATGCTCTAGGAAATATCCCATGGGTAAGTGCATGAGATGGGAGAAGACTTTTTTACGAATGTCATTGAGGGCAGATTCTCCAGCTTTGATGAATCCACGCACCCGCCAGTAACTAACAAATGCTTGTAGTGCGAGTATCGCAAGGAGTTGTATCACCACTCCATCTACCTGAGCAGCTATCTGGCTCTTATCGAGCTCAGTAGATTGAAGGGCGTTGGTCGTGCCTCCAATGAGTTTCGCCAGAAAGTAAGGGAAGGCTAATGAGAGCCAGGCTGTTAGAAATAGTGCCACTAGCGAGGGCAGAAAGATCCTCTTGTAGCGCCCCATGTAACCATACAAACCTAGTGCATCACGCAAGCTGTGACCTGACTTTCCCTTTTCTCTTTTCCTCCTCATTACTGTACTAAGTCTTCGTTCTAGAATTCTTCCTGATAAAATCTTTATTTAGATCATGCCACTCTCCAGTGATGGGCCGTCCTCAAAGCACTGATCCATATCTAATGCAGGAGAGTTTGCTTGTCCGCGTGCAACGACCTTCGCTGGCACGCCGGCTACAGTGCAGTGCTCAGGCACATCGTCAAGCACGACGCTTCCCGCGCCCACTTTTGCACAGGTTCCAATCTCTACTCGACCAAGAATTTTTGACCCAGCTCCAATCAAGACACCACTGCGTACAATCGGGTGACGATTCCCCTGCACCTTCCCGGTCCCCCCCAGAGTCACCTCGTGAAGAATGGAAACATTGTCTTCTATAATGGAGGTCTCACCCACCACAAAGCTCGTCGCGTGATCCAGTAATATTCCACAGCCTATGCGAGCTGCTGGGTGAATATCCACTGCAAAAACCTCACTGCAGAGACTCTGGAAATATAGGGCTAGTGGGCGGCGCTCTGAATGCCATAAATAGTGCGCCACCCGGTAAGTGCTGATGGCCAAGAATCCCTTGAAAAAAAACAACGGCTCAAGAATGTACTGACACGCAGGGTCTCTCTCAACAATAGCCAGCATATCGTGCAGAGCACTTGCGGTCATCTTAGGACTCCCTGTAAAGACTTCTGTGAGAATGGGTAACAGTTCCTCCTTACTCATATCTGCGCGCGCAAGCTTACGTGCTAGGCGACTCGCAATCGCGGAGCCTAAGCAGGGCTGATTGAGAACAACTTCTTCTAAGAGGGCTCTGAGCTGGGGCTCTTTGGCGGCTAGTTCTTTCACATCTTGGCGCAGATTCTCCCACTCTTTTTTTAGATCAAGAACTTGAGTTTCGCACAGATTATTTAACTTCGTGCTAGTCGTGCTAGATTTGTGATGTAGACCATTCATGTGTGAGAGTTTCCCAAAAATTAGAATACGCATGCCGCGCTATGGCTCAACTCGCCAGAGAGGATGCTGCTGGAACCATTACACGGCTCGAGGAGATAGCGCAACGCGAAGCTGTGTCTGCCAACTTTTTAGTCCAGATTCTCAATGATCTCAGGCGCGCAGGACTCATTGTCAGTAAGCGAGGTAAATTCGGCGGATACCACTTGGAGAGCTCAGCTCAAGACATTACATTATTTGACATTGTGCGCGCTGTGGAGCCCACACTCCTACAAGCTTCTATCACTCATGAGGGAGACTCTGGCTCCTCTGTCGCTGCTTCTTGGGAAAAAGTTTCGAGTCATTTTGTGAGTTCTCTAAAATCCATTCATCTCAATGAACTCACCGGGGAATCAGAAAATCCGATGTTCTACATCTAGCCCCAGCCAGTGATCAGCACCACATATGCCTCGCTCAATTTGACCTTTTTATAAATCCGATTATCCTGACGTTATCCATCAAATAAACGAGGTTAAGATTCACTCCCACTGCTCGTATTTTTATTGGATACCAGCACTATATTTTGTTATCCACGCGCCCCGCCGCATAGATCATACGTTTTTTCTGAACTCTTGAGATCAATAAGCAAGAACCTCAAAGACGACTCACGACCACTCACTCACGACCATCATTTATCATGAAGACATTCTCTCACGCTGTCATTAACTCTCTGTTAGCCCTCAGTGCTCAAGTGGCATTGGGACTCCCCGAAGACCTCGAAAAAACAATCTTCTCTGAGCATTCTATCACCCCGTGCCCTGCCGCCATGTGTGCTGCGGCCAATGGTGACATCTATGCTGCTGTCGATCTCAACGGTTCTCTTGGAAAAAATGCAAATAAAGGTCGTATCGTTAAGCTAAAAGACACAGACAATGACGGCAAGGCAGACCAGCACACCGTCTTTGCGGAGCTCGATAATGTCCGTGGACTCATTTCCTTTGGCTCTAAGCTCTATGCTCTTCACACAGTGATTCCAGCGGACACTGGCATCATGACAGGGATGCACCTGACACTCCTCGAGGACAAAGACGGGGACGGTGTCGCCGATGATGCCGGCAAGCGCTTAATTTCTGACATTTCCACACTCAAGCACAACCAAGAGCGCGGTGCTGACCACACCACCAATGGTATCCAGATGGGCATTGATGGCTGGATCTACATTGCTGTGGGAGACTTCGGCTTTGTGGGTGCGGAGGGTGCGGATGGAAAGAAACTCACCAAACTCGGTGGCGGTATCCTCCGCGTACGCCCCGATGGCAGTGAAATGGAGATGTATTCACACGGCATGCGTAATATCTATGATGTGGCCATTGACCCACTGATGAATATATTCACCCGTGGTAATACCAATGACGGTGGTGGCTGGAATGTGCGCTTTATCCACCACCTGCAAACTGCCAACTACGGCTATCCGATGCTCTTTAAGAACTTCACAGAAGAGACGCTCCCAGCACTCGCTGATCTCGGAGGAGGCTCTGGAGTTGGCTCTCTCTACTTCCAAGAGCCCGGCTGGCCGGCGAAATACAATAACACCCCATGGATGGCGGACTGGGGACGCTCAAAGCTCATTATCCACCGAGTGACACCTGATGGTGCCTCATTCACCCAAGCTCACGAAGACTTCATTGATTCCTCCCAGATTACTGATGTCGATGTGGATGGATCTGGTCGCGTTTACCTCTCTGCTTGGGATGGTGCTGGCTACAAGGGGAATCCTGAGAAAGGCTTTATCGAGCGTGTTGTTCCAAAATCAGGCTGGGAGTATAAGCCCTTCCCTAAATTAGCGGACCTTGATAGCCCTGCTCTCCTTAATCTCCTCATCCACAAGGAAAGTGCAAAAGCAAGAATCACAGCCTCTCAAGAACTCCTTGAGAGAAATGACACCAAGAGCGCTCCAGCACTCCTGGGCATCGCTCAAGACAACAGCATCGGCCTCGAAGGCAGAGTGGCCGCTCTCTACACCTACGCCCAGCTCGGCAAAGAAAAGTCCATCCAAGGCCTCACCACTCTCACCAAAGACGACACATTAGCTGAGCACGCCCTACGCGCTCTAGCAGATCGCAAGTCTCTGGCTGACCATGTTCCTCTGGAGCCATTTCTCACAGCCATGAGCTCGAAGAACCCGAGAGTGCGCACCGCTGCCACAGTGGGTCTAGGCCGCCTCGGTAAAGCAGACGCGATTGAGGCTCTTATCAAGGCTGCGCAGCCTCCTCAGATCGGAGCTGATCAGATGAAGTTCCCGCACGCGCTTTCCCCTGTTCTCACTGGTGATGACACCTTCACCTTTGATGTGGTGACGAGCTCCTACAAACAGATCTTTCTCATTAGCTCCTCCCTCGGAGACAATGCCAATGACCACATTGTCTGGGAAAATCCACGTATCATACAGTCTGATGGCGTCGTTATTGACTGCCTAGAAGACTACAAACCAAAGCGCAAACTCACCAGTCAGGCCAAAGGTAAAACTCTCGCCAATAAGGACAATCAAGGTAACCCGCTCAAAGACACCAAAGGCAATCCCATCAAGGGAATCGGCACCCATGCTGACTCGATCACCCCGATTCATATTCCTGACAAACGCCTCATTGAGCGTTTCCAAGTCACAGCTCGTTTCTCAGAAGGCTCAAAAGGCAAAGGCAAAGCTCAGTTCTTTGTCTCCCCGAACCCTGAGCTAGCACCTTCAGAGGGCCCACACGCCACGCCCAATAGCCAGGCCATTCAGCCACACTTAGCGATCAATGCTCTCGTGGAACTCGGTGCGGCCAAGGAATGCCTCGCCGCTATTGATGGCCCCAGCCAAGATGGAGCCCTCCAGGCACTACGCATCATGCACAGAGCAGATGTGGTTGATGGCCTCATTGAAAAGAGCCAGTCCACCAATGACTCAGCCCTCAAGCTCAAACTCTTCACAGCCCTCGCGCGCCTCTACACCAAAGAAGCTCCCTATGATGGCTCATGGTGGTGGAAGACCAAGCCAGACACCCGCGGGCCATACTATGTGCCAGTGAAATGGGAAGAATCTTCTAAAATCGAGGCCTTCTTGATCAAAGAATACCAAGCAGCAGACTCTGAGCTCCAGTATCAGCTCAAAGCCATTGCGGCAAAACACCGCACCCATATTGAGTCTATCGACGGTCTCGAAGTCGTTGCTGAAGGCGCCTCTCTCAAAGGAGAAGTTGGTAGAACCTCCATTGAGGATGTCATGCTGGCTCTGGAGAAAAAGAAAGGGGATATCAACAATGGCAGTAAGGTTATAGAGCGTGTCGGCTGTATTGGCTGTCATAACATCACCCCTGAGCAGCCAGTCAAAGGCCCTGATCTCGCAAAGCTACACGGTCAGAATAAATTCACCATTGCTGAGTCTATTCTTAGACCAGGAGCTTCCATCGCTAAGAGCTGGGTGAATCTCATCATGAAGGACGGCACTAGCGTGATGGGAACCCTAGTTGATCAGAATGAAACTGACACTGTGATCCACAATATCGCTGGTATTCCAAGCACAGTGAAAAGTACGGACATCAAAGACACCCAAGCGGGTCCACCTCTAATGACCATGCACCTCGTTGATGACCTCTCTATCCAAGAGTTTGCAGACCTGATCGCCTACATGCAGTCCATGAGCAAGCAAAAATAGCCGATATTCAACATCATCCCAAACGCACTTCTAAGCCCACAGATTCAAAACTAAAAGTCTGGAAGATTTATTTCAAATTTTCGCTTGGCAAATCACAGAAATTCAGCCAAGTTCCCGCCCCCATCGCTCCTAAGCAATCGGGAAGACATTTTTATCAATATTCATTATGGTAGCACTCAGACTCAATCGCCAAGGCACTAAGGATCGCCCTTACTACAAAATCGTTGCTGTAGACAGCCGCGCTCGTCGTGACGGTCGCTACATCGAGCAAGTTGGCACCTACGATCCTATGCAGGAAGGCGTGAACTTTAACATCGATCTTGAAAAAGCAGAGAAGTGGATCGGCAATGGCGCCCAACCTTCTGAAACTGTTTACAGCATCATCAAGAAAGCGCGTAAAGCTGCTCTCGATGCCTAAGTTTTTGCTAACTAAGTACTGATACCTTACAGCCATAGATTGACGAAGCAATCTACTAAAGATATCTAGACAATTTCACACCTCGCTGAGGCGCTTTCTAAGCACACCAGCGAGGTTTTTTCTTTTCCAGAAGTTATACCAACTCAAAAAAACTCACTCTAGAATTCGCCTAGAATCTTTCTGAAAGTTTATCTAAATTTCACAGAGCCAAACGAAAGAATCGCCATGAATACCACGAGGACTGCTGATAAGAATAACATAGAGACCTTGAAAGTCGGAAACTATCTCGGCCTCTACAAGAAAGATGGTTGGGAGTGGGCCCAAAGGCCAAACGCCTCCGCTTGTGTGGGCATCTTACCTATACTCTCTCCCCCCGACCTCTCCCCCACTACTCAGATTCTACTCGTCGAACAGTATCGCATCCCTTGCCAAAAGTACGTGATCGAGATTCCCGCTGGCCTCGTGGGTGATGAAGAGGCCTTTCAAGATGAGTCTCTGCCAGAATGTGCTGCGCGCGAACTCCTCGAAGAAACAGGCTACAAAGCTGGTCAAATCCACCCTCTCATTACTAGTCCCACCTCTGCTGGAATGACTCCAGAAATCACCCACCTCTACGCGGCCACTCAGCTAGAAAAAGTCAGTGAAGGAGGTGGTATTGGTAACGAAAAGATCACTGTTCACAGCATCGCTCTCGACGAGCTCACTGCGTGGCTCAGCACCCAAGAGCACCTGGGGAAACTCATAGATTCTAAGATCCATGCCAGTCTCTGGCTCGCTCAGCAAAAAGGTCTTCTCACAGCCCCTTAATACAATGTCTCAAGTGGATTCTGACATGATAGATCAAGCTGGTAGAAAAGAGCACCTCAGTGATAATGAGCGTCTTGTTGAGCACGAGCGCTTTGTTGAGCACGAACGCTTCGGTGGCGTGGCTCGCCTCTATGGCCAGCGCGCTCTGGAAACATTTCTCAATGCGCATGTGGCGATTGTTGGCATTGGTGGTGTCGGTTCCTGGAGTGCTGAAGCTCTGGCTCGCTCAGGAGTGGGTAAACTCACCCTGATTGACCTGGACGATATTTGTGTGACCAATATCAACCGCCAACTACACGCCCTCCAAGGCACCATTGGCCAACAAAAGACAGACACGATGGCTGCGAGAATTCGTGAGATTCATCCCGACTGTGAGGTCATTTCTCAGCAAGCTTTCTACAGTGAGCGCAATAGCGAGGAGCTTTTATCCGCAGGGTTTGATGTCGTTATTGACGCGATTGATCGAGTGAGGGAGAAGTGCCACCTCCTTGCCTCATGCCATCAGAGAAAAATCCCCGTAATTAGCTGTGGTGGTGCGGGTGGTCTTAGAGATCCCAGCCGCATCGAAATTGCCGATCTGGCACGTTCCTATAATGACGCGCTACTTCACCAAGTCCGCAAGAACTTGCGCGCGAACTATGGTTTCCCGGCTGGTGGTAAGTCTATAAAGCGATTTGGTATCGAGTGTATTTTCTCTTCTGAGAGCCCCGTTTTCCCGAGTTGTGACGGTGGCATTACAGATCGGCGAGAAGAGGCCCAACCCAAGAGGTTAAACTGTGCCAGTGGCTACGGGTCAATCACTCATATGACTGCGACCTTTGGGCTCTTCGCCGCAGAGAGAGCACTGCACTATCTTAGTCACACTTCTTAATTTTCATCTTATCGATTCTATGTCTGCTTTTGACCTGCTCAACCTCCCTTATTACGCCCATCTGGATGAAGAGATGCTTCGCGAGCGCTTTCAGGAGCTTTCTTCCTCCTCGCACCCTGATCAGGGCGGCAGTGACGCGGAATTTAAAGAACTCAACCAAGCGTACCAAAAACTCCGTACAGCCTCTGGCAGACTTCGTGAACTCTTTGAACTCTACTCTATTGAATACTCGCCGCGCGGCTCCGTCAGTCCGGACCTCATGGAGCTCTTTATGAGTACTGGGGATATCATCCAGCGTATTGATACCCATTTAAAACGAAAGCAAAAGGCCTCTAGTGCCCTGGAGAAAGCTCTCGCTGAAACCGAGTCCATCAAACTCCAGCAGCAACTTGGCGCACAAATCCAAGCTGTCGAAACAAGTATCGACACCACCCAGAGCACTCTCCCTCAGATTGATCGTCAGGGAGTCATTGCTTGTCAAGATCTTGCCATTAAGACGGCGCGCAATCTTGCCTTTTTAGAAAAATGGCGCGGCCAGCTGCGTGAGCGTTTTGGCCAGCTTTTCTAGAAAACCTCTGCTAGAATTCTTGTTTTTTCCATCGCGCTTCTTGGATTTGAGCGCTACAACTGCGTTTAGCTTTCTATGGAACCCATAGCCTTTATCACCCTCGTCCTCGGTCTTGGCATCTCAGCTCAATGGCTCGCGTGGCGCTTTCGCCTTCCTTCCATTCTCCTTCTCTTAGCCTTCGGTTTTGCCGCTAGTCTTCTTCTTGATGTCTCTATTGACGATCATATGGATGAGGACTTACTACTCAGTGCCGTCGGCCTCTGTGTGGCGATTATTCTCTTTGAGGGTGGACTGACTCTGAAGTTCTCTGAGCTTAAGGAAAGTGGCGCGCCTGTGCTACGACTCTGCACAATAGGGGCTGCGATTGCCTTTGTTCTCACTACTGCTGTGGGTATCTACGCGCTCGACTTCGACTGGCGAGTGGCAGCACTTATGGGCTCCATTCTGGTAGTCACGGGCCCTACGGTGATCGCACCCTTGCTGCGCCACATTAACCCTTCTCGAAAAATCGGCTCGATTGTGAAATGGGAGGGCATTGTGGTCGACCCTATCGGGGCGATTCTTGCGGTCTTTGTCTACCAAGCGGCTTTGGCTGGTAATGTTGAGGAGGCCAAGCAGAGCATTCTTCATTCACTGGGAATGACGGTACTTGTTGGGGTAATCTTCGCGATTATCCTCGCCAAAATTATTGAATTTCTACTCAAAAAACACCTGATCCCTGATTTCCTCCACTCCGCCTTCATGCTCTCTGTCATAGCCTTGGCCTATGCGGGTTCCAATGCCATTCAGCATGAATCTGGCTTATTGACGGTCACAGTTCTTGGTATCGCCCTTGCTAATCAAAAGTCGGTTTCTGTAAAACACATTCTGGAATTTAAAGAAAACCTCCGCGTTCTCATTATTTCTGTTCTCTTCATTGTGCTCTCTGGTCGTATCGAAACAGCTAGCTTGATGGAAACGGCATGGCATGGCCTGATCTTGCTCTTCTTTCTCATTGTCGTGGTTCGCCCCATCAGCATTTTTCTGGCGACCATTTTCTCTAAAAAAGTCAATTTTAAGGAACGTCTCTTCCTCAGTGCACTGGCACCTCGCGGTATCGTGGCGGCGGCTGTCACTTCTATTTTCGCCCTCGAGATGGAGCATGCCGCAGACCTCGGTAAGTTATCCCCCGCTGTGGCAGAACAGGCAAAGACCCTTGTGCCTCTTGTGTTTATTGTGATTATTGGCACTGTCGCCTTCTATGGACTACTCGCCGCCCCCTTTGCGAATTATTTGAGATTAGCAGCGAAAAATCCACGCGGCGTGCTCTTTGCGGGGGCTTCAGATTGGACAAGGCTTATTGCAAAGTCTCTCCATGAAGATGGTCATGATGTCCTGATGCTGGACACCAACTACAGTCAAGTCGCCTCTGCGAGTCTCAAGGGTATTCCTGCAAAACGGCTCAATATTCTCTCTGAGTATGTCGAAGAAGAACTCGATATGACGGGTCTCGGCCAGCTTGTTACAGCGACCCCCAATGATGAAATTAATAGTCTCGCTGCAAAAGAATTCGCCCATATCTTTGGCAGTGCCGATATTTGGCAAGTCGCCCCAAAAGACGATAATGCGCACCACACGACCTCGGTCGCCGGACACATGCGAGGCCGTATTTGCTTCCCCGGTAGACCCACGCATGATGCTCTCAACAAACTCGTCCAGGATGGCTATACGATTAGAAGCACGACTCTCTCTGAGCAATACACTTATATTGATTTTCTAGAACTCCATGGCCCAGAATCAGTCTTGCTCTTTATCGATCACCCAGAGAAAGGACTCCGACCGGCCTGTGATGATATGAAACCACCAAAAACGGGCTGTAAGGTCTACGCTCTCGCAAAATCTCTCAGAGCCATTCCCAATTCAAAAAACGATAAAGATCAATCGAGTGAAACCCTCGAATCATTAACTCCGAGTACGGAAGAGCCTGAGACGATCTCTTAAGCATTCATTATTAAGTGTATCGAAACTCAACCTAAGAGCTATCATGTACCAATCACTCGAGGCGACACTTCACGATGCATTCTGGAACTCTGAGGGACCAGCGGCTGAGCTCACCCATATTCGTGAGTTTCTTAGGCTCTTCCCTGGCTCTACAGTTGAGCTAGGCTGTGGCTCTGGGAGATTACTCCTGCCTCTTCTAAAAGAAGGCTACGACATTACGGGTATGGATAACTCACCCGACATGCTTGAGATCTTAAAAGCCGAAGCAGCTTCTCTGGGTCAGAATGTGGATGTTAAACTGGGCTCTATGGCGTCATTTTCTCTGGAGAGTCCATCACATTCTCTACTGATACCTGCTTTCACCCTACAGCTTTTGTCACGCCAAGAGGCCTTGGAGTGCCTCCGGCTATGCCGCGCTGCCACCGTAAATGGAGGCGGACTCTATCTCTCTGTCTTTATTCCGTGGGCTGAAATCACCGCTGAAATCTCTGAAGGCGAGTTTTATCTCGATCAAGAAACATCCCTAGGTTCCGGTGATACAGCGACTTGTCACACAAAGTATAAAATACACCGCAGTGAGCAGACCTTAGAACGCACACACTACTATTGCCTAAAATCTTCTAAAGGTACTCAGACCCAGACGACTCAACAAGTGCTCCAGTGGTATTATCAACACGAATTAAACTATATGCTTCAACTTACTCAGTGGGAGGTTATACACAGCATAACGGACTTTACTACATCGAGTCACGATGACTCTGACGCCCAAATTTTCACTTTTTTCTGCCGTGCTCTATAGACAAACTCTACGTTCAACTAGCACCTTCTTAGGCTATTTTTGTCTGCTCCTCTCACAGCTCTTCGCCACTCAGGAGTCTATTATCATGATCCCCCAGCCCCTAGATATGAACGGGGAAGTGATAATAGTTGAGCGTCCCATACTCATTGGTCAGGCCTCACCTGAGACTGACTTTATAGCCATAAGCCAACCCTACCTTATCCCAGCACTCAGCTACCGCGAAGTGCCTCCCCACGATATTAACCGAGCTAGTCTAGCTAAAGTGCAAATCATAGGATCTGCTCTCTCAGCGGATCATTATCTCATTTCTTTTGACTTAGCTGAGGCAGATTCTCAGAGGATTCAGCGCTCTCTTTTTCTCCAACTCATTGAATGCTGCACAAAAATCGGCAAATCCTATGGCATTGAGATCCTCAGCTATGAGGTGAAAAACGCCCAAAATCACCCCTACGCTGCCACCCTCCTGAACAAAGCCAATATTTTCTATCACCGCTTCCATAATGACGCCCAATCTTGGCAGACTCCCAGAGGTTTTACACAAAAGGAGAATGAAAATGAATAATGGATAAAACAAATCACATTCTCTCCCTAAAAAAATGCGCTAAGTTTAAATTTTTCATGGTTTCACAGCCTACTTGTGAATAGCCTGTCGACGGAATTCCCAGTAATACCCCCATTGACTGGCAACCGTTTATAGAAACACATGAACGATAGGTATGAAATCATCCAGCAACTGGGATCAGGCGGATTTGGCACTGTATTCTTAGCCAAAGACAGAGAACTTGATCGCAATATTGCGATTAAACGCCTCAACATCACCGAACAAGATGACGGTGAGATGCTTCGTGACCAACTCCTCGCTGAGGCTAAGACTCTAGCGGCGATGCGCCACCCCAATATTGTCTCCATCTTTGATATCCAGTCTACTCCATCTGGTGGCGAAATCGTCATGGAGCATGTTCAAGGTGTCACTCTAGATGGCTTAGTTTCCAAACATTTACTGTTAATTCGCGACTTTAAATTTGTCGCTGGTCAAGTTCTCAGCGCTATCGCTTCCAGTCACGCACACGGAGTGCTCCACTGTGATCTCAAGCCGGCCAATGTCATGCTCTGTCAGCTGCCTGGCAATCAATATGAAATTAAGGTTCTCGACTTCGGCATGGCTCCTGAGGCGCTCAAAGAACCCAAAGAGCGCTCTGGCACGGGAAAACTTGTCGGTTCCATCTTCTTCATGGCTCCTGAACAGTTTGAAACAGGTGCTGTTTCCGTGCAAACTGACATCTACGCTCTCGGCTGCCTCTTCTACTTCTTGCTGACGGGATGTTACCCATTCTATGGAGAAACATCCGTTCAAGTCATGGCCGCACACATGACCGGGAAGTTTCAGCCAATTAGGAGTATTCGCCCAGATCTCCCTGAGGCACTTTGTAAGTGGGTGGAAAGCCACTTTGTTCTAAAGCCTGACAAGCGGTTCTCCTCCTGCCAAGCATCCCTAGACCTCCTTGAAGAACTCGACCTTGTCGACACGGCAGAGGTTTTTGCCCTCTCCTCTAAGAAGACCAGTGATTCTATCGGCAGCCGTCTTGTGAGACCCATTACAGTGGACTCCCTCAAACAGAGCGAGCCCATAGCCTCTCCTACCTCCTATGATTCGCTTCTCACAGCTACGCGTGGTGGGAAAGCGGCCAAGACAACTAGTGTCGTGGCGAGAGCTCCCGAGCGCTCAAAGTTAAAAACCTTCGAGGAAGAAGAAGCCGTTGCTCCCCCCACCGACGCCACCTGGTATTTCTCTGTTGAAGAAAGCCGGAAAGGCCCAGTGTCACTAGAAAAACTCAAACGACTCTGCACAGAGGGTAAATTCCAGCGCAATGATCTCGTCTGGCACCCTTCCTTTGTCGACTGGGTTACCGCTGAGAAGTGCGCTGATCTAGCAGACTCTATCTTACTCGCAGAAAAAAATGGGGCACTACGAAAAGCCGACGAGCAAAAGAAGGCTGCCGACATGCAAAAGACTCAGATACTCAAACAGGGTAAGAAGAAGAAAAAGTCCAAAATGAGTAGAGCCCTAGCATCTGGAGAGACAACACTCACGGCCTTGGGCCTGCTTCTCACGGGTATTATCATTATTCACAAGCCTCTCGAGGCTCCGACCCTATCTCTAGCTTTTACATGGTTACTACTCTTTTACGGTTTCATTATTACAAAAGCTCGGCAAATCAAAGCTGGAATCGCTTGGGTCTTAATCGGATTCTTTTTACCGTTTTTGGGTGACTTAATCTTCTCTTTAAGAACAGGGATTCGAGCCATTGCTGGAGTTCTACTTATGGCTTCATCCACTGTCGCCATGGCATTGCTCTGTATTCAAATGGCCACAAAAGACCCCTTACCCAATGCCTATGGTCTGGACTGGCCTATGAATACTATCCTGAAAGTGTTTGGCATCATCTAGTGAATATTCGATGGCACCACAAAACCTCTTCTTCACTGCCGACGCGAATTCACAATCACATTTTCATTTCTATAAATCAGAGAAAAACGAAATAAAGATTTCTTGCGAAGAAGATCTGTTACCTCTGTGGATAAAATCACAAGCATGAGTCCCCCTATAGGCTCGATATGATAGCTCACGACTTCTGTCTTATAGCCGTCTTTTTCTGAATTCCTCTTCTCCCCTGGCTTCATTGTCCCATACTGACTCACTATGGCACGTTTCGCCTCAATGTGCTTTGTCTTTGCTGCAGCGCTCGATAGCCTCGGGTCAAAATAATCCACCGTGACTTCATAGAGCTGGCTATGGTGATAGCGCGCCTCGATACTGTGCACTCCGAGCTTCTGATTTCCCAGTTTCTTTGAATACGCTCTGATGTAGCGCTTCGCTCGATTCTCGGCAGGGGATGTGATCTCGATATCCAGATCCTGAGACTCCGCCCATCTCAAAAATCGATCCGGTGTCTCCGCCCACTGCTGCCCATATGGGGGAGAGAGTAAAGACTGCGCTTCCACTCCCAGAGCACTCAACACAAATAAACTACTGCTCAGTAGCAGCGTTGGGATTAGTTTTGACATGTAGCGCAGAGACATATAGCCTTATTAATCATATGATAACGAAGTTGTCTAATACCAATAGAAAAATCACGTCCTCTACTACCTCCATGAATCAGCAAAAAAGTATTAGAAAATTTCGAGTGATCCGAAGAGGCTTTACCTTGATTGAGGCCACCGTGGCTCTAGTTCTTATTCTACTCATTGCCGCTACTTCTACCACATTACTCACTCAGCAATTCACCTATTTCAGAATTCTTCAGCAGCAGAATTTCCTCGTTCAAGATGCACCTGTCATCAACAACATGCTGAGCCGTATTCTCTCCCAAGCTGACGCTTTTCGTATCCATCGAAATGCGATCGAAGCTTTTGACGGCTCTCCAGGTCTTACTAACGTAGCGGATAACGGCAACACCTTACTCATTGGCTACGCCCAGGCAGATGGTTCACGCTTATTTGGACTGCTAACATTTATTCCACCTACTCCAGGTCAACTTACAGGCCAACTTCAATTCACCAATGTCGATAACGTAGGCGGCGCAAACGTTCTGGGAACACCCTGGATACTCTCCAGCAGAGTCGCTAACGTCGACTTTAGTATCGATGCTGATGGCATTCTTCTCATCACCTTGCAGGATCAATTCCAGAGTCAGATCACCTACGCTGGTATTGCCAGTAACTAATCTGATCTTACACTTACTTCGTGGGCAAGAGCCACTCACTCCATGGACCATCAATGACCTCGAGGCTATCGACAAATTTCCAGGACAGTGTCTGACCACTCTTTATCCCTAAGAAATCTCTGACAGCGGGACTCAGGTCAATCCCTGCATTTCCATTCCGGTTGGGTTTTGGAGGTTTTCCTTGAAAGACATACTCCCAGTCGTCGGTGGAGAATGGCCCGACATCTCGCCACTGGGCGTAGCAGACTTTCTTTCCAAAGTGCAGTGCAATCCAGCGGCCATGGCACACAGAGCTACCTGGACTGCGAAAAGAGCGCCAGTACCACGGGACTACCTCACTTGCAGTGTCCTTATGCCTACCACCCCCAGGTGCGATATCGTTATACGGTAATGCGATATAAAAAGGATTTTGTTGAGGGTAAAATCCACGCGGAAAATACCCATTCCTATTCTCTGGATCATCAATTCCCCCAAAGGTTCTTAGCCAATTAGGATCCCACGAGCTCGCATGGTTGTGTACGGGGTTATTCTGTGAGGCATCTTCTCCCACCCAGAATATGGTGGCCACCACGTTTCGTCTCCATCGGTGAATCACATTCCATTTTTCAGGATCTTCCACCATGATATTGACTTTAGGGGGGATGCGAAATGGATCTCTGAGGCTCGGGAGTTTGTCTCTGGTTTGCTCCAAAGCCTGATTGTGTGACTGCTCAAGAATCTCCACAAAACTCTGCCCAAGGGATGGCAGAGAAACGAACAGCAGTAGAGCCAAAATACGTAACATAAGCACTTGTGTATCAAAGAAGGTGAATGATGCCCTCTATATCCACTATTATGCTGATCGTATCAAATCCATATTTTAGTTTCTCTCATAGATTAAAAAATATCACTAAAACTGCTTTTCTTGTGACCTTTCCATCCTGCAGGCCGTCTATAGAGTTGTTCCAGAAATGGGACAATGCGTTGTTGATTGGTGGGCTGGCTCTTGATTGAGTCAGTCCACTACGTTTTTACGAATCAATGATTTATCTTCCAGTATGTCATTCTTTCTCTCTGAGCCACACGAAGCGTGCTCATAGACCCAGACACTAACTTTGAGAGCTTCCCTTTAGGCATCGTCTTTCCTTAGAAAGTATGATACTCACGAAACCATGCGCTGGAAGGGAAGAAGACAAAGCTCCAATGTAGAGGATCGAAGAGGCCAGAGAACATCCTCATTTCGCGGTGGTAGTGGTCGTGCTCACTTGGGTATCGCTAAGCTCTTAATCCCCCTCTTTCTGAGAGGTAGTTTCAAAACTAAGCTTGTGATGCTACTCTTGGGGGCCGTTGCGATGTTTGTCTTTCAGCTCAACCCTCTCAGTGTTTTGGGATTCAGCAGCTCTAGCTACGCCCCTTCACAGAAGGGGCAGGTATCAGCTACCAGCAATGACCAAACTTCTGAGTATATTCGCACTATTTTAGCAGACACCGAAACGGTCTGGGCGGAGCTCTTTTCTCAACAGTTAAACTCTGATTACAAAGAGCCCAAACTCGTCTTATTCTCTGAGAGAACCCCCATGCCTGGAGGGCAAGCGAATGCCGCCACCGGTCCCTTTTATCTCCCTAGCAATCAGACTATCTACCTCGACACGAGTTTTTTCACAGAGCTTAAAGAGCGCTTTCAGGCTCAGGGAGACTTTGCTGAAGCCTATGTGGTCTATCACGAAGTCGGGCATCATGTGCAGCGTCTCTTGGGGCTCACTGACTGGCTACATAAGCAGCATGGCCTTATCTCTCAAGTGCAGTACAACCAGAATTCTGTAAGGCTCGAGCTTCATGCTGACTTTCTGGCAGGTGTCTGCGCCTACCACGCTAACCAGAAGTGGCAGCACCTAGAGGCTGGGGATATCCAGGAAGCGATTCGCTGTGCAGCCGCAATTGGCGATGACGCCCTACAGAAGAAAGCCCAAGGTTACGTTGTCCCTGATTCCTTTACGCACGGCACCTCTAAACAGCGCAAACACTGGTTTAGCCAAGGTTTTCGGACTGGCACTCTAAAAGCGGGAGAACAAATTTTTAGCCTCCCCTACACCTCTCTTTAAACTACAGCAGTTTAGTATCCTTCTCTAAGAACAAATCATGAGTCCACTCCATTACTACCCTGACATGGGGTATGGCTGTGCTGCAAAAATCTTTCCATGTTAGTTAAGGCAAGTGTCCTGTAGGAAAAAAACTAGCTCATACTCTTGATTGAATGAATATTAACCCACCTTGACCATTGCCATAGAGCACATAATCTGCTAAAGCAGTGAAAGTTATCCTAGCCTAATCATGCGATTTCTCTGTTTCCTACTTCTAACACTGTGTTTCCCCATATCATTATGGGCGAAATCCCACACAGTGAAAAAAGGTGAAACGCTATGGCGAATTGCTACGAATCATAACACAACGGTGGATAAGCTCAAAGCAGCTAACGGAATCACCTCCAACAATATCCGCCAAGGTCAAATTCTCCATCTACCTACTTCTCGCTCCTCTGTATCGCCCTCAATCTCTAGAGCCTCGGCAAGTTCTAGATCTGCACCTCTTAGAACCACCGCTAAGAAGCCCACCCACCATAAGGTCAGAGCGGGTGAATACTTGAACTCGATTGCTAGGCGCTATGGTATGACAGTTACCTCCATCTTAAAACTCAATCGCATCTCTAACCCCAATAACATTCAAGTGGGTCAGGTATTAGCACTTTCAGCACCCAGCTACCAGACACAACCACACATAACCACACCTTCTAAACCTGCTATTTCTCGCTCCTCGAGTACCATAACTAAGAGCAAACCAACCTACTCTCGCTCTTCTAGCCGCTCCAAGCGCTACACTATTGTCATTGATCCAGGTCATGGTGGCAAAGACACGGGAGCTGTAAAATATGGCTTAAGGGAAAGTGATCTTAATCTCTCCGTCGCACTCAAGCTCGCCTCTAAACTCAAGGCTCATGGCTATAGAGTCGTTATGACCCGCACCAGTGATCGTTACCTATCACTCGCCTCTCGTGCTCATATCGCCAATAAATACTCTAATTCGCTCTTTGTGAGTATTCACTTTAATAGTGCCACAGACCGCTCTGCCAAAGGAATCGAGACCTTCTATTGCTCCAACCGTGGTAAACGTCTCGCTCAACTCGTCCAGTATGGTATCAAGCGCCGAATCGGATCCACAAGAGACAGAAAAGTCAAATACCGCCGCTTCTCGGTACTGCGCAACACCAATAACCCAGCGATTCTTGCCGAATGTGGATTTATGAGTAACTACAGCGAAAATAAGCGTATGCGCTCCACTTGGTGGAAAGAACAGTGTGCAGAAGGTATTTTCGAGGCTATTCGGAAGTACTAGTCGATGGACTGCGCCATCTAGCTATTCACCAAAGTCCAGCTAGAACTTTAGTACCACAGGAGGAATGATACGACTCACCCTCGTGGAGCCATTATCCTCAGACTCTTCAATAGAAGTCACCACGTTGTCTTCAAAATCTATGACGATTTTCGCCGTTTCCTCTATCGTGGAGTGCGAGAATTGCTTGAAAATCAAACCTGTCCGAAAGTCTCGGATATAATTAAATTTTTTCTCCTCATTGTATTCGATAAATTCCCATCTGCCAGTGCGGCCGTCCTTGGTGATTTTACTCGTCTTTTTACTTGGTTCCCCCAGAGAGGTCGCGACCTCATCAATGGTCATGCCGATCGCTACGGATTGATTCGCTATAAGTTCACGCACTTTAAGTTCACGATCGTAGAGATTTTTTAGGTTTTCTATGAAATCAGCATCTTTTGAGAGGAGTTGTTTAGGATTCACCCAACCTGATACAGCTCCGTGACTTGTCTCCCCCCTAACTCGATAGACCTTATCTGTCATCTCAAGCAGTTCCACGCGAATCCCTGAACGATAGACACCTAGTTGCCTACCGCCAGTTTTTGTCGCAAATGCTTTGCAGCTCTCTCCTACAATGAAAGAGATTTCCTTACCCAAGTCATCTTTCACATACAGTACAGAAGGATCATTATTGAGTAATGAACTCCGCTGTGCTGCGGCACTTGTCACCATCACTAGAGAGAATATTCCACATAATACCAATTTCATCACCTTATCTTACAGCGTTATGCTTCACCTCACCAGATTTATTTTATAAGCTTCTCCTATTCTCCAGAAAAGACTACCTTTTAACCATTCTCGCTAAGTCATCTATGAAGCATTTACTCTCAATCATTAAGAGGTTCAGCATGCCTCTTTATTTCACTTTTTCTCTATCTCCTCTACTCGCTGACTGGAAACCTAGTGACATTGCGAACGCGGCGAAGTGGCAAATCCATAAAACGACAAGCTACGACCCTTCCTATGTCTCACTGGATTATCCCGGGGGTGATATCGCCTTGGAGAAAGGTGTGTGTACTGACGTTGTCATCAGAGCTCTCAGAAAAGCCACAGGTATCGACTTACAGCGCCTCGTGCACGAGGATATGAAAACGCATTTCTCCCAATACCCAAAAATCTGGGGTCTAAAGCGTCCTGATAAAAATATCGATCACCGCCGTGTCCCTAATACCAATGAGGAAAACTAACTGGTAGAAAGTGCGAAGAGATTTGGCGGGAGATCAAGGCGGAACCCATCGGTGATGCGAGCATCTCCGATGAGTGACAACGATGGTATCTCGTCAAAGATCTAGCGAATTCTACAAGATAGTTTTTTGAGTTGGTATAATCTCCAAGTCTACTTTAAGCGCATGAACTACGAACTCCCTCTGAGTCAAGACACCACTCAGTATCAAGCGGGTGACATTGTCACCTGTATCGTCCCGCCTAATCTCGCGCACATCATGATTATTAGCGACACTGTGGGTGCTTCTGGGGCTCCAAGTATCATTCACAACATAGGATCTGACACTCGATTAGAAGATGCTCTCTTCCGCTACAAGTTAACGGGGCACTACCGTATCACTCATCCCTAGTGATCCTATTTTAGCAATTTCCTTCAAGCTTTTGCTCACGATCACTAGTTCACTATTTGTTCTGGCTAATCACTGAAGATACCTTATCAAAACGCCATGGAACTATACATGAACATGCATCTCTGGGACTGCGATCTCCAGGAAAAGCACTACCCTATATTAGAGCGTCTGAAAGAAATTGGCTTCGATGGTATCGAATTTTTCTTCGGTAGCCCAGATCGCGAGTCATACAGACGTCTTGGAGATTTTGCGAAGTCCATTGATCTTAAGGTCATCAATGTACTCGGCGCTCACACAGGTGTCAGCTCTATCTCAGAAGATGCAGATGTGCGCCAAGCGGCAGATACTTGGATACGTGAGAATATCGACAATGTCGTCGCTTGTGGTGGCACGAATCTTGGAGGGCCTTTTCACTGCCCAGTCGCCTACTTCCCAGGTCACCCACCTCGCGAGATCGATCTTGAGCGAGCTGCTGATTTCCTCCGCAAAGCTGGTCAATACGCTGCCGATCAAGGGATCACTCTCACTCCCGAGTTTCTCAACCGCTACGAAACGTTTCTTGCCAGTACCATGCGACAAGGCAAAGAGCTTCTCGATCGTGTCGACCATCCAGCTGTCAAAGCCATGTTTGATACCTATCACGCTAACATTGAAGAAAAATCTCAAACATCCGCAATCGAGGATATTCGCAGTCACTTAACTCACGTCCACATCAGTGAAAACGATCGTGGCACGCCAGGAAGAGGCCAGATTGACTTCGATCCAGTCTTTGCCAAACTAAAAGAGATTGACTACAAAGGAACGATCGCCATCGAAGCCTTTGGTCTCAATGATCCTGGCTTTGCCCTTGCTGTGAAAGTCTGGCGAGATTTCTCCCCTGAGGAGCAAATTATTACTGAAGGCTACCAACTCGTGCGAGACGGTATCGCCAAATACAACCTCTCTTAAGTGATCTAAACAACTCGCTGAATGTAAACTTAAAGGTTCGATTTCACGCAAAATCATGTATTCCAACCTTATGTGACAATAGCGTGACACGACAAATTTTGTCATATCGTAATAATTTGTACAATACTCCCACCATTCCAAACGGAACAACTAAGAAACTAAACATGACTAAGAACGTATTCACAACAGCTGCTAGCGTAGCGATCCTTAGTAGCACAGCAGTAGCTGGGGATTTCATTACTGATTTAGTGTCTGGCACACCGTCAACAAGCCAGAGCAAATCCTTAGCTGACTACATCACTGGAGGCACTAAGCTCTACAAGAATTCATCGAATCCTTACATTCAAGAAGTTAGCCTCTCAGGTCGTGCTCACTTCCAGTACAACTACTCTGATGGCGAACTCGATGACCAAGACTTCAGTGGTGGTGGTGAAGAACTCCGTCGTCTCCGTACGACAGCCAAGATCAAGTTTCTCAACAAGTTCGAGGCAAAAGCTAGTGTGAACTTAGAGAACGGTGGTTTCCGTGGCACATCACTTCGCTACAACTCACTGGACGAAGCCAAACTCACCTACAAGGCAGGTGATATCTTAGGAGTCGAGGATGTGTCCTTCTCCTATGGTCGTCACAAGCACACTTTCGGCGGTGAAGTACACCAGTCCTCTAAGAAAATTAAAACTGTCGAGCGCTCCAATATCAGTAACTTCTTCTTTGACTCCTCACGTCCTACAGGTGTGCAGATTGCTGGTTCAAAGAACGGCTACGATGTGCTTCTAGGTATCTTCTCTGCCAATGAAACCGGCAGAGACATCACAGGGGACTGGAATGATCTTGCCTACTACATCAATGTTCAAAAGGACGGCTGGAATCTTGACCTCTTCTTTAATGACAATGATGGGGAAGATGATGAGTTTGACAATTTCAAGTGGGGTGCATCAGTCGCCTACGAAACTGAGTACAAAGGCTGGAATGTCCTTCTCAATGGTCTCTACGGCCAGAGCAGTGATGACGAAAACGATGACGTCTGGGGCCTCATCATTCTACCTTCTAAGTTTATCATCGAAGATAAGCTAGAGGCAGTATTTCGCTATCAGTACGCAGGATCTTCTGGTAACCAGATCAATGCAGGTAGTGGTAGCCGTGGCGTGCGTGCTGTAGCAAGTAGAGATGGTAGTCCAATTAGCTCAGGTGATAATAACCATACCTTCTATGCAGGTCTTAACTACTACTTCCTGGGGAATAACTCAAAGCTCCTTCTTGGTATCGAGTATGAAACTCTCGATGGTGACGGCCCTGAAAACGACCTAGATGCTACCACTCTCTGGGCAGCTTACCGTTTCTTCTTCTAAGACAATTTGTCGAACCAATAAACACTAGGCCGTAGGTCTTTTCTGTTTTCATAGTTGGAGAGCTTCCTCATTTGGGGAAGCTCTCTTGTTTTCTCCGTTGGGCATAAACTCGATCCAAGGATACTTGGATAAGTCACTCGCTGAGACACTCCCATACAAGCTACATCCAATTGTTTTTTGAGTTGGTATGGCACTCACATAGAATCAAAAGGCTATGCACGGCACCAGTGAGAACCACTATTACCGTGAGTCGTGCATTTGTCATACCACCACTCTAGAGACCAATGACACCTGCAGATATTCTAAATTATTCTCTATTCTAGGCGATTTTTGGACTCTTATCTCAGAATGGCTAGAGCAGTATCTATCTCCTCATTGGTATTACGAGATAGCTCAACAGATCACTTTTGCAGAGGCTTCACCCTTTTTTCTATCCATAAAAAAATAGGTGATCTCCACCCCTTGTGTCAGGACAGATGATCACCTATGAATCCGTTTTTTAGTTTCTAGCGAATGAATGGCTCGCTGAGTTTTAGGTCATTCATTCGCCTCTATTGCACGTAAAATCGAGTCCTATTCTTCTTCGTGTGGGTGTTCTTTTAGCAGAGCCTCAGCATTATAGAAACCGTTTTGGCTCTCGATTTCTTTTCTCACCTTAGCCACTTGCTCTGGGAAGATCGGGTCAGCTCTATTCCCGAAGTTGTTGCGCACATAAGTCAGTACGTCTGCGACTTCTTTGTCATTGAGTAGACCTCCAAAGCCAGTCATTGGCACATGCCCTGGATACTTCTTACCGCGTACCTCTATGGGCCCGATAAGTCCCTTAAGTGTGAGTTTAATGAGGCGCTCAGGGTCTTCGATCACCCATTTGGAACCAGCAAGTGGCGGGAAGCCTGCATCAGGAAGCCCCTTACCATCCTTCTGATGGCAGGTACCGCAGTAGGACTCACGCTCAAAAATTTGTGCTCCTTTTTTATAGGAGGGTCTATGTACGCGCTTGACGTGCTGTGGGATACGGAATGTAGGGATTCGATCACGTGCTTTCACTTTATTGAGTGTGTCTTGACTAAACTCGGTGACTTCATGGAATTTCTCCTCCACACCATTGGCCTTCACGAGTTCTACGATTTCTAGCCCCTGGCTCTGCTCGAGGAAAGAAGCTGCCACCATAGTTTCTAGTCGCACACGGCCGTTTTCATCTTTTGCTGATGCCTCTAGCAATGCGGCGTGGTCTGGTACTTTAGCTAAGTTGTGGCGTAGTACTCTGACTGCTGCTGAGCGCACTCGATGGTCTTCTGCCTTGAGGAGCTTCTTGAGTAACTTGCCGTCAACTTGGTTCGCACCCCAAGTCACCCAGAGTGCCTCTAACATGAGGCGCTCTTCTGTCTGCTGTGCTGCCCAAGCACTCGCTGCAGCAGCTACAGCCGTATTATCGCGGCCGCGTAACTCGCGCTTCGTGCGGTAGCGTGAACGGTATTCTGGTAGCTTCAGGTTCTCAAGAAGCTGATCAATCGAGGCTCCATGGATCTTTGCGGGAGTCACGAGTGGTCGTGATGGGTAAGTGACACGGAAAATGCGCCCATGCACATGATCGCGCAGTGGGTCGCGTGCATTGTGCTGCATATGACCAATGAGGGTATTGTGCCAGTCCACGATGTAGAGTGAACCATCAGGGGCGAACTCTAAGTCTACGGGGCGGTAGTTCTGATCACTGGATTCGATCAGACTCTGGCGGAACTTCGTGGTGAATCCTGTCCCCTCCTCGATCACTTGATGCTGCTTGGTTCCTAAGAAGCCAATGCAGTTATTGAGTAGAACATCCCCCTGCACGTCATCGGGGAAATGTCGACTTGAGACGAATTCTAAGCCAGAAGTCGGCCGAACAGCATGACTGGTGAGCAGACTCGGTGCTGGCATATTCGCGCCATAGCGAGTCTTTGGGGAACCCGGTAGCATCCAGGAAAAATTCGTGCCTGAGCCATGTAGGAAAAAGTCCTGACCATACTCATCAAAGGCAATGCCCCATGGATTGGGAATCTCAAATTGCGCATAGCGCATGAGGTGCTTCGTCTGGGGGGCGTAGCGATAAAACCCACCATTGGTACCACGTACAGTGCCATAGGCTGTTTCGACACTAGTGTGAAGAAAGACCCCCTCACCCATAAGAATCGCTCCAGAAGGGTCCGCACAGAAGGCTGAGATCGCGTGGTGAGTGTCATGGTCATCAAAGCCTGAGAATAAGATTTCCTTCTCATCATAGTGGTCATCTCCATCCGTGTCTTTGAGAAGAACAACACTATCACTCTGGGACACATAGACACCCTCAGCAGCGATTTCAAAACCAATGGGAATGTGTAAATCTCCAGCAAATACTGTCTCCTTATCTGCCTTTCCATCACCATCGGTGTCTTCGAGTATAAGGAGCTTATCCTCTGGAAGTGGGTCACCTATGCGGTAGTGTGGGTAACTGGCCATCGTGGAGACCCAGAGTCTGCCTTTATTATCAAAGGACATTTGACATGGGTTCGCTAGATTCGGGAAGTCTTCTTCAGACGCGAAGAGCTCGATTTTATAGCCCTCAGCCATCGTGATCTTAGACTCAGAAGAACTCGGAGTCTCGTACTCAGGCACTCCTGTCTTCAGATCAGGCGCATAGTTGGTAGGGACAGGAGGAAGGACTGAGGTCTTGGCATCTGCGGCCTCTACGTCAAAAGGCTGGCCTTTGAGAGCAGCCCAAATACTGCGCTCTCGAATATCCATCATCTCTCTGGTCTTCTGTAGCTCAAAGGGATAGTTCTGTGGGCCATAGGGATTATAGCGGCGACCATAGACGTGCACACTGTTAGGGATTTTGAAAATATTCATCCACGCCCAGTTCTTTGCACTTACAGCCTTGTGTACGGCACTGCGCTTCGGCTCATCGACTTTCGACTGACTCGCCTCACCAAAGAGCTTATCCGCTAAGAGAGGTGCTAGGGTCTTGTAGCCACGGTCATTGAAAATAGCGCCATCTCTGGTGTATTCTTCGCCATCTTTGTACCACGCTTTTGTGGGAGTCACGAGATCGATACATAAGACGCCGTGACTTGCCGCGATTTCTTGCATTGCCTTGGTGTAGAGAGCGATATGCTGATTCTCCACCTTACCATCTGGCGTATTGTACTTTTCTGAGAGATTTTGAAAAGCACTCGGGGCAACAATAGCGAGCTGGGCGACACTTTTACCATTGTAGAGCTGGCTGCGTGTGTGGCGAATAAAGGCGTCGAATTCTTTTTTGTAGCGCGCGAGTCCTTCTTCTCCATCAAAGGAGGATGAAAAGCCAAAGAAACCAATCACCACATCTGCCTTGTGGCGCGCTAGCCACTGGTCTTCTGTTTCGTAGTGACCAATGGGGAGAGAATTCACTTTAAATTTCTCATCCACTAACTTCTCGGCCCCAGGGAAGGCATACTGACCGTCATTATTGCGATTAGGCTGCTGGCGGTGTGCTGGAGTGTGACCTTCATCACACATATTTCTGATCTTTAGATCAAGTTCAGGGTAGCGGAGGTGGAGCTCTGTTTCAAAATGATTAAACTTCGCCATGCGAGAGCCCAGTCCTCCACCAATAAAACAAATTGTACTCCCCTTCTTTAAACTCAGAGACTCTTTCCCCTCTCCTTTCTGGTACTCTACGGACTCAAACTTCACGGGTGGGTCAAACCCTGGAATATCCGCGGGATCGACAAACTTCGGTTTTGCGTGAATGGCTGCACAAGCAGCTAAGGAAATGGCTGCGGCAATGGTTTGTTTTTGTAACATCATACTCAATTGTTTCTCTCGTCTTCAATGTCTCGAACTCTATGCTTCAGCACCGAGTTCGATTCTCTCTTTTAGTGTCTCCGTGAGTCTTTAATTCTCAAGTGGGTGTTCTTTGAGAAGCTCCGCAGGGGTGTAGAAGCCTTTTTTCTCAGAGACTTCTGCGCGCACTCTACGCACCATATCCTCTGTAATGTAGGTATCTTCTGTGGCACCCACATCCCCACGATTTCCGAAGGAATTGCGCACATAAGTCAGCACTCGGCTCATCTCTCGGTCTGTTAGCATTCTCTCAAATGCCGTCATTGGCACATGTCCCGGGTATTGTTTTCCGTTCACCTCAATGGGCCCCACTAGGCCTTTTAAAGTCAGCTTAATTAAACGCTCTTTACTCCCAGTCACCCACTCCGAACCAGCCAGTGGTGGGAAACCTGCATCCGGGAGCCCCTTGCCGTCTGCTTGGTGACATGTGCCACAGAAACCTTCCTGGTGATAGATTTCATACCCACGCCTAAAGTCGCCCTTCGCTCTATCTGTTGGCAGATACTTCGGGATTTTAATCTTCACTTTCTTCTCGACGACTTGCGTCCCTTTGAGAGCGGCTTCTGCATAGCGAAATGTGTCTTTAGCACGACTATCCACACCTTTTTGCTTCGCCAGTTCAAGCAGAGAAAGCCCCTCTTGTTCCTCAAGGTAAGACGCATAAATAGCAGCTTCCAGGCGCACGCGACCATGTTTGTCTTTTGCTATTTTCTCGTAGAGTTCCTGAGTGTTACTGAGCTTATCAATATTAAAACGAATCACTCGCGCAGCGGCAGCACGTACCTTGTGGTTCTCAGAATCCAGCAGCTCTTCTAACAATGGCTGATTGATTTGATTCGCACCCCATGTGACCCAGAGGGCCTCTAGCTTCGCGTGGTCATCGTCTTGCTGCTTCGCCCAGGCGACTGCTGCTGCTGCCACCTCTGTGGCATCTCTCCCGCGTAGCTCTCGCTTGGTACGGTAGCGACTACGGTACTCGGGGAGTTTAAGGTTATTGAGTAACACCTCAATGGAGGCTCCAGCGATCTTAGCGGGTTCAACCAGTGGACGTGACGGATAGGTCACACGGTAAATGCGACCGTGCACATGATCACGATACGGGTCGCGAGCATTGTGCTGCATGTGACCAATGAGCACATTGTGCCAGTCCACGACATAGAGAGATCCGTCTGGTGCGAACTCTAAATCCACGGGGCGGAAGTTCCGATCCTTCGACTCAAAGAGACTCTGGCGAAATTCCACCGTATAACCTGAGTCCTTATCCACGAGTTTATGCTGCTTAGCTCCAAGGAAACCAATCGAGTTATTAAGAATGAAGTCACCTTGCACCTCGTCTGGAAAATGTCTGCTTGAGACAAATTCTATACCTGAAGTCGGGCGAACCTTATCAACAACGATGAGATTAGGAGCTGGCATATTCACTCCGTACTGAGGTTTCACGTGCCCAGGTGTCATCCAGGATACAGAGGCGGCTGATGTGTGCAGAAAGAAGTCCTGTCCATAACGATCAAATGCTGTTCCCCATGGATTAGGAATAGAAAACTGAGCATAACGCGTCAGCTTCTTCTGCTGGGGAGCGTAGCGGAAGAATCCACCATTGGTCCCATAGACGGGCCCGTGAGCTGTCTCTACACCACTGTGAAGAAACACACCCTCTCCCATAACTATCGCGCCAGAGGGATCCGCACAAAACGCTGAAATAGCATGATGGGTATCATGATCATCAAAGCCACTGAGTATAACTTCTTTTCTATCATACTTATCATCGCCATCCTCATCCACGAGAAGAACCAAGCTCCCACTCTGGGAAACATACACCCCCTCAGGTGCTAGCTCAAAGCCAATGGGTATGTGTAGATCATCCGCAAAGACTGTTTCCTTATCCGCCTTGCCGTCATTGTCAGTGTCTTCTAAAATTAATAGGCAATCTTTAGGCTTAGTGTCACCAATTCTATAATGCGGGTAACTCTCCATAGTTGAGACCCAAAGGCGCCCTTGATTATCAAAAGCCATCTGGCAGGGATTTCCCAGACGAGGGAATTCTTTTTCGGAGGCAAATAGCTCCATTTTATAACCTTCCGGTAAAATGAACTCAGAGACTGCCTTCTCAGGAGCCTTGTACTCTACATCCCCGTTCTTCGCACTTGGCTTATAGTTCGTCTTCACAGCGGGCAGCTCCAGAGTGTGCTCATCCGCTGTCCCTAGATTATACTCACGATCATTGAGAATCGCCCAGATCGCCTGGTCGCGATACGCTGTCATCTGACGGGTTTTGTAGAGCTCAAAGGGATAGTTCGCAGGGCCATAGGGGTCGTAGCGACGGCCATTGACGTGCACACTATTTGGCACCTTATAGTCATTGTGCCAGAACCAGTTTTTCTCAGTCACAGCAGCATGCACCCGGGAGCGCTTATTCTCATCCACTGATGCCTCACCAAAAAGAGCTTCCGCTAAGAATGGTGCTAATTTCTTGTATCCAGCGTCATTCAGTAAATGGCCATCTGTGGTGAGTTCCGCTCCCTCTTTATACCACTCCTTTGATGGGGTGAATAGATCCACAAAAAGCACCCCATATTCTTTACAGATTTCCTGCATCGCTTTTGTGTAGAGCGCGAAATGACGATTCAGCTCTTTGCCATCTGGTGTGTCATACTTCGCGGAGAGATCCTGCATCGCCATCGGTGATACGACGGCGAGCTGCGGGCTTTTTCTGCGGTTATAGCGTGTTTTTAAAGTGTGCTCAATAAAGCCCCTAAATTCCTTTTTGTAGCGCTCTAAATCACCTTCCCCACGAAACGCAGACACACCACCAAAAAAGGCCACAATCGTATCCACATTATGGCGAGCGAGCCACTGATCTGGATTCTCACGGTGCCCTACAGGGCGAGAATTTCTGGTAAATTCAGCTGGAACAAGCGCCTTGGCACCTGGGAAGGCGAATTGCCCTTCTAATCCTCGTGAGGGGTCTTGGCGAAAGCCCGGTGTGTTGCCCTCATCACACATATTGCGAAGTTCTAATAATTTCTCTGGATGTCGCAACTGGAGCTCCGTTTCAAAATGATTAAAATGCATCATACGAGAACCCAGACCCCCACCAATGAAGGCCACTCTTGCTCCGGTTTTCAGTGGAATGACTTCGGGCGCCTTCTTCCCTTTTTTCAATTTCGCCTTAGGTAAATCCAAGTTCCCTGCCGATGCAATAAACTGCTGCTGCTCGATATCATTGGCTTTCCCGCCAAGTTTAAAATCCTCTGGATACAGCCCACGTAAATGCCCCCCCACGAGATAATTTGTTGGATTATAAGCTTTATGTAGAGTCACATCAGCATGTGCTGGCACCTCTAGATCTAGGCCCCAATAAACGCTATTCACAAGCAAGCGACGAAGTGACTCGTTTGGAAACCCATTAGAACTGCCCAGCGTTGTCGTGAAGATTTTATTCACTGTCCCATTCTCGTGGCGGTACTCACGCACCCAAGCCAGTGGCTGCATGGGCTGGTTCTTTTCAGCCACCCCCTGAGAGTCCGGATGGAAAGACTCCGTCACCTCACCTCGCAGTAGAATCGCTGTTCCCTCAGGTTTCGGATCCGCTCCATAGACATCTGTGGTCGCAAAAATCTCTCCCACACCACGTAGCACGGGATGCTTCGCATTCGCCTCTTCAATGTGAGAGCGTGTCCCCTCAAAGCGGTGATGCCCATGATGTGACACCCAAGTCTCACCGAGCACTTGGCGCCCAAAGCCTCCTTCCCAGCCAGTGGATTTTTTTGCATTAAAGCTATATTTTGCCCACTGGCTATCCTCAGGAAAGCGAAATGCGTGCGTGGAAGTCCGCATACCAATCATCGGAACACCTCGACTAAATGCTGCCTCAAAGCGCTCCATTGCCGCGTCATCCCAGTTACGAAAGCGAATACTCATCACAATCGCATCCGCTGAGTCAAGAGACTCAGAATGACTCAAGCTCGCCTGATTCATAGGATCTACCTTGCCCTCTTTATCTACAGAAAAGAGTACTGTCGCCTTAAAGCCGTGATTCGCAAGCAGCTCTGCCAGCATAGGCATCGTCTCCTCTGAGCGGTACTCCTCATCACCAGCTAACAGCACAACATGTTTACCCTTCTCAGGGCCACCTTTGGGTTCAAAAACTAAATGATCAAGAGGCTTATCCGCCCACACTGATGAGCCGCAGAGACCTGCCGCTATAAAGATTGATTTAAGATTCATGTTGATGGTGTATCGTGTAGACGCTGCAATGAAGAACATGCTGATCTCTATGGGAGCGCCCACAGCGCTTCTTCTCTCCCCTCTCATCAGCGAGACTTCATCACATTCTATGTCTATATGTGATATAGAAAAATAAAAGCAACAAGCATTCTCTCATGCTCAGCACCTTCATTTGGTATTTACGTTATTCTTTGTACGTTTTAAATATCGACTATTCTAGTACTCTAGCGTCCTAGATTTGAATAAAATCAGCAAACACCTTATTTCATACAAAGCTACATCTCTCAGGAGCATCTCCAGAAACCTCTGCTCACACCAATCGAGAAAACAATCTGAAAAAACCACGGAGCGCTTCCCCTCTCACTCCCCAACCTCGATAGATTGGAGCCATTGAGGGAACTTCGCCTCTATCTCTGAAAAATCCCTCGTGTCCTCTGGACTCTTTCCCAGAGTCGCCTGCAATTTCACCAATGCATCATCACGGATCACCTCGATCCCCACCTCCGCACCCATACCCGCAACCTGCACCAAAGCTCGAAATGTCTTATCTAGCTCAAATAAATCAACACCATTAAACTTCTCTCCATTAAACTCCACAATAGCATCCCCCTGCCGAAGCCCCGCCTTATCAGCTGCACTACCTCGGTGCACCAAGACCACACCAACCGCATTCAAATCCTCCCCTTTAAACACAACCTTCCTTGACTCTTGTGATATCCCCAAAAAACCAAGGCGTTTGGGTAAATTCCACCGATTAAAAAACTCCTTCAACAAGCGACTACAGCGCAATTTAACCTCAGGGTGATCACTCGTATTTAGCGCTCCTTTGAGCTTAGGTAATGCCAACTCTGCCTGAGCATCATCAAGTTGTGCGAGCATAATATATGCTTGATCCCTAGACTCCCGATTCTCTGCATTTAGCTTCTTTATGGCCTCATCCACCACATCCCCTAGACATAGACTAAAGCTACAAAAAAACGTCAGAATACAGGACAATAATAGTTTCACACTGATATAGAGCCACGAGTTGTCTCTGAATTCAAGTTGAGAACTCAAATTATAGCACTCATCTTAGTCCAAGACACTTATCTGGGCATCTTCTATTTGATACAGAGCGCGTTTCTAAAGGAAGAATTAGTTTCAGTTTACACCCCATTCTTGTTAGCGTTAGTAATTAACTATGGATGAACAAGCTGTATTACGCGAAATTGGACGAGAAGGGCTCATTCAAATCACCTCTACATTTTATCAAAAAATAAAAACTGATGACCTCATTGGCCCCATGTACCCCAAAGATCAATGGGAAGCCTCAGAAACTCGCCTTCGAGAGTTCTTATTAATGCGAATCGGCGGTGAGACTGACTATATCAAACATAGAGGACACCCGAGACTGAGAATGCGTCACGTCCCCTACAGCATAGGCACGAAAGAGCGCGACCGCTGGGTAGAACTCATGAGCCAGTCCATTGACCAATGTCAGATACCAGAAACATCCGCAGTCCAACTTAAAGAATTTTTTTACCAAGTTGCTGACTTTCTACGCAATAAATACACCTAAAGCAACTTCGCCAAACCTCCTTGGACCTCACATAGTATGGAGAACACATAGGTCTATGATGGATCATTCTTCCCCTTAAACAGACAAATCATCCCAAACTACTTACAAAAACCACACATCTAATGATATTGTATCTATTTTTCTGGATTTCTAGTACAACGCTATTATTTTAAATAACTAAATTTAGAACCTTGGAAAATTTTTCATAACACAGTGACTGATTTCTGAACCGCATTTCTTTCATTCCTCTAATTTTAACTCACGCCTCTTCCACTATTCTCAACAACGCAATGCTCAACCATTTTACAAAATCATTCCACAAAAATCCCCAGAGCCCAAACCCTTCTAACAAATTGAAAGGCCTAACACACCTACTCACACTTCTCAGTTGTCTCAGTCTATTGACACACTGTGGAAAAAAAGAAGAAACCGCCGCTCAGACCACACCTATCCTTATCGCAGCCACACCTGAGCTCAACGTCCTTACCGAAGCCCTTCTCAATGGTGAACTCTCCGTAGAATCCACACCCGAAGAGTCTCTTCCCAGTCTACTTAAAGAAGCCGCAGAAAGAACCTATGTGCTCATACCAGCAAGTTTAGCCAGTGATAACTACGAAACATGGCTTACTGAACTCCTCGCCGAAGGAGCAAAGCCCTTAGTAGTGACAAATCCATCTTCACTCTCCCCAGAAAAAACACTGCTTTCGCTCAATGAAATCACCAAGAGCCTTCTCGAAAACACCTCTGTCTCCTCCGAATTAGAAAAACAAAGCGATAGACTACGCGCCGAAATAGAGCCCCTTAGTCAACGCTGGAACACAGCTCTCCAGACACTACCAAAGGAAGCCAAACTCTACACCATCCACAAAGAACTCGACCCACTCAGCACGATCTTACCCACAGAATTTAGCGTCATCGAACTAGAAGCCCTCGCTGAGAACATCCAAACAGCCAAGACCAAGCTCGCCCTACTCGCCCATGAGCCAAAGAAAAGAACGACCATCAAACTAGAAGAACTAGGCCTAAGTTCTATCCGCTTCGATGCTGGCCCCCTCACAAGTACAAGTGCTCTACTCGAGAGCTTAGAAACAAACACCACCTCACTAGAACAACTCGCAAAGTCTGTACAAAGTGCCTTTGCTCAGCCCATCTTAAAAGACTTCGAGCACGGTATGGTAGAACTCATTGAAAACTACTGCATCGAATGTCACGACGAAATTAACGAAGAAGGAGGGGTGAACTTCGAGCTATTTTTAACAGAGTCTTCCGCCATCAAACGCCCAGAGTTCTGGGAAGAGGTCAAAGCACAGGTTGAACTAGGTGCCATGCCTCCCAAGAAAAGAGACCAGCTAACTAGTGAAGAAAAAGAATTCTTCATCACCTGGATAGACAGCCTCAGTGAGCGCTGGGACTCTGGTGAATTCGGTGCAGACCCCGGACGCACAACAGTCAGACGCCTCAACAAAAACGAGTACAATTACACCATTCGTGATCTCTTCGGAATCAAGATTCGCCCTGCTGATGGCTTCCCCGAGGATAGTGGTGGTGCCGCGGGTTTTGACAACAATGCCGACGCACTCTTCCTGCCGGCACTCCTAATGGAAAACTACGTCGAAGCAGCAGGCCATATCGTTGAGGCTATTTATGCTAATCGAGAGGCTCGCGCGCGCTATCTCTTCAAGCGCCCAACAACTCGCAAGTCCGAAGAACCCGTAGCCAAGACCGTTCTGAATCGCTGGATATCCCTAGCATTCCGCCGTAAAGCAACACCAGAGGAAGTTGACAAATACACAGCCATTTTCACCCAAGCGCGCACCAAAGCCAAAACCTTTGATGACGCCATGAAAATGCCCCTTCTCGGCCTACTCATTGCCCCTGATTTCCTCTACCGCTCAGAAGTCGAACAAGCCAAACCGGATGCCTACTTAATCAGCGACTTCGATCTCGCATCACGCCTCTCCTACTTCCTCTGGTCTTCCATGCCAGACCCAGAGCTACTAAGCCTAGCCTCTAAAGGGGAGCTTTCTCAAGAAGGCGTTCTTGAGGAGCAAGTCATCCGTATGCTCAAAGACCCAAAGGCAGACTCCTTACCCATGCACTTCGCAGGGCAGTGGTTCGGCTGGGAAGAGCTCCGCTCTCGAGCCAATCCAGACAAAGATCGCTACCCAGAATTCACCTTCCCCCTAAGAGTTGCCCTTTACAAAGAATCCACCTCATTTTTCCAGCACTTGATCAAAACAAATGCTTCAGCCTATGATTTACTACAGAGTGACTATGCCTTCTTAAATGAAAAAGTAGCAAAACACTACGGCATTCCAGGAGTCGAAGGCCCAGAATTTCGGAAAGTAGATTTACTAGACGACACCAGAGGCGGGGTGCTGGGCATGGGTAGTGTGCTCGTTGCCACCTCTTTACCACTACGCAGTAGTCCCGCAGTTCGTGGTGACTTCATTCTAGCAGACATATTAGGCACCCCCCCGCCAGATCCACCAATGAATGTGGAACAACTACCAGCGGATGACCAAGAAATCAAAAATCAGTCTTTCCGCGAAGCTCTCGAAGCACACCGCCAAGACCCAAATTGTAAATCCTGCCACCAAATCATCGATCCACTTGGCTTTGCCATGGAACAATACGATGCTATTGGCAGATGGAGAACAACGCACAATGGTCACCCCATTGATGCCTCAGGCCAGCTCCCTGATGGCACAGCTATTTCCTCCCCGAATGATATCCGCAATCATCTGCTAGAAAATAAAGACTTATTTATTCGCAATTTCACAGAAAAACTCTTATCTTACGCTTTAGGCAGAGAATTAACGGCTTACGATAGACCAATTGTTGCTGACATCACCCAAAAAGTCATTGCTGAAGATGGTAATGTGCACACCATATTTATCGAAGTCGCGAAAAGCTATCCCTTCCGCCACAGAAGAAATGATGACTACACACCAGCTGGAGCCATCACCAAAGCCACTCAGATCAGCGAATAAAATAACCACCCACCACGAGACTAAACTCTCATAGATAACACCGATCAAAACAAAGTTCATAGAGAATTCGTGAAGATATTAGCACATCAGATACAGCGAACTCATTGACTCTTCACCCAATAAACACAAACTTCACTTAACTCCACTAGACTATGAAAAAATCCTGGCATATCGAACGACGTCACATGCTCCGTGGTATCGGAGCTACAGTAGCTCTACCCTTTTTAGAAGCCATGATGCCCAGCTCACGCGTCTTAGCTCAAGAAGCAGAAGATGTCGCCAAATCTGCTGGAGCCTTAGGTGCGGAAGGGCAAAAAGTACGTTTTACGGGTGTTTTCATGCCCAATGGCTTTGATCATAGCCGCTTTACACCGAAGCGCTCCAATCTAGACGAATTATCACCTATTTTGAGCCCACTCGAAGGCCTTCAAGACTATGTCAATGTCGTCACTAATATGAACTCTGTTGGTGGTCACGCACTGGGAACAGCAGGTATGTTGACTGGATCAACACCAGTGAAAACCCCCAATGCTAGTGACCTAGATGTCCTCCACCCAAGTATTGACCAGATCATTGGCCAGGCAACAAAACACACGACAGTTCTACCCAGCCTTGAACTAGCCACGCACACCCCTCGCTCCGGCACATCCATGAACGGATTTACTGAAATTTACACTAGTTTCATGTCCTACCGTTCTGCGAACACACCAGTCCCACCTGAGATTGACCCAATGAGGGCCTTTGATCGTCTCTTCAAAAATGCACGCCTATCCTCAGATAAAAGTGCACGGAAAAAAGCCGATATTATTGCACCCAATAAGTCCGTTCTTGATCTCGTCCTCGACAATGCAAAGAGTCTACAAAGACGCCTTGGCCGCAGTGACCAACAAAAACTCGAGGAATACCTCACAGCTGTGAGAGAAATCGAAGAGAAAGCAGCCAACGCATCCGCTAACAACAAGGAACTTACGATCACATCAGAAGTTCTCAAGAACATCAGCGCTACACGTAGAGATATCAGAAAGGCCTACGGCGGAGGAGAAGAAGACAATATCAAAACCGTCCCAAATCTCTCCTATCAAGATCACATCCGCTTACAATTTGAGATCATCGCCCTAGCTCTCTGGAGTAATACCACACGCTCTGCGACCTTCATGTTTGGTGATGGACTCAACGCCAGAAATGTTAGCTTTATTGACGGTGTTTCCGGTAATCACCACACCATATCCCACCACGGCGACAAGGCGGAAAACCTCGAAATTTTTGCCAAGATTAACACCTTCTTTGTCGCTGAATACGCGAATTTCCTCAAGCGTCTCGAAGGCATGAAAGAAGGCTCTTCTAATGTACTTGAAAACTCAATTTGCTACATGAGTTCAAACATCAGTACAGGTCAAAGCCACAATGGAAGAAGCATGCCAGCTATCATTGCTGGACACGCAGGCGGCAGCCTCAAGGGCAATCGCCATATTGATGCCAAAGGGGCACCCTCTGGTGATGCTCTCCGCTCTGTCCTACATGAAATGAAAGTTCGTGGACGAATTGGAGAAGGTAACGGCCGCCTAAGTGGTCTCACCTAAGCATCAACTACCAATATCAAAAAAAAACATGGCTGAGCTGGCGGCACAAATCCCGCCACTCAGCCATGTTTTTTCATTTAAGGGCACAAGCGGTGTTCGTAGCGAATCATTCACCTTCCTCTCAACCTCCTTCTAGTCTGGTGTTTGCACCACATCTCCCCTCTACTCATAGTATCGCTCTCGCACTCGAATTATCGCACTCTTCACTCTGCACTTGAATCTTAATGAACCCTCACTAGTCTGCGCAAACTATGAGCGATTCGACGCAATCACATTCTACAGAGCAAGAACTCATCGCCGTGCGCACCGAGAAAGTCACAAAACTCCGTGAACTAGGAGTCGAACCCTTCGGCGCACGCTATGAGACCACCACCACTCCAGGAAAACTTGCCGCAGAATTCCAGAATGATCAGCCAGTCACCTTAGCTGGTCGTCTACTCGCTATCCGAGACATGGGGAAAAGTGTCTTCTTCACTATCGGTGACGTACACGGCAGAATTCAGGGCTACATTAATAAAAAAGGCGTCTCTGAACAAGACTGGAATGTCTACAAGCTCTCTGATCTAGGAGACTGGGTCGGCATCCAGGGTGAAACCTTTACCACAGGAAAGGGTGAGCCATCTATCAAGGTTGAGCAATTCACCATGCTCTCTAAATCCCTCCGTCCCATGCCTGATAAGTGGAAAGGCGTGACAGACCGTGAGCTCAAGTACCGCAAGCGCCACCTTGATCTCATGTCGAATCCAGAGAGTGCAGAGCTCTTTGTGAAGCGCTCCCAAATGATCGCGGAAATTCGCCACTTCCTCACTGAGCGCGGATTCCTAGAGGTAGAAACACCGATGCTGCACGATGTCGCTGGTGGTGCTGCAGCGCGCCCCTTTGAGACACATCACAATGCTCTCAACATGCCACTCACCATGCGCATCGCCCCAGAGCTGCACCTCAAGCGACTACTCTGTGGTGGATTTACAAAAATTTTTGAACTAAACCGAAACTTCCGTAACGAAGGGATCTCTCGCCGCCACAATCCAGAGTTCACCATGCTTGAAGCCTACTGGGCATTTTCTGATTTTGAACAAATGGCTGACATGGTCGAAGAAATGACCTGCCATCTGGCTGAGAAATTCTGTGGTGGTCTCAATATTGAGCACAAAGACGATGAAGGTAATGTCATCCGTACCATTAATCTACAGAGACCCTGGAAACGCGCACCGTATCACGAACTCATCAAGGAAGTCGCCGGCAAGGACTGGTTCGAGCTCAGCGTGGAGCAACGCCGTGCGAAATGTACTGAACTCGGTGTGGAAATATCAGTAAATATGGAAGACTACGAAGTCACCCAGCAAGTCTTTGAAAAACTCGTTGAAGAACACAGCTTTGACCCATGCTTTGTCACCCATGTGTCGAAAGAACTCGTCCCACTCGCTAAGCTCAACCCTGAAAACCCCGAAGTCATTGATGTCTATGAACTCATTATTAATGGTCAGGAAATCTCACCAGGTTACTCAGAGCTCAATGACCCGATTCAGCAGCGTGAGCGCTTCGAGCAACAAGCAGGTGGCGAAACGCAAAAGATTGACTACGACTTTGTCGAAACCATGGAGAGTGGTATGCCCCCCGCGGGTGGTATCGGCATAGGCATTGACCGCCTCATTATGATGCTCACAGGAGCTCCGACCATTCGAGATGTCGTCCTCTTCCCACAGCTAAAGAAAAAGTCAGCTGTGCAAGAACAGGACACCTCAGAGTGATCTTGCTAGCCTACAGCTTGTAGACATAAACATAGCTATCTACTCAGGACACCTCAGAGCAAACACTTCGAGGTGTCTTCTTGTATGTATTGTGCTAAAAATCATCTCTACTCAATCATATGAACCGATGACCTACTTTCGATGAAGAAATAAAGCTGCCAAAGCACCCTTTCTTCCCCAAAAGAAAAACTTCCCTTTCTTCCTCTCTCCATAAGACTCTATTTCCATGCGAGATCTCATCACTGTTGCCCAAGCTTCTGAGCTTATTCTGAGCTCTTCTCTCAGAGCGACTTCTGTCTCTCTCCCTCTAGAGAATGCCCATGGCCGCATTCTCCAAGAGCCTATTCGCGCTGACCGTCCACTCCCCCCCTTTGATCGAGTCATGATGGATGGTATCGCCGTTTCTCGAGGTCATCTATTAGCTTCACTCCCTACCTCATCACCTACCTCTAGCCCTATACCTATTGAGGCCACCCAAGCTGCTGGAGCCCCACAGATGACACTTCAGAACCCCCATGCAGCCATTGAGGTCATGACGGGCGCCCCTCTGCCAAATAACACAGACTGTGTGATCCCTCTAGAACACTATCAGCTAAAAGACGGCCACGCCTACCTCAGCTCTGAGGCTACATTGAATCACTATCAGTCCGTTCACCCCATGGGCAGCGACTGCCAGCAAGACTCTACACTTCTCGAAACTGGCACCTTGCTGCGCGCCCCCGAGCTCGGTATCGCCGCCAGTGTGGGAGCGACTACTCTCAGCGTCTCTAAACTGCCAAGACTCACCATACTGAGCACAGGAGACGAGGTGATTCCACCCAGCGAGACTCCTAGACCGGAACAAATTCGCCAGAGTCACCCCACAGTTCTCACTCATTTACTCCAGTCTCACCAACTCGCAGAACCTCAGCACCTGCACCTCCCTGACCAGCAAGCCGCTCTTGAGACTGCGATCAAAGAACAACTTCATCACTCTGATTTCATTGTGTTAACCGGAGGTATCTCCAAAGGGAAATTTGACTATGTCGCCCCTGCTCTGCGAAAACTCTGCGGAGAGCCTCTCTTCCACGGAGTCCAGCAGCGCCCAGGAAAACCTCTCGCCTACTGGCGCTACAATAACACCCAAATTTTTGCCCTACCGGGTAATCCTGTCTCCGTTCTCGCCACCACAGCACGCTATCTCCTCCCCGCGCTCACACAGTATTTAGGCAGGCCACCTAGACAGTGCTCTCTCCCGCTACAGACAGATATACACTGGCCCTCTCCACTCACAGGGCTTCTACCCTCTAAGTTACATGATCACGGACTTCTTTTAGAAACAAATTTTAACTCTGGAGATTACATAAGTCTTAGAGGTATAGATGGTTTCGCTGAGGCCTCCCCAGGTACTCACAAACATGCAAAACACTTTATTTTTTATCCCATTTAAACTTCTCCATTGTAAAGCGTGGTCTTATTGACATAGTGCGGCCATGAAAATTTCTGCCTCTCTGGTACTTTCTAGTCTCTTCCTTTTACTGCCTGCACAGCTTTCAGCCATTACTACACTCAATATCTTTGATGAAAGTTCACTGAGCAGTGGAGAAATTTCAAATGACTTCGCGAATCCAACAAATTTTGACTTCCAACTAGGTGTCAACCGAGTCATTGGAAATGCTGGTGACAATGGCCAATCAGGTGGAGCTAATGCAAGCTCTCAGCTTACAGGAATCGATGCTGATTTCTTTAGCGTCACAATTCAAGAAGGGCAGCAACTAAGTGCTATCTTTGTACAGAGCTTTAATACCACTCCTTTTTTAGACGGAGCGCTCAGTTTCATCGGTTTTACAAATGGCTCTGCATTCAACGCCCCCCTCAATGTCTCTACGACAGACTTGGCAGGATTCACACTCTTCAACGAAGAACTCGTTTTTAATCCTGATCCTGATTTACGAAACTTACTCACTGATAGCATTAGCACTGCACCCTCTCTCAATTCAGGAGCCCCACTCACCGCTGGCACATATACTTTCTTAGTCCAGGAAACCACCTCAGCACTCGAAGTAGACTATTCACTCGACTTTATCATCGAACCAGCCCCAGTACCTGAGCCATCTTCAACAGCTCTCTTCGCATTATCCTCCCTCGCACTGCTCACACGCAGAAAACGCCGAAGCTACGAAATCACTTAAGGCCGCCACCAGCAGCCACATTTCTGAAAAAACCTGAAGGCATTTTTTCATCCAAAGCAGGTCACTGGAGGTGCCCTTAAGATTCCGCCCAGCTCTCACTATCTGGTCGGTGGAGTTTCTCCAGCTCGATTCTATCAGCAAGATTGCGAGCTTTCACTCTGTGGTCGCGCTTTGCACGGCGCTCCACATTCATCTTTCTTTTCTTCCGTCTCTTCTTAAGCTCCTCGATTTCTTCATCGAGTTTCAGAAAGCTCCCGTAGCGCTCCTCATCAAGTGCTCCTGTTTCCACAGCCACTCGAATCGCACAGCCTTTATCCCCCCCATGCTTACAGTCATGGAATTGGCACCCCAGAGCCAGCTGCTCGATATCAGAGAAACTCTCACGCAGAGTCACCTCATCAGTCCACATCTGCACCTCCCGAATCCCAGGATTATCAATGAGAATGCCCCCATTTTCCAAGACAATAAGCTCACGCGCTGTCGTCGTATGACGCCCCTTCCCTGTCAGCTCATTCACTGTACTCGTCCACTGCCACTCCTCCCCCAGCAGCTGATTAATGAGTGTGGACTTCCCCACGCCACTCGATCCCACCACAGTCACTGCCACTCCTGGTTTCAAGTAATCCTTCATCACCTCCAGCCCCTCATTGCGCAGAGCACTAGTCACATACACATCAGCCTCAGAGGATAAAGCCTCTATCTCCGCGCGCACCTCGGCATTTTGCTGCGCGTCACATAAATCACTTTTGTTCACCAGCACCACAGGCTTCGCCCCACTGCGCTCCACCAGAGTGAAATATCTCTCAATTCGACGTGGATTGTAGTCCGCCCCCGCATCTGTGACGATCATCACCACATCCACATTCGCCGCCATCACCTGCTCCTCAGAGCTCTTCCCTGGTTCCTTTCTTGAAAAGCAAGTCTGCCGCATCAGTCTAGCACGAATCATCGGCTCATCCTCAGAGCTACCACGATCTATCGCCACCCAGTCCCCTACAGCGGGGAGCTCAGCATCACAGCTCGCATCATGATACACCTTCCCACTCATCAAAACTTCGAGCTCCTCACCGCCATCCAGTAAGGCTCCATAGGAAATTTTATTATCACGAATCAGGCGCGCAGGCTCCCAGCCCTTTTTCCCATATGGAGTAAAGGCCTTGGCGAAATCATCATTCCATCCCAGTTCAGCTAAAGTCATCTCTGAGCACCCTAGAATAAATATTGCCTTTTAGAAAGGCTCTACTGCCAAGCACCCACGATCAGCTCACGCAAGCGCGACTCAGAAGTCGCACTTGTTTTCGCCAAAAACCCAGCCGCATGCGCAAAATGCACGTCCTCTTCCCCACCCACTCGGGTGAAATCAAATCGCGGAAAGTCATGAACACGCTGAATGCCATAACCCGACCCACGTCGATCAGGATACACCATAGCCACAGCCCCCGCTGCCGAATCAGCCTCATCTATATAGCGCAGAAGACCAGCAGAAGCATCCTCAGGCAAGGGCTCCGTCCTCGGCATAAAGAGAACCTTAATCATCTCTCTTCCCGCCTTCTCAGCCGCTTGGCTATCCACCTCTAACTCCCACACCTTCGCATGTACCGCGATATATTCTAAACGCTTTCTTGTCCCCATAATGTACTCCAAGAGATCCTCGCCAATCATCTTCATCACCTCCCAGAGAGGTTCACTTGGTCGGTGATTCTCCTTAGCCGCGAAACGACGCAATAAAGTCACATCGATCGGAGAGTTTAACTTCGCCAGTAACTCACGCTCCACTCCTAACCACGTAGCCGTCTTATTAGGCCCCCGTGTATCAAACCACTCAGCCGGCTCTAACCAATCACAGAACAAGCGCGCGTCTTCATAGAGTCCAAAATACTTTAACACCAGAGAGAGAGCACACTCAGGCACTGCATCGCGCGAGAACTGATGGTGGTCGAAATTCATACGCTCACTTGTGTGCTCACCACCCACATCAATCACAATCACCTCCTCATCGAGTAAATCTTCCTCCACAGGCTCACGCCTCTCCACTACAAGCCCATATTTCGCTATCATCAAGCAGCACGCCAAAAAATCATCCTTATGAGCACCCCCAGGGTGGGTCAAAATCAACTTCATAGAAGAAACCTAGTCGCCAGAAATCACACGTCCACCGTAATCGGCAAAAGACCCACACGACCATTGCTAGCTACAGCTGCATGCAGCTATTGCAAATGAAACATCAACTCACGGACATAACCCCACTCTCAATAATCTCATTTATTTTCAGTCAAACTCAATTTGTTCCAGCAAATCAACGTCCATCATTATTATCCCACCACCACCTCGATAAAGACCAGAGGAATCAATTGAAATTAATTCAAAGATTGCAAAACCTCTCAGTTCATTTCTCCCAGCATCTTCCCCCAACCTCAGCTGGTAAAATTGCTCACCCATAACTGGTAGATCAAATTTTTCTTGTAAAATCAACGGAGTAGTCCGGTACACAAAAGATAAGGACAAGCCTGACAAATCATCACCTTTTAAAGAATTTCTAACCTTCAGAGTGATGATTTTTACTTCAGCGTAATATAGCGCCTCATCAGAAGTTAGAACTCCATTGAGTTCATTTTCTGACACAGGTAGAGGCCCATCAGCCCTCCTATAACCTAAAGACTCTTCTCTAACAATTTCAGCCGTGAACACTAGTAAACTTCTTTCAGTAAGAAATTTAGCCGTTTTCAAAAATTTCTCCTTATTTTCAGCATGCACATCAACCGCAAAAAAAAGCAAAACCAGATTGAAACATAAAATCCCAACAAATTTATTCATATTCTTATAGATATTACAAACCAAGTCTCCATAGACCTGCGTCCTGCCGAAGTCGATAAGAGACTTAGTATAGGACACTGGGAAATTGATACAATTATTGGAAAAACTTCAGGTAGCGTCTTAGTCACAATGGTCGAAAGATACAGTCGTTACACTCTAATAGCCC
>CALFVF010000004.1 GCA_937928735.1 uncultured Verrucomicrobiales bacterium | reverse complement strand
CTGAGGCGCCACGGATAGAGGTGAGGCTGCGGATTGACAGCTAGTAGTGATCAGTTACCTTTCTGCTGATCTATAAGCGATATAATTGGTGGCTGCGGATTGACAGCGAGTAGTGATCAGTTACCTTCAGCGCTATGGCCCACCACGCCCAGCGATGGCTGCGGATTGACAGCTAGTAGTGATCAGTTACCTTCCATAATCACCGCGTCCACTGAGTCCGAGGGCTGCGGATTGACAGCTAGTAGTGATCAGTTACCTTCCTTCCTCTTTTAATTCTAGGAGAGTGTAGCTGCGGATTGACAGCTAGTAGTGATCAGTTACCTTAGCAGCCAATGACCGCCCCGACGGAATCGGGCTGCGGATTGACAGCTAGTAGTGATCAGTTACCTTTTCCTTCTCTAAGATCTTCCTTCGGTCTGCTGCGGATTGACAGCTAGTAGTGATCAGTTACCTTTTCGGGGTCGGTCAGCTCTGGGTAGCTCTGGCTGCGGATTGACAGCTAGTAGTGATCAGTTACCTTAACTCACTGCGTTCGCCCCTTCGGGGACTTGCTGCGGATTGACAGCTAGTAGTGATCAGTTACCTTTGGCCTTTAATGTATTTATCATGCCACGCAGCTGCGGATTGACAGCTAGTAGTGATCAGTTACCTTTTCCTAGTTTTGGTTCTGGCATGTCTTTGGGCTGCGGATTGACAGCTAGTAGTGATCAGTTACCTTCCTCATTTGCTAGCGTAGCCTCTAGCTTTTGCTGCGGATTGACAGCTAGTAGTGATCAGTTACCTTGCGGATCACACCAAAGTCCAGAGCCACGCCGCTGCGGATTGACAGCTAGTAGTGATCAGTTACCTTTTTGTAGATCTGAAATATGGCGCAGGTGTAGCTGCGGATTGACAGCTAGTAGTGATCAGTTACCTTGTCACATTGTCTAAACATATAGCTCGTATTGCTGCGGATTGACAGCTAGTAGTGATCAGTTACCTTAAAGTGCAAACAAACCTTTACTGTATTCAGGCTGCGGATTGACAGCTAGTAGTGATCAGTTACCTTTTTCTGTTGATGTACTCATAATTATTTTTGCTGCGGATTGACAGCTAGTAGTGATCAGTTACCTTTTGACGTACAGCTAGAAGATGGTGGCACAGCTGCGGATTGACAGCTAGTAGTGATCAGTTACCTTATGATACATAGAACCCACTCATTTTGAGTGGGTTCTATCGTTTCTCACTAAAACATTTCAAGCTGTGCTGGGGGAGTTTCTGTTCTAGTTCGCCGTTTTCCCTGGAAAACTTTCATCATTGAAAACTGCTTGTCAGTGAACTGCATGACTCTCACCTCTCCGTCTGGCGGTAGTGTGTAGTGCACGCGCTCAATATGGACTTGGAGATTCTCCGGACTCGCGCAATGTCTGTAATACACGGAGTACTGCATCATGCTAAAGCCGTCCTCCAGTAGGCCTTTGCGAAAGCGCGTGTACTGACGCCGTGCATTATCCGTGTCTACGGGGAGGTCAAATAAGACGATGATCCACATACAGCGATAGGCAGAAATATACATTGTTAGTCATGTATGTTAGCAGGGTGTGCGTAACTAGGAAAGGTTAGGGTTTTGGTTTCTTTGGTAAGGACTCGGTAGAAGCTATTCACATAGCGTGGTAGCACTGCCATGAGTGGGCCAGAGGTGTCTGCAAATTTCACTGGGTGCGTGAGTATTCCTAGTAGCTTCTGGCGGTGCGCGGCACTCAGAGGCTCGAACTCTACTAATTCACTGTCATTGAGTATCTCCTCCACATACAGATCAACGAGGGGGCGCAGTGGCTCCATCACATCATCAGCGAGGCAGAAGGGGTTACTGCGGTGGTGGTGGAAGACTCCTAGCGCTGGCTGTAGGCCTGCAGAGACAAGTGCGCGTGCGACTGCGGCACGTACGATCGCATAGCCGTAGTTCAGGCAGCTATTAAAGAGACTCTCAGAGTCTGGGTCTCTCTTATCCTTCTGGGCATAGCGCTCAGGGAAACGTGCTGGCCAGTAGATCTTAGCGGCCTGTGCCTCATGGTTCTCTGTGTCGCCAGATTTCACATTGGCGGCGAGTCTCAGGAGTTTGCGCTTGGCGGTGTCTGGCAGGTCTGCTGCTTGGTTTTTTATCTTCGCCTGCACGATGAGCTTCCACGCGTTCTTGCGCGCGGGTTTTTCACTCTCTAGCTGCGCCATCATTCTGGGAACCAGCTCTGTGTGGGTGACTGTGGGCAGTAGTATGCCCGTGGGGAGGCGATTGGCACCACAAATAATCACCACTGCTCCGCTCTGGAGTAACTCATTCAGTACTGCAGCACTCAGAGAAATTGCGGGGTGCTGCAAAATGAGCACTCCTACATCCTCACAGGCAAAACGGCGTGTTTCTCCCTCTTCTAGCTGGAGAACGAGCTGCTTGTGCTTGAGAGAAATCTGCGCGGGCAAACGACTCACCTCTATGGTGTGCTTGATCATAATGAACAATCTCGTACACTTCCATCTGGTAGAATCGTGACCTTTCGGGCTTTGGGAAAGTTCTTAGCAAAGGATCCTTCCATGCATGTGCGGAAGGTTGATTTCCCCCTCTCGTCTTTATTCCCTTTGGTGGCATCTGTGTGCAGAGCAAACTTCACTTGTTTGGTGGTGGAGGCCATTGTCCTGAAGACAAAGAGTCTTTCTCGGCCTTCGATCTCTGCCATTAGGCTATCACCTTGGCAGAGGTGAAAGAGGAGCTCTGCCTCTGGGGGCATATCTTCGTAGTGGTGCTGCACAAGGTCTTCATTCCGCCTCAGTCTGCGGGTGGCCTCCATGAGGTTCACAGGTTCAAAATGGAATTTACCGTTTCCTAGCGAGAAAATGGCGAGATGATGTGTGGAGGCAGACTGTAGGTGTGCCTCATGATCCGTACCCTCACGCAAGGTGATGTGCGCGTAGGGAAATGCTATGGTGGCCTTGTACACGGGTACTCCTGAGGACATGAGGAGAGGATTGTCTTTAGAGAGTTGCTTAAGAGCCCCTATATCACCTCCGTTTTCATTTTTATATGCACTGATTAAATCCTTTGTTCCTTTATCACGAATATGTTTGAGGTCATTGGTGGTGAGTGTGGATATGCACTTTCGTGTCGTTAGTAGTCCTTCTGCTGTTTTTCCGTAGGTGGTTTCTTTGTGCAGTGGCCCTGAGACTTTGCGCTTGGCTCGGTGCGAGACCCAGATGCTATTGAGTGAGGCACACACTTCGAGGCGGAAGTTCTGCCAGGGTTGGGTGAGTTTCTCTCCTTGTTGCTTCAAGCGGTAGATACGCTTTCCCTCTTCTCTAGCCCGATCGGAGATGACCTCATGCTTTAGTCTTTTGGTGATTTCCTGGATTCTGCTTCGCGTGCAGAGTGCGATAACGATGGCATCTAAGGCATGATGACGGTGATCATCACGCAGTTTCTTATCGATATCATCGTGTCGTAGGAGTGAGTGCAGCCCCCACTGTCTGCGCAGAGTGGCTGTGTGCGCTCCCTTTAGACAAACTATATCGCGTGATGGGTTTTCTAAAATAGAGCCTAAGTACATACGAGCGGCCTTGGTCATCCATGCGGTGTCATTAAGATCACGGGCGACAAAGCCCTCGGGAATACTATCTGCTATAAAGCGCTTGTACTTGCCTCGCTCGAGCTTTTTGGCGCGCTGCAAGATAGATTCATATTTCTCGGGGTCTGAGTGTGCGAGCCATGTGTAGGGTAGCTGGTTGCCTTTCTCTCGATTTTCTCTCGCTAAGCAGACTACTTTATTAAAATAAGAATTATCCGCAGACTTCGAGTACGGATAGATGTGATCCACGTCCACTCCTCCAGCAAAAAGTCGATCGAGACCAATCACCTCCCCTGAGTAGATGCACAGCTCGTCCTGCTCTTTCCAGAGTCGGTACATTTCTATCGCATCTCTATTGGCGATGTAGCCTAGTTTCTCGATTTCTTTGGCGGCATCTTCTCTTTGCTTTTTGAGTTTATTGGTTTTCGTTTGGTATTCTTGGCGCTGCTTGGGAGACATTTTCAGCTCTCTGGCCATTTCTAGGTGGATACGGGTGGGCTTGCCGTGTTTTTTAATGAGTGCGTTCACTACCTTTCGTAATTCAGTGAGGGAGCGCAGTACTACTGGGTTTAGAATCACTGTCTGATGTGGATTATAGAACTGGCTACCTTCACGCGTAACGAACTCAAAGGGCGGCAAGCTTTCTAACACTTTCGCCTGCTCTTCATCTCTACGCCTGTAGTTCGGGTCAGCGGCGTGCACTGCGGAGTTTGTTTTATCCTTCCCCATGTAGCTCATGCCTTCTCGCATGTAGGGTAAAACTTTTTCCAAAAACTTTACTGATACATGGCAGTAGCCCGTGGAGAGGCTCACTGTCAGCAGCTTCGTGGCCTGTTCTCCAGAGAGCTCTGTTTTCTCTGTGAGTTGTTCATAGATATCATCATCCGTAAGATCTGGATTCGTAAGGATCTCAACAATAACGTTCTTCTCACGTTCTGAGAGCTTCTTCCAGACGCCTCCTAGTCCCTTCGAGCTAGCTAGCAGATGATCGGTGGCAGTTGCTAAAATTTTCTTCCGCCCTCCCTGCTCAATACTAAAACTGAGTTGCTCGACAGACTCGGGCAGATTTTCTTTGAGGTCTTTTTGCTTAATGAGATTCTTCTTGAGATCATCAAGACTAGCCTCTTTCTTACCCTCTAGATAGTTAAGTGCTGCTTTACGCTCTTCTTTGCTGAGCTTACGCTCCACCGGGCGCCTTGCTGAGGAACTATCTAATAAACGCAAGTCATTCACGACTTGGAGTAAGCGGAATTGCTGAAATCGGCGATCCGCCATAGGGGCGCGCCTCTGATCATACTCCCACTCACAACGCCCAATGGAGGAGCTCGGCCAGTAGACCTTACGCTGGAAAAATGTTAGATTTTCTAAGCCGAATTGTTGGAGGAGGTTCACTCCTTTTTCGCGCGCTTGATTCTCGCGTACAGCAATGGGTTTTGCTTCTTTCCCATGTGTTCCATAACGCAGCACCTCTGTTAATTCACTATGATACTGTGCCTGTGTTTCCCATATCAGGGCAAATTCATCATAAAGCATCGAGCGGCGTATATGCCTGCCGCGAATTTTTTGAATCTTAGCGACTTTACCAAGTGGGGTGATGTGCTGATCACTTTCATAGAGGTGGTGCAGGTAATTTCCTAGTGTCTTAAATCCACCCTTATCGATTTCTTTCTGCAGGGCTGACATCTCACCAAGCATCCCTGTGGTTTCTTTGTTGGCATTGGCTTCATCTTTTTTACGCAGCGAAAGAAATCCACGTCGTTGATTAAGATGGAGCAGGATACGGCCAATTTCTGCTAGACTAACTTTCTCTTTAATCGCTTTTGATCTGAGTGCGTAGACATCTTGCTGAAGCCACGCTTCATATGCACTATCTCCCGGCTCAGGCATCCAACCTAACTCTTGTAAATATTTCTTAATAAGCGCTTTACGCCTTGCTTTGCGGCGTACGCGCCTACGCATCCCGCGAGCATCTCGCCGATCAAGATTCGCGTGCTTCTCTTTGGATGAATTAAACGCATCCACCCCAGCAGGAAACACCCGGACACCAGAGTCTAGTTTTTGCTCCTCTTCACTAACACATGCCCAACCTATTGAGGCCACACCCATATCTAAGCCTAGTGTATAATTTTTCATTAGTTAGATTAAAATCTGACTTGACTACGACCTGCTGTAAAGTTAATACTACGCATGGTAACTGATCACTGCTTGTTGCGCTTTTCGTAGCAATAATCAGAGTTAGCGGGCAAGGCTCTACGGAGTACCCCCGCATTTTTTTTGCCTCTATCTTGCTGTCGAACTTTTCAACCTTGCCTCACCGCTGGTATTTAAACACCCGCTTGACTTTCCCTGACTTGCATTTCTTCCCCTCACTGCTACTTTCATTTAATTCGTATTTAGATATTTTACTATGAAACACACTCTTAAACCCTCTCTCCTCTGGTATGCACTCGTGGCTACCTGCTGCTTACTCTCCTCTTGTGCGACTCACAAGCCAACCAGAGAGCAGCGAATTACTGAGCATCGCGATCTCTATGATGGGCTCAAATCCAAGGAAAAGATCGCGGTCAATCAGGGTAAAATCATTGAAGGTATGAGTAAAGACGGGGTCTTTCTGAGTATGGGGGCTCCCAGTAAACAAGTGGAGGGCTTTCAGAATGGCTCAAGTTTTGATCGCTGGTATTACGGTTATTTAAGACCTGTTTACCGCACTGGTTTCTCGACGAGTTACGGCTATGGCCGGGGCTTTGGGCGTGGATTCCGAGGCGGCTTCCACGGTCATGGCTATAGCCGTAGAGGCTTCCATGGTGGATTCGGTGGATTTGGGTTTAGTAATTCTGTCCGCTATGTCCCCTCCGTTTACGCGACTGTCACCTTTAAAAATGAGCGTGTGGATTCATGGTCGCGCAAGCGCTGAGGTCATGGGCCTTCCCCGCTATATCGAGTCTGGAATTATTAAAATCATTGATTCAGAGTTTTTCGCCCTGATGAGGTTTGTTTTTAGAGAAAATGATTGCGCAAGCCTAGGGGCTTCCTGCACTAAACATTCCTCTCTGCCTTACCTTTCCTATGTCTAAGCCTACTATCATTGATATCGAGGTGGATGAGGTCATTACCGATTCACCTCAGAAGTCTAGTCAACATCAACAACCAAGCGCTAAACCAACTCAGAAGACTCGTGAGTTTGCTGATACTATACGGCAGCACAAGGATGATGCTGGCACGCGTGGATTTTCTAATTTCTTTGGCTCAGGCTCTGCCAATCCATCCTCTCAGGCTTATGGCTCCCACCCCTTTGCTCATTTCCAGAATCAACTTGGCTGGAAGCATAAATTCCTCGCGAAATTCCTCTCTAGTTTAGGCCGCAACAGTGGTCGTTTACGCAATAAATTATGGTTACCAGTGTGGATTATCTTAGGTGTTTTTGTCGTCATTTCCCTTGTGATTATTGCCATTATTTCTGCTCTATTTATGCTGCTTCGTGCCATTTTTCGCCCATACACGGATCTGCTGCTGCGCAAAAATTAAACCATATCCTTTCAATTCTTGTTAAAAGGCAGAATTAGGGAAAATGTCTTCAGAATTCGAATTCCTGCGTGCTATCTTCTGGCCATGCACATCATTAGAACTTTTGCGAGCTTACTGATCACTTCGGTATTTGCTGTGACTTCCCTCGCAGCAGAAAAGCCTAACATTCTCTGGATTTTCTCTGAAGATCTCTCTCCCTACATGGGTTGTTATGATGATCCCATCAATAAGGATCATACTCCCAACATTGACAAGCTAGCGGCAGAGGGGACGCTTTTTAAGCGCACATTTGTCCCTGCCCCTGTCTGCTCTGCATGCCGCTCTGCTCTGATCACGGGTGTTTACCAGACAACCACTGGCACTCATCAGCACCGTTCTTCACGCGCTACTGATGGCACTATTGTCGAGCCGAGCGTGAGAATTCACCTTCCTGAGGGAATGAAGACGATTCCTGAAATCATGCGTGAAGCTGGCTACTTTACCTTTAATCAAGGTAAGGATGATTATAATTTCCACTATGATCGCCGTAAGCTCTACAGCACAGGTACTGAGCCTGACTACAAGGCTGGCATGAATGGTTGGCAGGGTAATCACGCTGTTGACCAGAAGGATTTCCGTGTCGGCAATTGGAAAACCAGACCAGATAAAAGCCAACCTTGGTTTGGCCAAATCACAATTTGGGGAGGTAAGGATAATTCAAAATACACCAATAAAGAGGATATCTTAGCCACTAATGATGTCCCTATCCCTCCCTATTTCCCAGACACACCTGTTTTCCGCAAAGCTTGGACCGCTCACTACAATGCTGCGCGTGGTGCTGATAATCGTGTCCAACAAATTCTTGATGAACTCAAAGCTGACGGAGAACTCGAGAATACCATTGTCTTTTTCTTCTCTGACCATGGCAATAATCACTCCCTTAGACACAAGCAATTCTGCTATGAAGGTGGCCTACATGTGCCCTTCATCATCCGAGGTAATCACCCTAAACTGAAGGCTGGCACTGTGAGAAATGAGTTAGTCAATGGCCTTGATATCCCTGCCACCACTCTCGCTCTCGCAGATGTATCTGCTCCAGATTATCTCGATGGTGTCGACCTCTTCGCTGCGGACTATAAGCCAAGAACTCATGTCGTCTCTGCACGTGATCGCTGTGACTACACCATTGATCGCATTCGCTCGGTGCGTACCGATCGCTACCGCTATATTCGTAACTACTTCGTGGATCGCCCGATTCTCCAGGCTCAGTACAGAGATGGGCGTGGCCCTTCATTAGCCTTAAGAAAAGGCTTAGAAGCTGGTACTCTCACTCCTTACCAAGCGAATTTCTGGTTTGGTGTTCGCCCCACAGAAGAGCTCTATGATGTGATCAAGGATCCCCATCAAATTCATAATCTCGCTCTTGATCACGACTATATCGAGCAGCTCAGCGCACATAGAACTATGCTGGAGCAGTGGATCCATGACACAGGTGATAAAGGCCAGTACGCCGAGAGCGCGTCTCAGCTCAAAGGTACTTTTGAACTCTGGAAAGACCGCCCTGTTTTCCGAGATGCTCAGGTAAATCCTGAGTACGATCAGTTTCGCTAAGGACTCATTGATTCCAGCGACTATCCTGATCCTAGAAGGACGCAAAGCACCAGGCACTGGGCCTATCAATTTCTCTTTGTGGAGAACGAAATCATTTTTGACCCCTCAGGGAGAATCCCTCTGGGGCAAATCTGGGCTATTGGAGGTTTCAAAAACGAGCTCATAGATTCGCTTTCTCTTGCTACTCTATGAGCTCTGCGGCATATTCTCACCATGAGCATTCAAGCACAGATTCTTATTGATATGAAGGGCGCTATGCGCTCCAAGGACACGACAGCTCTGAGTACTCTAAGAGCTCTGAAAGCCGCCATTCTTAATGCTCAAAAGAGTGGGGCGGATGTTGAGCTCGATGATGCTGACATTCTCCAACTCATCAGAAAGCAGATCAAGCAGCGTATCGACTCTGAGGAACAGTTCACTAAGGCTGGGCGCGATGAACTCGCTCAGAAAGAAGCGGCAGAAATCAAAGTGCTAGAAACCTATCTGCCCAGTGCCCTGAGTGCTGAGGAAATTCAAGTACTCGTCCAGGAGGCTATCACCTCTACAGGAGCCAGCTCAAAAGCCGATATGAGTAAAGTCATGGGAGCGGCCCAAAAGAAAGCGGAAGGTCGAGCAGACGGAAAGGCCCTATCCTCTGCTGTCATGCAAGCACTCGCGACTCTGTCCTCCTAGTTTCTCTGTCACCTATGGGGAGTCTCTCTGCGCACGGGTTCACTCTCAAGACTCTTAATACTCTCGACTCGATCTCATCTCATTTATCTTTAAGTTATGCCTAACAAAAAAGACATTCTTGATATCTACTATATGGATGCTCGCTGCCAACTCATCACCATTGCAGCATATCTAGACCGTCTTGAGCGCCATGAGGGAGAGTCTGACTTTCGTGAACCAGCACTCCACCAGGCCATAGAGGCTATGCTCTCGCCAAGAGCTGGCGAAACACGTGCCCAGGCCGTGCTCAATGCGCTCTCTGATCTCAGTGAAGAGCCAGTGCAAGAGGCGACAATTCAGTTTGCACACGGTGCCCCTCAGTCGAGCAAAGGCTAAGTTTTCGATTGGATTTATCACAACTCTAACACCATCTTATTTCATGCGCTATATTGAACCTCATGGCCACATGGTCAGCCGGACAACGGATGATTACCAAAGCATTGCTATGGCTGGCTGTGAAGTCCTCTGCGAGCCGGCTTTCTGGGCAGGCTATGACCGTGCTTCGGTAGAGGGGTTTTATGACTACTATCGCCAACTCACAGAATACGAGCCCGCTCGTGCTGCGAAATTTGGCATCCCCCACTACTGCTGGCTCTGTATTAATCCTAAAGAAGCGCAAGATGCTGGCTTTGCACGCGAGGTCATGCAAATTATCCCTGATTTCCTCGATAGGCCCAATGTTCTGGGTATTGGAGAAATCGGGCTCAATAAAAATACAAAGAATGAACTCGCCATCTTTGAGGAGCACCTCGCCATTGCCAAAGAGTATGATCTGCCCATTCTCATCCACACACCTCACCTCGAAGATAAGAGAAAAGGCACCCTTCTCATTCTCGATGCTTTAAAGAACGCTAATGTCGATCCCAGTCGAGTTGTCATTGACCATGTGGAGGAGCACACTGCTGGCTTTGTACTGGATGCGGGCTTCTGGGCAGGTATGACACTCTACCCTGAGTCTAAGTGCACAGCGGCGCGCGCTATCGATATTCTTGAAACATTCGGCATGGAGACTATCTGGATGAACTCTGCCTGCGACTGGGGTATTTCTGATCCTCTCGCTGTCGTGAAATGCGCCTTAGAGATGAAAAAGCGCGACTACACCAGAGACCTCATTGATAAAGTTATTTATCAGAATCCTAAGACTTTCCTTGAGAAGTGCCCCAATTTCAAGCTCCCCTAACTCTTTCTCTCTTTCTCCACATAGACCTCTATGAGATTCCCATAAGGCCGATTTATCATACACTTAAACTCATTTTCACAGAGCCCTTTTAAAGCTCACCACAGAACCCATAGCCTATGTTTCAGATACGTTCTTTTCTACTAACTATCACATTCTCCTCAGCCTTCTGCGGACAGCTCCTCTATGGGCAGGAAGATGCTCTTAAGAACCGCGCTGAGATTCCTAAGGATCTACTCGGAGATCCGCACGTTCGCGAGGAACTCGGCATTAATGATTTCACAGCCCCCTCCATCCAGAGAATCTTTGAAGATCTAGAGCAGCTAGCCCCTCTCCCGGTCGATAAGATCAAACATACCCTCCCAGAGCGCATGCCACTGGATCGTGCGAACTTGGCTATAGAAATCGGCTATCTTATTGCCGAGGGTTTCTTAGCTGTACAGAATGGTAATATGGATAGGATCCCTCCACTGGCCAAGGAGCTCAATCGCTATGGTCGTGCCCTAGGGGCTGGTGAGCGGGTCAATCGCCACGCCGCATCTCTACTCGACAATGCCAAGCAGAACAATATTGAGCAGCTCAAACAAGAACTCTCTGCCACACAGCAAGACGTGGAAATCGAACTTGTGCTACTGCGCGATGCTGACTTAGCCCACCTCATTTCTTTTGGCGGCTGGATCCGTGCTCTCGAAGTAGCAGCACTCGCCGTGGAGAGTGATTTTAATGAAGAAACGGCAGGTCAGCTTTTCCGTGAAGATGTCGCCGATTACTACGAATACTCCCTAGGTTCACTTGACCCACGAGTCGCTGAGCGTGAGGAATTTGTTTCCATGCGCCGACTCACAGCTATTCTTCGCCAAGCGATGTCTATTCCCGTCGACCAGGAGCCCACAGAAGCTGCTGTAAGAATGATCGCAGAAACCTCCCAGCAGCTAGCGAAGGCAGCACTCACCCGCCAGTAAGTTTCTTCTTCAAGGCTAGAAACAAACCATTAGCAGCTATTCTAACACTTCTACTCGTATGACTAACAGCATGCGCATCGATAAATGGCTCTGGGCAACACGACTCTATAAAACAAGAACCTCTGCCGCTGCTGCCTGCCAAGGGGGTAAAATCAAGCGCGAGTCCACCACTTTAAAGGCGTCTTCACAGATCAAAATCGGTGACAGGGTAGAAGTACCCTCTCACGATGGCTCTCATAAAAAGGATATTGAGGTCACCCAACTCCTCGATAAGCGTGTGAGTGCAGCACTCGCCCAAGATGCCTACACGGATCACACTAGTGCAGACACCCTCAAAGCAGCTGAAGAAAAAAAAGAGCAACAAAAACAAAGCCGCGCTATTCGGAAAGAAGGAGACCAAGGCCGCATGACAAAGAAAAACCGCCGTAACTGGGATCAGACACTTGGAGGGTTTTTTGAATAAAAAATCCCTAAGCCACCCTCATCTAATACTAACTAAAAAAACTAACTCGTCGAATCACTCATTGGCATAACAAACGATTTATCTATTTGAGATCGAACATGATCTTCGTGTAGCATTTGAATACGACACAAGATATCTTGATCATCTAGAGAGTAATTCACACCGTCACACTCCGAGACTCTAACCACTCCACGCAGTGAATTTGTTAGAAATACTGCCTCTGCACACTCTAGATCAGCAGGGTAAAGATCCACCTCTCTGCACTCCAGTCCAGCAGAAGCACAGAGATCAAGCACCACCGCTCGAGTGACTCCAGGTAAACAACCACTCTGTAATGGTGGCGTCATAACGGCATTATCCCGTATAAGAAAAATATTTGATGTCGCTCCTTCGCAAACTTGGCCCCTCATATTAAGGAGCAGAGCCTCATGGGCTCCTTGTTCTCTCACGAAATTTAGAGCCATCAGGTTCTCAGCGTAAGAAGTCGATTTGAGGCCCGCCATAAGACTAGTTTCATTTCTCCGAGTACTCACAGTTTGTAATCTTAAACTCTCAGAACCAGCGACGTACTCTTCTGCTTGAATAGTCACGGAGCCTCCCACTGTCACTCTCACTCTTGCCAGACCATGATTGAGCTCTAAATGCTTCAACAATGATAGTGCTCCCTGCATGAGCTCCTCGGGCTCCACAAGCGTGTAGTGGAGATAACTCAATGACTCATTGAGGCGCTCCACATGCTTGCCATAGTCTATTAAGAAACCATCATACGCTAGGAGAGTCTCGAAAACCCCAAGACCTAGAGCATAGCTTGGATCATCCACGCGGATGCAGTCCTTACTTACGAGTTCGCCATCACACCAGCATAGTGCTCGCTCTCTTTCTGGCCCCTTCGCTCCTGCTACACACACTGGCTCGCTACTTGTAATCCTGCTACTCATTATTCTGCTGATATTTTGGCTCTCTTTGAGCTGGTTCAAAAAGGTTTCCTAATTTTTCGATTCCTTCTAAACTAGATTCTAACAAATTTTGACTTTCTTCTAAAATCTCTACAGGCACGTTCTGCACGTTTTCCTTCAAAGGGAACTTAGGGATACCCTCCTCAACAAGATTTGCCCCCTCTCCCAGACCTGTAGCATTCAATAGTTCTGATAATGGCTCAAAACCTTCAGGCAAAGCGACACTCTCTATTCCCTCACTTGTAAATCGAAGTACTTGTAGTCCCGTTTCTGGTATCACCTCAAACATCCTCATCCCAGCGGCCAAAAACATTCTCTCACTAAGGTCTTCTTCTATATCTTCTAGTGTCCCTGATATTTTCACAGAAGCCCAGAGCAGCTGGTCCTTTCCAGGGAGAAATATTTTTTGCTCTGCCCCTGGAATATGGCGCAATACCCCTGGAACAATACCTAACTGAAATTCACCATTTAACTTGCGATGTTGAATCGACACACCTCCCTCAATACGCATCAAACCATCACAATGTAGAAACACATCACGGATCTCCAATGTATCCGCTCTCGATAGGAATCGACACTGAAACTTGGAAAACCTCAGTGTCTGAAAACCTCTAGTTTCGCTATAAGCCGCGATTTGATCTAAAACGCGCAGCCCCTTCAGTACTCCATTCCGCACCTTAAGCTCACCTCTCAGTTCTGAGCCCCCCTTAGATCGAACATTATCTTTTTCAGCAGAAAATCGTACTGCCATTTCACCCTCCAGTCGGCTCTGCCATAAATCAGATAAAAAGTGATGACAATCCACCCCTAGTATAGTCCCTTGCAATTCATAGTCTTCCCCTTTCTCCCCTATCTGGCCACTGAGCTCTAGCTCTGCACCATCATAGACTGAGGCTTGTAGTGATTGAATATAAATATTCCTCTCTCTGTAATTCCATTTCGCAGAATCTAAGACTACTTGATCCAGAAGTTCATGCTCAACATCTAACACACCTCCTTGCATCTGCACAGAAACCTCATGATTTAGGAACTCTACATCCACCTGACTCTTCTCCATAGAGAACCTTCTACCATCTGCCGCTATATAGCCGACACTCAAGCTATCGACTCTAGTATCAGATAGTGCGATTTCTTTGGGTAAAAACCGCTGATACCAAGCGCGAGATCCTTGCTTTGACAATGCTTCATTAACTAAAAGATTTTTATTTTCAAATCCACTATGGTATATCTCATGTTGTTTTTCTTTCTGCTTATCCGATAACTCTAGATGAAGGGAGTCAATCTCTAGACGCTGCATTTGAAAGGTATTCTTCCACAAACTCCCCCAGTCTAGATCTACCCTGATGTTTCTAGCCTCTATTTTATCTAGGAGCTGTTTTTTGCTAACTTTCGCGGTATCTTTCGGGCTCCCTCTAAAAGCCTCAGACCCTACAGAATCTGACTTCCACAATAGAGTCGAAAAATCACCCTCCACCCCTAACAAATTACTCACTTGTTGACTCATACTCACGCGAAATGCCTCACTACGTAGGTAAGACCTTCCCCAGACATACCCCACTACAACAGTCATCGCCATCACTACGAGAGCCCCTATGAAAACGCACTTCTTCTTGGAGAATGTCTGTGAAGCTCTTCTTTGACTCTTCCTCCTATGGGCTGTGGGACTTTCTGCCACTGGACTAGAATCAGAAACCCTGTGATCAGATTTGGACATAGAATACATATGGCTAAGTTTTTACCTTCTCTCAAGATTTCTTCTCATCAAATTTCTATCCCTTTTTTCTGTAACCAGCTCTTCACTATGCCTTAGCTTAATCTATCGTGCTAGAACTTACTGATCTCTGTTTCTCTATTGAAAAAAACAATCAACCAGTCAACTTGGTGGATCGCGTCAGCTTTTCTGTGCCCCCGGGACACCTCATGGCGATCGTCGGCCCCTCTGGTTGTGGGAAAACGACCTTGCTCAATACCATTGCCGGGCTAAACACCCAATCGGAGGGCATGATTCACTGGCAAGGTAGAGACCTCACCGAAGAAGATGATATAGAGGCAACTCAGCTCGGCTACGTTCCCCAGTTCTCCATTGCCTACGAAGAACTCACCGTTGATGAGTCCATTGAGGCGATCACAAAACTTCGTGTTCACACACATAGCCTTGATGAGCTCGATGACAGAATCGACCGTATTCTTGAGGAAACAGGTCTTACTAGTATCGCTGATCGCCCCGTTAAGGTTCTCTCAGGAGGCCAAAAACGCCGTCTAGGTCTTGCCATGGAGCTTGTCACTGACCCGACATTACTACTCTGTGATGAAGTGACCTCGGGCTTAGACCCTAGGTCGGAGTATGATATTCTAAAGCGGCTCCACCAGCTATCGCGCAGTGACGGGCGCATTGTGATTTCCGTGACCCATTCTCTCGCCCATATTGATTTGTATGATTCCATCCTCGTTTTACATGAAGGAAAAGTCGCCTACCACGGCTCACCAAGTGGTCTAACCCACTACTTTTCTGTCGATGACACAGAGGCTATTTACCCACGTCTCTCCAAACAAACAGCAGATAGCTGGCGAACATCATGGCTCAAACACAAGAGCTCATTCTATGACACTATGCAGTCACAGCGTGACAATAAGATCCAAAGTGGAGAAATCCAGCTACCAGAACAATCACCTCTACCAACGAACAAAGACAGTCAAGAACTCGAGGGAAAACAACCCCACAACGATGACACGGCCCTGGTCCAAACACCTAGTTTTTTCAGACAACTTGCTACACTTCTCAACAGGCGCTACACGATCTTCTTCCGTGACCGGACACAAGTATTTCTCCAGGCAGCCATCATGGTCTGCTTTCCCCTTCTGATTATACTATTTGCGGATCAAGCTTCACCGGTCATGCCTAAATTCCCCGATCAAATGGAGTCCCTGACTCTCGAAGCTGTCAATGCGACTAAAAAAATAGCAGCAGACAGGGCGACACTCGCAGGGGCCATTTCTGGAATCGTCATGTTCCAGGTTGTTCTCCTCTGTCTTATGGGATCGAATAATTCAGCACGTGAAATTGCCGGCGAGCGCCGTATTATGGAAAAAGAAAAATTTGGCGGAGTAAGAACGTCTGCTTATCTCTGCTCAAAAATCATCTTTCTTAGCTGCTTAGTGCTTGTCCAATCCATATGGATGGCAGTTTTTGTGCAGCAGTTCTGGACATTCAAAGATGGCCTAACAAGTGGATTCTTAGATCACCTTCTCTTCCTTGTCATGGTGAATGCCGCCATTACCTCAGTTTGTTTGGCCATTTCCTCCCTCATGAAAACCTCCGAACAGGCTTCTTTACTCTCTATTTATCTCGTCGGTTTTCAGCTCCCACTCTCTGGAGCAGTACTCGCCCTGCCCTCAGTCATTGGCTGGATTTCACGACCATTTATTGCGGCCTACTGGGCATGGTCTGGCAGTGTCCAGAGTATGGATAACAGCTACCGCCAGGCGATTTCGGATATCAATTCGACTCCACTGAGTGCCGACTCCCTCTGCATGCTTGTACTCTCTTCTCAAATCATACTCGGCCTGATCGCTACAGGTATTGGTCTACGTCGCCATCAATGGGGCCTCTAGACAGCTGCTCTTCTGCTGTCTTCTCTTGCTCTTCAACTCATTCGCTGATTTCACGCTTCATAGCACTCACAATCCAAGTTAAACTATCCGCTTAAAAAAAACGGAGATTCCAAAATACCTACCACTCACACCATGTCACGGCGCGCACGCAGAAATAAACAACAGGGCTCTCATGCAAAGAGGATTTCTACAACAACTATCCTCACTATTGGAGCACTCCTTATCGGTGCTTTCTTTGCCAACCAGCTCTGGAATACTTCCAAACAAAACACCTACCCTGACTTACCCTCCTTACCCATTGAGGACTACATTGAGAATGGTCTCTCTCTTCGCAACAATCAATACCAGCTACAGGGCGAAGTGGTCGAAAAACCAGAATCTGATCTCACGCAAGGACAGCTTGTCTTTGTTCGAGTGAAGGTAGAGGAGACTCAAGAGGTGGAGGAAGTGTCCATTAAGGTGCCGAGCCATATTGGCAAAGTCAATTTAGAGACTAAGCACGACTACACATTTAAGGTCAAAGTCATTGAAGGAGGATTTTTAATCGCGCAAGACTACCAGCCACTCTAACAAAAACTTTATCATCCCATGAAATTTCACTCTATCACTCTCCTCAGTATCGCTCTAGTTACCACTGCATACGGCCAAGTCTACACAAAGCCTGAAACTCCAACTAAGAAACAACCAAACAACAACCAACCCCGATCCAATACTGTCGTTCAGAATACCAAGGAAAAACCCTCCAGTCCATACGGCAATGAAGTCCCCGTATTTGATCCCTCCAATGAGACCATCACCCTCTTTGGCCAGACCTATGACCTAAAGGACAATCGTCTTGGTGGTCAATTTGAAGCTTACTTAGCCTCAAATTCCTCCACGCTAGAAAGTGCCACCACCTACCGCCAAGTCATGAGAGAGATCTTAGCTCTCATCTCACCGACTAACCCCACAGGCATGGATGCTAGTGCTGCCTTTAAGCTCCTCCACAAGGCCTCTAGCTACCCAGGAGACGCCAATATTTGTGATTCTCTTGCCAGCTCTATCTATTCCGCTTCTCTAACCTACAAGAATAACCACAACAAACGAGACGTCGTGGAGAGCCTTGAGAGAGAGAAAATTCGTATTATCAATAACCTAGGAGTGATTCAAAATAAGGTAGAACTAGTTCCCGCCCAAGGCGAAGGACAACCCACTCCAGCCCCCCCCTCCGCCAAGGTCCTAGATTATCAAAAGCGCATTGCTGAGATCGATGTACTCAAAAAGAAATTCCAAGGAGACGAGTCTGTTAGTCTTGTTCAATCAAAAATCCAATATCAAGCCCTCATGGTGCAGCTCTTTGCGCAGAGGCGCTTCGAGCACGTGCTAATCGCCGCTAGATTCTACAATCATATTTTCTCCGATGGCGATGACCGTTTACGCCTTGAAAAAGGCTCTCAAACAGCAAGTTTTTTCAGCCAAGGTGTCGGTGTTAGTCCTACGGTATCAGGGCTAGACTCCGCGGCCAATGAAGCTATGCGTAAGGTCAGGACACTTGTCGAAGCCTTCGAGAACAACCTCAAGACAGGGCGCACACACTCTGCCGCCAGACGCCTAACAGAGGCCTATGCACTAGGTGAGTTCCTGCCTACAGTTCAGACTGTCTCCTCTGAAAACAAACTAAAAATCCTCAATTACGTCCAAACTTCAAACATGCTTGTGCAGGCCATTAGTAGTAAAAACTTCATCGATGCTAAGCGCCTTAATAATGAGCTTAAATCAACAGCTTCTGACTTCACAGAATCTGCTAAAGTCGATTCTGCTATCTTTGCCCATACGTCAGGTTCTGACTCCTTCGTGCAAGAGGCTAAATTCGCCCTCCTCCAAAGAGACATGGAAGCTTACAAAGACGCCCTTAGTCATGCCATTGAGCTCTGGCCTACGAACCCTCAGATCCAGGAACTGCAAAAACGCCTTGATCGCAAGCTCGATGAAGGGGAGCGTGCCGTAGACCTCTCTATCACAGCTCAAGATGACTTTGATCGCCTCATGGGAGATGAAAACTACCGCAAGATCTTTGAGCGAGAAAACTACGTCCGCTTCGCGAGTATCTTTGATCAAACCCAAGATCAAGAGCGCACCGATAAATTAGAACAAATCGCTCACAGCTTCCAACAAATTGAAAAAGCCCTCGCTGCCGCACAAGAGCTAGAAAAGGAAGGCCAGACCCATGCTGCCTGGGAGAGACTCTTTGATGCTCAACAAACTTACTATGACGACCGCATACTCAATCAAGAAATGGCAAGGCTCAGTGGAGAAGTAGCCACCTTCACCAATGCTCTCACCAGAGCTCGCTCACTAGAAGCTCGAGAGAATAACCCACAGTCTGGCTCTGCCCTCTCCTACTACCTCAAGGCCAGGCGGATTCACCCCGGCAGTAAACTCGCGAAAGAAGGTATAAAGAGACTCTCTCAGCTCCAATTCTATGGCGCCACGAACTCCTCGAACCCCACAAACTCCTCGAACCCCACGGACTCTACCGAACTAAAAGAGACACCAGATGGCTTTGATAGCTTCTAACAAATACTATCCTCATCGATTAAAAATCCAATCCCACCCCGACTACACTGCCCAGTAACACCCTATGACACCCAGTGATGACGAACTCTGCGCACTTTTCCTTCAATTTCAAGAGAATGAAAAAAATGCCTCACCGCTCACGATTCGGAACTACTCACACGCCCTTGTCTGCTTCCAGAGAGATCTAGGAGAGCGCTTCCTTGGCTGGCGTGAGTGTCGTACGGAGGACTTTCGACTATGGCTCTTTGAGTGCATGAAAGACGAGCTGGCACGCTCCACCATTCGCCTGAGATTCTCCGCCCTACGGTCTTTTTATTCCTTTCTCGTGCTTCGGCATGATTTACCAAAGAACCCACTCCAGGAGCTCCAACTCCCGAAACAGGAAAGAAGCATCCCCATCGTTCTCAACCAAACACAAATCACAGAGCTCCTCGAACTCCCACTACAGGCCCCGATCAGCAAGCAGACCCCGAGCTGGGTGCCCCTACGAGATGCCGCGATTCTTGAACTTTTTTACTCCTCCGGACTCCGACTCTCAGAGCTAGTGGCTCTAGATATTTCTCACATCAATTCACACACTGAGACTCTGCGCGTACTCGGTAAGGGGCAGAAAGAACGTATTGTGCCCATCGGCTCCTACGCCATGCAAGCACTCCAGAACTACCTCGCAGCCCTGCGCGCCCTACCTGCAGCGAAACAAGCACCCTCCGTATCTCCAGCTGCCACACCCCCTCTCTTTATGAGTAAACTGCGCAAACGCCTCTCCTCTCGCGCTGTCGGCCATTTACTAGAGAAGTATCTTAAGCTCTCCAGTATCCCCTTCACCATCACCCCCCATAAGTTGCGCCACTCCTTCGCCACACACCTCCTCGATAATGGGGCAGATTTGCGTAGTGTGCAGGCGCTTCTCGGCCATGCCTCACTCTCAACGACCCAGATATACACACAGGTGACGAAGCAGCGCCTCAAGGACTCCTACGACAAGTCACACCCGAGAGCTAAGTCTTAAGCTCTTAAAATAGCTTGCATCTAGGAATCATCTATTCCCTACTTC
>CALFVF010000003.1 GCA_937928735.1 uncultured Verrucomicrobiales bacterium | reverse complement strand
TGAAATAGTTCATTGTCTATTCTAGAGAAAAGATCAATTTATTACTCGCCTCCACCAAAAAAACATACTCCTATTCTTCCAGTATGAAGTTCGCCATCTTTCTACAGCACTACTTCCCCTATGGTGGACTCCAGCGTGATGCTCTACGCCTTGCCGAAGCGTGCCACCAGCAGGGGCATGAAGCCCATCTCATCATCTCCACCTGCACCAATGAACCCAGTGAGCACAGTGAGTGTGGCCAAAGCATCACCACGATCAAACTCAATGCTGGCGGCCATAGTAACCACACCAAGGCAAAGCGATTTGCACAGGCAGCCACCCAGTGGTGCCAAGAGAACCACTACGATGCCACTATCGCATTTAGCCGAGTACCTGGTGCCAATTTCTACTTCGCTGGCGACCCCTGCTACCTAGAGAAATTCACCCTCACCAAACCCACACTAGCACGCTTTCTACCCCGCTATGCTAGTTTATTAAATACAGAACGCTCATTGTTTAGTCCGACCTCCAGTACTCACATTTTTTTCTTAGCCAAACAAGAAATCCCCCCCTATCTCAAGCACTACCAACTCTCAGAGAATCGCTACACCCTCCTCCCCCCCTGGATCAAACTACCAAAGAGATTCAAAGAAAGCACGCAGCAGCTCAAAGCTACCTTACTAGCAAAATATAACATCCCGAATTGTGAGCATATTTTACTTTTTGTCGGATCAGACTACCACCGCAAAGGTCTAGATCGAGCGATCAAAGCCATTTCCCGACTCGATAAAAACACGCACCTCATAGTCTGCGGACAGGATAAACCTGAAGCCATGCAGCGACTCGCTAGTGAACTAAACTGCATCGACCGAGTCCACCTACTTGGAGCCTCTGATGAAATCCCCGAGTGGATGAGTGTCGCCAAGCTCCTCATTCACCCAGCACGCCAAGAGACCGCAGGCATGGTGCTACTAGAAGCCCTCAGCCATGGCTTACCAGTGCTCTGTAGCTCAGCTTGTGGCTACGCAGAACACATTAAAAACAGTGGATCAGGCTTCACATTCTCTCAAAGAGAAGCCGAGCGCTCACTCCATAAAAAAATACAACTAGCCCTCGAAGACTCACAACACAACTCCATGAAGGAGCGCGCTGTAGCCTTCTATGACAATCAAGCTAAGTTCGATAGCGCACAGCGCATGATCGAAGCCATGTGCGCCCACGGGAAGAAGCCATCCTAAGCCCCAAACCATCAGCACTCTCTGAAAAATAATGACACGCAGGTATTGCATCGCTCATAGATCCTAGATTCAATGAGCATACCGTTAGCAAGTTGATTGCTACGTGAACAAATAGCTGCCCTACTTCCATTTAAATTTTCATCGTATGCCATCAGTAGCTCTAATTAATGACACCAGCTTATATGAATCTCACTTTGGTTGTGAGTTAGTTGGCCAAACTTTTCGCGAGCAATTCGCGCGCACAGGCATAGAGCTACGTTACGCACTTGGACGCGACTGGGATCTAGACCAGCTTTCTCATATTATAGAAGGTGTTGACCTAGTTGTCGTCAACGGTGAAGGCTCCATACACCACGGCAAAAGACAAAAACTGCTAGATATATCCTCTAGATTCCCTTCCGTGTTAGTCAACTGTGTCTACCAGCAAAACCCAACCAATGACAATTTAGGGAAATTTCTATATCGATCTGCTAGAGAGTCACTCAGCGCAGGTGCTATTAAGGCCGAGGGTTACCAGTGTGATACTGTTCCAGATTTACTATATGCATCGACTTTTTTGAGGTCTTTTGTAAAGAAAGAGCCTTCATTTGACTTAGGTTATACAGATAGCGTCAAAAGGCAAAGAATCGGCATTGGCCCTCTGAGAATAAAGCGCTCTTATGGATTTAGACCTGATAAAAAAACTCCCGCTCAGTACCTGCAAGAGTTAAGCAGTTATAAGAGGTTGTGCATCGGCAGGTTTCACGCGCTAGTTGCCGCCTCCGTACTAGAAATTCCATTTTGCGCATGGGAATCTAACACCTGGAAAATAAATGGCCTTCTCCAAGACATGGGTATGACATCTTGTTATTATAAAACATTCTCCGAAGCGAAAGAAAACACCCCCACGAATTTTGATCCCAAAATCAAACAGTTTTCAAACCAGGCTCAACAACGTATTCACGCTATGTTCGACAATATAGCGCGTATAGCGCATGAGAACACCTAGTCTTAGCACTCTCTCATCTAACAAAATTAAATTACCCTACGAACTAGAAATCTATACGCCCAATATTCTCATAAAATAATTGGTGTATTTTTTCATAATGCTCCTGTTTTTGTCTCCGCTCTTCTTCTGATTGTTTTTTCTGCCCGCCCTGAACCATTAAATTGATCTGAGTTTCTAAAGCTGTCTCAGAAAAGAAAAAGTTCGTACCTAAGTGCCTTGGCTCTGATCTATCATAAGGGACTAATACGCCTATCTCTCCAGTCACTAGCTCATTCATCGGGGGGGCATCGGTCGCTACGACGGTGGCTCCGCAAGAAATCGCCTCAACGATATAGTGCCCCCAACCCTCTGAGCGAGATAGACAGAGGTGAACACCATGGCTATTTTGTAAGGTCTGGAGTTCTTTATCCGCTAAGAATTTCGAGATTAATTTCACATTCCTTGGTACTTCTTTCGGAGCGTTACTCTGATGCTGGACGAGTGTCAGCTCTGGCCACTCTGGATGGTTTGCCCACAGTTTGAGAATATCATCGGTCCCTTTCAGAGTGCTCTTACCAGCAAGGTGTAAGAATTTCATGGGATCGCCGCTCTCGCTCTCTAGGTTTCGATTGAGCGAGCTAAACCCTATGTACTCAGTGGGGAAGCCCAGTTGAGAGAAAATCTCTTCTGCATGCTTTGTTTTACAGAGAATCGTGGTTATTTTTTTGAGTTTTTTAAGGTGGCGCTTTGGGAAGCGTTCTTGATTCGGAATCAAATAATTCTTCTTGGCAGCACTAATCCACTTGGAATGAACTCGTTCTAGAAAAATATTAGCGTCATATTTCGCCTTAAATCCCAACCAGTGTACCAACCACTTTGGGTCTTTATAGCGGGAAAGTGAGCACTGATGGCCGGCTTTTTGGAGAGCGTCCTTGAGTAGGAGAGCATCTCGGTCTAAACCTACTCCCGTAGATCGGTAGATGACATTAATATGTTTCATGAAGTAAGCCTTATGTCCTGAATGGGGAATACAATGCGCGTAAGCACTAGTGCAAATCCTAGGAGCCTGTGACAACGAAAAAAACAACGAATATGCCTTTCCCTATACATTCTGCTCCAGATTGGTGGCAAGATGACAATCTTCTTCTCCCCCCGAGGAACACGAATTTCCTAGAAAGTAAACGCAGAACCCATAATATGGCTCTCTTCGCTGCAAGACTAGGCCGTGGAGCATTTTCCACCCGTTGTAACCGAATGTGGCTGGGGAAAGACCTCAAGCATCATAAACACTTCGCTCAACACCTCCAACTAGAACAGGATGATGACGGTGGCTGGCGAGTGAGCTGGAAAAAGAAATTCCTCACAACTCTAGCTCCACTAGAGCCCATTATGCAGAGTCTCACGGGTAAAGTATTTATTCTAGCCACTGGCCCCTCAGTAAAAAAAGAGAATCTATCCCTACTAACAGACAGTCCCACTATCGGTTGCAATGGAGCCGTGAGTCTGCTCCATGATATAGGTCTATCTGCTAGCGAATATGTCATTACAGATCGAGATTTTTTTCTTAACAGAATGGACCTCGTGCGGGTTGCTGTAGAGTCTGGTGCTCGCTGCTTTTTCTCTCTCAATGGTATAGCTCTACTCTGCGAGCGTGCTCCTGATTTACTAAAAACAGGGAAAATTTACCTGCTCGAAACAGTAAACCGCTATTACGGATTAGCCCAAGCTCCTCCGGAACAGATACAACATTTCCAGCCAAACTGGGCTCTACTACCTAACACTTCCTCTCGGCATAACCTCCGAATAGGCTGGAGCCACGATATATCGAAAGGTATCTTTAGTGGTTGTACTGTCGCCTATATCGCCGCTCAAGTGGCCTATTCTCTCGGCCATAGGGAATTCAATTTTCTAGGATTAGACCTAGGTGGTCAAGGCCGTGCCTACGACGAAGGGGATAGCATTCAACCGACCACCTTAGACAAAGACTACCACCCCATGATCTTACCATCATTTGAGCTTCTAAAACTCTCTGCAAAAAAAGAGAACTACGAGATCTATAATCTATCAGAAAACAGTCGACTTCCAAGAGACATCCTCCCTTATCGAACCTTAAAAGATTCTCTAACAAAATGAACCCGAGAAGAAAATCACTCACCGATCTGGAGAAGCTTCGGTCTGAGAGTCAGATCATTCAAGATAATCCAGTCAATGGAGGTCTGCTTTTACTCCAGCCCGATGGCGTGGCTGTGAAATGCTTCCCTAGCAAAGGTAAGTTCCTCTCTAAGCTCAGACAAGTACTCCATACCACCAAGGCGGATAAGCAAATGCAATCTGCTAGAGCATTACAGAGTATCGGAATCAATACGCCACCCCCTCAAGGTGTCTTCACTTTTCCTCCCATAACATTCGAGGCCGCTTACCTCTACACCTACAAAGAAGATGTGAAGGATCTACGCGATATACTCTCTTCCGCTCCCTCGCACACGCTGCTCGCTAAACTAGCCACTGATCTCGCTCTCATGGCGAGACACCACATACTCTTTGTGGATTTTCACTTCTGTAATGTACTCGTGGATAGTGCTGGCGAGCTCTGGTGGATTGATCCAGAAATTAAAGAGTCTAAACGCTTCGTGAAAAAACGCTTCTGGTCACGTATCCAGCGCGTCAAACTGAAAACAGATCAAGGTGTTTTATCCAAAGAGCACTGGGATTTCTTTGAAAAAGAATTGCTTAAAAAAATCCCAGATTGGTTAGTCTAACGAAATTTCTAGCTCAATAGAACAACATCTACAGACAACAACTAAACATGTCAAAAATTGTTAGATAGATACCACATTACTGTCTTACGAAGGCCTGTCTGGAAAGACTCTTTGGGACTCCAGTCCAATGTACTGTGAATTTTTGAAGTATCCACTGCGTATTCTCTATCGTGGCCTGGGCGGTCTTTGACAAAACGTATCAATTCTTTGAAATGCGATATTCCGTGTGGTTTTGCTTTCGGTGCTAATTCTTCGAGTAGTTCGCAAATTTCTCTGACAACAGCGATGTTTGTTTTGTGATGCCCCGTGGCTATGTTGTAACTTTCTCCGATTTCACCTTCCTTTAGCACCGCCATAAGGGCTAGGACATGATCGCTCACATAGAGCCAGTCTCGTGTCTGTTCTCCATTGCCATATATCGGGAGATTTTCGCCACGTATGGCTTTCTGGATCATTGAGGGAATAAGCTTCTCTGCGTGTTGGTAGGGGCCAAAGTTATTTGACCCTAAAGTGATCATGACAGGTAGCCCATAGGTTCTGTGCCATGCTCTGACTAGATGATCTGCTGAGGCCTTTGATGCTGAGTAGGGCGAGCTTGGCGCGTAGGGGCTGGTTTCTGTTGGAATTTGCTCCATATCAGTGACATCTCCATAGACTTCATCTGTTGAGACGTGGAGGAGGCGGAAGTTGTCTTTCTTTTCTCCCTCTAGACGGTTCCAGTAGAGTCGTGTGGCTTCCAGCAAATGATAGGTGCCTACGATGTTTGTCATGATGAAGGGTTCCGCCGAGTCAATGGAGCGATCTACGTGAGATTCAGCGGCTAAGTGCATGACGGCTGTGGGGCGAAATTCTCGAAAGACCTTATGGAGAGCCTCGCTATCACAGATCGAATGCTCTTGCATCGAGTAGCGTGGTGACTCTGAGACTCCTTGGAGTGCATCTGGATTAGCCGCATAGGTGAGGTAGTCGTAATTACAAACGACCGCCTCTGTTTCCTTAATCAAATGTCTAATAAGCGCACTGCCTATGAAGCCTGCTCCGCCTGTGACTAGTATTCTCACGTTTCTTCTATTTTCTTAATGGGTAGAGTTCATCACTTTCGCAGTATTCTTGACTGCACTCTTATTGATTAAACGATTGGCTGAGTTTGGGCAAGATTCTCCCAGCGTATCAATGCCAGATTATGGTGTGTTTCATTCAGAACTCAAGGGGTGAAATGATGAGTTGCTAAATGGGCTGGGGCTGTTCATTTTATCCGAGATGAAGATGTTCTCTCTATTTGTATTTACTGCACTAGCTCTCTTCTCTGTAAGTTCATGCCAGAATACGCCGCTTACAGATGAGAATGTGGCGGAAAATCTTACTCCTGTGGATTCGGCTCCTCTCCTCTTAGATCCACCACTTCCACTAGAAACGCCTTTATCTGATGCCAGCGCGCCTCTAGCTCCTCAGAAAGTGAATCGAAATTCTGCGTATGCTCTACCTCCAGGATTAACGTCTCTACCTGATAGTAAGCAGCTTAGAAATAGCCAATCCGTGCCTAACCCTACAGAGGAAGCTGCCAGCGACAGTATCTCGCCCCCATCTCATACCAATGAGGAAAACTAACTGGTAGAAAGGGCGAAGAGATTTGGTGGGAGATCAAGGCGGAACCCACCGGTGATGCGAGCATCTCCGATGGGTGACAACGATGGTATCTCGCCAAAGATCTAGCGAATTCTACCAGATAGTTTTTTGAGTTGGTATCAGGTGCCGTCAGCCGAATAATCGCGCTCCGACTTGGCGCGTTGTTGGCATTTCAACCTTTCCTTAGTTAGCCATTCCTTAGTCAACCTTTCCTTAGCGTGCGCGATGGAAGGAAAATCCCGAGAGGCTACCTGCTCGATGTCCATGTGTCTTTCTTCCGTAGCTTCTAAAGCGCCCATACTGCCCTCGATAGGCTGAGCTTCTATAAATGCTCTTAGAACGGTAAGAACGATAGACTGGGCGGTAATACTGACTCGATTTCTTAGTGAGGACTCTGCCTTGACTCGGGCTAAAGCGGCTAGGATAGATTCTCGCACGGGTTTGCTTACGAGTGCTGACAAATGGCTGGCTTCGCACAAGTTCGGGCGATCCGCTGAGCTCGACTGTACTGGGGCTTTCTCGATTCAAGGCTTCCCAGGTGACTAACATGGCTTCTCCCTGTGAATTATACCAGACTTCTGCCTGCTTTTGAGCCTGTACTTGAGTCAGAGACAGGGCGAAGCTCATGATGAGCCAGAGGCTATGGGTCGTTTTTCTCATTGGTTTTACAAATTAGTCTTTTACTAAGCTATCACATCATAGGAGTCTCACAAGCACGCATTCATTCCATGCCTCGACCAATTCGCCAATTTAACTCATTTCCCTTCTCCCAATTCGAAGAACTCACGCTAGAGATCGAGTCTCTTGCCAATCAAGGTGCTGGTGTGGCCAGAGTGGAGATTCAGACAGCTGAGGGAGAGACTCGGCGGTGGGTCGTCTTTGTGCCTTTTAGTATTCCAGGAGAGAGAATTCGCTGCCGAATCTTAAGAAACGATAAGAACTGCTCTCACGCAGAAATCATTGAAATTCTCGAGCCTAGTCCTCAGAGAGTCTCACCAAAATGCCCTCTCTTCACTGACTGTGGTGGCTGTCAGTACCAGCATATGGACTATGAGCTACAGCTAGAATGGAAGACTCGCCAGACCCAAGAGCTGCTCGCTCGTCTAGCGGGAATTAAGCATGAGGTGAATCCTTGTGCCCCCTCACCCTCTCAGTGGGCTTACCGCTCAAAGATCACACCGCATCTAGCAAGCGGTCAGTCTAGCAAACAATCCTGCCAACAGACTGGGACAACTTCTCGTATTGGCTTTCTCTCTGGTGGCTTTCAGCGGCAAGTTGTCGACGTGCCACACTGCCCCATTGCCAAAGATGAGGTGAATACCACCCTCACTAAACTCCGCAAGACACTCCTTAGCCAAAAACAACACCAAGTCCACAAACAACCCACTCGCCACACACGCACCAGACACTCTAGACGCCCCTCAAAGGAAGAGTCCCTATTGATCCGGACTGGTGTCAACGGCACTCAGACTGATCCATCTGCTCTGCTACAAGAGCGAGTTAGAGATGTGCAGTTTGCATTCCGGGCTGGCGATTTTTTCCAAACGAACCCCTCTATTTTACCAGAGTTCGTCCAATATGTGGGGGAGCTCGCCAAAGGATCAGACATTCCCTACCTCGTGGACGCCTACTGTGGATCTGGGCTATTTGCTCTCACGCTGGCTCAGTATTTTCAATCCGTCCATGGAGTCGAAATTGTCGAGAGTGCGGTACAATGGGCTCGGCAGAATGCCAAAACCAATGGCATCGAACACGCGAAGTTCTCTCTGGGCTCTGCCGAGTCGATTTTCTCCAAAGTCTCCTTCCCACCTGATCAGACTAGTGTGGTGATTGATCCTCCCAGAAAAGGCTCTGATGAGGCCTTCCTTCACCAACTCTGTGCCTTTCAGCCAAAAAAAATCGTCTATATCTCCTGCCATCCAGCCACCCAGATGCGAGATCTCCGCTATCTCATCAAAGAAGGCTACGCTCTCAGAGTTGTGCAGCCTTTTGACCTATTTCCACAGACTAAACACCTTGAATGTGTGATGCTTCTCGAAAAAAATGTACCAGAGAGTCTCTAAGACTCTAAGGCTTCACTAGCAGCAGCGAGAACATATCAACATCCACGACCTGATCCTGCCCCATCAGCTCAATGAGCATTTTCACTCGATCGAGAGCTGGCAAGACCTCTAGGATCTGACCTGTTTCCCCCTCAAAGGCGCCATACGCCACTTCCACATGATCTCCAACTTGCATGCTTGGGGAAATGATCAATTCTTCATTCTCTAAGTCCTCAAGACTCTCTCTGAGCTCAGTAATGAAGGATTCCTGGATCACTGGCACCTCCGTGCCAAACTTCACCAGACACATGACTCCATGCGCATAGGTGACAGCTCTCTCACTCTCAGAGCGCGAGAACTTCGCAAAAATGTAGCCAGGAAACATCGCCTCCGACCACCAGACCTTCCCGCGCTTGGTCGCCTTTTTATATTTTATTCGTGGACTAAGGACTTCTACTCCTTCTAGCAGGCGCAGATTCTCACTCGCGATGCGCTCACGTTTTGTTTGTGTTCTGACACAATACCACTGACGCTCTTCACTCATTTCGACCCGAGGTAGCGCTGGATCAAGGGCAAGAGAAACCCTGCCTTCTTGCGCCATGATTCTAACTTATCGATACGCTCCGTGTAAAATTGACTCTCCGAGCCCTCTAGATTTCTCATATCTGCTAGATGGTTCTCCGCATTTTCTAAGTGAGGGCGCACTTGATGCTGGATAAATCCACCCACTAGACTCTTCAGCTCTATATCAGCTTGATAATAAGTCTTACGACCAATATTATCTCTATCATTAGCCTCGGTGATCGCTCCGAGCACGCGCAGCATCTTTAGTGCCTGACTGACTGAGCCCTTGCTCATCCCTAGTAGATCGACAATACCATCGAGCGCGAGAGCATGTTTTGAGGCGTATAGTATTCCATAGACTTCTCCCACAGACTTCGGGATACCAAGCAGCTTCGCTCCATCTGCGAAGAGTGTTACCATGCTTTTCTGTATACTTGTTAAGGACTCCATGGGAAATGGTCATTTCTCTCCACTTGTCTTAAGGAGAAGCTCTCTGACATTCAACTAGAATCTCCTAGTACTACTAATGATTCTACTACTAATGATTCTACTGCCAATGATTCTACTGCCAATGATTCTGATACTAATTCGATCTCAGCACCCCAGTGGCGGCAGAGACGTTCTCTCATCTCATCCATTTCTTAAGGTACTCATAGCTCTTTTGATAGGGAGGGAGTAGATCCATAGCCTTCGGTGCCCAAGTTGGGCGCCTGAGCACTGAGCGCTCATAACTCATTGTTTCTACTCCCGCTCGCCCACGATAGCGCCCGTGACCACTCTCTCCGACACCGCCAAATGGGAGCCCTAGGTGGCTGGATTGTTTCATCGTGTCGTTCACACAAACCGCTCCAGACACCACAGAGCGCATCATCTGCTCAATGAATTCCTGACGCTGTGAGAACACATAACACGCCAGAGGTGATCCATACTGGCGCAGTGCCTCAATCAGCTCATCCTCATCGCTAAATGTCACCACCGGTAAAATGGCACCAAACACCTCTTCTTGCATAATAGCATCAGACCATTTAGCATTTGGCAATAACCTAGGTGCCAGAAAATAACTCTCTAGCCGATCCCCTCCACCCGTGATCACCTCACTTTCTGCAACACCTCTTAGTAAACCAAGTAACCTCTCATACTGAGCTTCATGAATACAGTTCGCCATTTCATCAGCCCAAGGTACTGTGTGTAACAGCTCCACACATTCTCTAACAAAATTTTCTTTTACCCTCGCATCCACTGCGACAAAATCTGGCGCAAAACACGTCTGCCCAGCATTAAAGAACTTCCCCAAGAGTATGCGCCGAGCAGCAACTTTCAGATCAGCTGAGGCATCCACAATGCAGGGGCACTTCCCCCCTAACTCAAGGGCACAGGGTGTCAGATACTGCGCTGCCTTCTTGGCGACTATTCTCCCTACTCGCGTACTCCCTGTAAAAAAGATGAAATCAAATTTCTGATCGAACAAAATTTCAGACATATCACACCCACCAGTGACCACATCCACATGCTCCGGGGAAAAACACTCACGAATTGCCTTCACTAGCCACGCCTCACTGGCTGGTGCCATCTCTGAGGGCTTCAGCATCACGGTATTCCCCGCAGCAATTGCGGCAATCAGCGGGCTTAGTGAAAGCTGAATTGGGTAATTCCAAGGTGCCACGACAAGGACTACACCAAAGGCCTCACGCTGCACCTGCGCACTACATGGCCAGAAGTAGGCTGGACTTGATACCTTCCTGGGCTTCCACCACGACTTTAGTGAGCGGCGTATGAGCTTTAACTCTTCTAACAAAAAGTGATATTCCGCCAAGAATGCCTCCAGAGGCGGCTTTCCGAGGTCTTCTCTGAGAGCTTCCAGTAGAGTTTCCCGCTCCTCTCTTATGTATCTTTCTAATCGAGCTAATGCCTCTAGCCGCACCGAGAGTGTACGCAAGTTTCCTGTTTGGAAGTAAGTGCGCTGCTGGCTCACAGTAGCTTCCACGTACTCTCTAGAAGTCGCAGATGTTCGCTCAAAAGTGGGTTTCATAGTGTTTCCTTGATCCTTACAGAAAGTAACCCTCTCCACATCATTGACAAGAGAGTATTCTGGTCAATGATACGGCTATCATGCACTCATCTGTCATCGTCATCGGCTCAGGCCTAGGAGGAATTTCTGCTGCTATCTCCCTCAAGGCCGCGGGTTATGACGTTTCTATCTACGAGAAAAATGCCCAGATAGGGGGTAAATTAAACCTCATGGAAAAAGACGGCTTCACCTTTGATCTAGGACCGTCCATTTTCACCCTTCCACAGATGTTTGAGTCCTTATTCCAGCGCGCTGACCGCAAGATGGAGGACTATGTGCAGCTCGATGCGGTCACTCCGCACTGGCGAAATTTCTTTGAAGAGGCACCCCCCATTGACCTCTATCAAGAAGATGACTTGATGCGCAAAGAGCTCAACCAGCTCGGCGGAGAACCTGACGCTCTATGGAAGGAATTCCAAGGCTTTCTCCAATACGCGAGAGAGCAATACGGTATTGTCAATGAAGGGTACTTCGAGCAAGGCCTCGACACGCTGTGGGAATTCATCAAGCACTATAAGTTCCAGCTCCTAGGCGGCAAGATTGATTACTCTCAGTCCATGGCTGAGTCGATCCAGCAGCGCATTAGTCACCCTAAGCTTCGGCTCATTCTTGAGTATTTCATCAAATACGTCGGCTCCTCAGCTCTCGACGCTCCTGGTTACATGAACCTCATGCCCATAATTCAGTTTGATTACGGTCTATGGTATGTTCGAGGCGGTATGTATGAGCTCGCTCGTGGACTCGGCAAGCTCATGGAGGAAATGGAAATTCCCGTCCACCTGAATGCCGAAGTGAATGCGATTTTAAAAGAAGCAAAGACAGTCAAAGGGATCGAACTCAAGGATGGTAGCCAGCACCACGCTGATATAGTTGTCAGTAACATGGAAGTCATCCCCACCTACAAATACCTTCTGAAAGAAAACCAAAGTTTCACAAAGAAGTTAGAAAAATTCGAGCCTGCATGCTCAGGGATCGTTCTCCACATAGGGACAAACAAGGTCTTCCCACAGCTAGCACATCATAATTTCTTTTATTCCAAAAATCAGCACAAGCACTTCAAGACAGTCTTTCACCAAGGTCAGCTCCCAGATGATCCGACACTCTATGTGGTCGCACCGACTCGTACTGATCCGACGAAGGCACCAGAAGGCTGCGACAATATTAAGATCCTCCCCCACATCCCGCCACTTGATCCAGAGGCACCTATTTCACACGCAGACTATGAAGCACTCAAAGATCGCTGCATTGATAAAATGGAGCACTGTGGTATCCAGGGACTCAGAGAGAGCATCATCACCGAAGACTTGCTCACGCCTATCGACATCGAGAGAATGTACCGATCTAACAGAGGCTCTATCTACGGTGTCGTGACAGACTGGAAAAAGAACTATGGCTTCAAGGCTCCTAAAACCAGTAGCAAGTACAACAATCTCTATTTTGTAGGAGGTAGTGTCAATCCTGGTGGAGGCATGCCCATGGTCGTGCTCTCTGGGCAGAAATGTGCTGAGCGTATCATCCAGCGACATTCTTAAGCATGTTCGCACATGACCAGCATAGCTTCCTTTCTCACTGTTTACTTCTCCCCTATTTTATTCTAACATATCCTCTGATCCTTACTAGTTACTCGCACCGATTCGTATGATCAGTTTCGCATTCATTCTCTTCTTGGCTATCTCTCTGCTCTGCTGGCCAGCCTACTGGATCGTGTTAGGAAAGCTCCGATTTCTCCACCACCTTCCCTCCACAAAGAACCACCTCCGAATTTCTGTCATCATTCCTGCCAGAAACGAGGCGCATAATTTACCCAGACTCCTCGAGTCTCTCAACGAGCAGACGCACCCACCCCATGAGGTTCTCGTGGTCGATGATGATTCCACAGATGCGACTGCTGATGTAGCACGCACTCACCATGCTCGTGTCATCCAGAGCAAGACCCTTCCAGAAGGATGGCTGGGGAAACCCTGGGCCTGCACTCAGGGAGCGGAGGCCGCACAGGGTGAGTGGTATTTATTTCTCGATGCGGACACTTGGCTAGAGCCTCACGCACTCCGTCAGCTCCAAGCAGCCACCGAGCAGGGACAACACGGTAAGTACGCTAAGCACGGTGAGCAGGATACCGTCATTTCCGTCTCACCTTACCATGCCATTCAAAAACCCTATGAAGAGCTTTCTGCTTTCTTTAACACTCTCATGGTGGCAGGGGTCAATGCCTTTGGTGCTAAGCCAGATCCCTCGCTCTTTGGTCAGTGTCTACTGATCTCCTGTGCACACTACCAGCAAGTCGGTGGTCATAACTCCGTCAAACATGAAGTACTTGAAAACTTCCAACTCTCCCAAACTCTTCGAGAGCAGAATATCCCACGACAATGTTATCTCGGCAAAGGCACAATCTCTATGCGTATGTTTCCCGAAGGTTATAGTCAGCTCTGCAAAAGCTGGCAAAAAGGCTTTCACCTAGGTGCTAAGAAGACGAATAAAAGCGCGCTCCTATTCTCCTCTCTATGGATCAGTGGAGCCATGTTCTTCTGTGTCGCCACCATTATTCTTCTCGTTGCCATTGTCTTTCAGAAAAGTTCCTCTCTACCTATACCACAGCTTACAGCCTGCTGGTTGGTTCTCTACACGCTCTATACCATACAGTGCTTCTCTGTGTTCCGAAGCACCGGTGCATTCTCTTACCTTAATGCCCTGCTCTTCCCCATCAGCTTGCTATTTTACCAAGTGATATTCTTTCATTCTATCCTCCAGAAAAAGCGCAATAAGTCCACTGACTGGAAGGGCCGCTCTGTTCACTAGTAGTACCCACTGGCTATGCTCGTCGAACTCTCTAATCTTCTCATTGTTGTGGCCAATATTGTCTGCATCCCTCTCATTCACATCCTAGTTGCCAGACTAACAACATCCCTGCCTCTTTCTCTCTTTAAAAAACAAAGCCCTCCATCACCTCAGACTCTCCACTCCAGTGACTGGGTTTATGAAAGGTTTTTTTTAATCCGTATATGGAAAGACTCGCTTCCAGATGGTGGCCCATGGGTCAGTGGCTTCTCAAAAGCAAAACTCTCAGCGCGCTCCAGCAGCTATCTGAGAGAATTCATCCAAGAAACACGCCGTGGAGAATTCTCCCACTACCTCCAGGCTCTCCTCATTCTCGTCTGCCTTCTCTGGACGCCACAGCCTGGATCCACCATCATTCTCATCTACGCTATCCTCGCTAATCTCCCCTGCATTCTTAACCAACGCTACACCAGAAAACGGATGCTGCGCGTGCTCCACACTCGAGAGAGCAGGCGCCATAAACAATCATAACCAGTACCATTGAAAATCCTAGGTTTCTAGTTGAGACTGCCCATAGCTGTGCCATCATTATCCAAATCTAGGAACACCACACATCTTAGATGATTCGCTGACATGAAGAAAAAAATTATTATCATCGGAGCCGGCCCAGGAGGTCTGACTAGCGGCATGCTGTTAGCTCACCGAGGCTACGATGTCACCATCCTTGAGAAAAGCTCTGCTATCGGCGGTAGAAATGCGCCAATTCAAGCAGGCGACTACACATTTGATACAGGCCCCACCTTCCTCCACCAAAAGTTCACTCTCGATGAAGTCTTCAAAGAAGCCGGTCGCCAATCCTCCGACTACATGGACTTTGTGAAGCTCGACCCCATGACCACACTGAGCTGGGGAGATGTTTCTCTAGAAACAAGCTTTCACCATCAAACGATGATGCAAAACATCGAAAAGGCATTCCCCGGTGAATCAAAGAATTATGCACGCTTCATGAGTGACCACGCCAAGAAGCTGCGCACCATTTTCCCCTGCCTCCAGAGTGATTATAATTCCCTCAAGAGCTACTTTAAGCCCCACATGCTCAAAGCTCTCCCTTATGTCGCTACAACTAAATCTGTGATGGATGTACTCGGAGAGTATTTCACAGACGAGCGCCTCAAACTCGCTTTCACATTCCAGGCAAAATACCTCGGCATGTCCCCGTGGAACTGCCCCGCTCTCTTTAGCATATTAGCCTACATCGAGTACGCCCACGGCATCTATCATGTCCAAGGTGGACTATCTAACATATCTGCCGGCATGGCAAAAGCCATAGAAGAAGACGGAGGCAAGATATTGCTCAATCACGAGGTCGAAGAGATCCAATACAATGCATCTGGCACAAAAGCCACAAGTGTACGTTTACAAAATGGAAACACGCTAGAATGTGATGATCTTATCGTGAACGCTGATTACGCGCATGCTCGCAGAACGATATTTGGAGAAAAGAATCACTCAGAGAGTTTTCTCAAAAAGAAAAAATACTCCTGCTCCACCTACATGCTCTACCTTGGACTCGACACCATCTACCAAGAGCAGCCACATCACCACGTCATCTTCGCAGAAGACTATCACCAAAACCTCAAGGACATCCAAGGTGAGAAGACGGTCTCTAAAGACATGTCTATTTATGTGAGAAACTCCAGTGTCACAGATCCCACAGTAGCACCCGAAGGTCATTCGCAGCTCTATATACTCGTACCAACCATTAACACGAGACACATATCCCCATGGGAAGAAGATCCAGAAAGCTACAGAAATAAGATACTTGATCGAATGATTGCTCAAACTGGCATGAAAGATCTCAAAGACCACATAGTCGAGGAGCGGTGCATCACCCCGAAGGGCTGGGAGACAAACAATATCTTCATGGGCGCGACATTCAATCTCGCGCACACTATGGATCAGATGCTCTACCTACGCCCAAGGAATAGACTCTCAGCATTTGAGAATATCTATCTCGTCGGCGGGGGCACTCACCCAGGAAGTGGCCTACCCACTATCTATGAAAGTGCGCGTATCTCCTCCAACCTCATTACAGAATCCCACGGAGAGCACTACCAACCTATTGACCTCGCCACAGAGATTCTCTCTACTGCGGCTTCATGAGACTCATTATCACTCTCTTATTCTTCTTCGTTTATAACGTAGCTGCACTAGCCGCAGAAGAAATCCCTCATGCCCTCTACTTACAGTGGCACAAGCAATGCCTTAGTCTAGATCTTGAGGTCATTGATGAGCAAATTGACAAATTCTCATCCAGACTCAAATCAAACCCAAAAGACTACCTTGCGAAAGCCTATCTAGGCAGTGCCCACGCTCTGCGAGCCAAAGCCAGCTTCTGGGGCCCTACAAAACTCAAGCACTTAAGGCTTGGTCAAAAACATCTCGATCAGGCAGTCGCCTCAGCCCCCCGTGACCCAAGAGTCAGAATGGTCCGAGCCATTGGCTATTATAAAGTCCCTAAGTTCTTCCAGACAAGAGCGACATCCTTATCTGACTTCCAATTCCTCCTCCCCTACGCCACTGAGAAAACTACGCAGAAAAGTAGCGCGCTCAAAAGCAACGAACGCCAAGCGATTCTCTATTACGCCCACAAAATCTTTCTAGAAGAAAATCAGGCGGGCTCTCACTCGCTCAAACGCCTCTGCCACGAGATAAATCCCCAATCTTACTACGGCAAGCAAACGAAATAGCGCGGAAGAAATAGCGCAAATAATTTAGCTATTTCCTTCACTTACAAGGTGAACCTTAAACACAGGTCGCTGAGCTGATATCACCAGGAAACACAATCTGGTAAAAATCGTGTAGAAAATTGACGAGAAGCCAAGGCGCAGTTTATCCGCTAATATCTACCTCTATGAGGGAGTGACAACCATTAAATCTCCTCAACTATCTAGTAAATCCTACCAGATAGTTTGGGGAATATAGCATGATATACCCCACAAGATAGGTTTCCCAATACAGATCATATACTGACACCACCCTCTTCATCGTGAGTGTACATCCATATTGCAAAAGCCAGCATATTGAAAAATGCTATGAGATAGTTCTGCTACACGTTATTCCATTTCTATAAGACAAATTAAATATAATGTTTTTTCTTGTCAAAATTTAGAATAAAAGGATAGTTACAAGAATCCTAAATTATAAGAAATTTTCATCATTCAAATGAATTTATCTTATGCATCTACAGCTATGACACCTCATAATTCGTAGATTATCCCTCCCCTCAAATGTTTCCCCCTTAATCCAAAATAAAGAGGAAATAGAAAATGAGTATAAGTAAAAACCAATTGCACGGAACTGCACTACCGTACCGGCCCCAGAAAACCCGATTATTACCTAAAAGCCACAAGCACTCCATTAAGCGACACTTCGTGTACTACGCAGTCACCCTAACAGCTGCCTTCAGTGTATTTTCTAATAAAGCCAGTGCCGACTTGATCGTTGAATCTGCTGCTGAAAGAGATCGCACAATCAACCAAATTAAAGCATCTCATTTCTTAAGCCAAGCGACATTTGGTCCGACTTGGAGCCAGATCAATGACTTGGCAGACGAGATAGAAAGCGTTGGCGAAACACGAGCCCTCAACAACTGGATCACTGAGCAATTTAACATTGCTCCCACTCTAATAAATGACGAATTAGTGCGTTTAGTTGAGGACACAGGTCGTGATATACAATCTGACCTTGACGTCAATACGCAAGGATTCCAGGGGCCCGCACCCTACCGCGATTACGCTGTCTGGGACAGAAAACTAACCGCGCCTGATCAACTAAGACAGCGAATGAGCTATGCGCTTTCACAGATCTTAGTGGTTGGAGACTCTAATGTTTTGCGTAACAGAAACGGCTGGAGAGGCACTTCAATCTACAATGATTTATTATTAAATAATGCTTTCGGTAACTACCGAAATCTTCTTGAAGGCATCGTATACAGCCCAGCTATGGGAGAGTGGTTAGACTCTGCTGGCAATCAGAGAACTTCTGTGAACCAAGCAACACAGCTGACAAGGTTTCCTGACGAGAACTTCGCAAGAGAGTTCCTCCAGCTCTTCACTGTGGGTGTATTTCGCCTCAATGATGCAGGCCAAGTACTCAACAACTCTGGTACGCCAATTAGTGGAGCCAGAGACACCCCAGCTGAACTCTACACGAATGAAACCATTCAAGAATTTGCACGTGTATTCACAGGGCTAAATTATAGTAACTTCCCTGGTGGCAACACCTCATTTGAAAATCGATTCTTCTACTTCTTAGAACCCATGGTAATGGATAACCGTTTTCATGAGCCTGGCCGCAAGACTCTGCTAGATGGATTTCGCACACCAGGTGGTGCTGCCAATGGAGAAAGAGATATTGATTTAGCTATCGACAATGCGTTTAACCACAGCAACTGCCCACCATTCATCAGCCGCTTATTGATTCAGCGCTTCACGACTTCTAATCCTTCTACAGATTACGTCAGTGAAGTAGTCAGAATATTCCGAGGCCCAGGCACCACAGCTCGAGGGAACCTGAGACGCGTACTACGCACCATTCTCATGCACCCCGAAGCGCGTGACTCACTAGAAATTACCTCAACTCCAGAAGGAGGAGGACGCTGGCGTATCAATGTGAGCATCAATGATCGTCTCCACGGTAAGTTACGGGAGCCATTTATTCAGCTAACCTCTATGCTAAGAGCATTTGAAGTGCGTAGCCGTGATACAAATGTGCCAGGTTCCTTTAGATTTAGAAACTCTACAGGAGAACTTGGCCAGTTCCCACTAGATGCAGATAGTGTATTTAACTTCTACCTACCAGATCACCAGCCTGTGGGACGCCTACAGAGAAATAATATTGTCGGCCCTGAGTTTGAGATCTTCACGCCTACTAGAATTCATAGTCTTGCCAACATCATTCGCAATACCATGAACAATGAAGGCGTCAATGCGAACAGGAGAGTATTCACGCATCCCTTTGGCCGTGCAGGAGCGGCTGATATACGGGTCGCCTCTGTTCTCAACAGGATATCAAATGCAGATAGCGTATTGAACTACCTTAATATTCTATTCTGCCAAGGCACGATTAGCGAAAATGCACTCGCAGGCTACAGAGATGTACTCAATAGCTCAATCAGTGATGCTGAGAAAGCATCGATCCTTGTGAGCACTATACTATCTTCACCATCATTCGCGGTGAGCAACTAACATTAACATTTTTAATTATGAATTTAGATAAAGAAGAAGAAATCAGAAAATTCCTCCACCGCCGTGAATTCCTAGGCGGCTGTGCAGGCCTCGCAGGCACCTCACTGCTGTCATCCATCATGCAGCTTAAAGTCACAAACTCCGCACTAGCGGCAATCCCCAACTTCCGCCGGCCCAATCGCTACAAAGCGCTCGTTTGTGTTTTCCTCTATGGTGGTAATGACTCCTTTAATATGCTTCTACCCATAGGGCTTCGAGGAGACTCCAGTGACACAGAGTTCACAAACTACAGTCGAGCTAGAGGCAGCCTCGCGCTAGATAGAGACTCTTTGGATGACACCATTATTGATGGTCCAGGTAGTGGTCAAAACACGAGACGCTTCGCGGTGAACCCTAACATGCCGCATGTGAGAGACCTCTACAACTCAGGAGCCCTTTCCTTCATAGCGAATATTGGAACACTCGCGCGCCCCATTGCCGACGCGAATGAATTTGAAAATATATCCAGTAGCCGCAGACCAAGAGGGTTATTTTCTCATAATGATCAGCAAGAGACATGGCAAACATCTCTTGCAGATAGAGCATCACGCTCAGGCTGGATGGGGCGCATCGCTGACATGATCACTGATGATGTCAATACGAATGCAAACATCTCCATGAACATCTCTGTGGAGCGCACAAATATTATTCAGACAGGACTCCAAGTGAACCCTTATGTAGTCTCTCGAGACGGTGCCGTAGAACTCTCAAGATTTGGAGGTCAATACAGAACCGCTACAGAGCGCTTACTGAGCAGTCGCTATCAGAATGTCCTTAGGAGACACCACAGAGACATCAGACAAGACGCCATTAACTCTGCCGCAGAATACAATAACCTCATTTCAGGAGTCAATGTAAACGACCCAGACGATGGTGAGCCAAGGTTTAGAGGGCGCCTAGGAGAGCAGTTAGAACTCGTAGCCAGAAATATACAAGCCAGAGACTCCTTCGGCTCATCACGCCAGACATTCTTTGTCTTCCAAGACGGCTATGACACGCACAATAGCATCAACTCTGTCCAACCAGGTCTACTGGCTAACCTCAGTGAGAATCTCGCGGCCTTCAACAATGAAATAGAAAACCTCGGCCTCAGTGACCAGGTCACAACATACACAGCATCTGACTTCGGCCGCACACTCTCACCGAATGGTCGAGGCTCAGACCACGCTTGGGGCGGTAACTCCATAGTCATGGGAGGCGCTGTACGTGGTGGTCGTATCTTTGGTGATTACCCCACTGACCTCACTAACCTAACCTCTCGAGACGGGCGCGCTCTAGATGTTGGCCGAGGCCGTGTGCTCCCAACCACCTCAGTGGATGAATTACACGCAGAACTAGCCAGATGGTATGGAGTACCTAATGATAACTCCCTAGAGGCTATATTGCCAAATATCAGAGGATTCCACGCAAGAGGCGTGAATGCTCCCATGCCCATTGGCTTCCTGCGAGGTGGTGGAGCAACAACATAACAGACACCAATGAAGCGAACTGTATCCATTAGTATACTAGCGCTAACACTGCTTGCTCTTTTTCTCAACAGAGGAAAAGAGCAAGTAGCTTCTTCTCCAGAAGAAAACAATGCGCTGAAAGGCAAAGACTCAGCGCATTCGATTTCTCTATCCAGAACACGCGCTAAATCGAAACAATCAACAAGTTCACAATCCAGCACAGCAGCACAAAATAACGACCAGTATATTGAGTTAGACATAGAACCTGCTCAACAACTAGGAGCCGCAGGTAATAGCCCAGCCGAGGATATTGAACACATCATGTCACTTATTTTCTTCTACGATCATTATCTAAAGGAAGGAACAATACCCACAGGAATGAATGAAGACTTCGTGGATGCTCTAACAGGTAAAAACTCACAACGAGTACGCCTTATCAAGAAATCTCATCCAAGCATCGATAAACACGGCCGCTTTATTGACCAGTGGGAAAGCCCTTACTTCTTTCATTCCATTTCCAGTAAAGAATTCTCCGTACGCTCAGCAGGCCCAGATAGAGAGCTGTATACAGAAGATGATATTGTGCGGGAGACTAACTCCTAATACCAGTTAGTTTTTTGAGTTGGTATAACTCTTTAAAAACTAAAGAAATCACAATTTCGCATTACTGGATCAACTCTTTAGAGAACTCCCAGATATTCCATTTCTACAAATACCATCCGATTTCTCCACCTCTCTACTGCCCACGATTCTCCTGAATTTATGCGGGAGAATCGTGGGCCTTGATCTGAAAACCTGAAGGTGTTTCTTCATCGGAAATAAATGACCGGAGGTACCCTGTACTTAATTGTCACTATTTCGGCTAAAAAATGGTCTTTCCTTCTCAATTTTCAAATTTTTTTCGATTCTTATCGCTACTTATCTGTTTCTATGTCAGAGCTCTCAGTAAGCACACACGAGTAACTCTGATTAAGGTATGGAGTGTCAGCATGCGGTCTACAGGGGCGGTGCTGAACTGAAATCCGATTCACGGAAACAACTAGTAAACAGAGCTATTTGAAGTGTGTTGATAAGATAATTATGAAAATGTATGTAGGTAATCTGTCATTCGGATCAACTGAGGATGACATCAGGGGGCTATTTTCTCAATATGGAGAAGTGGCTGATATACACCTTCCGATGGATCGTGAGTCTGGTCGACCACGTGGTTTTGGGTTTGTGACAATGGACTCAAAAGAAGCAATGATCGAGGCTATTAAACAACTCGACGGTCAAGATTTTGACGGACGCTCACTACGCGTCAACGAAGCTCGCCCTCGTGAAGAAGGCGGCAACCGTGGAGGTGGTGGTCGCGGTGGACGTGATCGCGATCGTGGCGGCTACGGTGGTGGAGACGGCGGATACCGTCGCTAGTTCACCCCATCAGCATAGCTGATTTTTTCGAAACGAGATCTGAAGAAATTCGGATCTCGTTTTTTGTGTCTGCCTATTGCTCAATTTTATATCGCTCCTAATACCAACGAGGAAAACTAACTGGTAGAAAGGGCGAAGAGATTTGGTGGGTGACAACGATGCTATCTCGTCAAAGATCTAGCGAATTTTACCAGATAGTTTTTGAGTTGGTATAATACTGGGTCAATAAGGGTTGTCTAGAATGAGTCGCTATTCTAGAGCATTCTGGCGATAGCCATTCACGAGAAATTTCGTATTCTCTATTCCGTGGTTCTAATATCCACAAGTGGAATTGTAAGTGAGTTGGCGTGTTCATGCGCTACGAATAGGCATTCAGAGCGACCCCCCTCTGAGTGCCTATTTTTTTAATCCTTTCAAGATTCAACCTTTTTTTAATTAATTGTTGATAATGAATCTCATTAACAATAGCATTCCCTTAAGTTCTATGAAACAGCTCAACTCACTCCACCAACTCTATGGGAATTTAGAGAAAAACGGTATTTTACTGCAGTTTATCGACCAAGAAACTGTATTTCAATGGTCACCACAGTATGACGTAGACTGTTTGCACCTCATTCTCAACCTCAATGGCCAAGGTGTATTCCTAGGAGATAAGGTCAGAATGTCTCTTTCCTCTGGTATGCTTGGTCTCATTCACCACTCTGCTCAAGATGAAATGCTTATGTCGCGTGTCGGTCAAAACCATCAGGTGATTGTTCTGAGTATTTCGCGCGGCTGGATTGAACGCAGCTTTGGAAACAAATGCTGCTCTCTCCATCCTGATCTTCAGAAACTACTCTCCTCCAATCAGGCGTCTCATTCCATTCAGATCGGGAAAGCAAGAAGGATGAGCTTACAGGAGCAAGAACTCAGCGAGGAGCTCCTAACACCTCCGGTCCAGCAGCAAGCCATGGTCTTTTGGTATTCGGCGAAAGTCCTTGAGCTTCTCAGCATCTATTTATTTGCACCTGCGGCATCTGGTTTTTGCTCACAGCGTGAGTTCCTCGCTCAGCAGCGTATTAGAAAAGTCATGCACTGGCTGCATGCTCACCTCGATGAAAAGTTAGATCTTCAAAGAATAGCCGCAGAAGCTGGCTGTTCACCACACTACCTAAGTCGTATATTCTCCGAGCATAAAGGACACACGATTTCCCAGCAGCTGCGTAAACTCAGAGTGGATAAGGCCGCAGAGTATTTACGTGCTGGAGACTATAATGTCACAGAAGCCGCTATGGAGGTCGGCTATAGCAGCCTGAGTCATTTCTCAAAAGCATTCCTAGCAGAAATAGGCGTAAAGCCTTCACAATACATCAAAAATGTTTGTTAGAAGTTAACTACAGCTTTTTATTTTTTAGTACATCTCCTCTGCATTTTAGCTTTTGACTAACAAGGAAGGCGCATTCTCTCTTTTCTTCTGCAGAGCGCGCTCCTGCAAAAGGCTCTTTGATCACTCTTAGGCGCTCTGAGACTTTATGATTCAGCCTGCCGACGCCAGAGACATACATAGAGGGGCTTTGGGATTGATTCATAGCGCAAGCATACCCCTACCTGTAAGAACTGACTACTCCGCCCGTGTTTTATCCTAGCGGAGCTTTGATCTCCCTTGTCAGAGCCACAAGTAAACAGCCACTAGCAATCAGTCACTAGCAACCCGACACCAGAGCGCTAGCTAGAAATCACAAATCCACCTACCTTTCTCCCTATCAATCACCATCGCACAGCCTCATTCAATAGCACAAAACCCGATATCGAGAGATTATGAAAACGAACCGTTCAGAAATCTATCAGCTCAAACCATGCTGGCCCAGAATCATGCACCGTATCGTAGGCCTAGGACTCACTATTCAGCACTACAATAATGATATAGCAGCACTGACCGAACATTGTATCTACCCGGCACAATACCCTTCTCACAATGAATCTGATTCTTCTAGCTTAGATGGGTGTCAAAAATGGAACACAACTCAGTGGAAACGAGGCTGGGCAATTGTGGACGAGTGGGATGCGAAAGCATCTCTCATCTTCACGTCTGCAAAAGGAGATGTGTTTCATAAGATTGATATTCTTGGCTCAAGTAGCTGGGATTGTTTCGAGTGTATTCTTAGGCTCTTTAGTAGTGGCAAACAATCTTCTAACAAATCCACTCTCCTTTTCAATACAGCAGATACTCACTCACGGGTCTCACCTAAGAAGCCCTTTGAGCAATCACTGCGCGATTTCATACCGCTAGGGCAGATGATCCAGTACACCCTCCCTATGTCTGGTGGTGTCTTTCGTACAAAGCAGACCATCCACCATTCAGCCCATTTCGGGAAACAAAGCACGTTTCTCTCCCCAACTTCCAAGCTCACTCTTGATACTACGCGTATCCAACACATCGATTTCTGTGACAAGAACGACCACAGACTAAGTTTCATCTATAATACCCGAGGAGCCCTTCAACTCATTCTTGAAGTCGCCTAACATGAGCTATTACAACACTCTCATAGATAAAGGAAATCACTCCCTACTCACACCACTCCTCGAATCTCTCTCCATTCGATCCATCTCGATGTCTTGGGTCGACTGTGGCTTCCAACATATCGCAGAGAATCAGCAATTCCTTCTTCTAGAAGACAATGTCATCACCTCGAATGGTTCACTCATTTTTGACTTAAACTCGATTTCTGAACTACAGCTCACAACGCATCATGATCAGTGCTGTCTCACACTGCGTACCCTCACACTGCGTATCGATCAGGCAATCTGCCAAATAAAGCTCCACACTCACCAAGAAGCCAACGTAGAATCTATTCTTAACTACCTCAAAAAAGAACCTGCTACAGAGGCTCTTGATTTCCAGCCAGCCTCGCGTCCAACTTGCCCATGCTGCACTGAGCGTGAGATACGACTACGAAAAAGCTGTCATAATCACCCTCTAACAAGGATTCTACATATGGCGCATGAGTTGGAGCAGCCTCTCCATATCGAAGCCCTGCACCAGAATACGAATTGCTCCACAGAAGTCTGTATCCAACAACTCGAGTTTGACAACGGAATCGCCTGGATCAACGCCCCTCAGCCATTTTATCTCGATATAGCCTCTATCCATGGCATCCAGCTTAGCTATAGGGTACTCGATGGTAGCCACTATAGCTCTCTGAGTATCTACAATTCATTTGCAGAGGCCATCTACACGATCAATGTCAAAGGAAAGGTGATATACTCACTCTGGCAAGACTGCTTGGAGTCTCGCCATCCAGCCCTCTGATCAATTTCCCCGTCTCGATAAGTCGCATCAAACCATCAAACACAGGGGGTACCCTGGCTCTGCACCATCTCGCGGAATGCCACGAGCAAGCGCTTAGTCACAGCCCCCGGTGTTCCATCTCCGATCTCACGGCTATCGAGAGCGACAAAGGGAATCACCTCCGCTGCAGTCCCCGTTAAGAAGGCCTCATCTGCTGTGAATAGATCATAGCGAGCTAAGGTCTTCTCTACAATCTTCACTCCTAACGACTCACAGAGATCAAAGATCACTTGGCGAGTGATACCATCAAGCGCGCCATCAGCGACAAAGGGCGTGTAAACCACCCCGTCTTTGAGAATAAAGACATTATCACCCGTGCACTCCGCGACATAGCCTTGCTCATTGAGCATGATGCCCTCTAGCGCGCCAGCTTGGATGCACTCGACTTTGGCCATCACGTTATTGAGATAGTTTAGCGACTTCACTTGTGGACTCAGTGAGCCTGGAGTGGGACGCCTCGTCGCACATGTGATGAGCTTGAGCCCATTCTCATAATGTTCGGTAGGATAGAGCTGAATGGTGGATGCTATAATAAACATCGAAGGTGTTTCACATAAGTATGGATTCAGCCCTAGTCCACCTTCTCCACGAGTGACCACGAGGCGCACGTAGCCATCTCTCAGACCATTCGCTTTGATCGTATCTACCGTATACTGACAGACCTCTTCTACAGTCCATGGGAGATTGAGTAAAATTGCTTTGGCTGAGAGAAAGAGCCTTTGGATATGCTCCTCTAGGCGGAACACGCGACCATTGTAGAAACGAATCCCCTCAAAAATACCATCACCATAGAGTAAACCATGGTCAAAGACCGATACCTTGGCATCAGCCTTATTCACTATCTCCCCATCTAGCCAAATTTTCTGTGCGTCACTCATATTGGAATGCGCAGACACTAGAAATATTTTCTCCAGATTGCAACTCCTCAGTCTCTAAATCCTTGACATCCCCCGAAGCATCTGCCAAACGTCCGCCGTAGCGCGTCGGAAACGCGATAAACACACACTGACTTGATCTAATGAAAGCAGACATTCATCCAAATTACCATCCTGTTATTTTCCAGGACATGACCAGCGGTAAGCGCTTCTTCACGAAGAGCACTGCCACTTCTGATAAGAAAGAAACCGTAGACGGTGTCGAATACTTCGTCATCTCTATGGGTGTCACCTCTGACACACACCCATTCTTCACAGGTAAGTCCACATTTGTGGATACAGAAGGACGTATCGACAAGTTCCAGAAGCGTTTTGGTGCTGTACGCCGCGCCAAAAAGCCAAGCTTAAGCTAAGCCTGGCACTTCTAGTGCAAAAGATCATTCTTCCTGCGCCCATTTTTTTGACAAAAAGCATCTCTTCGCGAGGTGCTTTTTTTATGGAAAAATAGTGGGCAAATCTGGCGAATCATTTATAGATTTTGTAGTATTTGCTACCATAGGAAATAAAGCCATCACTACGATTTGCTCATTTCCCACCTAGTTGCAGAACTCATCATTACGTATGCAAGAGCCTCTTGAAGAAACCGCGCGCGATACACAGAGTCCCCAGCGACACTGGTGGCAGTACAAGCGCATGAAGGTCTCTGCATGTCTCATCCTTAGCTTCTTACTCTACAGTAGCTGGCAGCTCTGGAGTATTCACGCCTTTGGCCACCGTGACGACGGCTCAAGTGCTGACTGTGCTATAGTCCTTGGCGCTGCTGCTTGGCATGACAAGCCCTCTCCGGTATTTGAAGCCCGTATCGACCATGCCATTGAGCTCTACAAGCAAGGGCGCGTGAGTAAACTCATCCTCACAGGAGGTCACGGCAAAGGTGCTGAATATGCAGAATCCGAAGTCGCCCAGACCTACTGCCACGCACAAGGTATCCCACTGGAGAACCTCATCATCGAGACCCAATCCAACACAACCTCTCAAAACTTCGCAGAAGCAAAGAAGCTCATGCGACAGCAAAAACTCTCCTCAGCTCTCATTGTCAGTGACCCTTGGCACCTCAAGCGCGCGCTCTCTCTCGCCAAGCGCCGAGGCCTCAAAGCCAAACCCTCTGCAACCACAAACTCACGCTACCAGTCAAGAAGCGCTCAGTACTCCTTTCTCCTACGCGAGTACTTCTTTCTCCACATGCACTACCTCTCAGGAGTTTGAGCACTCGTAGTATTTCAATCTTTCAAACTAGGCTTCATCATTCTAATCACTCCCCAGGATTCGATTCTCGAGGGAGTGGTAAATGATCATGAGTTGCCTTGTCCAATGATTGATTATCTTCTCTGGTAGCGAAGTAGGCGCTAAATCCAATAGCTATCCAAACAAAGACGCCCACGAGGCAAGTACACTCAGCTTTAAGAACCTTCCTGCCATCTCCTTTGTGTAACCAAACACTCCAGTCCGTCCATCTATTCTTGTTTCGATTCGTTGACTCTATGGAACCCAAAGCAGCAAGTCGAATTTGCCCCAATGTCAAAATCCACAACGCTAACGCTCCTGTGTAATAGAAAAAAGTGTAGAAGATAACCTCAAAGACTCCACGAAGTAAAACTTCTCCTATGAACTCACCAATAGGCATTTTTTTATTTTTAGAAGTACAGTGCCTTGATCGGACTCCTAGAGGTATTATACCAATGAGGAAAACTACCTGGTAGAAAGCGAAAAGAGATTTGGTGGGAGATCAAGGCGGAATCCATCGGTGATGCGAGCATCTCCGATGAGTGACAACGATGGCATCTCGTCAAAGATCTAGCGAATTCGACCAGTTAGTTTTTTGAGTTGGTATTAATGCCTCTGATCATAACGCACGATGCCATTCACGATACCTTCTGCCAGTGCTTGGCGGTACCAGCCTTTCTTCGACTTTGAACGATCCCCGTAGTTACTCACAAAGCCGCACTCCACGAGTACAGAAGGGTTTCTTGTGTGCCTAAGTACGTAGAATCTACCGTGCTTCACGCCTCGGTTCTCTGCGCGGACTTTATCCAGCATCCCATCTTGGATCAGAGAGGCTAGAGCTCTCGACTTTGAGCTGTAGTAGAATGTCTCTAACCCACTCGCTCCCTTGCGGGCAGCGTGATTGTAGTGGATCGACACGAAGACTGAGCGCGAATAGCGATTTCCAATAGAAGAGCGCTTCGCAAGACTAAGGAAGCGGTCACTATCACGTGTCATTCGGGTTTTATAACCTTTTTGCTTCAACAAATACTCCACACGCATCGCTGTATCTAGAGCGAGGTGTTTTTCATAGATCTTCCCATAGCACCCACCGTGATCTTTCCCACCATGCCCAGCATCAATCACCACAGTTCCTATCCCCCATACAGAGGTCAAATTCACTAGAGCGCTCAGTAAGCACACTAAGGGAAATATCCATTGATTTGTGTTTGATCTCATCACCACGGCCTTAGAAAAAGAAAGTAACAGTAGTATGAATTCTATATCACTACTTAAAGTCAAACTCTAATTCAGATTTCTAACGCTTCCACCCTTCTTTCTGCGAGCTCATACTCGTCCTCATTCTCACGGAACACCGCAATGCAAAGAAGTGAGCGAGAAAGAAACCCCTCATCCACACTTTGCGCGTGCATTTCTCTAGTTTCAGCGCTTTCCTACTAGCCAAGGGTATGAGCGAAGCAAAACCAAAGAAAAAGAAGCGCGTCAATGTCCGCCGGCCTGACGTCATGGAGAAGGTGCAAGCGGAGGTAAATCATCACTACCGCTCCGGTATTGTCGATAAGATCAAAGCCGCAGGAGGCTCCATCACACTCGGGCACACGACTGTGAGATTAGCCAAGCAGTTTGGCTTCTGCTACGGAGTGGAGCGAGCCATTGATCTCGCCTATGCCTCGCGCAAGGTCTTTCCTGACAGTCGTATCTTTCTGATTGGTGAGATCATTCATAACCCAGAGGTGAATCGCCAGCTCTCAGACATGGGCATTGTCTCCCTACCCTGGCAGCAGATGAATGAGCAGTACGATAGCCTGACTTCCGATGATGTCGTCATTGTCCCAGCATTCGGCGCTCCCACCACCTTCATGGATAAAATTGAGGAGCGCGGGGCTATTGTCGTCGATACGACCTGTGGTGATGTCATGAAGGTCTGGCGCCGTGTGCGCGGCTACGCGAAGGCGGGTGTCACTTCCATAATTCACGGCAAATCTGGTCACGAAGAAACCCGGGCAACGGCCTCACGCGCTATGGGAGACTCTAAAAACGGAAACTACCTCATCATTCTCACCCTCGATGACACAGACTATATTTGTGATTATATTAAAAACGGCGGTGACAAAGAGGAGTTCCTAGCCCGCTTCCAGGGAGGTCTCTCAGAGGGCTTTGATCCTGATTTGCATTTATCCAAAGTCGGCGTAGCGAATCAAACCACTATGCTTAAAGGTGAGACGGAAGAAATTCAGAACCGCGTCCGCCAGGCGATATTTGAGCGTGACGGCTCAGATGAAAATTGCGTGATCTTTGACACCATCTGTGGTGCGACTCAGGAACGCCAAGACGCCTTATTTGGTATGTTAGAAGGTCACATGGATGCTCTCATTGTCGTCGGAGGTTACAATAGCTCAAACACTCAGCACCTTGTTGAGATCGGCCAAGAGAATCTACCGACATTCTTTGTGAGAACAGCAGATTGTATCGAATCTCTAAAGACCATCACCCACTACGACCTGGAGCAAAAAAGAGAAATCCAGACCGAGTACTCCTCCATCATCGATCTCGATAAAGAAGTGACCATCGGTATCACAGCAGGCGCTTCTTGCCCCAATAACCTCATAGAGGCCACCGTGATTCGCATCTTTGAACTCAGAGGTTATTCTCGCGAAAAGGTAGAAGCGATCTAGAACTTCCCTAGCTATCTGCATCCATGAAAATAGGAATCATAGTTAATCCTCATAAATCTGGGGCTCAGTCGACACTCAACACACTACTTGAACTGCTTAAGAAAAACAGCATCGAGTACATCATTGAAGAAGACAGCGCGCGCACCTTACTCGCAGAGAGCGGCATCACCGCTGGTGAACTCGCCAAACAGTGTGACTATATCGCCGTCCTCGGCGGAGATGGCACGATGCTCAATGCGGTGAGTCGCATTGGTCAGACCACAACACCAGTGGTCGGGATCAATATCGGCACACTAGGCTTCCTAACAAGCTGTAAAGATGACGAAATGGAAGTCATTATAGACTCTCTCATTGCAGGCAGTGTGAGAGTAGTGCCCCGCACCCTGCTCAAAGCCACACTCACTCTAGCAGATGGAACAAGTTCTGAGCATCACGCGCTCAATGAGATTACCATTAATCGAGGTCAAACTGGCCGCCTCGTTTCTATCGACGCCTACATCAATGGTGATCTGCTCAACCACTACAGAGCAGACGGCCTTATAGTTGCCACACCCACGGGATCCACAGCCTACTCTCTAGCCGCTGGAGGCCCACTACTTTCACCCAAAGCTCAGAACTTCGTCATCACTCCAATTTGCCCACACAGCCTAACAAACCGATCTCTCGTACTCTCAGACAGCTGCGTGGTGGAGCTGCGGCAGACAGATTTCACAGAAGACTCCACAGTCTTCACAGTGGATGGGCGCGAACTCATCGAGCTCCCCGCGAATGCTAAGATTCTCGTGGAGCGCTCAGAGCGCACACTCCAACTTGTCCGCCTAGAGGCACGCTCCTTCTACTCCACCCTACGCAGCAAGCTCCACTGGGGACAATAAAGCGAGAGAGAGAACCTAAAAAAAACCTTCATCATGAACTATCGCATTCTCTTTGTCTGCCTCGGCAATATCTGCCGCTCCCCTGCTGGTGAAAACATCTTTCGCCACCGCATCCAGCGCACAGAATGGAAAGACCGCCTCTTCATCGACTCCGCAGGCACCATTGGCTTCCATAAGGGCAAACAACCCGATGCACGGATGACCAAAACACTGCGCTCACGATTGATTCCCGTGACAGGAACTTCCCGCCCACTCACAGCAGAAGACCTCGAGGAATTCGACCTCATCCTCACCATGGATGACGAAAACTATCGAGACACTATCGCGCTAGACCCCAGTGGCAAACACCACACTAAGGTCAGGCGCTTCACAGATTTTTCCAAAAACTACGAAGACAGCTACATCCCAGACCCCTACTACGGTGGGCAAGAAGGCTTCGAGCATGTCGCCAACCTCATCGAAGATGGCGCCGAGGGTCTGCTAGAGTTTATTGAGCAGGAGATGTCGGTGGGTGAGTGAGATTAGTCCTGTACACGAAAGAAAATAAACTGTGACCAATACCACGCTTTAATTATCAATCCATAATTTGAGTCACGAATTGGGCGCAACACCTTCTTCGCTATTATCAATTTTCCTGAGGATTAAATCTTCACATTCAATATCAACACACCCTCTATCTGCAAAATCAAATTTCACTTTAAATCTGCCATTTGAGAGCCTTTTGTAATAAACTTCTCTGGTCAAAGGCATCCCTAAAACATTTTGCTTCGAATCTAGCATAATATTTACACCACTAGCCCAAGTGCACTTCAACTTACAGTTTCCAATCGCTATAGTATCGAAAGCCAAATTTAAGTCTACGCCGTCATCCGACCAAATGAAGCCTTTCAGACAGGCATCAGAATTTATCAGATTTTCGACCTCAACACCTCTTGCTACTTCAGACATTTTGAAACGAACAGTTTAATTTCATCATCTACAATCTTCGAGTAAGCTTTATCTAATCTAATTCATAACATTCAATGTCGAAATGCATTAACCAGAGCAAACCGGCTATCCATAGATATAAAAATAGTTTCCTGACCTGTACCAATACCCATCGTCACGTCTTTAACTTTTATACCCCTAAAACGGTTCTCTAGGCTCGGCCAAGCATCTCCAAAAGTTTGTATATATTTAGCGCCGCCAAGAACAAAGCCTGACGTCTTCAGTTCAACTTCAGCAAATCCAACATCAGACTCTAATAACCACCAGTGGTTAGGTCGATCTACCATGCTGAAAAAAGATTCCATTTTATAGTCCACAATATGAATCGAATCAGGCAATTCAATTGTCGTTATCTCTGTAAACCCATTTCTGCTACTACAGTGTGAAATTTGAATGAGATAATCAAAGATTATAACAACACATGCTATCAAAGGCAGTGAAAGTAATGAACAAACAAATATTTTCAGCACTTTCATGCACTATCTTCTCATTGATCTTTAGAATACTGTCTACCCAGCAAAGTCTAACGAAGGCACGCCACTCACACCTAATCCTGAGACCTTAAAGAGTCTACCTGCGTGTTCTTCGACCTCAGACTTATGCACGCCTGTGGTCACGTAAAGGTCAGAGAGATTCTCTCCACCAAAGGCGCAGGCGGTTGTTTCTAAGCATGGGAGTTCGACTCTGTGGATTTCTTTCCCAGTGGCTGGATCAAAGGCGGCCACACAGGCTCCGTGGCAGAAGGCTACCCATAAGTTTCCACGCTCATCAATGGTCATGCCATCTGGGGAGGCTTGGATGTGCTTGGTGTCTATCACGCTTCTTGCGCCACTGAGCTCCCCATTGGCATAGTCAAAGGCGAGTACTTCACCACGAGGGGTGTCGATGTAGTACATGGTGTCACCACTCTGAGTCCAGGCGAGTCCATTGGAGTTCGTCACTGGTTCAAACATTTCTTTGACCTCTAGGTCTTTAGAGAGTCTATAGAGGCGGGCATCTCCTGTTTCTTTGACCAGTGAAATGGTGCCGGCAAAGAAATAGCCATCTGGTGAGCACTTGCCGTCATTAAAGCGGTTATTTGTCTTCTCTGGCTCGGGGTCAGCAATCGCTCTGACGTCGCCATTTTCCTCTAAGAATGAAAAGCCTTTATCCCCGGCAATCACCATGCCTCCTCCCGCTCTAGGGACGACAGTACCTACACGCTCAGCGACATTCCAGACCTGCTCTTCCTGTCCACAGGCACTGTAGCGCACGACATTATGCTTCTCGATATCGACATAAGTGAGAGCTCCATTAAACCAAATCGGGCCTTCACCCCACTGCGAGCGGTAATTTCCAACAACATCGTAAGTTTCCATGCAAGAAAACTGCCGCATTCGCACTCAATGAGCCAGCTTTTTCTATGTTCACCTTAGGGCACTTCTGGAAACCTGCTTTGGGTAAAAAATGAGGGTTTCAGAGGTGCACCCCGCTGCATGAGACCACGCTACGCTGTGGAAGCTTCTTCTTGGGCTTTCTGTACTTTTAGCTCCTCAAGTTGATCCCACTGCTCGCGGCTAACAATGTAGCCCACACAGTTCTCTGAGCCACAGAGACAAGGATGATCCTCATAGCATTCGATATCAAAACCGTAGTCAAAGGTGAGTTCCTCCCCTTCCCATATATCTTTGATCGCGTAGATGAAAATCTGATCTTCATCGATCCATGCTTCACAGTTCGGATCACAGGAGTGGTTAATGAGGCGCGCCGGATTCCAAGGGACATCACCATCGATATCCCAGTCATCATTGAGAGTGAAGATATAAACGGCGGCATCTCCTGTCGCCTCTGCGTGTTCACTCTGCACGTTCGCACGCCTCTCGCTCTCTTCCTTATCAATAAACTCTCCCAGGTACTCAATAACCTGAGTCTCTTCCTCGATATCTTGAGTCGCATAGACTCCCCTCCCATGGATCACGGAGCCTCTGACCTCACAGAGTTCACTCTGCCCACGCTCCCACATGGCTTTTGCCATGCGTGCGATGTGCGCTTTTTCCTCTATCGGGTCTTTCTTTTTCTTCTTCCCTTTCTTGCCTTTGTTATTCTTAGACATAACAACTTCCTCTTGTAGAATTTCTAAAAAGATAGTTTACCTCTTGTCGGATCATTTACTTGATCTCGCGCGCCTCACGCGGCTTTGGCAGTACCTTCTTACCAGTTGAGGGATCATTGAGTGAGTCAATATTAGCGGGGATAGAGGGAAACAGCGATCTCAGGCTCTCCACAGAAAGTGTGGATCCATCAATGAATGACCAATCTCTGACGTCTTCACGAGTGATTGCCACTTGGAATCCATTTTGTACAAATCGGCGTATCGGGGTCTCGGCACTATTTCTATCAATAATGCGTAGAGTCGTCTGCGTTGGCACGAATGTCAGCCACTGGTAAACGAAATTCTCGGGAGCATCCGACTGCTCATCAGTGCCATCTAGACGCACTGGCCAGACACGGAAAAAAGAAGTCGGATAGTCTGCCTTAAAGTCAATGATACTAATACCATTCTGCACCATCTGCTCCCCTGCTTGACGCACCTTCTGAAGAAGATCTTCTCTCTTCCCACTCTGCTTCACAAGACGGCTCTGCCAGCGTGGGTACATGTGATTAAAGGCGAACTCTAAGTTCCCTTTCACCACTTCATTGCCCAGTGCCTGAACGGCATCTCTGGCGGAATCTGCCAGACCAACTGGCGGCTGATCTTGAGCAGATGCACTGGCACCGAAGAACACCGTCACTGTGCCCACCACCCCTGTCATCCACATGCTCATTTGAGAAAACTGTTTCACCATACGAGATGATTGATCCCCAGCTACACGCATTCGTCAAGTACACAGACCATCATTAACAAAGTTTTCCACTCATCGAGAAAAGGAATGCACTGTGCTCTCTGCAAGAGGTTTCTCTTCAGAACGGGTTATCATAGAGACCCTTAACAGAAGCGAAATATCAAAAACATCTTTGCCAAATACTCGCCTCTCGTTCTAATCTCCGACTCTATGGCGAAAAAGGCATTAGGAAAGGGATTAGGCGCCCTGATCAAGCAGCAAGATAACACGCTGAATAAACCCGCTCTCTCTGCGACAAATACCTCCCCAGGCACGGCTGAAAACGAAGTGCGTCGCGTACAGATCGAGACCGTCATTCCTAGCCCGCTTCAGCCCAGAAAGCATTTTACAGAAGGCAATATCGATGAACTCCTCGAGTCGATTCGCCAACACGGAATCATTCAGCCACTCATCGTGCGTGATGTGAAGGGTAAGCTCGAACTCATTGCCGGGGAGCGTCGCTGGCGCGCTTCTACTAAACTCGGCCTCACAGAGGTACCCGTCATCATTCGCACAGCCAGTGACCGAGATGTCCTGGAAATGGCTCTCATTGAGAATCTCCAGCGTGAAGACCTTAACCCTATCGAAGAAGCCGCAGGCTATGTCCGCCTCGCGAAAGAATTCACCATGAAACAAGTGGCGATCGCTGAGCGAGTCGGTAAGTCTAGAGCCACAGTGGCCAATGCGATGCGCCTACTTGACCTGCATGAGGATGTGCAGAACTACGTCGCACAAGGACGCCTCACTGTAGGACACGCAAAGGCCATACTTGCCATTCGTGAGCAAGACGCTCAACTTCTCGCTGCTGAGCAGATTCTAAAGAAAAAGCTCACCGTCAGAGCGACAGAAAAACTCGCCCAGTCCATCAACCAACCACAAAAAACCGAGTCAACTAACCCACCCTCGCAAAACTCAGCCGAGCAAAATGCGATGATACACGCACTCCAGCAAAAGCTCGCAACCGACTTCGCCACAAAGGTCAATATCGAACACAATGCCAATAAGGGAAAAATAGAAATCGAGTTCACAGGGAAAGATGACTTCCACCGAATCCTTGAACTCCTCGGCCTTAACGCCAAAGACATCGGCTAAGACGGCTCTTCCTACACCACAGGACTTGCTGAGCATTCTTTCTTGGTATGTTCCAAGTTATTCTGGCTCGTCATTCCTGGCAATCGATCTTCTCTGACTCTCAGTATGACTAAGTTCTCACCACTCTACCCCCTCCCATTCTCAATCACTAGACTGTGAAACGCATTCATCCACTCTCCTCACTCTTCACCCTAGGCACTCTTAGTCTCTTACTTCTTCTGCTCACTCAGTGCAGTCCCAAGGGCACAGCTTCTGATTCCCAGTCTCATTTAGCACAAACTTCACCTTCCATCTCGTGGGAATACGGCCAGAGAGCCTACACGCACACAGAGAAGATTCTCGAATTTGGCCCAAGACCACCACAGTCTGAAGCCCTAAAATTTGTTAGAGAGCACACCACAGCGGAATTAGCCAAACACCAGTGGGTGGCTGTGGAGCAGACTTTCACCGCAAACACCCCCATCGGCCAGCGTACCTTCACCAACCTCATCGCCCGCTACCAGCCCAGTGGCACACCAAGCCACACCACCTGGGCGCGTAAGCCCAAAGGAGTCCTAGGCGCTCATATCGACTCTAAGTACTATCCTGATCAAGTGTTTCTTGGAGCTGATGATGCCGCCTCAGCCGTGGGTGCCATCCTTGAAATAGCAGAATATCTTCATAAATCCTCTCCACAAATGGCCAAGCAGCTCGAACTCGTCTTCTTTGATGGGGAAGAAGCCTTTGGGGATGTCTTTGATCTGCGCACAGCACTCTTTGGCTCTCGTCATTACTCCGCACTCGTGCAGCGGTCTTATCCGACTAAGCCGAGCTTTGGTATCATTCTCGATATGATCGGCCACAAAGACCTCTCCATGATACTACCCAGCAATAGTGCTGAGCCTCTTGTGAAACAAACACTCCAGCTCGCCAAGGAACTCGGAATCGCTGAAGACTACAAGCGCAGTGGCCCCGTACTCGATGATCACGAACCTCTTAATTCCATAGCAGGGATTCCCACCATCGACATCCTAGGAGACTTCACAAAAAAGAGCTGGTGGCACACCCCAGAAGACACCCTAGACATCATTTCAAAGGATAGCCTCAGCCAAAATATCCTTCTCACGCTTGAGCTAATCAAACTCCAACTGGAGAGTCACAGTCCCTAGTCCTTTGGCCAAATTAACTCTGTCCTTATCCCTGCAAAACTCTCAATGGAGCCAAGTGGTAAAAATTTTGATTTTTCTATCATTTTTCTATTGTCAAAGCCCCTAAGACCTCATACATATCCTCCACCGTCTTGACGGTCTCACATTTATTAGCCCTGATAGCTCAGTTGGTAGAGCAGAGGATTGAAAATCCTTGTGTCGCTGGTTCGATCCCGGCTCGGGGCACCACTTCTTCATAGTGGTTCCTAATACTTTTTTTTAGACTTACTTGTCCTGAATCTAAGGTTTCGCCACTGCTGTCATCCTGTTGGGCAAGTAATTAACGATCGCCCTCTCTAGGCAGCCGTAAAGTCAAAAACGAGCACATTCTCGATAAGGGGCACAAGCACCTCGACACAGGCCTGGTGCGCAGGGTGTGGGAGATACTGATCACGCGCATGCTCATTCTCAAAGAGCATCGTAAATCCATACGCATAGCCTTGATGCCTATTCTCTGGAGAATGGTTTTTCCCGTGCTTCATCTCTAGAAGTCCCGGTATCACTTCCACTAAGTTTGTTAGCTTCTCCATCGTGCTCATGATTTGGTCATTCTCCACCCCCTCTTTAAACTGCAGTAAAACAATATGATGTACCATACCCCTTCTTAGCAAAAGAACACTAGAGATCAAACTCTCGAATGACATTCATCCGCCTATAAGGTACAAAAAAACCACGGGAGCTGAGCTCCAGTGGTTGCTAAATTTTTGTACGAGTAAGCGCTAGAAATTACTTCGCAGCGGAAGCAGCCTGCTGGCTAGCTTGGCTTTCCGTACTAGCTAGTACTGCAGCTTCTCCCATGTCCTTACCTGCTTTAGTCGGGCAATGTCCCTTTTCACACTCGATTCCCGCTTTTGTGCTAGCAAGCACGGCAGCTTCTCCCATGTCCTTACCAGCTTTAGTCGGGCAATGTCCCTTTTCACACTCGATGCCTGCTTTTGTGCTAGCAAGCACGGCAGCGTCTCCCATGTCCTTACCAGCTTTAGTTGGGCAATGGCCCTTTTCACACTCGATTCCCGCTTTTGTGCTAGCAAGCACGGCTGCTTCTCCCATGTCCTTACCTGCTTTAGTTGGGCAATGTCCCTTCTCACACTCGATTCCTGCCTTTGTGCTAGCAAGCACGGCGGCTTCTCCCATGTCCTTACCAGCTTTAGTTGGGCAATGTCCCTTTTCACACTCGATTCCTGCTTTTGTGCTAGCAAGCACGGCAGCGTCTCCCATGTCCTTACCTGCTTTAGTTGGGCAATGGCCTTTTTCGCACTCAATGCCTGCTTTTGTGCCAGCAAGAATGACGCCTTCAGCTGACTGAGCTGACTTAGTCGGGCAATGTCCTTTCTCACACTCGATTCCTGCTTCTGCGCTAGCAAGAATGACGCCTTCAGCTGACTGGGCTACCTTAGTCGGGCAATGTCCATCAGGGCAATCAGCATTAGGTCCAGCAAAGGCTACAGAAGTAAGAAACGCGCTAGAAGCGAGTAATGATAATAGTTTCATAATGATTAGATCGTGATTTTTTTGTATTATAGAATAAACGTATCGCACTAATACATACAACTCATTGAGAATCTTGCAAGAAATTAGGTTCGTTTCTTCTAGAAGCAGAAACTAGGAATATCTCGTGAGACTCTCATTTCAGACACGCTCAATCAACCTCTGTGATTTAGTGCCCTCTGTAGAATCTATTCTTTGAATGAGGTCAGTGAAGAAAACTGCAATTTCGCCTCTTAATCGCTAAGTTCACGCAGACAATGTCGATTAGATCAGACATAGGACACAAGCCTAGAATATCAATAATTCCTTATTGCTCAAAGTGAGTTAGTTCTGAGAGTCATTACAATAGAAAGATGATAACACTTCAATATGATGCTTTTATAACACCGGTTAGTTTTTTTAAGTTGGTATAAAATAGCTTTTTTGTGTTTAGCCCACAAATAACTACCCCCGCTACAAGTAACGGGGGTAGTTCAAATAAGGAGAGGTGATACTACTTATAATACCCTACTTCGTCATATCAACACTCGCATAGACCGATTGCACGAGTTTAGCGACGAGGCCTGTCCAACCTGTTTGGTGGGAGGCGCCGATACCTCGGCCGTTATCTCCATCGAAGTACTCATAAAAGAGGATTTTATCATGGAAGCCGTCTGTATTGTAGAGTGGTTGGTGGCCGTTGACTGGGCGGTCTCCATTTTCTCCTGGCATAAAGATATTGGTCAGGCGAGTGGCTAGGTCTTTGGAGACTTCCGCTAGGTTAGAGGTATTGCCTGATCCCGTGGGGTGTTCGACTTGGAAGTCATCTCCCAGATAGTGATGGAATTTTTGTAAGGACTCAAAGAGTAAGTAGTTCACTGGGAACCACACTGGGCCACGCCAGTTTGAGTTACCACCAAACATGTCAGAATTCGACTCTGCTGGCATGTAGTTGACTGTGAGGTGCATGCCATCCGTATCAAAGACGTAGGGGTCTTTCTCATGGGCTTTGGAGAGTCCACGGATTCCATATGGTGAGAGGAATTCTTTTTCATCGAGTACTCTTGTTAGAATCCTTCTGAGGCGATTTGGCCCGACTAGTGAGAGAAGGCGACGGCGGCCTTCCCCTGGTACTTCAACGGACGGCACGAGTTTAGCGAGTTCTGGCTTATTCTCTAAGACCCAGAGCACGTGCTTGTGGAATCTAGGTAAGCGCACGAGTGTCTCCTGGGAGATGACCTCCACGGCATAGAGTGGGATCAGTCCAACCATAGAGCGCACCTTGAGGGGGACTTCACGGCCGTCTGGGGTATTAAGCATGTCATAGAAGAAGCCTTCTTCGTCATCCCAGAGTCCTTGGCCGTCATCCCCGATACTTGTGATCGCTCCTGCGATACTGAGGAAGTGCTCAAAGAATTTGTTCGCAATTTTCTCATACACAGGATTATGCAGGGCGAGTTCGAGGGCGATCTGCATCATCTGTAGGCTGTAGAAGGCCATCCAGGCAGTGCCGTCTGCCTGACTGAGGTGCCCACCAGTAGGGAGCTCAGAGCTTCTGTCAAAGACTCCGATGTTATCGAGGCCTAAGAAGCCTCCTTGGAAGATGTTGTTGCCTTTTTCATCCTTGCGGTTAATCCACCATGTGAAGTTAATCATCAATTTGTGGAAGCATTCTTCGAGAAATTCTAGATCTCCGCGCCCTTTATTGCGCCTCTGCTCCATCTGGTAGACTCGGCGCACTCCCCAGGCGTGTACGGGTGGATTCACATCATCTAGTTGCCACTCATAGGCTGGTATCTGACCATTGGGGTGCATGTACCATTCTTTGAGCATCATTCTGAGCTGGCGCTTCGCAAAAGCTGGATCGACGAGAGCGAGCGGGATGCAGTGGAAGGCTAGATCCCACGCGGCATACCACGGGTATTCCCACTTATCAGGCATGGAAATAATTTCATCATTAATGAGGTGGCGCCAGTGGTGATTGCGGCCTTTTCTGCGCTCCTCGGGCGGGGCTGGGTTCTTACAATCACCATCTAGCCACTCGGCGACATTGTAATAATAATATTGCTTTGACCAGAGTAGACCCGCGAGGGCTTGGCGCTGTACGTTCTGGGGCTCACCCTCGGGTACACCTTGTTGGACATCTTTATAGAAGCGGTCAGCTTCTTTGATGCGCTTCTCAAAGACTTCATCCGTGTCCACTTCTTGGGCGAGCTGCACGGGGTGTAGTCTCATGCGGATGGTTCGACTCTCTCCAGCAGGGATGACGAGTTTGTGAACAGCGCCTACTTTGGTGCCTTTGTGCTCAGGATTCACTGCGGTCTTGTCACCATCGCAGAGGTACCTGTGAAAGCTGTCCTTGGGGTATTGGGATTTGTTTTTACCAATTTGGAGAATTTTGCGATTGGTCTCATTCTCGCAATAAATAAGTTCGTCTGCATCTGGGCAGTCCAGCAGGTAGGAATCGAGGTCTTTGTGGTCAAGAACTGTGGTTTGCTCATCCACCTTTTGTAAGGTTGGCTTGTCCTCCATGTCTATTGTTCCTGAAGACCAAGTATTTCTAAACCATGCTTGAGGAATGAGCCAGATCGGCGCTTCTTCCGCACTACGGTTCGTCACGGTGATTCGCATGTGGCAGTCCAGCGGAGAATCTTTGGCGTGTTCAATCACCACGTCAAAGTAGCGATTCTTTTCAAAGGCACCGGTGTCTTCGATCTCATACTCAGGGTCTAATTTCCCCCGCTTACGGTTCTCATTGACGATTTTAGAGTAGGGAAACTCACTCTGTGGGTACTTGTAGAGCATTTTACCATAGGAATGTGTCGGTGTGGCATCTAGATAGTAGTAGAGCTCTTTGACGTCTTCTCCGTGGTTTCCTTCTGGATTACTCAGCCCAAAAAGGCGTTCTTTCAGTATTGTGTCTTTCCCATTCCAGAGAGCGAGTGAGAAGCAAATCCTTGAATTATGATCACTAAAGCCCCCGATGCCATCCTCTCCCCAGCGATAAGCATAGAAGCGTGACATGTCGTGGTTAATCGCATTCCAGGCATCTCCACTGCGTGTGTAATCTTCTCGAACCGTTCCCCATTGGCGTTCACTGAGGTAGGGACCCCATTCTTTCCATGATCTTCTCGAACCAAGTGGGGAGGCTAAACGACGCTGTTCTTCATTCATAATGTCAAATGTAGTGCATGGTTATCTATGCCTACAAGGGCAAGATCTACTGGCTATTCTCTAAAATATCAATGGTTTTGTCTCTTCTCGTCACCTCTAGCAATTTCAGCTCATTTTGTCTCGCCACCGTGATGACTCCAAACTCATTTTCGACCCTTTTGCTCTAGAGGGCATCTCTGCTAATCTCTATACTCGAAGTACCTCATTGCAGACATGCTCATTTGAAGGCCTGTTTTTAAAAAAACTTTCAGTGGCATTTCGTAAGATTCTGTTATTCCTAGACGTAGCTATCTGGTCAGTCTCTCTGTGCTTTCGCTACCTCATCACACGGCCTTTCACCCATCCCATGCAATATCTCCTCCGAATCTTACCGGCATTGATCATTCTTGGCCTCGGCTACTTAGGATGGGAACATTTTGCTGTCTATGAGCTCAAGGAACGTGCCCCCTCCCGAAGGGCGCCCTCTTCAGGGAAACGCCGAGTCATCGAGACAGCTGTCACCTCCCTAGCTCCCATAGACTATCAGATCCATATTCTCACCCAGGGTATTGTCCAGACTAGTGTCACCACCCCCATCAGCTCTTCTGTCCCTGGTAAAATCATTGAAATTCACGATTCTTTCCAAAATGGTGCTTTTTTCAAAAAAGGTGATATTCTTGCCAGCCTTGATACAGAGGATTTCTTAGCACAAATCATTTCCGCTGAGGCAGACCTAGCACGAGCAGAGGCTAGCCTCGCGCAGGAGAATGCGAGAGCCCAGCAAGCGCGCCGTAATTGGGAGGACATCGGCTTTGATCATGAGCCCAATGATTTAGTCCTTCGTATCCCACAACTCAAGGAGGCCGAGGCGAATCTCAAAGCCGCCCAAGCAGATCTCACGAGAGCACACCGTAACCTAGAGCGCACTCACATACGTGCTCCCTATGACGGTAGAGTCCGCAGCCTGCTGGTCGGACCAGGCCAAACCATCTCTGTAAATACGACTCTGGGAGAAATCTATAGTACAGAAACAGCTCACATTCGCCTCCCGCTCTCCAGTCGCCAGCTCAACTTCATTGACCTCGGCCAAATTCATAAACAAGACCGCCCCATCCCTGTGGAACTAAAAGATCCGCTCTCACAGCAACCCTATCGATGGCAGGCTCAGATTGTGCGTACAGAGGGAGAGCTCGATAATTCCTCAAGAGAGCTCTTTGTCATTGCTGAGATCCAGGACCCTTTTGGTCTCAAATCCGACCAACCACCTCTGAGATTTAACCAAGTAGTAAACGCCCAGATTCAGGGTCAAACTCTCAAAGATGTTCTCGTCATCCCTCGCGATATTATCCACGGAAGCTCAAGTATCATCACAGTTATGGATCAAATAGCCCACCGCCGCGACATTGATATACTCTGGGCTACACCAGATGCCATCATCACACGTGCTCCCGAGCTACACAATGTCCAGATCGCCTCCTCAAAGCTAGGATTTGTCGCTGAGGGCTCCAAAGTGAAAATCATAGAGCGAGCACCTCAAATAGAGAATGAAACACAGACCGAAATAAAGGCCCAAGCAGACACCAAACTCAAGCCCCCAGGTAACCTCCCCTCTAGAGCCCCCCATGAGACAAAAGCCAGCACCAAGATCGACCCAAAAACTCATTTAAACGCTGAACCAAAAGCCAACCCTATCTCTAAAACGGCACCTTTAACCCCTCAAGGGTGATCCAGTCAATGACCCTGCCTCTATAGCACCTCTCCTTCACTGGTCTTTGCCACTGTCCTCTTGTCACAGCCTATAGGATATCTTTCTCACATCACCTTAATGGAGAGCGAGTGGCTTTGCTGTTGCCTTTTTACTAAGAAGGCGCTAATCCCGCTTATTCATAACAGGTATCTATGGCTGGATTTTTCAAACAACTCTATAATAAAATTGCGAACAAGGCAGAGGTCGACTGGGACGAGCTCGAAGCTGATCTCATTTCCGCGGATCTGGGAGCAAAGCTCTCTATGACCATCGTCGATGATCTCAAAGCTCTAGGGCGCAAGGTCAATGCCGATGACATCATCCAGACAACCAAGCAACATATCGCAAGCATTCTCCCCGAAGACGCCACCCCTCTCACGCCACGGGTAGATGGCCTGCCCCATGTGATACTCGTGATCGGGGTCAATGGCACAGGGAAAACAACTTCATCCGCGAAACTCGCCAATCAGCTCAATCAACAAGGCCACTCTGTGATCTTAGCTGCTGCGGACACCTTCCGCGCTGCCGCTGTCGAGCAGCTCGAAATCTGGTCACAGAGACTCCAGATTCCCATGGTGAAGGGCGAGCCCAATGCTGACCCAGCATCTGTGTGCTTCCGCGCTCACCAACAAGCCATTTCAGAAAAAGCCGACTTCCTCATCATCGACACAGCGGGGCGTCTACACACTCGCCATAACCTCATGGAGGAATTAGCAAAAATCAACCGCACCATTGCCAAACAAGACGACTCAGCACCTCACACTCGCTTGATTGTGGTCGATGCCACCACCGGAGGAAATGCCCTCCAGCAGGCCAAAGAATTCAACAAAGCCTGCTCACTGGATGGCCTCATTATCACCAAGCTCGATGGTTCTGGGAAAGGTGGAATTGCCGTGACTGTACAGCAAGAACTCGGCATCGCGCCCAAATTTGTCGGCTATGGGGAAGAAGCCCACGAATTCAAACCCTTCATCAAAGACGACTTCATCGACATGATGTTCTGATCTTATTTTATTTTCTCCTTATTTATTCTAACTCTTTTAACAAGTACACACATCTATGAAAATTGTTGTCGCATACTCTGGTGGTCTAGACACTTCTGTCCTACTGAAATGGCTCAAAGATAAATACAATGCAGAGGTCATTGCCTACTGTGCGGACGTCGGACAGGCCGAAGAGCTCGAAGGGCTCGAAGAGAAGGCACTCGCCACTGGCGCCTCTAAGTGCTACATCGGAGATCTCAAAGAAGAATTCGCCAGTGACTTCATCTACCCTATGTTCCAAGGTAATGCCCTCTATGAAGGCCGCTACTTACTGGGAACTTCTATCGCTCGCCCATGTATTACGAAGGGCATAATTGATGTCGCCATAGCAGAAGGGGCCGATGCTATTGCCCATGGAGCGACTGGAAAAGGCAATGACCAAGTGCGCTTCGAGCTCGCTGCTGCGGCTCTCGCCCCTCACATCCAGTGCATTGCCCCGTGGAGAGATGACGAATTCCGCGCTCAGTTCCCAGGTCGCAAGGAAATGATCGAGTACGCTGAGGCGAATGATATCCCGGTGAAAGCCTCCATGAAGAAGCCCTACAGCATGGATCGTAACCTCCTTCACATCTCCTTTGAGGCAGGTGCCATGGAAGACACTTGGCACGACGCCTCCGCTGAGAGCGACAAGGACATGTATGTACTCTCCGTCTCCCCTGAAGAAGCTCCTGACACCCCACAGTATGTACAGTTTCTCATCGAGAAAGGCAATGTCATCGGCCTCCAGACAGAAGGACTCAGCTGCCTGATTAAGGAACTCGGCGACTTCCAAGTCGAAGGTGAAAAAGACGGCTACACTCTCCTCTCCCCTTATGGCGTCATGCGTGTGCTCAATGCCCTGGGTGGCAAGCACGGGATTGGCAGAATCGACATTGTCGAAAACCGCTTTGTCGGCATGAAGTCACGTGGTGTGTATGAGACACCCGGCGGCACCATTCTGTTAGCCGCACGCCAAGACTTAGAGACACTCACCATGGATCGTGAAGCACAGGCTCTGCGTGATAGCTTGATTCCTAAATACGCCCAGCTCATCTACAATGGTTTCTGGTTCGCCCCTGAGCGCGAAGCCCTACAGGCACTGATTAGTGAAACACAGAAAACCATCTCTGGTGAAGTCAGACTCAAGCTCTACAAAGGCAACTGCATCCAAGCTGGTCGCCGCTCCCCTCTCTCCCTCTACGATGAGGACATAGCGACCATGGAAGGTGCTGAAGACGGCCAAGAAGAAGCCTACAATCAAAATGATGCCTCAGGCTTTATCGCGCTCAACGCGCTCCGTCTCAAAGCCACAGCGCGCCAGAAGAACGCACTCTAACATAAGAATTAATGGTGAAAATGTGCTGATCACACTTCCACCATGACCCATTTTAAAAGCCTCAGGTGGTTTCGCCTGAGGTTTTTTTGTCTCCTAAGCACATAGATTCGCCTTGTTGCACTCTTGGCTTTACGCCAAAAAAGGCGCATGGAATTTCCTGACACCTCAGCCACCCTTCACATTCTCGAGAATGGACTCCATGTGATATTGGATGCCGATAGCTCAGCCCCTGTCATCAGCACACAGGCTTGGGTCGAAACTGGGAGTATTCATGAGGGTGCACTCCAGGGAGCAGGTGTCTCGCATTTGTTAGAACACATGGTCTTTAAGGGCACCAAGTCTTTTAGTTCAGAAGAGCTCTCACTGAGTGTGCAGGCAGCAGGTGGCCAGTGGAATGCCTACACCACCTTTGAGCGAACCGTGTACTACATTGATGGGCCTGCCACCAGCCGCGAACTCTTCCTCAAGGCGGTGACTGAGATGGTCTTTTTCCCTAGTTTCCCCAAAGAAGAATTTGAGAAAGAAAAAGACGTCATCCGCCGCGAAATCGACATGGGGCTTGATGATCCTGATAACCGCGCTAGCCGCCTGATGTTCTCCACCGTCTTTTCTGAAGACAGTCGCAAGCACCCAGTGATAGGTCACTTAGAGCTCTTTAATCAAGTCACCTATCAAGACATGTTAGACTACCACACTGGGCGCTACACACCAGACACCGTCTTTCTCTCCATTTCGGGTGATTTTCAAAAAGAAGAGATTCTCAAAGAGCTTGAAGAACTCACCAAGGATATTCCCAGAGCATTCACCAAGCAGGCCGACATCCAGCATCAGCCGAAGCAACTCGGCCTCAGAGAGAGAGCCGCTTCCTACGCTGTCGCTGCCTCTAAGTTTAATCTCTGCTGGACTACTCCAGGCATACACCACAAGGACTCTGCTCCGCTGGATCTACTCAGCACCATTCTCGGCGGAGGTCACTCCTCAAGACTCTATCAGAACCTTCGAGAAAAGCAGAACCTCTGCCTCCACATCGGCGCCTGGAGCTGGCTAAGTACTGCTCCCACGGGACTCTTCGCTATTAGTGCGGAAGTCGAACCCGATGAGAAACAAACACTCCACGAGGCGATTCTCCATGAACTCTCCTCTCTCAAAAAAGAGTTAGAAACAGACCTCAGCAGCATCCAGTCAGAGCTCAATAAAGCCAAACGCATGTGCTTGAGCTCGCAGTTTCGCACACTCAGTTCGGCCTCTGGCAGAGCCACGGATCTCGCCTCTAACTGGCATGAGGCCAGAGATCTGAATTTCACAAAAAACTACCTAAAGACCATCCAGTCCGTGGAGCCTGCTGACATCTTGAGAGTGCTCCAGAGTCACCTCATGGGAAAAAACAACCTCACTCTTATCACCCTTAACCCCGAAGACCACGAAGAAACCAAAACGCAGCGTCATACACCCAAGCGCTCTCGTGAGCTCATCGAGCACACCCTCTCCAATGGTATGAGGCTGCTCCTCTGCCAAGATCATAAGATCCCTACTGTCTCTATCCAGACAGTGTCTCAAGGTGGTCTCATTGCCGAGACACCTGAAGTCGCAGGCATCTCGACACTGCACAGCACCCTTCTCACCAAAGGCACTCAGCGCAGAAGTGGTCAGGAAATCGCTGACACCCTAGAATCTCTCGGTGCGAGCATCGGTGCCTCTGCTGGCAATAATACCGTGATGCTGGGCTCCTCCTGCCTCAGCCCTGATCTTGCAGAGGTGCTCCAAATTCATGGTGAGACACTTGCCCAGCCGGCCTTTGAACAAGCCATTATTGACTACGAAAAGGAAGTCCAGCTCACCGCTCTCAAAGAAGAAGAGCAAGACCCTCTATCCCTCGCATTTCGTAAGCTCAAGTCCGAACTCTATGCGAAAGAAGGCTATGGTATTCCTAGACTAGGAACTGAGCTATCTCTTCAATCCATCGACCAAAACACTCTCCTAGAGCACCACCAATGCTGCATGGGAGCTTCTCATTCTGTTAGTGCTATCTTTGGCTCCATAGATCCTAGTGAGGTCATTGATCTCGCAGAAAAGACACTCGCTGCCACTCCTGCGGGAGCACCTCTCTCTGCATTCCAGCAGACAATAACCCCTCCCAGTGAGCACGCACTTCACTTGCCCAAGCAGCAGGCTGTTCTGACTCTCGGTTATCCAGGGGCGGACTTAAATAGCGAACACCGCTTTGCCCTTGACCTCCTCCAGGACTGGTTCTCTGATATGGCAGGGCCTCTTTTCTCAAAAATTCGAGAAGAACTCGGACTCGCCTACTATGTGTCTTCCACCCAGTTCCGTGGTCTCAGCAGTGGCTTCTTTGGATTCTATTTAGGCACATCACCAGAACAGCTTAAGCAAGCCAGAACGGCACTCCAAGAAACCATCCACACTATCTGCCAACAAGGGATGCCTGAGAGCATACTCGCCAGTGTAAAAACGTCTTGGCTAGCCAAACAAGCACTCACTAATCAAAGCCACGCAGCAATGGCTCGTCTTTGTAGTATTGACTATCTCTTTGGTTTTGAACCAGAAAACTACAAGCAGACAGCGAAGGCTATTGAGAAGGTCACCACCCAAGATATTCTCGCTGCTGCTAGACACTATCTTGCCGAGCAGACTCCTACTGTGGTGACTGTGTCTCCCCAGTAGCCTCTGAGATCATTTTCTCACCGAGAGCTCGCAGCTCATTGACAGGAATCGCAAAGGTCTCGGCTCTGTTCGCCCGGGCGATATTCATCCCGATACAGCGCCCGTCGAGATCCAGCAGTGGCCCTCCACAGCTACGGCGACTCAGAGGGATGTCATGCTGCAGTATCATCGGAAAACTGTCTCGACGGATCGAGTAGCGTCCACTCATCTGATCATTACGATCCACCGGCCCTTGATCAAAAAAATGCCGCCCTCGTAGCTTCACCTCTGTGTCGTGTTCTTCATCACCGCGCTGGTAGCGAAGCTTCATAATGTCACCCGCCTGCATAGTTCTAAGTAAATCTTGGAGAAACTCATGGGATTCCACAACCACTCCATTACACTCTAACAGAATGTCACCTTTTTCTAGCCCAGCCTCATCCGCGCCTGAGTCTTCTGTGACAGAGGTGACTTTAAGTTCTCCCTCTTCTTCAGCGAGCCCAACACCAATCACCACAGGAACTGCCCCTGGTAGATGCCTAGAGTGAGCACTAATAATGCCCACGCTAATTCTTCTGCGAGAACGACTCGTCGAGCCATTACACACCACCCAGCTTCCCTGAGACACAGATTGCTCCTCTCCCCACTCCAACATGACTAAATCACTGGCCTCTATTTTCAGCAAACACACGTCCCACTCCGTGTCTTGGGAAATCACTTCAGGGACGTATTTTTTACGCCCTATTCTAACAGAAAGATCCTCCACCCCGTCTATCTCGCTGGCTTTTGTCAATAGGTAACCATCTGCACTAAGGATCACGGCATAGCCAATGCTTCTAGACCCTCCATAGATCACCGCACTACTCTCTTGCAAGAGCTCACGATGAGGCTCAAAGACTTGTTCCACCTTAGCTCCATTGATCCGCAAATCACTCTCAAGGACAACACCTTGTGCACTAACAAAACCAAACAGAGTGAACCAAATGAGCTCTACTGGCCGTTTCATAATTTTCCTAAAATTCAGCATATTCCCCCGAACTAACGTTTCCCGAGCACGATGACGATTTCCATGGTTTCTCCCTCACGCATGAGTTGCACAGTCACTTTCTCCCCGGCAGTCTTTTCCTTCATAAAATCAATCACTTCTTGCACTAAAGTCATCATTTCTCCATTGAGGCTCAATAAAACATCACCTACCTGCGCACCACCCTCACTAAGTGTCGAGTCGTCAGAAAACTCTCTAATCCGTAGACCTTCTGGCTTCTCATCAAATCCGGCTCCCAGAAATGCAGTTCCTTTCTGAGGTTTTTCTGCATATGGCCCCTCTCCAAGAAATTCACCAGCTTCCATCTCATCCCAGTGCGTGATGAATTCTCCCATTGGCACATGCAGATTCCCCTCTAGCTCTGCCGCAACTCGGCTGTGAATTCCCACTAACACGCCATCTAAGTTAAATAAAGGCCCTCCAGAGTCCCCTCCAATGAGCTTACAATCACTCTGCATTGTCGTCTCCTCAATACGAATCACTCTTCCCAAGCGAACCACCGAGCCTCTCTCCTTGTCAAACCCACCAGAATGCCCCAGTGCAAATACCCAGTCTCCTAACTCTGTGGTTCCCTCCCTGTCCCACTCCACATAGGGAAAATCCCCTTCCGAGGTGATTTGTATCAAAGCGGCGTCAGACGTGGAGTCTAACCCCAGACTGACAGCTTTATGCTCACTACCGTCTTCCATAAGGACTTTGAGCTCTCTGCCCACACCAGTAGACACGTGAGCGGCAGTCATCACCAGACCCGTCTCAGATATGATCACAGCACTACCAGAGCCTTCATTATCCCCGAGGACAACACACACTGTCGCCGCCCTTACACGCTCAAGATGCTCTTGCATGGATGTTTGAATATCCAGTAAATCTGCCTTGGTACTCGGCACTTCTAGATCATTCAGTGCTGGGCGCGCCACTAGCTGTGGTGCCCAAATAAGCAGGCCGACCAGTAGCCAGCCATTGGCTGTGATGTTACTTTGACTTCTTCTAAACATATAATTTCGTGTCAACCTAGCAAAGCACGTAGAATATAGCAAACAGGCAAACTACGAATTAGAGAAAACAAAGATTCTAGAAAAAACAAAGAGGCTTCTTCTTGCCCTCACAAGAATCTGTACTCTTGGACAACACTCTCATAACCTTTCAAAGAGGTACCTCTAAAAGAAAGGACTAAAACGAGACAACCCGACAGAGCCTTCTGCAGGAAACCCCCATAACCTGCAAGAAAAGCCAATCTGTCGGGCTGTCTACAAAAGAGCTTAACGCCATTTTAATATTTCCGTAAAGGTAAAAAGGGCTTCTGCTCCGCCAACAAACACCTCAAATTTTTGTTCACTCCTTCTAAATCATTCTATAATCAATAGTTTCCATCAAAATTGTCACAATTATTTTTAATAAAATTCATGCCATTTTCTTTCTATTTCACGTCCTTTAGTCCCTTAGATAGCTCTCATGTCACAATAAATCTCTGAAATTCACCCTTTTTCTCAGGATTTTCTCAGAGATTATTTCTTTAAAACATCTCATTTATCCTCTCATTTTTAGAGCCTTTTTTACCGACAAGTGAACGACAACTCTCCATAGTTTCGCCCATGAAGACATGGACTCACTCTGATATTATCATTGCCCCCTCACTCCTCGCCGCTGATTTCGGTAAAATCACCGAAGAAGTCACCCGCTCTATCCACAGTGGCGGAGACTGGATTCACCTCGATGTCATGGATGGTAATTTTGTCGATAATATCTCCTTTGGCCCAGCCATTATCCAAGCTGTCCACGAGAGTAATGACACCTTCCTGGATGTTCACCTCATGATCCAGCGTCCGGATCACTATCTTGAGCGCTTTATTGAGTCAGGCTCTGACCTCATCACTGTTCATGTCGAGGCTGAGCACAATGTAGGTGAAACACTCGAGCGCATCAGAAAAGCTGGTGTTAAGGCGGGGCTAGCGCTTAACCCTGCTACACCCTTCAGTGAGGTCGAACCTTTCTTAGACCAAATTGATCTTCTCCTCTGTATGACTGTAGTCCCAGGATTCGGCGGGCAGTCCTTCATGCCTGAGATCATGGATAAAGTCAGTACTGCAGCCAGCCTGCGTGAAGAGCGTGGCCTGAGCTACCATATCGAAGTCGATGGCGGTATCGGTACAGAAACGGCCGCAGTCGCGCGCCAGGCTGGAGCTAATGTCCTCGTGGCAGGTTCCTCCACATTCTGCGCACCCGATATGGCAGCCGCTATTGAGTCACTTCGGTAATAGTCCATAGATTAGACACACGCTCTAGCACGAAGCCCGAGCGTGTGCGCAAGTATTTAAAGAATATCCAAACACTCTCGTCAGTACTAGCGACTTTTCGCCTTTAAATTCAGAGGCAGAACAGCAAGAGGCTGGGTAAAATCTCCCCGCGCCTCGATGACACCTGCTTGGCAGCGAGCTCTGAGTAAGCGAAGCTGCTCGGCATAGGCAGGGTCTTCTGCTAAGTTATGTGACTCCGTAGGATCATTCTCTAAATCAAATAGTTCCTCATACACTGGCTGCTCTCCACTTATCGAGGCCATCGCCCAGTCCTTGTAGAGACTCACCATCTGAGGAGTCACCTCGTAGAGTTTTGCCTTATTTTCTGGCTTTAGTTTTTCTAGCCAGAGTTCTCTAGAGTTCGCAAAATATCGGATGTACTTGAAGCGCTGAGTGCGAACACTCTCACAGCGTGGATTACCAAACATATTGGACCACAAGTTTTCTGCCCATGCATATGATCGGATGAAGTCTGTTCTCCCCTCTAACACAGGCACAAGAGATCGCCCTTGAACTGTCTCTGGTAATGATGCCTTAGCGAGCTCAAGAATAGTCGGTGCAATATCAATGGACTGAGCTAGAGCCTGACTACGAGCCCCCTTACGCTCCGCAGGAAGCCTGGGATCATGAATGATGAGAGGTACTGCGAGACAAGATTCGTAATTAAGAGACTTCCCGCCTAATCCATGATCACCAAGGAGAAGTCCATGATCTGAGGTGAATATAATCACTGTATTCTCAGCGAGGGCATGATTCTCTAGTTGCTCGCGAATTTCACCTAACATCAGATCAATTCCTGTGATTGTCTGATACTGCCTGACCATTTGCTCCCGCAGAGTCTTTGGCGTATCAACATAGTTGTATATACTCTGGCGAGATTCTGTATGCAGAACTTTGCTTGGTAGCTTCGGTGACTGAATGTCCTTCTTCGCGACATAGGTGCTCGGGAATTCTATCTCCTCGATACGATCACGGTAGCGTGTTCGATAGAGTTCTGGATCTGTCGGGAGCATCGCCATCTCCAAAGTCCCTGCATTATGGGGTACATTCAGACAAATACTCAGGCAGAAAGGCTGGCCCTCGGGGCGCTCTTCAAGAAACGTCTTTGCTCCTGCAATAAAGGTATTACCGCGTAGAAATGACTGAGTCGCCTCTCCGACTATCTCGACTTGGGTGTCTGCCTTCGCACTCTTAAAAATCTCATGATGGCGTTTGGAATAAAATTTAATGTGCCCGTGGCCAGCATACCAAAAGTCAAAACTCTCATCCATGAGGCCAGTCTCATAACCTTTCTCCCCTATCGGAACATGGTTCTTGCCCACATAGCCCGTGAAATAGCCCGCCTGCTTCATGAGCATCGGATAGCTCTGCTCCCACGCCTCCCTAGACATAGAGTTTCCAGAATTAAAATTAACCGCATGCCGGCGCTCATACTGTCCGAGGAAATAACAAGCCCGCGAAGGTGTGCAAATCGCACTCGTCACCGAGGCCTTATCAAAAACAATGGACTCCTTTGCCAGAGCATCAAGATGAGGTGTCTCCACAAAGGTATTTCCATAAATGGGTAAAGAATCCAGCCTCTGATCATCTGTTAGAATAAAGATCACATTTGGTCTTTCAACACGCACATAAGAAGAAGACTCCTCACCCATCGCCCAGCTAGAGCCCAAAGTACTGGCCAAAACTGTGATGGCTAAGCACCCAGACAAGCTAGAGAAAACACGTAAGATCGTTGGTATCAAATACATAGCAAAACGCTAGGAGGAATCACCCAAGCTGCCAAGTACTCAGTTTCGACGACTAGTCCTATTTCATTTTCTCTTCCTCACACGGTTCATCACTCACTCAGAATTTCTCTGAAATGAGTTGGATTGAGCAAACGTAAAGAAGCTTGAAGTCCACCAGTGGCTGAGGCAAAAATAACGCACACGTAGTTGAATAAGAAACTGTTCTGCATACACAGTCGATCTAGTTTCTGTTCAGTATTGGGGCCACTCACCCTCTTTTTACAATCAACATATAGAATCACACTCGCGTGTCATTCGCATCTATTCACATCGAGATCATCTATGAAACAGCCTAATCGGAGACAATTTTTGACAACCACAGGAGCAGCTGCTTTGACGAGCTGCCTCAGTCAGCTATCTGCCCAGACAGAAGGTGATCTGAAGACCAAGAAATTAAAGGTCGGCATCGTGGGACTTGGGAGACGCGGCAGTGGTGCGGTGCGAGATATTTTAGAGGCAGATCCCAACACCATTCTCTGGGCAGTTGGGGATGTGAATCAGAAAAAAGCGAGCGAGTCCCTAGAACTTCTCAAGAGTGAGCGAGGCGAGCGCATTGATTGTGCAAATCGTGTTTACTACGGGTATGATAGTTTTGAAAAAGTCGCTTCTTCAGGCATTGATATTATCTTGCTGGCCACTTCACCAGCATTTCGACCTGCACAGGTGAAGCGATCCTTTGAAAAAGGCTTACATGTGTTTGCCGAAAAGCCCTGGTGTGTCGATAGCCCGGGACTGCAAATTGTCAAAGACGCTGTAGAAGCCGCCAATAAAAAAGGCCTCTCTTTTCTCACAGGCCTCGTCTGGCGTCACACCGAAGGGGCTAAAAAACTCTATGAAACAGCCCTCTCGGGAGATCTCGGAGATATCCTAAATACCCATGGATACTACTACACTTGGCAAGCCAAAGAGAGACGCAAGAACCTAGATCCAGAGAAATACACTACTATTGACGACCATAATTCTTGGTCGAAGTGGTTTAGCTTCGCTGATCTCAGTGGGGACTTTATTTTGGAACAATTCATTCACACCGTCGATAAGCTCAGCTGGGCCATGCGAGATGACAAGCCTCTCCGCTGCTATGGCGTGGGTGGGCGCCCTTATGATTACCCGCTGCGCAATGTCACTCGACATATCCATATCAACTACGAATTCGAAGATGGCCGCCGCGCAGGCCTTAACGGCAGCCACCTTAACCGCTACTCCACGATTCATGATGAAATATTTACCACCAAAGGGATGACTCATCTCAGTAATGGCCGCTCTCTTATCAAGAAAGAGGGAAAAATCATCGAAAGCATCGATAACACACCACTCGGCTACGTCGAGGAGCACAAGGCCTTCCTGAGTGAAATCCGCAAGGGCAAGGTCTACACTGACCTGAAGTCATCCTACAATACCCATCTGCTCGCGCTCATGGGTCGTCTCGCTTCCTACTCTGGTCAGGAAATTTACCCTGAAGATATCCTAGAGTCTGAAGAGGTCTTCTTTGATAGTGAGAAAAAGTGGGATTACGACACACCCTTCAAGGCGCGACCATTTGCCACACCCGCCAATTATAAATTCTAACGAGATTTGAAAACTCTTTCTCTTGTTTACACCGTGGTGTGCTCCCTCCTTGCTCAAGGAGTCGCCGCTAGTGCCCCAGAAATTACTCCAGAACTTGCTCCGGATTTATTCTCGCAAGTCAAAGAGATCCTCTCTGAGCGCTGCCTCAGCTGTCATAACACTGACTCAAAGCAGCTCAATGGTGGCAACCTTTCGCTAGAGACTTACGCAGACATTCTTAAAGGAGGAAACAGCGGGTCATCCCTCACACCGAAGCATCCTGCTCAAAGTCTTCTCTACACAGCTCTCACTCTACCTGAGTCAGAGCGACTCGCGATGCCACCCGCAGGGCGCTTCAAGCGAGTCCCAAAAGCTGAGATTGAGACGATCAAACAATGGATCGCACAAGGAGCAGTCTGGCCAGAAGGAGAAACTATCCATGCCCACAAAAGCACTCCCAGTGGCGACAGCATTGACCCCGCTGAGATGGAACTCGTCCTGAAGATCCGAGAAAAAATTCTCAGCCAAGCCAGTAACATTCAAGACTCGGAGAGTAAACATTCTGAGAGCTATACCGATCGAATCGAGAATGTCCGAGCGACTCTCAAGATGATTCCGATCCCTAAAGGCAGTGTGCAGCTCAAAGGCACAGAGCCTGACGATGTCTTCACCGCTCATCTCAATAGCTTCTGGATGGCTGAGAAAGAAATCTCATGGGATCTCTATCAGCCCTTCATGGAGCCAAAGATTGTCCGCAATAAAGACGGCTACCCACAGGACGACTCAGAAGTTGAGAAAGGAGATATCATCTTAGCCCAGCCTTCTGAGCCCTATCACGCCATGAGTTTTGGCATGGGAGTGAGGCGTCACCCAGCCATCGCCATGACTCAGCACGCTGCCAATAAATACTGCCAGTGGCTGAGCTGGCAGACAGGCCATTTCTACCGACTCCCGACAGAAGCTGAGTGGGAATACGCCGCTCGTGCAGGCATGACCACTTCCGCTCCCGAGAATGTCGAAGCATCAGCGTGGTATAATGACAATAGTAATGGCTCCTACCAGCGCCTGGGAAAAAAACAGCCCAATGCCTGGGGACTCTACGACATGTTAGGCAATGTCATGGAGTGGACACTCGACGGATTTGTTAGACATCGTAAACATGCCCTCGGTGGTATGGATGAAGTCTCTAATCCATGGATCAGAGCGACTGGCCCCTACCCTCACGTGTGTAAGGGTGGACACTGGAATGCCGATCTTTCTGAACTCACCTATAGTGGCCGCACGCCTTCCTCTCCACAGTGGAAGATCTCTGATCCGCAGTCTCCCAAGAGCATTTGGTATCATACCAGTATCATGTGGATCGGCTTTCGCCCTGTGCGTCCCACTGAAGTGCCGAGTGCCGAGGACATGTATCGATACTGGAATTCTGGAGTCGCCTACGATTAGAAATGATGAAGCGGCGCTCATTTCTCTCTCTCTGTCTGGGCACTCCACTTGTTAGCGCAGTCTCTAACAACACGCGTGAAACAGTCTGGAAATGGCCCTGTATGGGTAGCCACTTCAGGTGCTTCTTCCACGAAAAGCCGCCCGCCCTTTTAGAACAAAAAGTCAAAACCCTCCTCAAACACCTCGAACTCACCTTCTCGGTGCACCGCCCAGACAGTGAAGCACTCAGTCTCTGCCGAAAAGCCAACGCCCAGCCCAGCAATCCCATACCTGTCAGTGACGAGCTCTATGAGCTCAGCAAACTCGCTGCCAAATACACTCGCCTCACGCATGGGCACTTTGACATCACCTTTGGCTCACTCACAAATTACTGGCGATATTGTCATGCCGCTGGCCAAGTCCCCGCCCCACAAAGAGTCAAACTGCTCAAAAAACGTGTTGGCTCAGACCAACTACAATTCCACCACCTCGCAGCAGGCAAGGCCATCTCCTTCCACCCCCACGCTGATTCCCTTCTGCTAGATTACGGAGGAATTGCCAAAGGCTATGCGGTCGACCAAGTCGCCACCTTACTAAAACAACACCAGCTTTCCGAGGCACTCATCGACTTAGGGGGTGAGATTTTTGCTTTCGGAAATAGAGATCGCTCTCTTGTTCTACTCGATCAAAATGGGAAACCTTATGGTGAGCCGATTGCTGTGACTCATGGTGCCTTTTCCACCTCGGGTGATCTCTATCAGTCCATTCAGAAAGAAGGCATCCATCGCAGTCACGTACTCAGTCACAGCTTTGCTGACGGACTGAGAGAAAAGCTCAGCATCACAGTAAAAGCACAGAATGCAACCCTAGCAGACACCCTCTCCACAGCCGCCCATGCCGCTTACGGCACGCCAGACTTCTCATCTATTGTGAAACTCTGTGACGAGCACTGGATCACATAAGCCATCCTCTATTCGCGATGGCAAACTTCAGTAAAGACCCACCAATCTGTGGTGAAAAACACTCTTTGGTGGAGACCCAAGTCATCACTCAATGCGGATAACTACTCATTAGAAAAGAAACAACATACCTCATTCCCCAATCTTTGGTGGAGACCCCTAAAATGGAGCGGGTGAAGAGATTCGAACTCTCGACATCGACCTTGGCAAGGTCGCGCTCTACCACTGAGCTACACCCGCTTTACCTAAGATAGACCATATGTGCAAATACTCGCAGATCTAGCTATCTGGCAAATTTGTTTTCTAGCAGAAGAGAAAATTTTTGATCTTATACAAAAATAAGATCTTAAAACTTCTGATTCTGAATAAAACGAGATTGGCTGGAGCGGGTGAAGAGATTCGAACTCTCGACATCGACCTTGGCAAGGTCGCGCTCTACCACTGAGCTACACCCGCTTTGCCAATCGGTGGGCGGTGTTTTAGCTAAAGTTCGCAGGGATGCAAGATGTTTTTGTTTTTTTCTCCCATTCTTACAAAAATTCACAGCAAGAGCTCCTCAGTTCCCCTGCTTTCGATGAAGAAATGCCTTCAGACTATTTCCGATCAAGGTAAACACAACCTCTTCTGCATCCATTCATAGGAATCATGGGTAACGCAGAAATGGAAAATCCAATGGCATGGTTAGGAATGAGGTCACTAGAAGCGTCCTCAATCACTCAGAACTCTTTTCTAGAAATTCGCCGTTCTTCTTCATTGCTTCATTTTAAAGCTTCGACTCTTCCCTCTTTTACAGTGAAAGAACTCAAAGTCTCTGCTCACTAAGGAACACCACTTCTAGATAATGATTCTCAATAACGAAAACTGGGAACACTTGTAAAATAAAGCAACTTGGATCACTATTGAGACAGATTCTCACACAAATAGTCGTTGACCTAGGCCTCTATGTGCGCGAACAATGCGAGTAACGATAACTTAAATATTATGATCCATCCAGAACTCGAAGACGCTATTAATTCCCAAATTAACCAAGAACTCGCCGCTTCCCACAACTATCTCGCTATGTCGAACCACTTTGATTCCGAAAATCTCAATGGTTTCGCTCAGTGGATGCTTCTTCAGCATGATGAAGAGCGCCAGCACGCCTTGAAGCTCGTCGGCTACCTCCAAGACAGAGGTGGTAGAGTGAAACTAAGCCAAATTCCTGTGCCTCGCTCTGAGTTTAATGCTCCAATTGAGGCGTTTCAAGTTTCTCTAGCTCAAGAACAAGAAAACACAGCTTCTATTAACCGCCTCTATGAACTCGCTCTTAAACTAAACGACCATGCCACTAAGAGCCACCTTCAATGGTTCTTGGACGAACAGGTCGAGGAGGAAAAGAGTGTCGAAGATGTCATCGCTTTACTCGAAAGAATCGGGGATGATGTCACTGGCCTGCTCTTCCTAAACGACAAGTTAGGTAAGCGCCCTTCAGACTCTGGCGCGGAGTAGCATCAGAGAAAATTTCTATTTCATAGCTTGGGTGAATAAGATCCACCCAAGCTATAGACCAAGTTTTTATAAACTTTTTACTATGGTTGTGACTTAGCGACCAAATAGACCACCCAGCCCCTGTATATCACTTCCTATTGAGAAGTTCTGGGATTCGATACGTTTCCGTATTTCGGGGTCGACTGCAGCTTTATCTTCTTTCGTATGATAAGGGCCTTCAAACAAAACCACACCTTTGTGATCCTTTACGGTCACCTGTGTCCCTTCGTCATTGCGCTGCATTGTCACGGAGCCTTGCTCGTCTGACATTGTCATCACACTGGTCTGGCTAGACTGAACATCTCCCATCAGGTTATTAAAATTAAGTTGTATGCCTGAGTGACCCATCTGCTGGCGCATTTGCTCAAATTGCTGATCTAATTGCTGGTGGAGATCAAACCCTCGCTGCTTGTCATTGAGCAAGTCCTCGATCATTTGCTGATGCTTGGCATCAATTTGACCCAGCATGCCACTTAGGGAGCCTCGACCTCTGGGAAATAGTGAATTCCCTCTATCATGATTTCGATTTTGAGCCCCGTCGCGAGGCTCTATCCACTGCCTTTCTGCTAGAGGCTTAGACTCTGCTATATGAGCAGGGCGAGCACTGAGGGTGACTTCCACTTGCTTTTTCTCACCTGCTCGCATGTATTCAAGATTCACTCTATCACCAACTTGAGTGTCTAATATCGCCTCCTTCATGGTGAGTTGGCTACCTATAGCGCGATCATTTATCTTTGTTAGAACATCATGTGATTTTAGTCCAATTTCTTCAGCGGGGCTTTCTGGACTAACGAAATGAATCAGCAATCCTTTTGTAATCCCTAGGTGTGATTGCAAAACTTCGGGGAGCGGGTCACCTGAGACACCTAACCACGGGAGGGCTTCACTTTTCTGTGTGGCGTGCTCCTCAGAATTTAGTTTCTGGTTCTCTTTCTCATTCACTGGCACTGGACGCTCTATCCCTTTAGATATGTTAGGCAATATAGCGAATCCTGCACTGAGAGCTGTGGCAACAACTGGACGTGTAACGACCACAAAACTCTGGGGTAATTTTAGTGATGTTTTCATAGCGATTTTTAAGTTTACTCTAAATTTTTCTTTCAACATTAGAGCGTTCTCATCACTATTATTTTTCTAATTTTCTTCTATAGGTATGTATAAATACTCTATTTTGGGTTCTTCAATTTTTATCTGCTTACCATCACTATTTCGCATCTCAATCACGTCGACATATTCTACCTTTAGGCAGCGACATGGCTGGTCGTGGTGGTTCTTCCTAACCCCTTCACTAGAGATGCCAATGATGTTGCGATCCGCACTGGATCGCGTCAGTTGAACTGGGTGTAGCTGTGAAGACTTTGTCACCTGGCGCTCTTCTCTGCCTTTGGCTAATGCCGTGGATGAGACGATACGATCTGATTGATCTACTCTGGATAATTGGGGCGCACTACTCGGGGAATTTTGGCTCTGCTCCGGCAATGTAAGTGCTAGTAGTCCACCAAATAGAGCGACCGCAGCCACTGAGGCGTAGTTCCAGAATCTTCCAGCCTGCTGCCCCTGTGGTTGGCTTCGCCACGTCACAACGGGCTCGGTAATGGAGGATGTTTGCTCCCCACTAAATGGTACAATTTTTGCTTCTTTCTCGCCCTCTTCTTGCCATTCCTGCATGGCTGTATCCATGCGACTCAAAAAGCCATGACTCAGCCCACTCGGGGCGAGTTTTTCTAGTGTCTGTTCCAGCTCCTCTAAGCTAAGCTCTTGCGAAGTAGTGGCCTCTTGATGGGCTCGCTGCATGGCTTGATTCAGGCGCAGGTAGAGAGCTTCGCTAAGAGGCTCTGGCTCTAACTTTATTAATTCACCTTCTAGATTTTTCATCTCTTCTTTCATCCTTTCCTCCTCACCTTCTTATACGTGTATCGCAATATCTCCGTCTTTCTTTGCTTTTGAGAGTGCCTTTTTTAAGGCCTCTAGTCCGTAGCGATATCTCGATGCTACTGTATTCTGTGATATGCCTAATGTTTCCCCAATTTCTGCAAATGTTCTCTCTCCCCATATCTTCATGACGATCACTTCGGAGAATTTCTCCGGTATAGACTTGAGTCCTTCTTCTATGAAGAGGCGTGATTCATCTTCTGAGCCTACTGTGTGAAACCACGGATCTGTGCGACCTCCGGTATGGATCATTTTATCGCCTTCCACTTTTTCTTCTCGGCGCCTCCGTCGATCATCCTTGCGACCCAGGTCAATAGAGCAGCGTCTAATACTCGTGTACACATAGGGCAGCCAGGATTCTTGACCTCCATCAAAGGTTCCGTCACCGACTTTTTTTGCTAATTTCACGAGTGCTTCTTGCAAGACATCTTCTGCATCGTGAGCTGAGCGAGTCTGCTGACGAGCAAAGAGTAATAGTCGACCACCATGCTCGCTGAGCCAGTCACTCCATCTACTTTTTTGTTCCTCTGATTCTGCCCTATCTGTCATATTTTTCTGATCCTTACTATTGCCTTTAGCGTCATTAACATTAATCCCTGTCTGAGAACTTGCAAATTTTTCATAGTCTAAACCAATCAGTCTCACGCTGCACCCCTTGGTCCCTGTACACACGCTCTCTATTGCTTTACTCTGAGAACCTCTCTGGGGGATGTATTTCCTGATTTACCAAACAGTTCGCGAGCTAACTATTCACTCTCTCTGAATTTGCTAGAGACTAAGGTGCTTTCTTATTCTGAGGTTTTTTGACATTCCACGCCGTGATCCAGCGATGGGATGTCTTTTTAAATCCAGATTCCAAAAGACGCTGTTCCATATCAGGGAAATGAGCTGCGCCATAGAATATACTAAGTGACTTGATTCCTGCCTCTATCTGCTCCTCAAGCACCTCTATGCATTTTAAATTACGGTCACCTATGATGACAGAATCACCTGCGAACTGTGCGATTTGATCATCACCGGCTCCCAGCGTGTGCACAAGTTCCAACTTCGCCTTATCAGAGTTCTTTGTTAAGAGTGCGGCAATGAGCTTCATTGCGTTTGGCTCTTTTTTAGGTTTTGTTTCCAGCTTATTTTGTTTTAGCGCAAACCCTATGATACTCTCGCCCTTTTCTTTCTGCAGTCGCTTAAATTCACCCAGTGTCAGATCAGCATGGACGAAGTTCTCTACAGAGTAGTCCACATGATCTTTCTGCCCGGAGAGCGCTAAGAATTTCTCCATCGCTGTGTAGGCTTTTCCTAAGAGTAGCGTCATGGTATCGACTTTCTGCCCGGGAGCTGGTGCTGGTACTTGGCCATTGACGAGGTTCTCTCCTCCTACCATTTCAAATAAGACGGATTCGTATTTTGTAAATTCCTCATTCAGTTGTACAAAATACTCTTTATCGGCAACATGCACAGCTCCGATCAAATCCAAGACGACGTCTCCTTTCTGATATCGAGTGATTCCCGTCTGTAGTCTCGCAGCGTGGGCATCTTCATCCACGCGAATAAAATCAGTTCTCTCTACCACTGGGTCTCTCTTCTCTGCAACGAGAATTTCTAGTGGTGCATTAGGCTCTGCCACGAGACGCGCGCAAGACATGGCTAATCCAAGAATCGTCAACCACCTCTGTTTCGTACCGTGTTTATATTTCATGATGCTCATTCAATGCTTTTTTTATCTTAGCCCACTCTGAGGGTAATCCGCAATAGCGAATTCGCAACTGCCATGATTGATCCCCTAGCTCTTCACAAGTTACTAGTGCCTTTTGTCCTTCTTTTTGAACATCCCACTTATCGGTGCTTGAACAGGGCTGAAACCCTAGCTGAATGAGCGCTTCAAGCCCTTGGGCACGAAGGTTTCTCTGACTCTCAGCGAGACAGATTTCATAAATAACACCACCTGGATTCACCCGATTTTTCTCTTCTTTAAGAACTTGGTGAACAGGCACTTTCCAGCGCCAGGGTAAACTGTAGAGACTGCGCGCCCAATGGCGTAAATGCGGCTGAACGAGTTCGCAGAGCGCTAGCATGAGCCTGTGCTTGAGCGAGCTAAAGTCCCTGTGCAGCGGGCGCCTCGGCTGTATCTCTGTGCATATCTGAGCGTAGGGGGCAGCTCCCATCTTCCCTTGGTAGATCACTGAATGATTTTGTGCTTTTATAGCGGCACCTTGATAAACGACACCTTTCCAGCGTGCACCTTGACCACGGTGAAACCTCTCTGGATGATCGCGCATGAGCCGTGCCTCTGCCTTACCGTAATTCCACTGCTGTCTTGCATAATTCCATAATGTCGTGCGACGGCGATGCCAGACAAAACTCGCTGCCTGAAATCCCATTTGAAATCCTGCCTGCTCAAGTCGCCAACAAAAATCCACATCATCACCAGCAATCCAATAATCTGTGTTAAATCCTCCAATCGCCTCAAACGCTTCACGCCGAACAGCGATATGACAACCCGGCAAATGCTCTGCCTCTCTATCAGCTATGAGAACATGACTGGGAGCACCCGGTGCTGCACTTACAATCGCTTCATCGCCATCTATAGGTGTAGGTGGTAAGTTTGGTCCACCACAAGCATCACAGTCTAATTCACTCAATCCTCGAGCCAACCAAAAGAGCCATTCTCGATCCACTTGACAATCATCATCTGTATAGACAAACACCTCTCCTTTGGCATGCTTAGCTCCTAGATTACGCGCAGCACTTAACCCTTTGTTAGAAGGTTGTGAAATGAATCTAACACCAGAAAACCTCTGAACAATCTCTCGCGTTTGATCCTGAGAGCCATCATCAACGACAATAACTTCGTAGTCCGAATACTCTAAATCCATCAATGATGTTAGACACGATTCTATTCTACGAGCCCCATTGTAGGTGCAAATAATCACTGAGAATTGCGGCCTCTTCTGGAGTGATCTCTGTAGTTGTTGGCGGTCGCGCCCGACCATCAAAAACGAAGCTGCTAGACTCTCTAGAGCACACTTAGCAGAACCATCACGCCGAGTCAGACCAAAGGACCAGTCTTCTACCCAGCCACCATGATTCCACCAAATATCACTCCACGCATAGACACTTAGCCCTGCACAGCCCGCACCATAGCTCTGTTCATGCGCCCAAAGAAGCATTTCCGCCTGCATCCCTTCACCAAGGCTCTGAGAATCCACCCCGAATTCCGAGATCATCACTGGCCTATCTCCAGCGACATTATGAAGCCTCGCTAAATATGCCCAGTAGCGATCACGATTCTCTAAGTAGACATTCATCGCTGTAAAATCAGCATTCGCAGGCTCAAGATACTCCGTACTGGGAAAACTCGCATAGGCGTAGAGCAAATGCGGATGACTCCCACGGCAGTCTTCAATCAGGGTTTCTAATGACTGCCGCACGACATGGGCTCCCATCCAGCGGACAATGTCTACGGGTATTTCATTGGCCACATAAACTGCAACAACTGCGGGGTGATTTCCCCAGTCACTGAGTTGTTTGAGGAATTCTAACCGAGCTTGGGTAAAGAGCGATTCTTGCTTTCCTCCTCGAAAAACTTGCATCCAGCGCCACGGAATTCCCACCATCAGCACGACACCCGCAGCAAGCGCGGCATCTAACAAATCTGAAGCAGGCGCTGTGTAAATACGGATCGCATGAAAGCCCGCAGCGCGAATTCTCGCTAACTCACGAGCATGATCCCACTCTAAAAAAGCCTCTCTAGGCTCTTGGCCTAAAAAGGACTGCGAAGCCTCAGGCCCATATGGGCCGTATGTGACAACTCTCAAAAACACACGCTCGCCCGCCAAGTGGAAAAATTTCCCCTCTACCTCTAAGCTGTGTCGATGAACGTGTTGCACAATAGAGAAACTAGTAAGCTAGTCATAACGAAGCAACGGCAAAAACGACCCTCAGTTCTATTCTCAAATCCCTTTCGAGCTCTCTATAATAAAGCCAATAAGAAAGGCACGACCCCTCGATTCTCCAAACTCTCAAAATCAACCTAGCCAAGTCGACTCGCCTTATGCTTAGATTCACTTATGAAATCTTCTATTCGCTATATTCTCCCACTGGGTCTATTGGCCGCTCTCAGCACGAGCTTACTCATAAGCTGCGGTAAGGGCCGTGATACAGCATCTAACACTGAGTCGGACTCAAATAGCGAACAGCGAACAAAGGTGCTCTATGTCACCCACCAACCAGGTAAGTACCACGACTACACAGCGCAACGCACTATTTTTAACCAAATCGCCAAGGAACAGCCATGGGAGGTGACTGTTCTCAGTGCGACTCACGATGAACTCGTAGAGCTCCTCGCAGGAGATCCCGATTTTGGTAAAGAGGCCGATGTCATTGTCTATAATATCTGTATGGCGAAGGAACTCAACCTCATGGTACCGCACAATATTATGCGCCAGACCACAGTCCACGGGAAGCCCGCTCTACTCATTCACTGCGCACTACATAGCTTTTGGGCGACCTTTAAAGCTGATCCTAACAAAGGTGCTGTACACACACCAGGTGCCCACCCTAAGGCGCATAGTCTGCCTGAAACCATTGCCCAGTGGCAAGCAGCACACCCGGACAAGGATTTTCCTGCTTGGACGAATTTCACAGGCATTGCTTCCACAAAACACAGCCCGAAAGCTCCTGTGCAATCTATAAAAAAACTCCACGATCACCCCATTATTGCCGATGTGGATGAATACACCTCTGCTGAAGGCTCTGAGCTGTATTATAACTTTATCACCGAGCAAGAAGCCAGTAACACGAAAGGCATCTTGCTCGGCAGAGTCGGTGAGGACGAGGACTTCATTCTCTGGGAGAAACAGCACCCAAAGGCCAAAGTCGTCTCCTACACAATGGGCCACAGCACCGAAGAGTGGTATGAGGAGCCCTTCCAGGCTATCATTACCAATGCGGTGAACTACCTCGCGAGGGATACTGTGTCAAAATAAGCTTCTGAGTCGCACCTATCGACAATCACAGTCTATGTTCGTGCGTTTTCCCAGTTCACAGGCTGCTCAACGATGTCCCCACTACTACGATCATCGTACTTGATGTGCCCGTGCTTCAGTCCGTATTCATGAACATGTTTGGTGACCTTCACATCATAGCAGCAGTATTCTGCAATCTTCATCATCGGCTCAATATTCCCTGTGTTTTTATACTCCGTGTACCAGCGTAGAGCATCCAGCCCGTCTGCTGTTTTCCCCATGCCTAGTGAAGCTGCTGCTAAGCTATCGAGCTTAGGACGAAATCCGATTTTCTGCTCGAGATCAATCATCATGTCTAGATTCACAGTCTGATTCACCATGTCGTAAATCGTGTACCCTTGAAGCACCGGGTAATCAAACTGGATATGATTATAACCTACCACGAGATCGGCCTTTAGTAGCTTATTGACCATATCATCCATCTGCGATTCTCCATAAACGTGGTATGCTTCATCTTTGGTGGAGTATAAGACCCCAACAGAAACACCCATTTTATCTTTATGTTTAGAACCACCCACAGCGCTGAAGCTGCGCTGAGTCTCTAGGTCGAAGTATACAATATCACGCATTTGATGCTATAACCATGCCAGCTCGCTGCAAGAAAACAAGCCCAACTATTCTGGCTATTCATCCAATAATGACTCCAGCACCTGACGCTGCTCTAGAGTGAACTGATCCGCATTCTTATTCACATACTGGCGTACAGGCTCAATCATCAACATAGACTGCACAATCAGACTAAATCCTAATAGCCCTACAGCAATCACCCAGCCTTGGGGCTTCGGCCTGCCTGTCTGGACCACGACTTGCTTCGAGCGGACATCCCATAGAGCACCACCGAATTTACGGACACAAATTAGACCCAGTATATGTCCCACTAGAATAAGTAATGGCAAGAGGGCTCCAATCCCCAAGAACCAAACCCGCGTAGTTCTCAAAAGCGATTTCCCATAGGACAATGTCTCCCCTTCCAAATTGACTACCTTGAGTCGCATAAGCCACTTACCGGGCGTGACTCCCCACTGAGCTAACATCCATGATTCTATCAGCACTAATGGTAAAAGATGAAGTAAGTGAAAGCTCGGGTTAAACACAAAATCATAAAGATCTCTGCCAAGTAGAACAAATCCTCCCAGCAAAATCATTTGATACACAAAAACATCCAACCAGCGCGCCACAAAGCGGCGAAAAAGCCCTCTGTATGCTTCCTGCCCCTCACGAGTTTCTGCGGCTTCCGCTTTTTGCTCTTCGAGCATTTCTTTAGTCTCTGGAGGCTCAAACATTTCCTCCACATCTCTGCGGTCTTGCTCTTCAAACTCTCCTGCTAGAACAGTGATATCAGCCAGAGTTCCCCACTGCTCCATACCCTCATGCCATGCGGGTGTATCGCTCTGTAGTTCACCCTCTTGGATTCGACCACGTAGTTGGTATTCCTCAAACGGACCTTCTCGCTCACCTTTGGATAGAATCCAGATTTTCATAACAGCATAGGGTGGTATTACAGATTACGCAGTGAGCGCGCGGCATCTTGGCGACTGGCCAACCAAGCAGGGAAAAATGCCGCGAAGGTACATAACAGAAATGAGCCCACCATAATCAGACTCACTTCACTCCATATAATCTTATGTGGCAGATAATCAAAAGCATAAAACGACTTCGGAAAGGGATTCACCCCCATACTCTCCAACCATGTCTGTATGCCTTTGAGATTCTTTAATACAAGCATACCTATTCCAAATCCAAACACACCGCCACCTATGCCGACAATAACCCCCTGTGAGGCAAAGACCCCAATCACTTGAGCGGGACTAGCACCCAGAGCCTTCATCACACCGATTTCTTTTTTCTTCTGGATCGTCACAGTGAACATCACAGCCATAATACAAAATGCAGCCACGAGCACGATCGCTGAAAGCACGATAATCATCATGAACTTCTGCATGTGAATGAGACTAAACTGCTGAGCATGCGCTTGCATCCAAGTCCTTGGCTCCCAGCCAAAGTCCACGACACCCCCCATGAAGCTATCCGCCACCTCTTGGGCAAGATCTGGATCTCTAAGCTTCAGCCCCAGACTATCAATACCTTGGTCAATACCCTTAAGCTCTTGACTCACTGGCAATGGCACGAAGAGCTCAGGCCCCGTGGCATATTGCTTAGCGGTCTGATAGATCCCTACGATCTCTAAGTCTCTCGGCAAGATCACCTCCTCTATCTCCGCTTGCTCAGCCTCATCTAGCGCGGCTAGGTCGACTTCTTCGAGCCGTGCCAGAGCCTCTAGGATTTCCTTTTTGCGACCTAGTGGGTAGTAATTATAAGTATCATCATACTCCCCCGAGCGCGTGAGGTTAAGAATGGTTTCAATTTGTTCTCGTTCTCCTAAGCGAATATTCTCGTGATTCACAGCCTCTAGATAGAGCCGCCATTGACTGAGAATGGTGAATTCAATCTGCTCCCTCTCCTCTTCTCGCAGCCAAGATTCTTCTAATAAACTATGAACTTCTCTGAATGTTTCAGAAAATCGCTCCGTGGCTCGGCCGAGATCGCGCCTCTCACGGATCTGCTGAAAGCCTTTTAAATTCTGATTACTCACCACCTGCAATGTGTCACCCAGGCTAAGGCCAAACTGTTCCTGCACCACAGCTGAGATGACAACGACATCTCCAAGCCCCATATCGGCATCCCCCTGAATCAATAGTTCATTCAAAGACTCTACTTGGGAGGTATTCTCAGTATCAACGCCCTGCATGGACGCAGGCCTCACCAATCCCGCTGCATCCAGCAGGACAAAATCCTCAACCACAGCATAGACACTAAGCACCTCAGCCTCTTGCTCGAGCTGCTCCTGCATCTCTCTCCACTGCTCACTCGCTAGCGAGTTACCTTGTTCATCAAAACTCCAAGGCGCGACACGCTGAACCTTCACATGTGGGGAAAAGCCTAGTATTTGTTTTCTGACTAGATCCTCAAACCCATTCATCACACCAAGTGTAATCATAAGTACAGCCACCCCCAAGGCGACACCGAGTAAGGAAATCACTGTAATCCAGGATACATGAGCCCGCTTGGGATTCAAGTACCTCAAGGCTAGCATTGTAGAAAAACTTCGCATAAGACCGCGCAAAAAATCGCATCCTCTTGCACTTTGTCCATGAGAATCTCTGTTCTTTTTTCAGCAACAAGATTCTGCACCACCATCACTTGAACCATACCCCCTCAAAAAAACTACCCAGCAGAATACACTGGTCTAAACATACTTGTTCCAACCCAGTCGTATTCCGATATTTCACAAGTTCTCTAGAGTCATTCTCATAGAATATAAAAAAACTTGCTGTTAATCTGCCAGAATTCTCACTATCCAACGTATCTTTAGTAACATCGACAAAACAAAGAATATCACTGAACGCTTAATTCATCATTCGTCACACTTTTAACACATACTTTCATTCACTCAGCCACTTTTTCTTTCTACCATATCACACTATGCGCGCCACCTATCTATCTAGCTGTCTGGTTTTTCTAGTCTCCTCACTCTCTTCTCTCTTTGCACAAGACCCCACTCCTATTTGGTCTAGCCAGAGACTCAATTCCTTTAGTGGCCCATTCATGAGCCGCTTTCACGTTGAGCTAACTGGCCCAGAGCTCTACCTCATCGTCGATGACCAAGGCCATTCTACGCGCAATGCTGGCAACTGGGCACTGCCACTACTCCATTTTAAAGACGGTACCACTAAGCCACTCACCGAACTCAAATGGAATAGCTTCACCCCGAAGTCTGACCCAGTTCAAATAGACACGAATGTCAAAGGCTCCCAGATGATAGCCGAAGGCACGATTCTACCCACAGGCCTAGGTGTCACAGCCACTTCCACCATTCACTACACCCTACCAGAAGGGGTGACACACATCTCAGGTATCGCAGCAGCCGACGCCGCAGGTGCCGGTGATATTCGTTTTCATATCTATAATCAAGCCCCCGAGCTACCGTTTCAGCCTATCTATGACCTCCTACCAGCGAAGCACGACCTGGTGCCCACAGCTGACATAGAGCTCCCCGATGACCTAGAAATCACCGTCTGGGCGACCTCTCCCATGCTTCTTAACCCCACCAACATGGACACAGACCGTCACGGGAGAATCTGGGTGACAGAAGGAGTCAACTACCGCCGCACAAAAACACAAGAACAAGGTGACCGCATCGTCATCCTAGAAGACACCAATAATGACGGCAAAGCAGACTCATCCCGGGTTTTCCACCAAGATCCAGAACTCGTAGCTCCCCTTGGCATTAGTGTCTTTGATAATAAAATCGTCGTCGCACAGCCACCTCACCTCATTGTCTACACAGACGTTGATCGCGACCTAGAGTATAACCCTGAGATCGACCACCGAGAAGAGCTCATATCGGGATTTAATGGCAGAAACCACGATCACTCACTACATGCAGTCGTCGCTGGTCCAGACGGAAAATGGTACTTCAACCACGGTAACTGCGGTGCCCAGATCCAGGACAAAGAAGGCAAAACCTACTACTTCGGAGGCTCATACTACAAAAAAGGCGGCGGTGAGCCCGAGTGGTTTAATGACAACACAGCCTACGCCGGAAAAGTCTCAGACGACGGTAATATCTACCAAGGCGGCTTCCTCGGACGCATGAATCCAGACGCCTCAGGCATGCAAATTCTAGGATGTGGCTTTCGCAATAGCTATGAACACTGCCTCTCCTCCTATGGTGATATATTCCAAAATGACAATGACGACCCACCAGCTTGTCGCAACACATGGCTCATGGAAGGAGGCAATCTCGGCTTTTTCTCTAATGATGGAAAACGCGACTGGCGCGCAGACCGCCGCCCCGGCCAGACCATTGCCACAGCCCACTGGAGACAAGATGACCCAGGGAGTCTCCCGGCCGGTGATATCTATGGCCCAGGGTCACCAACTGGCATCGCATTTTATGAGCACGGCGCATTACCCAAAGCCTATGAAGGCATGCTGCTGAGCTGTGAAGCACGCGCAAGAATCATCCAGCGCTACCACCCTAAGCTCTCAAAAACGAACAGTGCCGTCGAACTCGGCGAACGCACAAACCTCATCACCTGTGAAAATAACCCGCTCTTTCGCCCCAGTGACATCATGGTAGGTGCCGATGGAGCACTCTACCTCGCAGACTGGTATGATAATGGAGTTGGTGGGCACAGAGCCGCTGACGCGAGCCACTCTGGCACAATATACCGTATTGCCCCAAAAGGCTTCCAATCCAAGATCCCAGCCCAACTAGACTCACCACTCGAAGATGCCATCTCCCTATTAAAGAGCCCATCACCCAATGTACGCTACACAGGCTTTAAACAACTCGAAGCCCTCGGTGAACTCGCACTCCCAAGAGTCACAGAACTCCTCAAATCAGAAAACCACTGGCACCGCGCACGAGCCGTCTGGTTACTTCCCTACCTAGGAGAACAAGGAACCAAACTCTGCCGCACACGCCTCGGCCATGAAAACCCCGAGCAGCGCATTCTCGCCTTCCGCGCCCTACGCCTTGCTGGTCACGACGTTTTCTCCATGAGCCAGCCCATGCTCAGTGACCCACACCCATCAGTAAGACGTGAATTCGCCGTCGCCCTCAGAGACCTGGACGCCAACACCAAACTCCCCCTCTGCGTGAAGCTCTTTGAGAGCTTTGAAGGCAAAGACCGCCACTACCTAGAAGCCTGCGGCACCGCCAGTGAAGACATCAAAGATAAAGTCTGGGCCGAACTCGCAAAGTCCGCCCCAAAAGACCCGCTCAAATGGTCAGACGCCTTCCGCTGGATCACATGGCGTCTCACCCCTCAGAGAGCCGTACCCGCTCTCATTACTCGAATGCAGAGCGAGCAGTTAGAATCAGACCAACGACTACAAGCACTCAACACCCTAGCCTTCATCGGCACAAAAGAAGCTGTAGAATCGATCGCCAAACACACCACAGCACCAGGGCTTCTCGGAGAGACGGCCACATGGTGGCTCATTAATCGAGGTCATGATGACTGGACGAAATATGGCACAAAACAACTCCTCAAAGAATCAGGCACTTATGACGCCGACACACAGCAACTCACACCAGTGACTGTACCACTTGCACCACTCAACACCCTCCCCGAACCAGAGGAACTCGAAAAACTCACCGGAGACCCAGTAAAAGGCAAGGCACAAGCCGCACGCTGTGTCATGTGTCACAATATCGAGGGAATCGGAGTTGACTATGGCCCAGACCTCCATGGCTGGGTTGCCAATCAAGGGAAGAACGCATTTTTTGAAGCCCTACTCTACCCATCACGTAGTCTAGCCCATGGCTACATTGGCTCAACACTCACACTGGACAACGACGAACAAATTGATGGCCTCATCTACAGCGCACTCGACCCAATGGTCATCGTCTCCACAGGCGGACTTAAACAACTAGTCCCCAAGAAGCGCATTAAAAGAAAGAAAACAAACCGCAACCGCTCCCTTATGCTATCCGCGACACAAATGGGCTTCACAGCCCAACAACTTGCCGACCTAGCCGCCTATCTAGAAACACTCTAAACCTCCCGCTCCTTAGCCCAGTACGGAGCAAACCTTACATTTGTCTATAAAAAGACAACTTATCATTTTTCATCAGATAATTCAATAAGGCTCTAGCAGTTGCCAACGCAACTGAATTAGAGTCTTATTTTTTGCGTGCTTTCGGCACAAAATTTATGTTTCTCTTAAGTAGCGATGAAAAATAATCAATTTGACACTCTTATCATAGGATCTGGAACTTCAGCTTATCAAGTCGCCAGCAGGCTCAACAAAGCAGGCCAATCTGTCGCCATAGTTGACGAAAGACCCTACGGAGGAACATGTGCCCTACGCGGCTGCCAGCCCAAAAAGTACCTCGTCTGCAATGCCGAAGCCGTAGCCATGGCCAGCCACCTCGTTGGCCAAGGAATCGAGGACAAGCCAAAAACAAACTGGCAAGCACTCCAGTCTCTCAAAAACAAATTCTTAGAAGGCCGCTCCGAGGCAGAGCTCAAAGACTGGCAAAAAGAAGGAGTCACCACATTCCAAGAAAGAGCCAAGCTCACCGGGCCAAATGAAGTCCAAATTGGAGACCACAGCGTCACAGCCAAGCACATAGTTATCGCCACCGGTGCCACACCACGACGAGCCAAGATCGAGGGCAGTGAGCATATCCGCATCAGTGATGATTTTCTTGAACTCGAATCCCTCCCAGAAAGAATCACCTTTATTGGAGGAGGCTATATTTCTTTTGAATTCGCCCACGCCGCCATTCACGCAGGCGCGAAAGAAGTCACCATCATTCACCGCTCAAAGCATCCACTAAAGGCCTTTGATAAAGACATCGTCAAGGTCATGTTAGAGAGCTCCACGCACGCCGGTATCAAAATCATTCTCGAAGAATCACCCACCTCAGTCAGCGCTCAAGACGGTCACTACACCATCCACACGGATAAAGGAAACAGCTACGATACAGACTTCATTGTCGAAGCCACCGGCAGAGTACCCAACCTAACAGCCCTAGAAGGAGATCTCGGTGAGGTCACCTCCTCACCAAAAGGCATCGAGGTCAATGAGTATATGCAGAGCACCTCTAACCCATCTGTCTACGCCATAGGTGACTGTGCAGCCACACCCTTCATGCTCGCAACTGTCGCAGATGATGAAGGGAAAAAAGCAGCTGCTAATATCCTCAAAGGCAATCACATAAAAATGGACTACTCCGTCGTCCCTAGTGCGGTATTCACCATCCCAAGTGTAGGCTCAGTAGGCCTCACAGAAGCGCAAGCCCAGCAAAAAGGCCTAAAGGTAAAAATCAACCAACAAGCCTCTATCCAATGGCCCTCATCCAAACGAATCGGAGAAACTCACTCCGCCTACAAAGTCATTCTTGATGAAGAAACCAACCAGATAATTGGCGCACATATCGCCAGACACAATGCCTCAGAAGTCATTAATATTCTAGCGCTCGCGATGAAACACCAGATCCCAGCCGATGAACTCAAAGACTTCATGTGGGCATACCCAACCATGACCTCTGACATCAAATACATGCTCTAGAATGATGCGAATATAACCCATTCAACCCAAAAGAAGGCATGCTACTAGCTACCATCAACAGCGGCTCTATCGAACATCTCCTGAGGAGTAGCACAGCTCCTCTCATCCTCATATCTGGAGTCGGATTAGTACTCATGGTCGTCAATGCCCGCTTCATACACCTAGATGGTCATCTGAGAGCTTTGATGGCCAATTACATCAAAGCACCTCATGACACATATCTCTGCAGCGAGATTCAAATCATACGAAAACGCACCACCTGGGTTCGGAACTCCATGTTCGCACTCTGCTCCAGCATAGTTTCTAGCAGCCTTCTTCTCATTACCGCTATCATACAAACATTAACCAGTATAGATATAGTTTACCTAATTGTCACATTCCTAATCTTCTCATCGACACTCGTAGCTTTATCCTCAATATTCTTACTTATTGATGTCTTCATTTCCAAGCGAGCACTAGATATCGAACTAAAAGCCCTCAAGTTTATTGAATAAATCCATATCTATCCATTCTTACTGATTAAAACCCTACCACTAGCCATAAACAAGCTAAGCAAAATAAATTTAACTCGAAAAACATTATGAAAACTCCATGCAATTTAGAAGCCTTCATGAAAGGCCTAAAATCCAGAAACCCGATCCAGACAGAATTTCATGACGCTGTCCAAGAAGTCGCTTCAGACGTCATTCCTTACCTAGAAGAAAATGCTCGTGACTGGCAAGAAGGCTGCCTATTAGAAAGACTAACAGAACCTGATAGAGTCATCTCATTCCGTGTCAGCTGGAAAGACGACAAAGGCAATGTAAGGGTCAATAGAGCATGGCGCGTTCAGTTCTGTAATGCCATTGGCCCCTACAAAGGAGGGATGCGCTTCCACCCCACAGTGAGTGAGAGTGTTCTTAAATTCCTAGGGTTTGAGCAAATCTTTAAAAACAGCCTCACAGGTCTACCTATGGGCGGAGCCAAAGGTGGGTCTAACTTTAACCCAAAAGGAAAAAGTGATGATGAAGTGATGCGCTTCTGCCAGTCCCTTATGACAGAGCTCCACCGCTACATCGGCCCCGACACCGATATTCCCGCAGGAGACATCGGAGTGGGCGCTCGAGAAATCGGCTACCTATTTGGCCAATACCGTAGACTATCGAATACTTTCACCGGAGCCATCACCGGCAAAGGTCTCAGCTTTGGAGGTAGCGTCGGCCGCACAGAAGCCACAGGCTATGGTGCGGTCTACTTCATGCGCGAAATGCTCGCCACAAAGGGAGAGACCCTAGAGGGTAAGACCGCACTTGTGTCAGGCTCTGGAAATGTCGCCATATACTGTGTTGAGAAACTCATAGCACTCGGAGCCAAGCCCGTAACACTCAGCGATAGTGGTGGATTCATCCACGATCCAGAAGGCTTCAATGCAGAAAAGCTCGCCTTCATCAAAGACCTCAAAGAAGTACGCCGTGGCAGAATCTCTGAATACACCGAAAAATTCGGCGGAGAATACCACGAAGGCAAACGCCCATGGGCCATCAAAGCCGATATCGCCTTCCCATGTGCCACGCAGAATGAAGTTGATGAAGAAGACGCAAAAACACTCATCAAAAACGGCCTAACAGCCCTAGCAGAAGGAGCCAATATGCCCTGCCGACTTGATGCACAACATGTATTTCGCAAGAACATCCTCTACGCACCAGGCAAAGCCTCCAATGCAGGCGGTGTTGCCGTATCCGGCCTCGAGCAAAGCCAAAACTCACTACGAATTTCATGGTCGCTCAAGGAAGTCGATGAACGCCTACAGAATGTCATGAAGTCGATTCATGAAACATGTAGCCAATATGGGAAAACAGAAAACGGCACCATCGACTACGTCAAGGGTGCCAATGTCGGCGGATTCGTCAAAGTTGCTGGCGCCCTAACACAATGCGGCATCGTCTAAGCACACAATAACCTAACACACCAGCACCATGAAAGCATCTGACCTACTCGTCGCGTCTCTAGAACAAGAAGGCGTAGAATATATCTTTGGCATACCAGGAGAAGAAAATCTCGATTTCCTAGAATCTCTTGCCAAATCTCCCATCAAATTGATTCTAACACGTCACGAACAGGGAGCTGCTTTCATGGCCGCGACTCTCGGCCGACTCACCGGAAAGGTCGGCGTCTGCCTCTCCACCCTAGGACCAGGAGCAACCAACTTTGTCACAGGAGCCGCCTACGCACAGCTAGGCGGCATGCCTATCCTCATGATCACAGGGCAGAAACCCATCCGCTCTAGTAAACAAGGACAATTCCAGATCATTGATGTCGTCGACATGATGCAGCCCATCACAAAGTACACGACACAAATCACAAGTGCCGATAACATCCCCACACGCGTGCGAGAAGCATTTCGCTTAGCCGTCGAGGAAAAACCAGGCGCTACACATATCGAACTCCCCGAAGACATCGCAGCAGAAGATTCTCAATCTTCCCCTATCGAGCCCAGCCAAGTCAGGCGCCCACTCGCCGATGAAAAATCAATTAAAGCCGCTGTATCTCTACTAGCATCCGCCAAAAAGCCAGTCTTAGTCATTGGAGCCGGAGCGAATCGTAAACTCACCTCACGCCAACTCGGCCTCTTCATTGAAAAACAAGGTATTCCATTTATCACCACACAGATGGGTAAAGGTGTTGTCGATGAACGCCACCCACTCTTTCTTGGGAACGCCGCACTCTCCAGCTACGATTTCCCACACAGAGCGCTCGAAGAAGCTGACCTCATAGTCAATATAGGGCATGATGTCATCGAGAAGCCCCCCTTCTTTATGGAAAAAAATGGCGCGAAAGTACTCCACGTTAATTTCAACTCAGCAGCGGTCGACCCAGTCTATTTCCCACAAGTCGAAGTTATTGGAGATATCGCTAACAGCATCTGGCAAATTAACGAACTTTTAGCGCCACAAGATCACTGGAACTTCGAGTGTTATACCAAGGTCACAAAAGCCATGGACAAACATTTACTCGAAGGCTCTGATGATCCGAGATTCCCTATCTACCCACAGCGCTTTGTCGCTGATGTCAGGAAAGTCATGCCAGATGATGGCATTATTTGTCTCGATAATGGCGTCTATAAAATCTGGTTTGCGAGAAATTACCGTGCCTACAAGCCCAATACCGTACTACTCGATAATGCCCTAGCCACAATGGGAGCAGGCCTACCCTCAGCAATTGCGGCTAAAATGATTCACCCCGATCGCCGAGTAGCCGCGATCTGTGGTGATGGAGGTTTCATGATGAACTCCCAAGAAATCGAAACCGCCGTACGCCTTAACCTCGATCTAATTGTACTCATTCTCAATGACAGTGCCTATGGCATGATCAAGTGGAAGCAAGCACATGCGGGATTCGCAGACTATGGCCTCGACTTTAAGAACCCCTGCTTTGTGAAGTATGCAGACAGCTATGGCGCTCATGGCCACAGACTCTCTGCCACAGAAGACCTCGTCTCACTCATGGAATCTTGCTACGATCAGGGAGGTGTTCATATCATTGACGTCCCAGTGGACTACTCCGACAATGATCGTATTCTCAACAAAGAATTATCCTCTATCAGTGCCAAACTCTAACCACGCCATAGAGCTATGATACAGCCAAAGTACCCGTATTATCTCGCCAACGAGGCTGTCTTTGCCAATCAAGACCTCGATATTGTCGACAAATACACTGGAGAAATCGCCACTCAGGTCGCACTCGCTGACGCGAAAGCTATCGACCAAGCCATAGCAAGTGCGGAAGCCGCCAGAGAGCCCATGGCCGCAATGCCTGCCTACCAGAGGCAAGATGTCCTTAACCACTGCGTAGAACAATTCACCAAGCGCAGTGAAGAACTCGCCCAAGCACTCTGCATAGAAGCTGGAAAACCCATCAAAGATAGTCGACTCGAAGTCACACGCCTCATTGACACCTTCCGAATAGCCGCAGAAGAGTCCGTACGCCTCCACGGCGAAGTGCAGGAGTTAGAAATATCAGCTAGAACAGAAGGCTACAGAGGGATGTGGAAACGAGTCCCCATCGGCGTCTGCTCCTTCATCTCACCCTTTAACTTCCCACTAAATCTAGCCGCTCATAAAGTCGCCCCAGCCATTGCCGCTGGTTGCCCCTTTGTGCTGAAACCAGCGAGTAAAACACCCATAGGAGCACTCATCATCGGCGAGGTACTCGCCCAAACAGAACTCCCAAAGGGCGCCTTCTCCATACTACCCTGTCGCCGCGATGGAGCTGACTTATTCACCGAAGATCCACGCCTCAAGCTCCTCAGCTTCACTGGCTCCCCCAGTGTCGGCTGGGCACTCAAAGCAAAATCAGGTAAGAAAAAAGTCGTCCTAGAGCTCGGGGGCAATGCCGCCGTCATACTTGACGAAGGCACCGACCTCGATGATGCCGTGAGCCGTGTCATCCACGGTGCATTCTATCAGTCAGGACAGAGCTGCATAGGAGTGCAGCGCATCTACGCCCATGAGAGCCTCTATAATGAGTTCAAAGAAAAATTAGTCACAGCCACAAAAGCCCTGATCAAAGGAGACCCCAAAAACGAAGAAACCTTTGTTGGCCCCCTCATTGATGAGAAAGAAGCCAAGCGTCTTGAAAGCTGGATAGCAGAAGCCGTCTCAAGTGGCGCACAGATTCTCTGTGGCGGGCAGCGAGAAGGAGCCATGCTTGACCCCACATTGTTAGAAAATGTCACTAAAGACACCTCCCTCTACCAAGAAGAAGCGTTTGGCCCAGTCGCCCTACTAGAGAGCTTCTCAGACTTCCAAGTAGCACTGGACAAAGTCAACGCATCTGAGTTTGGCCTACAAGCAGGTATATTCACCCGAGATATCTATAAAATCCATCACGCATGGGACACCCTAGATGTCGGAGGAGTCGTCATTGGTGATGTACCCTCCTGGCGAGTGGACAATATGCCATATGGAGGAGTCAAGGACAGTGGCCTTGGGCGCGAGGGTGTACGCTTTGCTATTGAAGACATGACAGAAATTAGAAACTTAGTAGTTCGACTCAAGCAGTAGATTCAACTTGGATATTCACCCACATTAAGATATTCTGATCTGAGTCGACTTTATCGACCACTTAAATTCATACTAAATATCATGAACAAGCAACTATTGAAGAACTTATGCCTAGCAGCGGTGGCCTCCACCATGCTCAGCAGTGCCGCTTCTGCACAAGACAAGGAAATGGCCTCAGATCTATCTCCTTACGTCGATAAAAAAGGAAATATTTCACTACCAAAAGACTATCGCACCAGCTGGACACACATGGGATCTTGGCACCTTAAAGAAGGAGGTGCTGCGGGCATGCATGATGTCTACACAGAGAAAAAATACGTCGACGCCTACAATGAGACAGGAGTCTGGCCAGATGGAACCACCATCGTGAAAGAAATCAACGCCTTTGAAGAAGGTGCTAAAACCACAGGGCACGCCATGTGGAGCGGGAAGACTGCACAGTGGTTTGTCATGGTCAAAGACAGCAAGAACCGCTTCAAAGACAACGCCCTCTGGGGAGATGGCTGGGGCTGGGCACTCTTCAAACCTGAAGACACAAGCAAACAACTCGCCAAGAGCTACCAAGCCGACTGCATGGGCTGCCACATCCCCGCAGCAGCAACAGATAGAATCTTTGTCGAAGGTTACCCTGTGCTCACAAAGAAAAAGTAAACTACCGAACTAAGGCCTACGCGCCCTAGGAAGTACTTACACCCAGAGTTAGATGTCACGTTTCATCTAGCTCTTTTTTGTGCCCTCGGATTCAAACCGGAAGCGCGCTATTCTAGGGTTTCCTGAAAACAGCGCATCCAGTTTGAATCTAAGGTAGAAAATGAGCCTATCTTTGGATTCAGTTTAAACTATTCCTCACACTACACGAGGAAAATTGAGGTGAATTGACTCGTGCCTATCCAGTTTTGAAACTCTCGTAGTTCAGGTGAGATCTCTCGTTTTCCAGGGGGTATTTGAAGTCGTCGTAAAATGTCTTCTAGTCCTAGTCTAAAGACA
>CALFVF010000002.1 GCA_937928735.1 uncultured Verrucomicrobiales bacterium | reverse complement strand
TTTTATTAGTACGTAGAGAATACTCGATGACTTCTTTTTTAAATTCTTCGCTGTGTCTGCGGTGTTTTCTTTTCATTGTTTTGTCGTAATTTAACTTAGTAAATTAGGACACGGCTAGGTTAGAAATTTGGGGAAGCTCATCACCAAGAGCGCAGAAAGATATTCATTAAAACGCCAAATCACTGGCTCCGTTTAGGAGAGCACTTTAATATACGCCTATATGTTAGTATGCTTTGGTCCCGAATGGCGCGCTTCTGACAACGTGCAAGCCCCATTAAAACTCATTAGCATAATAATAAGAACCAGTTTTTTTTATTTTTACTTTACGTATACTATATTTGTTACCATCAGCATTAAGTTTAACTTGAATCAGTTCACCAAGATAAGAGATACAAAAAAACTGATAACATTTTCTATGGTTATCGATTACAGGGAAATACTTTTCGCGATTAAGTTCTCTAATTTTTTCCACCCCGTCCCAAGAATCTATAACTATTTTTGAATTCTCGAAAAAATTTGAATTCAATATCTCTGACCTTGGATCCAATATTAAATTTTTTATTACTATTAACTCTTCAATTGAAAATTTATTTTCACTTCTGAGTATAATTTGAGAAATTATTTTATTTCCGAAATCAAATGGAATTTCTGTGTCGTAATTTCTCAACACACTTTTCCCTTCATTTTTTTCAACTAACAAATCAGATCGATTACTTTTAGTGTCTATAATCCAAAAAAAACAGTACTGCGGACAATATTTTTTATAATCAGAAGTTAAATCAATGATCCAAAACCTATCTGGATTCTTTGCAACTTTATCAGGAATATTTTTTATATTAACTTTGTCAACCATATCCGCAATTGATAATTCAATAGAAAACATAAACACTAAATAGAAAGATAGAAATTTCATTTATTCTTTGGCTATATTACTATAGCTCTTTAATTATAACGGCTCGAAAATTGAGCTGTTGTTTGATTATGGGGCTGACCATTATATTTGGGATCAAGCGCTTCATAAAAGAATTGTCCCTTTTTCTGTCCTTTTTTCACTTGGAAAAGGGTAAGTTGAATCTATCGATTTCACGGGTAAATGTAATTTCTTCATCAAAAACACCATTAACAATCTCACCTCCGTGATTTTTAATAGTATAAGTTCCCTTTAGAAAATGATTTGAATAGCTCACCTGCATTTTTTTTATAAAAATAAATGAAGCCTTGTATTTATGCGGAGTATTTATGTAATTTTTAACCCTAATCTCCTGTACAATCATCCCTTTCATATCTTCAAGCACCACATCAATATTTACAACTGATTTACTTTCACTAGCATATGACAAATAAACATTATATGGAGAACCATATATCACACGCTTGTCTGTTTCCAAAATGGAAGATGACAAAAAAAACTGTAAACCATCACGCTTAACTCTACTAAATCTATTATACTCATAGACTTGGCACGAACACCCACATAAAGCAATTAAAACAAATCCTACTAACTTAAATAAAATATTCATAATTCATTATTTATTATTTATAATCCAGATACAATTATCAGCGTTTTAGCGAGAAAACCTTCATCCCAAAGAGCATCTCTCCTAAATTGATAGGTACTAGGGTCATTGGGTGCATTTCCATACTTAACCCAAGGAATTATATCATATTTGATATGAGCATAATTAGATCCTCCATAATTGTCATAAAAGGACTGTCCCTTCTTTCATTGTCCCTTCTTTCACTTTATGCATTCGACAGAGCGCTATGCCCATGTGCTGAAACTATCAATCTATGAAAGTCCCCATACTCAAAGTGCCCAAGAGAAATCCAAACTTCCTCTCCTGCTGGCACAACAGTTCGCATTGTGCGCAGAACATGTCCTGCCTCAGATCCATCCGATCCATCAGTAGCTTGGATCTTAGCAAATTCAACTTCCCCTATCTCTGGTTCAAGTATCGTCTGAGCGGATAATGTTGATAGATGAAATACAGCAAAACCTATCAGAGGATAAAACGTAGAAACTCTCATATATACATGAGATAACGGATCAGGGATGAATAAGTCAAATTTTTATTCCGTCATATCCGAAAATAATGACTTTTTATTCATCCGTTAATAAAGACACCTCAGTATCTGAAGTGAAAATCATTATCACAAAAACATCCAATAGAAGAGGAAAATACAAATTTCCATCATAACACACTAAACGCCAGAAACTTACACAAATGGCGGACAGGGAGGGATTCGAACCCTCGGTAACATTGCTGCTACACTCGCTTTCCAGGCGAGCCCATTCGACCACTCTGGCACCTGTCCTAATTCATTCTTCTCACGTGGTCAGTGTGAGAGCTGGCGGAAGCTAAACAGTGATGACATTGGGGGCAACTCTTTTTTTTGGGCGCTGGATTTCTTTGCAACTGATCTGTCCATTACGTCTCTGTATCGTTCATGCATCGCTGTCTGTTTTTTGTCTGTATTCCTTTTCTGGTGATACGTGCTGGGTTTTCCACGTTATTCTAAATTTGAGTCAATTAACTCACGCCCCAGACTGCGACGAATTCTTTTGCTCTGCTGGGATCATTGAGGGCGATCCAGCCTTTTTCTAGTGTGGGTTTGGCAATTCCTTGATTTTTCATAGCTAGCCATTCTTCGACTGTTTGACCTAAGGTACTTTTGCGAAGAATTTGGTACCTGCCTTCTTTCCCTGGCGGGGATTTACGCAGTAATTCTAGGGCGACTCGCCCCATGGTGATGCGCATATTAAGCTCGACGACTTGGCGTAGTTTGAACTTCGACTCTGACTTACTTTCTGAATGTAATTCTAAATTAGCCTCTGCGTCTTCGTGGCTCACCCGGTGCACCATGGCATCTATGCCTATGGCTCCGATATAGGAGCTTGAAGCTAGGTGATTTTCTAGATGCTCTACCATTTCATGGCGATAGATTTGCATGACATTTTGCTGGCGAAATAAGAATTCGCTGAGTTCTTTGTCGAGGCCTTTCGCCCATTTCGGGTGGACATAGCAGCCTAGGTAGCGGCCTTTGGCATCATTCATCACGCGTGTCATTCCTATCAGCTCGATCTTGCCGCTACTGTGGCGATGATACTGCGCTGAAAAATCAAAGACCTTTTCAAAATAGGGCTCTACGACCACTCCTCCTTGTTCTGTTAGTATGCGCTCAATCCAGCCTTCCTGTGATTTTGAAATGATTTCTTCCCTGATCTGCATGAGACCTCGCCCCGCACTTGAGTAGGGGGATTTGAGCATGATTACTTGGCCTGAACTAATACTGTTAGTGATAGAATTATCGCTTCTGTACGATTCAATAGCCTGTTTCACTTCTATGTATGTTTCACACCATGTGGAGTCTGTTTGTCCACAGCGTTCAGCGAATTCGAGATCATTCTCTCTGGAGTGGATTGTTTGTTCAGATGGTTCGAGATAGGGTTTTTGAGTGTTTTGTGAAATATTGGCTTGATAGCTCTCTAGCAGATCTCTGGAATCTGGTGACCACATCCAGGGTTCCACTCCTCCTATTTTTCGCTGACGAAGCTCTTTCTCTTCCCCTCTAAGCACCCATTCTGGCATGACAAGTCCTGCACTGCGAAGCTGCATGATATGTGCGAGTGAGGGGGCTTCATGCACGAGTACTACATCGTCTTTGCGTGCCCAGCTCAGCGGTAAGAGATCGAGATCAGTTTCTATCCATTTGTGCTTTTTCTTTGGTTCGTAGTGGGTGTTAGCTCTACTGGCGGCTTCGTGGCCTTCTCCGTTTGGATTAAAGCAGTGGATATTGGGTGTGCGGCCACGAGATTTCTCATAGGCTTCTAGTTTGAGTATGAATTCATCATCGAGGCCTGCTGCTTGGCGCCCTTCAGTATTGTAGGGGGCTACTCCCTTGGCCTTGGAGACGGAGAGCGGGAATATGAGCTTGCGCTCAAAGGCTTGCCAGTCTGTTTCTCCTTGTTCTTTCCAGCGGCGAAACCATTTTAGTCCATGCCCGACGTGCTCGATTTCGTCTTTATAAATATGCTCTAACACATTTGCAGTACTTGTATCTCCGACTTCACGAAAGAGCTTGGCGTAGTGCTTGGAGAAGTCTAAATTCGCCTGCTCGAAGGTCAGGCTGAGGCGGGTGACGAAGTCAATAGGCTCCTCCATAGGGGCGACGACGCGCCAGAAGTAGCTATTGAGTGGTAGCTCGCCAAAATGCATGCCACACTCCCGCATTCTGCGCATGTACATCAGTGTGTGGGCTTGCTCCTCTCTAAGGGTGTGAAAAACCCCCATGCGGAATTCCTTAGGAGCCTCTGGGAAACGTAGAAGCACGAGTGCCATGAGTTCTGTGGCAAGGAGCTCGTGGTTGGCTAAAAAGTGGAGCATTTTCGCGCGCTCTGGCTCTTGGTCTAGGCGATTGACTCCTGGGAACTCGGCACGCACGCCTTTGGGTGAGAGCGCTAGCTCAAGTGGGCGCCCTGGTGCCTCTGGTGCGGCTATGGCCTTGCCAGGATGGAGGTCGGACACTTCTCTGGCCGAGCAGAGTAGTTTCTCCTCAAGTGTCGTCCCATAGAGCACCTGCTCTGCCATTTCACGGAGTTCCATGAGCTCTATGGTGTCTGCTTCTGAGCTGGAGTCAATATTCGCTCGTAGAGGAATCTTTGTGGAAAGCGCCCTTCTATGAAAAACACGTTTGCCCCCTACTCTATCTCTGCCTATGGTTCTACCATGACTGCTACGCCCTGCTTAAAATCGCCAGCCAAGAATATTATTCTTGTTGGCTTTATGGGATGTGGGAAGTCCACGATCGGGCGCGAGCTCAGCCAACTCCTCTGCTACCCTCTGATCGATACCGATCAGCTTATCACTGAGCAGGAGGGGTGCTCGATTCCTTCTCTCTTCGAGACTCACGGTGAGGCGCACTTCCGCCAGCTTGAGTCCAATGTGCTCCGAGAGCTGAGTGCTGAGAGTGAGACGAGGCATATTATTTCGACAGGTGGAGGCCTCCCTGTCTCATCTGAGAATGCTGAGCTGCTCCGAAAGATCGGCTACGTCGTCTGGCTGCAGTCCAGTGTCGATACGATCTTGGAGAGAACGGCAAAGACATCTAACCGACCGCTCTTGCAGTGCGAGGATCCTCGCTCAAAGATCCAAGAGCTACTTGAGATACGCGCTCCTATTTATGAGGCCTGTTCTCACCTAAGTATCAGCACGGAGGGTCTCAGTGTGAACGAGGTCTCACAAGGCATTCTGGATAGTGCTCGCTATTTCTTCTCCAACATTAATACCAACTCAAAAAACTAACTGGCCGAATTCGCTAGATCTTTGACAAGATACCATCGTTGTCACTCATCGGAGATGCTCGCATCACCGATGGGTTCCGCCTTGATCTCCCACCAAATCTCTTCGCGCTTTCTACCACTTAGTTTTCCTCATTGGTATAAGGAAGACTAGATAGCATTCTAACCTATTTTTATAGCGTGACTGATCGCTATGAAATCTAACTATTGAGCACTCGGAGTGCCCCTCTGAGTAGATCTTCTGAATCTGCTGAGTTATTGGCTTTCATCACACTAGCGACGGCTTTGCGCGCTTCTGTCTGCTTGTAGCCGAGGCCGATGAGGGCGAGTTCCGTGTCATTAGCCGCACTGGGAGCAGCACTTTCACTGGCCTGTTTCCAAGCATCTGCGACACCGACTTTATCCTTCAGCTCTAGCACAATACGCTCGGCCGTTTTCTTGCCCAGTCCCTTGATTTTCGAGAGAGCAGCGACATCGCCGTTCACCACAGCGGCCTTAAAGTTCTCTACGGGCATTCCACTGAGGACAGCAACTGCAATCGCTGGACCAATGCCGCTGACTCGATCAATGAGCAGGAGAAAGAGTTCTCTTTCTTGAGGTGTCGAGAAGCCAAAGAGCTTGTGCTCAGTCTCACGCACCTGCAGGTGGGTGTGTAGCTCGATTTGAGTTCCCTCTATGGGATTGAGCTTATCGTAGGTGGAGAGAGGAATGTGGAGCTGATAGCCGACGCCATTCACATCTAGTATAAGTTGATTAGGAAGGGCTTCTAACACTTTTCCGCGAAGTCGAACAATCATCTCTCAGTCCTCTCTTTTTATGATTTGCACCACCACTAGGATGGTGCTTCCACTCTACATGGTCATTCCTCCATCACAGGCGATCACCTGCCCTGTGATATAGCGTGCTTGCTCTCCTGCTAGAAACAGGGCGAGGGCGGCAATATCCTGAGTCGCCCCGAAGTCTCCGAGAGGGATATTTGTGAGTATGCCTTCGCGTACTTTCTCAGGGAGCTCATCTGTCATATCTGTGGTGATAAAGCCAGGTGCTATGGCATTACAGCAGACTTTGCGACCAGCTAGCTCACGCGCGATCGATTTTGTGAAACCTATGAGACCTGCTTTACTGGCCGCGTAATTCGCCTGACCGGCATTGCCCATGAGTCCGATCACTGAGGCGATGTTAATGATGCGTGGATCCTGTGCTTTCATCATACTGCGCTGAAAGGCCTTCACTGTATTAAAGGCTCCCTTGAGATTCGTATCTATCACTGTGTCCCAGTCAGTATCTTTCATGCGCATGAGGAGCCCGTCTCTGGTCACTCCTGCGTTGTTCACAAGGACATTGACAGCACCGAGATCACTCACAATTTGTTTTCCAATAGCCTGCACCGCCTCGTGGTCGGCTATGTCGAGCGCGTAGGCTGTGGCAGAACCTCCTGTGGCAGAACTTGCGGATTCTGCATTGATCTCATCGGCAGCCCCTTGGCAGGAGGCTTCACTGCGACTAATCACTGCGACCTTCGCGCCAGCTGCTGCGAACTGTCTGGCGATTTCCTTACCGATCCCGCGGCCAGCCCCTGTCACTACGACGACTTTATCCTGAAAATTTGACATAAAAAAGAGCATCCATGGATTACCCACGATGCCAAGTCCAAACAACACAGGACCTCGCTCCGAATCACGCCATTCTCCCTAGAGTGACTCTCTATCCACAAGGTAGCGATTCGCCAGAGCGACTGGCAGCTCACGCGCTGTGGTCTCTAGCGTGGATATACCATAGGACTGGAGCTCTTCTAGCACGGCTCGGCGATCATGAAGATACTGTTGCGCTCTCGCCACACCTAGTGCGTCTTTCATTGTTTCTGCGGGTGTGTCTAGACGCTCCATGATCGCTTTTTCCCGAAGACTTGATAGCAGAACGACATGGCGCTTACGCATCATTCTGAGTGGTCGCACAAGTTCTAGGCCATCTTCTCCCCGGACATTGGTGAGCATAATAACTAGTGATCGCCGTGCCTGCCTACGCATGAGCTGCTCCACGGCCTCAGAGTAGTCACTGGGGCTTGTTGTGGCCTGATAGTCATAGAGGTGGTTTAGAATAGTCGTCATCGACTGGGTTCCCTTCACTGGTGGTAGCCAGCGCTCTTCCTGGCCAAAGCTCATCACCCCGACACTATCTCCCTGCCGCAGTGCCACATAGGCCAGCAGTAGAACGGCATTGAGACAATGATCAAACTGCGCGGCCTCACCATCCATAGCTCGCATGCGCTTCCCACAGTCAATGGCCAATATCACAGTCTGATCGCGTAATTCATGATAATCGCGGCTAATCAGAGAGAGTCGCTTTGAGGAGGCTTTCCAGTCAATCTGGGAGAGATTATCTCCGTATTGATAGTCTCTGAGTTGGTGGAAGTCTTTACTCAGACCAGCTCTATTCTTCTGGATAATCCCCATGGGCTGGGGCTGGCTCTCCATCGCTAGTAGGGCTAGCTGAATCACAGGCTCATAGTTCGGATAAACACGCACACTCTGCTCCTCCCCCACTGTGTACTGGCGACTCCAGAGCTCTAGACCTGTTCTTAACTCGAGAAAACTTTTACCAAAGACCGCTTCACCGCGCTCAGGTACTGTCACGCCATAGGTGATTTTATGAAATCCTTTTGCTGGTAGTTTGAGCTTACGCGGGAAGTCTTCGCACTTAGATTCCTCTGGTATGCCATCAAACAATTCGACTTGATAGACGAGAGGGCGATGATTTCTAACACGAATCTCCACTTTCTCCTCCACTCCCACTGCCATACGCCCCGGTAAGTGGCGCTCTAGCTCAGGGCGTTTTGCCCACAATAGGACGAACAGATCAAGACATGCTAGACTCCCCCACACGCCTAAGAACCAAGGCCAGATGCTCTCCACTACTGGATAAAACGCTCCCAGTATAGCGACACAAAGCCAGACCATAGCGATCCAGACCATGCGGCTCGCAGGTTTCACACTGAGTGTGATGTAGAGCAGCCACGCGAAAACAATGGGGCCGAGAGAGCAGAGTAGAACCCCCCAACGATCCAGCCAGCTTTCACTCGCCGCGAGTATGTTCCAGAGATCCATCTTGGTTTATTGTCGTGGAGCTTCTACAGAAGCTATCACTGAGAGGAGAACCTCATCGATATTTTGCCCACTCATGGCCAGTTCTGGAGAAAGCGCAATACGATGCCTAAGGACTGGAAGTGCCGCTGACTTCACATCATCTGGTGTGATGTAATCTCTCTTATTCATCACAGCGTAGGCTTTGGCGATGCCAATCAAGCTAATCGCCCCTCTCGTGCCAGCCCCTAGGCTAATACCTGAGGTCGAGCGTGTCGTGCGTACCAGATCCACGGCGTATTTCACCACTTCATCGACGGCTTTCACCGCTGTCACTTCCTTTTGAGCGGCAATGATCTCATCTGGTGAGCAAATCACAGACACTCCAGCACTCGTGCGGCTCTGAGCTGAGGTAGCGTATTTGACCACTTCCACTTCATTCTGCTCACTTGGGTAATCAATCACCACCTTCATCAGAAAGCGGTCTAACTGAGCCTCAGGGAGTGGGTAGGTACCTTCTTGCTCGATTGGATTCTGTGTTGCCAAGGTCATGAAGGGGGCGGCTAAAGGCATCGTCTCCCCGTCAATTGTGACTTGGCGCTCAGCCATCACTTCTAGGAGAGCTGCTTGAGTTTTTGCAGGTGCGCGGTTGATCTCATCCGCTAGTAGAAGGTTTGTGAATACTGGGCCTTTGCGAACTTGGAAGGTCTGGCTTTTCATATCAAACAATGTAAAGCCTGTCACATCTGTCGGCATGAGATCAGGGGTGAACTGAATACGAGAACATTGGCCCTGAAATGCTTTGGCCAGACCAACCACAAGGTGTGTTTTACCGAGACCAGGTTTCCCCTCGATGAGTACATGACCATTGGCCAAGAATGAGGCGAGTACCTGCTCAATGACTTCTTCTTGGCCAAGGAGGACTTGGCCGAGTTGACTCTTCAGCTCTTGTGCAATAGCCGCGGCACTCTTTGGGGAACTCAGAGAGTCTGGAGCCCCTAGAATACCTTGTGACTCTACATCAGCGAATCCACCAGAGACTTCCATGCTCTCTGCTGCTAGCAATTTACTTTCTTCTTGTTCCATTATATCGATTTTAATGTTTCTTGTAGGTGTCTCACGGCTCGCACCATAGTACTAGTGTCTTTGATTTCCTCCGCCTCCATAGCCTCTCGCAGCTCACTCTCACTCACTCCTGAATTCTGAGAAAGAGATTGATAGTGCTTCGCCTCGAGTCGATTTGCCATTGGGTGAACTTTACTGATCACCTCAGCTCTAAGAGGTGCCAGCAGCTCCTCACTGCAGTCTTTCGACCATAAGTAGTTCCCAGTGCTGATAAGGTGAGCAAGCTGATCTCGCTCATCTTCTAACACAATGTCCTGTCGTGGACCAAATCTTGGTAAATGTTTCCAGACCCAGACTAACACGAGCACGAGTAGTGCCCAGAGAGCGACTGAGTAATGCTGCATGAGAAGGTGGAAGAATCCATCAATCTCACCATGATTAAAGACAACTTGACCTTCGCGCGGACTCAAAGCCACTAAATGACTCAGTAGCTCTGCGTGATCCTTCATCGTTACATAAGGATTACGGAATGCTCTGGCATCTGAGATTAAAGTCACTCTCCCATCTCCATAATTCATGCTCACGAGTCGGTAGTCTTGCCCGCCTACTTCCTCGCCTACTTTCCCGCCAAATTCACCTTCTTCCCATTCATATTGAGGCTGAAACGAGTAGGAACCACCTAGCCTGATATCTAACTTCCGCTCACTAGTATCCACCACCACATCATCCACGTAGGGGAGGAGCTGCCCCTTTTTAATTAGAGAGAGACTTTTATCGTAGCTGGGATCATCTTCATTGATTCCATTGGCTGCTAAAAAACTATCGATGGAAGTCTCTGTGTAATCGATATCCTCATAGTAGAGATCCACACAGATCTCCTCTGCTATGTAGTCGAGTCCCGCTGAATGCTCATAGCTCTCTTCTGAGGAGGGATTCCACCACCAAACTGGATTATGATCATAGTATTCGCCGACATCTCGCCAATAATCCTCTCCACGCTCTACCAGAATAACAGCATGCCCACCCCAGCTGGCCCAATCTAGCAGAAATTCTCCATCTGCTGCTACCTTAATCGCGCTAGCAGGTAATATCACCGTACTCTGCTCTTCATCGACCTTGACTGAACCTTGTTGATCTAGTGTCTCATAGCCTAATTTCTCTAGGAACTTCTGCGCTGCTAAATACGGGTTTACCCTCGCAGCACCCTTATAGCCTTCTACGACTTCTCTCTCCTCGGTCTTTTCACCACAAGAGCAGATCGCTAACACAAAGACAATAGTGAGAAGAGAACGTATCACAGCGAAGCACCTCCTTCTTCACGCTTATCTTTGTTAGAAAACGGCCAAGTCGAGCATAATTGTCGCAGAGAGACGTCCTCTGGTATTTGACGCCCGTAAGCTAGTGACATCCATAACATCGTGAGCTCATTAAAGTAGTTCTGCTGATGAAACTCTTCCAGTGACTCTAGCTTACGCATACAGTCCTGCTCGGTATCACTATTGGCAAATTCCACTGATGTGTGATCCGCACACCACGATATAGCACCACGGTAGAGTAAACTAAGAGCGAGTTTTGCCTCCCCTTGAGACCATGCTTCTAGGGCTGCTTTGACAATATCATCAGGCAGGCTCTCTGAGGTCACATTCATCCCCATGACAGACTCGACACGCTTTTTCTTTAAATTCTGAGAAGATTGCTTCGTTCTTCGCTGGAAGAGATAGTTATTTTTCACTAGTAAAAACACCACAAAAAGGACAAACGCTCCGATCGCGACATACACGGCGACACCAAAAATTGCTTTTAAAATAGCCATTCCTCCAAAGTCATCAAAGCCACCCCATGACCAACTCGAAGACGTTTCCCTTGGAGCTCTCTCTTTGACCATCTCTGCGTGAACTTGGAATTCCTCCCCACTATAGACCTCCCTCGCTAGTTTCTGACTCTCTGTCATCGGTTGTTTTGTCCCATCCACGGAGAGAGCTAAGGATTCTAGTTGTTGGGATGACTTCTCAAGACGCTCAGTAGTCTCCGCATTCTCAGCAGATGCCATTGGCGAGCTCGTCATTAAGAAGCTAGCTGCCAGCAGAAGAAAAGGAACCAGTAAGCTCTTCGTATCACTGAGCGTGCTCTTCTGCTTCGGTAATTGCAGCACTGGGGACTGCCGTCTCTCGAGGCGGCTCGACATTCTCTTAAAAGCTAGTTCTATATCCCAACCTTCTGTAATAGTGCGGCTATTCACATACATCGCAAAGCCAGCACCTACACAGAAAGGCTCAATCAACAAGGCACCAAAGGCATAGAGCGCCACTGTCCACTTACCGATCAGAGCCCCAGTCTCATCTCCCCAGAATGCATCATCTTCAAAGCTAATGATTTCTATAGAAAAAGGCATCAAGAGATTAAGAAGAATAAGTAAGCCCACTCCCGCGATACAGATTAGCAACCAGCCAATCATCGCAGTCTGAGCAGCACCGTCCCCTCCATTTCGATCTAGCAGACTCACTCTAGCAGAGTAGTCTTTCCCCTTGAGATTTTCTAACTCAGAGACCGGCAGTGCGAGGCTACGCGAAGGTAAAAAACGCCCAAACAAAATCGCATGAAAGAACCTGCGAACAAGCATCTTTGGCCATTGCTTCAGCACTTCCCAGACGCGCACTTCCTCGCCAAAGAGCTTTCGACTTAACACGTATAGCACTACGCGACCAACAAAAGGCAACGTCAGCCAGTAGGCCAGAAAGACCAGTGCGAAACTAATCTCCCCCAGCACCAACCACAAGACAAGCCAGAGCGGGACAATGGTCATCAGTAATGTCTTCACAATCATCCCATAAGACTCCCGCACAAGAGCACAGCCAAAATCAATCGACTCCCAGCGCCCCCGAGGACGCACCTCCGCTGTCACATTCTCAAGCTTCATGCCTCGACGAAACGCTCCCTTCCACAAAGAGAAAAATAGAGAATCAGAAGCACCCAGCCCACAATGCCTACCGTGTACTTAATCATGGGTGCCACCACCTCAGCGGACCAAAAACCTTCTATAATAGCCGCAAAAAATGTCATACAGGCAGCACCAAAGATCAACGGCATGCTTTTTTTACCTGCCTCAAGCAAAGAGCGAGCTCTTGTCATCCTCCCTGGATTGAGCAAGGCCACCCCCACACGCATGCCTGCCATACCAGAGATCACCATCGCCCAGAGTTCATAAGAAGAATGCCCTGCCACGAAGGTGTAGAGAATCTCAGGGTTCCCATAATGCTCCACATAGCCAAACACAGCGCCAAAGTGCAGCCCATTAAAGACCAAATAAAATAAACTCCCCACTCCCGCGAGAATACCGCTCGCAAATATCTGGAAATCAATCCCGATATTATTCGATATGTAATGAGCAAACATCTGGAAATCAGCCCCCTGCTCTGCTCGGTAATTATGGAGTGAATCTGCAGCTTCAGCACCATACATCGCATCTATATTTCGGAGTCCATTCTCACCGAGAATACTCTTCACCCACTCCATGTTAGACTCAGCTGCCAAGTAGAGACCTATGGCCGGCAGAAGAAATACCAGCCAACATAAGATGTGGAGGCGCCACTCACCGCGAACAGCCCGGGGGAACTTCACTAAAAAGAAACTCATCACCTGCTCCCAAAACGCCCCCTGACTCACAGACACCAACTTGTGACCACGTATCACTTGGTCATTGAGATGATCACGAAGAGCAGTGTGATACATTCGGTAGCGCGCGATCGAGAGATCCACACACATTTTCTTAAGTTGCATGGGTAGCTCACGTGCATCTGGTGCACGCTTGCGCTTCTCGAGGCGGTTAAGTAAATCATCATACTCAGCCCATCGCTCTCTGTTCATTTCTTCAAACTCACGCGCATTCATAATCTCAGTCCTTCTTTGCTGTGAGCCACTCCGCCATACCAACAAGTTCTGTAACAGCCTCACTGCTCTCTCCCTTCACGAGCACTTGGGCATGTGATGCTAACTCCGCCTGTCTCGCCCCAGACCACAGCCCTCCTCTTTCTCGAAAGGCAACAATCGCTGCCTGCTCCTCCCTGAGGAGCTTCCAGCCTGGGGGGCGAGGCTCTCTGCCTGAATTGAGAGCCACAGAGGGCTGCACATCCGTTTCCGCATAGACTACCACCGTCCCTGCCACCAAGTCACCAGCGCGCTGAAAACGCTTCGTCATCATGGTGCAGCATAAGCCTATAAGAGGCATAATCACTAGTTCCACAAATCGAAATAAATTCCTCGTAAACACCTGCCCTCTCTGGGCGATACCACCAGAGGTATTCACCACTCTAAGGCCCACGATTCTCTTTCCAAAAGTCGCTCCCTTTTTCCCCGATTCCATGAGAAAGAAGTACCCCCATGTAAGAATAAACATCAGTAGCCCATAGAGACCCATAGCGTAATTACTCCCCACGAAGCTGTCCATAACCCCCACTATAAAACCAAGCACACTCGCAGCTATTATTATAAAAACCAAATCAAGCAGATACGCTAAACTCCTCGCAAACACACCTGCAATACGAAGCTGAATTTCGACCCCTTCACTGAGCTCAACACTCTGTAAGGTATCTATTTTTGGTTGATTAGAGACTCTTGCCATATGGAAGTCGTCTTTCTATCTGGTTTCTATGGCCATTAGCCAGCACCATTAGCCAGCACCATTTGCCAGCACCATTATGGTGAAATACTCAAGAAACACTTTAGAAAGACTAAATGAACCTAACGAGCTACTAGAGGACGTAAAGGTCTTTTTAGGCCAATGAGGAAAACTACCTGGTAGAAAGCGCGAAGAGATTTGGTGGGAGATCAAGGCAGAACCCATCGGTGATGCGAGCATCTCCGATGAGTGACAACGATGGTATCTCCTCAAAGATCTAGCGAATTCTACCAGTTAATTTTTTAAGTTGGTATTAGGCCAGATGACACAACTAAAGCAAACTCATGGCCCCACTCATCCTTCCTAAAACAAGGCTCTAGCCACCTCCATAACACTTCCGATACATGGAAGGAGTCATCCTCATCACTTTCTCAAAGGCTCTTGTAAAGCTAGCATGCTCCACAAAGCCTGTTTTTTCGGCGACTTCTCCAATCGCCATTTGAGTCTGGATGAGCAGCTCACATGACCTCGCAATCCTCGCTTTTTGAATAAATTTCCTCGGTGAAGTGCCTAGATATTCGCGAAATCTCCGCTCCAGTGTCGCAACTGAGACCCCCATTTCACGAGCTAATTCCCCCACACGCAGATCCTTATCCACATTATCATGCACATACTGAATGACCACATCTAGCGCCCTGTGGCTCGGCATCATGGAGCCAGCTTGCTCAATTTTTCGCGAAATCCCCGCAGTGCCGACAATCTTGCCCTGCATGTCATGGAGTGGAATTTTCGAGGCTGTGCGCCATTCCACACCACCATGCCTGCAGGTCACAAGTTCGACCTTTTGACGAATCACTTCCCCAGTTGCACGTATTTTTGCATCATCCTCCATGAAGACATCGGCTAAATCATCCGCGTAAATATCTTTGTCCGTTTTCCCCAAAATCTCCTCTCCATGTAACCATAAAACATCGCGAAAGGCACGATTCACAAACACAAAGCGACCCTCCATGTCTTTAATCCAAAAAATCACTCCAGGCAGCTCCTGAAAGAGTCCTAAAGCTATCTGACCAGGAGGTAACTGAGCGATAAAACTCTTTGCTTCCTCTGTAATCTCCACTTCCATCATAATCTCATAGTCTTACAGAACTATCCTTCTACCTTCAAGAATTATTATGACGAATACGAACAAATCATTGATTAAGTAAAAAGATCTTTTCACCCTTTGTTTTTTGCTAAAAACACAGCTAAGAATCTGTGGCTCAAGTCAAATAAAAGTGCCATAAGACAAGTACCAACAGAACTATTCTAGAGAACCTAATCTGCTATTCCACGACCTATTATGAGTGAATTTTTTCCTGATATCCCTGTCATCGCCTACGAAGGCCCCGAGAGCAAAAACCCACTAGCATTTCGCCACTACAATGCCGATGAGATCATCCTTGGGAAACCCATGCGCGAGCACCTTAAATTCGCAGCCCCATACTGGCATGTGATGCGCAATGAACTCGGTGACCCATTTGGTGTCGGCACAGCTCTCATGCCATGGGATGATGGCTCTGACTCACTACAGAATGCGCTCAATCGCGTTCCTGTGTTCTTTGAATTTCTCAAGAAAATCGGCATTGAATACTATTGCTGGCATGACCGTGACATCTCTCCCGAGGGCAGCTCGCTCGCTGAAACTCATGAGAACATGCTCGCTGTCTGTGACGCATTAGAGGTGCAACAAAAAGCACACGACGTGCGCCTCCTCTGGGGTACGGCCTGTCTCTTTAGCCACCCAAGATACTCTCAAGGAGCAGCGACTTCCCCGGATGCCAATGTCTTCTCCTATGCAGCCAGTCAGGTGAAAATCGCGCTAGAACAAACCCACCGCCTCGGTGGCACAGGTTACACCTTCTGGGGTGGCAGAGAAGGATACTCCACACTTCTGAACACCGACATGAAGCGTGAACTCGATCACCTAGCTGCCTTCTTACACATGGCCGTTGAGCATGCCAAAGCGATCGGCTTCACAGGTCAATTCTACATCGAGCCAAAACCCCGCGAACCTTCCACTCACCAGTACGACTCAGATGCCGCAGCTTGTCTGAACTTCCTTAGAGAATATAACTTACTAGATCATTTTAAGCTGAATTTGGAGACCAACCACGCCACACTCGCCAATCACACCATGGCTCACGAGATGGATGTAGCTCTCGGTGCTGGAGCTCTGGGCTCCATTGATGCGAACCAAGGGGATCCACTCCTTGGCTGGGACACGGACCAGTTCCCCACAGACATCTACATGGCCACAGATGTGATGACTCGCATTCTTAAAATGGGTGGCTTCACCACAGGTGGCCTCAATTTTGATGCCAAACGCCGCCGTGAATCCCATGAACCAGAGGATCTCTTCCACGCTCATATCGGTGGTATGGACACCTTCGCCCGGGCACTCAAGATCGCCGCTAAGATCACAGAAGAAGGCCAGTTCGATGACTTTGTCTCTAATCGCTATGCGTCCTACGACTCAGGGATTGGAGCAAGTATCGAGAGTGGAGTCGCTTCACTCGACTCCCTCCACGAGCACGCGCTAGGTATCGAGGCACCTCGTATCGCCAGTGGGCGCCAAGAGATGCTTGAGAACCTCAGAAACGACTACATTCGCTAGAACTCAGCCTTTTCACTCAGACACGGCGCTCTCAGACACAGCGCTCTCAGACACAGCGCTTCCACAGTGCATCAATATCCACAGGCTCTCGATACTTATCCTATCGTGAGCCTTTTTTGTGGCTCAGTTCAATAACGTAAAAAGCCAAGCTGCAGTGCAACTTGGCCTTCTTGGCTCTTGATTTGTTTTCTCCTCGTTTGTTGATTGATTCGCTCTCGAACCCTAGACCTCTGTAGTCCCTGGCCCCATCGTGCCCTGTGAGCCTTTGGCACTCGATGATGTCGTATCCGCGGGTGGTGTTTCGATCTGGATCCCTTCTGCTGCCGCAAAGTCTGCCAATGCCATTTCGGCGAGAGCCTCCTGCTCGGCCTCAGCGAATGAGACATCCGACATGTCAAGGGTATCCCGGGCGACACGAGCACGCCCCTTAGCCTTCGTGCGCTCTTCTTCGACAATTTCTTCGAGACGATTGAGAGTATCTCCAGAACCTCCAATTTCTGAAACCATGCCACCAGCCATTTCATTAAGCTCAGCCATGGCTTTCTGCACCTTCATATCATCGATCCCACGGCGAAGTGTATCGATTTTCGCGCGCGCTTCTTTCACGCTGATATCACGGGCTTTCACTAGTTCTTTGTACTGCGCTTCTGCTTCCTCGAGCTGGATTTTTACCTCATCATGCTCAGCATCGGCTTTTTTGAGCTTGAGGGCGAATTCACCAGCCAGCTGGCGATTACCCGCTTTGAGGTGGGCTGCCGTTTTAGCACGGTACTCCTCTTCTTCTTTATCGAGCTTCTTTACCTGCGAGACAAGTCGCTCCACCAGAGCGGCATGATTGGCTAGCCCTTGGTTGAATTTGGATATCTGCTTGCGCAAATTTTCCTTCTCCACTTCGAGGAGTGCTTCTGGGTTTTTCTTTTCTAATCCCCCGATAAATAACCCGAGGAACCCTTTCACTAAATTAGAGATACGTTTGAACATGTAATGAATTCTACTGCTTGTCAGCATCATGAGAAAATTAGGCTCATACGGCAAGTATAAGAGTAGGCAGAATTTGGAATCAGCACTTTACCTCTACCTTGAGCTGGAGCAAAGTTCAGACCATGGAAGGCTTGATGACTGAGAGCAGAACAAACGGCAGCGCTACGGATGCCATAGATGTAGCGTCACCAGATCAGACCGAGGTACTCATCCAGTACTTAGAGCAGCTCCAGCGGCATGGTCAGACCCACATCAACTTAGATGATCCGGCGCGCCTCATTCTCAGAGAATTCTATAAACGAGCCAGGCGCCAGCAACAAGCTCCTCAACCTGCACCGAGTCGACACGCTACCCCCCCCAGAGAAGCACAACCTCAGCAAAGTCAACCTCAGCACACAGCCGCTGCGAATACAGAGCATGAGCAGCTTCCACCTTCAAAAGCTATTCTTCCTGCTTCTCCACAAGGCGTGCAACCTCAGGAATCGGCAAAACTAACAAAATTGATTCCCCTCCAGCCCACAGACACGAGCCAGACAGCTCAGAGCAGACTCGACACTCTCAATCAACAAGTCCAGACCTGGAGCCAATCTGGAAGTATCTCCTCTCTGAAAGACACTTGTGTGCTTGGCGCTGGAAACCCTGATGCCGATCTGGTCTTCCTCGGCGAAGCACCGGGCTATCACGAAGAAAAAGCCTCCACTCCCTTCTGTGGCCCTGCAGGTCAAAAGCTCGATGCAATTCTCAAAACCATGGGACTTACGCGCGATCAAGTCTACCTCAGCTACTTGGTGAAACAGCGCCCAAGCCAGCCACAGCAAACCACCAATACGCGAAAGCCTACTCCAGAGGAAGCAAGGCTCTACCTTCCAGTCCTCGAGGAAGAAATGAAGATCATTCGCCCGCGTGCGATCATCGCTCTCGGAGTCACTACCGCTTCTACCCTCACCTCCCAACAAGGCACTCTGCAAGAGCTGCGCTCAACTCCGCACAGCTGGGAAGGAACTCCCCTCACCATCACCTTCCCTCTTCTTCACTTTCTCCATAAAGAAGTCACTAGTGAGAAGCGCCTCTTCTGGGAAGATATGCTCCAGATTATGGAATTACTCAAGCTCCCCATTAGCGAGAAACAACGGAGCTATTTCCTCGAGAAAAAATAATCTCGCTCCTTATTTTCACACTCACCCTATTCCTAACAATATCCACTTCCTTATAAAATTCTACCATGTTAGCCATTCGATTTCTCCGCATTGTCAGCATCATAGAAGCGATCTCCTACCTCTTACTGTTAGGACTAGCAATGCCACTCAAATACATCTGGGAGCAGCCTAGTGGTGTGTACTACCTCGGACGTGCTCACGGTGGATTATTTGTCCTTCTCTTAGCCGCACTACTCTGGGCGCTCCTAGCCACTCGCTGGACACTCAAGCAACCCACAATTGTCTTTCTAGCCTCTCTGGTTCCCCTCGTCCCTTTCTTTCTCGATAAATGGCTCAAGCAGGAGCAGGAGAAACAGGGTAAGGCAAGCAAAGTGAAATCGAGCCATTAGCAACAAAGAACAACGGTGTCTCCGAGCAGTATTCACTCAGAGCTTCCTTAAGCCCCAGCAATTTGCTCTAAAGAATCTCTAAGCTCTTCGACATTGCTCATCCACTCGGCGTAGTCTTCGGCTTCTTTCCACTGCTCGTGGTATGTCGAGTTCTCCGCAAGCACGCGATCGATGTGAACAGTGGCTAATTCTGCTAGATCACTGAGATCATCACAGTCACAGACATCGAGCCAGTCGAGCACTTCGGTGGGAGTTCCCTTCCGAGGCTCATCCAGTATCGCCAAGACCACCTCTGCGGCCGCTAGTATGCAGGAGCCAATATCGGCATCTAACTCATCCTCAGATTCTGCTGCTTCTAGAGTCATCACCAGAAAATGCCGTGCATCTTCCGCGTCCACTAACTCACTAATCCAGTCAAATGCTGAGTCTTCTTCAAAAACTTTCGTTCCCCAAGTAGCCATGATTCTTTGTTTCTTTTAATTTCACTCCCTTAGTTCGAGAAGGAGTACCTTCAGAAGTGTGCATAAAGTTTAAGAGTCTACGAAGCTCAGCGTCAACCTCAGGAAGCAAAGAATCTCAATAAATTTCCGAAGAACTCTGTGGAACACATTGATTCGCACCTCCGGGTAACCTTATTTCGGCTCATTCTGCTGGGCGTTTCTCCCCTCTTCTATGAGTGTCCAAAAATGCTTCGACTTCAGAAGTGCTTCATCCTCTGCTAGTGGCATCTTAGAGCGGTAGAGGAAATCTGAGAATGTATTGGCGTGTAACACGCGGTGGACGATCACCCTGTCTTCCTGCACCTCAAAATACACACGGTAATCATCTGTACGGAAACGGTAGAGGGTGAGGTTCTCACGCTCAAGTTTCGCAAATTTATCACCATCTAAGTTCTCTAGGTCAGCTTCTGTCACCTGAAAGGCGTCCAAAAGCTCTAGCTGGTCTAAGGTGTCGAGGCTAGAGAGTTCAGCCGCGCTGATTTGATTAAAGACGATCTGGAGCACGACTGTAGATTACTGAGAGCTCCCAGATCTGACAAGTGGGAACTAGATTCCCCCGTGGAAATCTATTTTTAACCCAGACTATCCATTGGATTTTGGAAGAAATGCATAATCTGGGTTTAACTAGGACTCTCATCCGCACTGAGGACAGTGTGAACCATCTGGATCGTCTGCCAGGCAGCCTCGACATTGTGCACTCGAAAAAGGTTCGCACCTCCATCCATGCCCGCCACAATGCAGGCGAGAGTCCCTGCATCACGCTGCTGGGGCTGCTCAATGCCTAGGACATCTCCAATGACTGTCTTACGAGACACTGGTAATAGAACTGCACTCCCGTAGCGCTGTAATTGCTCCACAGAGGCATAGATTTTTAGATTGTCAGCACACTGTTTAGCAAAATCAATCCCTGGATCTAGAATCAACTGTGCTGGTTCTAGCCCGAGTTCTTCCAATGCCTGCCATTTGTTCTTAAAAAAATCATGCACACTCGTGAGGACATTCTCCCATGCTAGTTGGGTGTGCGCGACCTTAGGCTCGCCGACACTGTGCATCACTAACAGTGCCGTTCCGTATTGCTTCGCAAGCCTTGCATTCTCGAGCGTTGGCAGTGCACTCATGTCATTGAGAATTTCACCCCCAAAAGGAAGAATTTGCTCTATCACTTCACTACGCCATGTATTCAGAGAGAGAATAGGAGGCCATACTTGCTGGTTATCTCTAGGCTGCGCCTGATCTAACACTTCCTCCCAGCGCTCTATAAACCCTCGAAATCGGCTGACTTCCTGCTGTACCGAAATAGCCTGTCGGTTCGTTCTGGCACTCTCAGCTCCGATATCGATAATGTCCGCTCCCGCCAAGACCTGCCTGATCGCTTGCTGGAGCGCAGCGTCGATATCCAATGTCCCATCTCCAGAGAAGGAGTCGTCATTGACATTGACGATCCCCATAATCAAGGGTCGCCTTGGGAAATCAATCGCTCGCTGTGGTAATTGTAGATGCATCTGAGTATTCACCCATAGTTCTATTTGGTCTCAGATCAAAGTTCGATTTCTTCGTCTTTATAATGACCGGAGGCGATCCACTTTGTTTCACCAGAGGTATTAAGAAAGCTCACCTTTCCTTCGATAACAACATTCTGGGAAAATCTCACAGGCCCTTGTACACGTAATTGTTGGGCTGCTGCAAGAGAGGGCTGACCAAGGCTCGCTAAACTATCCACAAGCTTGTATTCATCTGATAGATGAATCATTGGGGGTTTTCCAGCTCTGGATTCGATCAGTCTTATAGAGCCAGATTCTGTCTGCTCATAGGCATCTGAGCGCAAGGCGAGCAGATCCGCACTGGTCTTCACTGGCGCGAAGCGCGAGCGTGGCACCTCTATGGCACGAGCTCCCGGGAAGCACTCAATCGCCGCTCCCATGGCGGTTTCTAGTTGGTAAACTGGGGTGGAAGACTTATCTCGAGGGTTGAGTGTCTTTTCGTTTTTGATCATCGGCAGTGGTAGTACACCTGCACAGGACTCAAGGGTTTGCTTCAGCACATCTAAGCGTATCCAGAGACTATTGGTATTAAAGTAGCGGTGCGTTTCAATATCCTGAAATGTGTCTAAATCTTCGGGGGAAGTCTGCGCCACTTCTCGTAGTAAGAGCTGACCATCTCGCTGGCGAAGCGCCAAATGCCCTCCCTTTTTATCCGCTTCTGTACGGCGTGTCGTTTCCATCAAGAAGGGGATATTCTCTTCTGCAAAATACTTCAGTAAACTAGGATCAAGTATGGCACCGAGATTATCCGAGTTCGAGACAAAGGCGTACTTCACTCCTGCCTCAAGGAGCCGATCTAACCAACCCGATCCTGCCAGTGCCGTGTAGAGATCTCCGTGTCCAGGCGGGCACCACTCTAGTGATGGGTTTTCTGGGTACTGGGCTGGAGTGAGAGTCTCTGCATCGATCTTTGGGATTCGATTCTGTAGCATTTCTACATTCTCTGCGCGCTCGAGTCCATGCTCATGGTATTGCTTCAAATGCTCTAGTGTATCTCCACTAGTGCTAAAGCTATTCATGAGGAGAAATTCCATCGTCGCTCCCGTGTGCTCTCTGAGGTAGATGATTTGTTGGGCAATCACATCTAGAAATGTCACGCCTTCTTTCACGGGCAATAGGCTCTTTGCTTTCTGCAATCCCATGCTTGTACCCAGCCCTCCATTGAGCTTAATCACGACAGTTTGAGCCAGTAAGTTAGGATCAAACGTCTCCATAGGGTCTGCAATTTCACTCAATTTTATCAAAGAAGGAGCAGGCTCTATCTCATCTTCGGCAATCACTCCTGTTTCCTGGCGAACCAGAGCCTCATAATTACGCTGGAAGGCAAGAATGGCAGCTTCACTAACAGAGGTCGCTTCCATCTTAGTACGAAATTCTTGAAATACACTCATACCTCTTAATCCATGAAGAATTTCCCCTATAAAGTCACGGATAATTTATACTCCAGAGATGCCCTCCAACAATTCCCACCGTTTCTAAAGCTTGTTCACCTACCTGGACTCTCACACAAGACATCGGTGAGGTGAGTTTTTAGAATTCACCTAGGTCTACTCCAAATAAATCAGAATCAGTGCGCGATACTAGGCGGAGTGATTCATCAAGCTCAAAGGCTTTCAAGACATAGCGCTGTGCGGTGCTGTGATCGCCGAGCACGGCATGGTAGCACCCCATATTGTAATGAAATAGAGCGTGCTTTAGCAGTGACTTTGGCCCTCCGATGAGCAGGTCTTTCGCCGCAAGGCTATCCCCTGTTTCATGCAGACAATATGCCGCATGAATAAAATAGCGGCCTCTTGTGGGGAACTTATGGCACAACATTCTCGCGATATCGGCCGCATCATTCCAGCGCTTAGACATCATACACGCCGCGAGCAATAGTTCCTGCGAGCGAGATTCCTCCAGAGAAACCTCTGGAAGACACTCTAGCTCCAGAATAGCATCTTCCGCCATCTGTAATCCGAGATACCCCTCCGCCGCTAGCCATACTTTCTCCTTATTCACGCGTCGGGATGCTAGCATAGCTCTTCTGTGTAGGCGAATAATATAGAATAACTCCCATTGTCCTTACCAGACACCTTGTTGCTCGAGTTGTTTCTGCGCAGCTGGCGCCCAGCCACGATTCGCTATGGGAGAAGCCGGTGAGGGATGGAGTATTTTTCCAAGCTGGAAATCCTGCTGCGCGAAGTAGCGTTTCTTAGTCGCTGTGAGTTGTTTTAGTGCAAAGGCTCCCACACCAATGAGGAACTCAGGATCTAACTGCTCTATCACCACCTTTAGGTGTCTCTGACAAATCTCATCCACTGGCGCTGATTCTTGCTTGGGCAGAGTATCTGGTGTGATATTCTTTCCCGATTCTGCCATCCAGACTAAGGGGCAAAAATTCACCACAAAATGTTCTTGAAAAAACACTTCCGCTGACTCGAATCTCTCAGCGAATAACCCCCATAGTCTGCGCCCACTCACCTCTGAGCGCTGACACGCAAAGCCCTCGATCGGGCGCTTTGGGTGCTCGTCCAGAGGCTTCTTTACTTCACCAGAAATCCCCATCCAGTCTCTCACCAGCTCGATTTCGCCAAATGGCACCCCGGTCTGCGCCATCCCCCAAGGGCCGGGATTCATACCCAGCATAAGCACTCGCTTCTGACCACTACCGTAGCGCTCTAAGTACTCTCGGTGCGTCTCCCAAGCGTACTCAAGGGGATTATAAACATGAGTGACAGGTGCTGAGAATGAGCAAGTTTTCAGCTCCTCAACCATTGTCTGAGCAGCACAAATAAGCGGGCTAGGCATGGCATAAGACTGAATCATCTCCACCCCACTGACAAGGCAAACTCACGACTACGGGGGCACGCATTGGTTTGAAACAAACTTCACACCAGCTCATGCTTGCCAAGTGCCCCAATACCACCTACCAAAAGACCAGCTAAGCTATTTATTCACTTTAGGCATTTATTGAACATGGAAGGACTCGCAATTATGACTTCAGGCGGCGACGCAGCTGGGATGAATCCCGCTGTGAAGTGCTGTGTTGATTACTCTAGAACAAAAGGTTTTAAGCCCTTTTTGATCCGTGATGGACTACGTGGCCTCATTGACAATGATATTTCAGAAGCCACCAAAGAAGACGTCTCTGGTATCATGCACCGTGGAGGCACGGTTCTCAGGTCTTCCAGAGAGCCTAGATTCTACGAACTAGAGAATCGCCAGAAAGCCTACGATAACCTAAAGGCTCTAGGAATCACCAAGCTCATCGTGATCGGTGGAGATGGCTCATTTGGCGCTCTCAATCAATTCTACGCCGACTTCCAAATCCCCTTTGCAGGAATCCCCGCAACCATTGACAATGACATCCCAGGTACCGATTACTGCCTCGGTGTCGACACCGCCCTCAATGTCATCCGTGAGTCTGTCGACTCGATTCGAGACACAGCGAATTCCTTCAGCCGCGCCTTTGTCATCGAGACGATGGGTCGCCACTGTGGCTACCTCGCCATGGTCAGCGCTCTCGCCTCTGGTGCAGAAATGTGTCTGGTTCCTGAAATCGAGTACGACTTCGAGAGCATGGGGAAGCGCTTCCGCAAGGACATTGCTGATGGTAGAAACTACATTATAGCCATTGTTGCGGAGGGGACAAACATGGCAGATTACACCACTCGCTGGATCAAGGACTCACTGGGCATGGATGCTCGACTCACCACCCTAGGTCACGTCCAGCGTGGCGGCTCACCGACAGTGAGAGACCGAGTGATGGCCTATCACTTCTCTGTCGCTGCTGTCGATTCTCTACTCGCCGGCCAGACTAAAGAAATCATGACTTTCAAAGGTGGCACCTATGGCACACAGCCCATTGACGTCGTCGTGAACTCTAAGCCAGTCACAGACCAGAGTATCGTCAAACTCTGCAAGTGCCTTAGCGTTTAAGCATTAAGCCTACACACCATTCTCCAAGGTACCTTATACAACAAAGGTGCTTTAAGGTGGCTAATAGACACTAACACTACCAACGAACAAGCTCTGCTCCCAGTAGAGCGACTTCTTCCTCACGGTGCGTCACAGCCAAGAGCGCAAATTTTTCTTCACGTAGAGCGGTGCGCAGTGCCTTAAGAATTCGCGCGGTGAGCTCACGATCTAGTCCCGCGCTTAATTCATCTAGGCAGAGCAGAGCCGGTCGAAAAGAAAGCGCTCTCGCGAGCGCCACTCTCTTGGCCTGTCCTCCTGAGAGCTCATGCGGGTAGTGCCTTTTTAGTGACTCGATCTCAAATAGATCTAGTAAATATTTAATTCGCTGCGATCTCTGACTTCTCTCCCAGCCTCTGGCCTTCAGTGGGAAATCAATCTGCTTCTCGACACTGAGGTGAGGAAATAAAACCGTATCTTGGGGAACTAGTCCCACAAAGCGGTGCTCCAGTGGCTGAGTACTCAGCTCGACTCCATCCACCCTGCACACCCCTCCACACCATGGGCGCAGCCCCGCTACTATTTCTAACAAAGTTGATTTCCCGCAGCCACTCGCCCCCATCAGACAAACGGCTTCACCCTCTCCTAGCGTATGACTCCACGGATTCTGGTGCTCGCAGTAAGACGGTAAGGTCATATCTAAAAACTCAATCATCCTACACTCCTTTCTCCAAATAGGCGCACCACCGCTAGAGTCACGACCGCCATGAGAATCATACACAAGGCAATCACCACAGCGCTCTGCACGCGCCCGACATTGAGCTCAAGAAAGATCGAAGTAGAGAGCACCTCTGTTTTCCCACGAGTCGCCCCAGCAAAGACCAAGATTGGCCCAAACTCTCCCAAACATCTCGCCCAAGAGATCGCAAATGCAGTCACAACCCCTCGCCGAACCTGTGGTAATACAATGGAGAAGAAAACCCTCCCCTTACCAGCTCCAAGGCTTCTAGCCAGCTGCTCGGCGCGCTCTGGCACTTGGTCAAAGGCGATCTTCATTGAGCGAATCGCAAACGAGCTCGCCACCAAAACTTGAGCAAGAAGAATCGCTTCCACCTCAAAGACGACACCCCCGAGTACCCTATCTAACAAACCCTCTCTCCCTGGTGGAAAACTAGTGAACAAAATCAACAAAGCCAGCCCCACAACCAGAGGTGGCAGAATCATCGGGATATCCACTACAGCTTCAACGAGTGACTTTAGTCGGAATTGTCTCCTCGATAATGCATAGCCCACGGGCAGAGCAATCAACATCGATATCACAGCGGATAGCGAACAAGTCCAATAGGTCAGCTTCATCGAGCTCCAGATCCATGGGTCTTGAAACACCTCCCAGATAGAGAATTCCTCACTCCCACCCAGCCACACATAGCTCACACAGGCGATCAGCAACAATAACACTAACCCAGTATAGCCAACCACACTCGCAGAAAGCCATAGGCTGAAGCTGCGGTTTGCTATACGTTGTCCCCGATATGGCTGCTTACTCACGAGACTCTCAAACTGATCTCATTCTTAAGAAAGCTCAAGTGTTTAAGGCTAGCTCTCAGAAAGAATGAGTCCTCGTGACAAAAGGGAATTTAACCCCATTTTACTGCCCTATCCAGCGATAGCCGTGTTTGCTGTACAGTGCCTCTACTCGCTGATCTGTCAGTAAAAAATCAATAAAGTGCTGCCCCTGCTCTCGGCGTGCTTTGTCCTTTGAGCAGAGTGCGATGCGAGCTTGTGTCTTATAGACTCCAGAGTCAATGCACTCAATAAACTCGCACTTTGGCGCATAAAGCTGTGCTGTCGATTTCCAGACAATCGCTGCATCCACCGCACCTAATTGGACAGTTTCTCCCACACCAACGACAGTGGGTCGCTCAACTACCACTCTGGGCATCACGCGATTCACTAGCTCAGTTTCTTGGAGAATACGCCTCGTCATCCCCCCAATCGCTGAGGATGCATCCCCCACACAGAGCCTGAGATCTGGCTGAGCGAGGTCTGCGAGAGTCTGAATTTTATGAGGGTTCCCTGCTTGAACGAGAACCACAGGCACCAGCTCCACAAGTGCGTGACTCTCTCGGGTATGTTTGGCATGTTCGAGGTAACTCTGGTCTGCGGGCAAGAAGATATCCCCTCCCGCTAATTCAAGTTGGGCGAGCATCGCCCCTGAGCCGCCATACTGCACATTGATGGTCTGTGAGAATTCTTTTTCATAGAGAGTCAGCACAGGATCCATCACACTGCGCTGACTAGCGGCGCAGTAGAACTGTAGGGTTCGCTGCTGATCTTTCTGGCAAGACCCGAGAAATAGAGTCACTACAAAAAGAATACACATCCCCAACACCCTCCACAATACTGTGGCTGACGCGCTAGACTGTATGGCAAACTGGGGACTGTTCCAGAATATCATTCGTCGTGACTCCATTGAGCAGAATCTCTATTTCGCTTCTGAGCGAAACTCACTCAGACTAGAGACTAGTTTCAACCTCCAGTTTTTGGCCTCTTACGGCGCTTAGATGGAGCTTTTGTTCGATCCTCAGTCTCTGCTTCTTCTGTGCTCTTATAGGCCTGCGGCACGTATTTCTGACCCTTTTTCTTTGCCTCTTGCATGCGCTGTGCTTCTTCCTGCATGTGCTGCATTCGCTCCGCAAATTTCTCCATCATACCTTTTTTCTTCGGCTTATCACTCGCAGTTCCTTCCACTAGCTGTGGATCAGGGAGTTTCTTGGAGAGCCAAGTTTGGAGAATAGAAACGCAGTTCTGAATGGACCAGTACAAGGCGAGAGCTGAAGCATAACCATAGCAGAAGAAGAAGAACAAGATGGGCATAAACATGAAGATCTTTCTCTGTAGAGGATCTCCCGTTTTTGGCATCATAGACATCTGCAGCACCATAGTTCCTGCCATCACAAAGGGTAAGGCATTAATTGGGATGCCCCAGATTTCCATGAGGGTATCTGGCAGAGCCAAATCATCCACCCAGAGGAACTTCTGACCTCTGAGCTCGACCGCAGGATTCAGCATCGAGAACACACCAAAGAAGATAGGGATCTGCAAGAGCATCGGTAGACAGCCACCGATAGGATTCACACCATATTTCTTCATCACCGCACTGCTCTCACGGTTCATTTTCAAAGGATCGTCTTTGAACTTTTCACGAATTTTTTTGAGCTCAGGCTGGAGCATCGCCATTCTCTTCGAGGTGCGATTGGACTTGTTGTAGAGCGGCCAAATGATGATTCTTATGGAAACAGTGAGTAGAATAATCGCCAATCCCCATGCCCAAACGCGCCCTTCAAAGAAACCTGCATAGGTCTTTAGTGCCCAGTGCATAAAGGGAGCGAGCAGGCCCATGACTCCGTAGTTCATCACCTTTTCCTTACCTCCGCCCATGGCCTTAAGCACATCATAATGCTTTGGCCCGACATAGAACTCCACACTCACGGTTTCCTTCTCACCAGAGCCGACTTTCTCCTCAGCGAGGCCAACTCCCATGCGGAAATCTCTGCGAGTCTTAGCGTCCTCTGCGTCATGGAGTTTCCAATTTCCAGACTCGACCCAGATTTCTCCAGAGCTGGACTTCGGAGTCATCACAATGGCAAAGAATTGATTGGAAATACCTGCGTATTCCAACCCACTGACACTCTCGGTACGAATCTTAGGCTCAGACTTAAACCAACCAAGCAAGCCTTCTTTGAGGTTCGTGTCTTTTTCAAAACTCCCATTATAGTAAAACCAGTGTCCTAAACCTTGGCGCTCCTTTGCGTACAATGGTGCCACCGAGCCTGCGTAGAGGCTATAATCTCCAAGATCCAGAGAGCGCTCCGACTGATTCACGAACTGCACGTCTAGAGAAAGTAGGTAACCCTCACCAGCTTTCCCTTTCACCAGTGACCACTGTTTCACCACAGTGATTCCCTTCTCTATCTCACCTTGATAAGTAATCGAGCTATCTGTGGCGTTCACTTTCTCAAAGAACACACCATCAAAGTCCTTTGCCCCTTCTGAGAGACTGCCGACAGGATAGCGTCCAAAGCGGTTCAAAATCACATTTGACTCTGTATTTACGCCCTTCTGCTGGACGAACTCAGCATGCTTGAGCCCACCTCCTAAATCTGTGAAAGAATAGATGACCTTTTCTTCTCCCTCAGCGTCCTTACCCACGAGCTGGTGGATTTCTTCTGAGCGACCGCCCGTCTTTTCCTCATCTGTCTTGACGAGGGCATCGAGCTTCGCCTCGAGAAATGCCTCTTTCTCGGCTTCTTGTTCATTGAGTTTCTTCTCGTTTTTGGGCCCATAGTAGGCGTTTAGCATGAGAATAATACCGCAGAGAAATAAGATGATCCAGCCTTTACGATCCATAAGAATAGTGAACGATTAACGTTTGGTTGTGAAATGTTTTGATGATTTGAGTGGCGGTACAGGATCTTCACCCCATCCGCCAAATGGATGACAGCGAGCGATCCGGCATAGACCAAGCCAGCTACCTCGCAGAGCTCCGTGTGTCTCCACAGCTTCTATAAAATAGTGCGAACAGGTCGGCTGAAAACGGCATGCACCCCCAGGTCCCGTGAAACATTTAAGCATCGGACTTAGCAAGCGCTGATAGAGCCGCACGCCAAATTTCAGTAATTTCGCAGCGACACTCATGATGTAGGATTCAGAATACCGAGGCGTTTCGCCGTTTTGATCCAGTCAGCTTCGAGTTCCTTGTAAGAAGCCTCTGCCGCACGCCACCTCGCAATGGTCACAATGTAGCGCTGATCTTGGAGTTGCTCTCCGTGCTTCTGGATGATACCTCTGAAGCGTCTTCTCAGTAAGTTCCGAGTGTGCGCTTTTCCTGCCTTTTTGGTCGTGATCAGACCCACCTTGATGTGCTCAAGATCACTGTCTGACAACGTACTCAATACAATGTAGCGCCCCGGCTTAGCTTCCCCCTGTTCACGAACTCTGGCAAACTCGGAGCTAGCAGACATCGTGAATGTTCTCGGTAACCGCATAGATAAAGCGCGTCCTAAGATAGCGCAAAAAATTGTAGCCAGCCGGCTGAGCGTGTTAAGTAGAAAATCCCGTCAGCAATAGTCTGGAACTAACCAGTACAATGGAGAACGAAATTAGGGGCACCCTATCACGGATAGCCCCTAGTCCATGCACCTCAGCAGACTAGTGCTGCTTTGTGTGGCGCTTGTAATGAATTTCTGCACCCTTCGGAAGAAGGCGCTTACGTCCCTTTTGACGACGACGACGCAAGCAATCGCGTCCTGCTTTAGTCGCCATGCGTGCACGGAAGCCGTGCTGACGTTTACGAACTCGCTTAGATGGTTGGTACGTGCGTTTAGCCATAATATGATCCTTTCAAAAAGTATTTGTATCCCTCTTCTGGAAGAGAAGCAAGGGGCGGGCAAACTAGTCATTTCGACAGCAATGTCAATGCGTCATTTCAAATTTTTGTCATTCCAAACATTCCAAACCTCAAGACGCCAGACCCTAGCCCTCAGATCTTCTTTGTTCGCAGCTCTTTGTCCGCAGAAAAGGCCACTAACTGCTCATTCACTTGATGAAAGGATTCAAGATCTTATATTGGTGTGGCTATTTTAAGATATTTTTCCCTTTTCCTTAAGGGTTCCAAGACCTAGTTTGCCCCATGCGAAGTTGTCCCAACCTCCGTATACCCACTTTCCTGACTATGCTACTGATGGCAACTAGTCTCTGTAGTCCTCTGTCTGCACAACAGCCTCAGAAAGAACCTGAGCTACAACCAGGTGAGCTCTTCCTCCAAGGCTACCTTATCATTAAGGACATCGAAAAGCTTAAAGAAAGTGGCCAATTCATCCGAGCTTGGGAAGACTACCGAAAGGCTCTTAATTACTACCAGACAGTTTCTAGGGCTTATCCTGAGTGGAGGAGTGATTTGGTAAAATGGCGAATCACAGAGACTCAAAACGCGATCAATGAGATCGAACCAAAGGCGCAGGCACAGCTCGCCGCCCAAAAAGCCAAAGTCCCCCAGCTAGTCTCCCAAGAAGATCCCGTGAAGCGAGCGACCCAAGCTGCCGAAAGCCGTTTTCATCAGCTCAACTCCCAAGTCGACAACGTCCAGAATCAACTCAAACTCACTCGAAACAAACACCAAGTCGAAGTCGAGACACTCAAGAACCAAGTCCAAGTTCTGGAACAAAAACTCACTGAGGTGCAGCGCTATTCTGGCAGAGAGAGTGTACAAGTTCGCAAGCTCAACGCTGAGATTCTACGGGTCAATGAGCAGATGCGGCGCACCAAACAATCTGGCCAAGTTTCTCAAGAAAAACTCGCCGCCATGATCAAGCAACTAGAGAAACAGAGAAACCTGCTCGCCGCAGCCCCTCTCAAGCAAGATGTGGATAACCTCATCGCTGAGCGCGACAAACTCGAGAATGAACTAACAATTGTCGCCAGAGAGCACAAAAGTACAGTCGCCCAATTAGCCGCCACTAAAAAAGAAAACCGCACACTCATGACAGATGTGCTGCTACAAAAAAAACGTGTCGCAACGATTCAGAAAGCCATAGCTACTGAGCGAGGTGCTAATAACGCCATTGTCGAAAAACTCAAACGCGAGCGAGACAACCTAGCTGACCAGCTCGAGCTAGCGAATCAAACCATCATTGCCCAGTCCAATAAGATTTCCACTCTTCAAAATCAACTCAATGAATTCTCTAATCTCAACCAAGAACTCAAGCGTGAATTAGCTGATGTCACCCAAGAGCGTGATCAGCTCTCAGAGCTACTCGCCATGAACAAAAGCGAGCGTGTTCAGCAACTCATCGCCGACAATGTCCGCATGGCCACCGAGCTCAAAGACGCCAAATCTAACCTCGATCAGATCCTCCACGCAAAGAACCTCGACCAAGACGAAGTCATTCAACTCAGAAGCCAGCTCGCCTTATCAAAGAGCAACTACCTCGCTCTGAAGCGTGAAAATATCGAATACATAAAACGAGTCGGCCAGATAGAGCAAAAACTCGCGGAGACTCAAGCCGAGCTCGAGACCGTCTCCAATAACCCCCAGCAAGACGAAGCGCGCCAAGAGGAAGCCAATCTCCTCAAACAGACAGTGCAGCGACTACTCACCGCCCAAGGAATCCGTAGAGACCAGGAAGAACTACTCTGGAAAACCTACAAACGCCGATACGAGGCAGACCCCGAAATGGATAAGATCTTCAGCGAGCTCGGAGGCAATGACATCCAGCTCAGCGAGCAAGAAAAACAACTCCTCGCCAAACGCGATGCAGACGAAACCCTACAGTTTAAGAACTACGCTAGCCGCCGAGACCGCCTCACAGCTCAAGCGCGCCTCGACAGCCAACTCACCAGTTACCAAGACCTCGCAAAGCGATTCCTGGAACGCGGCAATTACGACTCCGCCAAAGACGTCTTTGACCAAGCCCTCGAGCTCCACCCCGGAGACTACAGCACCCTGATGAACTGCGGTGTTGTTCGCTACGCCATGAATGAGTTCGAGCAGGCATCCGAGTTCTTCCAAGAAGGTATCACTATGCGTGAGAACAATGCCTACACCCACTACATGCTTGGTTCTTGCCAGTACCACACTCGCCAAGACGAACTCGCTGCCAAGTCCTTTGAGCGCGCGATTAGCATCCAGCCAGACTACGCGAATGCGCATCTCCACTTAGGGATAGTGCGAGGTATCGGCGGTCGCCATGAGCAAGCCATCGAGTCCTTCCAGACAGCGATCCACCTCGACCCAGATCTAGAGCAGGCATATTATAATCTCTCTATCGCCTTCCACTCACAAGGAGAGTCCGATCAGGCGAAACACGCCTACTTAGCAGCACTTAAAAAAGGCTTCGCACCAAATCCCGCGCACGAAGCAAAAATCGGACTCACTCAGTAGTCTCTGTCCTCCTGCCGCCACCACCCTGCTTAAGAAACTGGCTAGCCTGCTCAATCACCTCGTCCTCCTGCATAATCAAAGTGTGATCCCCATCAATAGTGCGGTAGATCCAATCATCCCGCAGAATACAACTTGAGACAGAGACAATACCATCATTCTGATCATCCAAAAGGTGATGCAGCCACGGGATTCTTCGTTTAGTCCCCATAAAGACTAACACATCTAGTACTGCCGCGTCTTTCCCTTTTTGGCTCTGCATACTCTCACTGGATAGACTCGCCCCAGCAGGGCCCAACAAACCCAACAAAACTGACCCCTCTAACCAATCCACTACCTGACTCCCCTGATGCGGAGGAGCGAGCATCACAGCCCGCCCGTAGGCGTACTGTGGATAACGATCAACAAAGTACCTTACCAAGACACCTCCCAGAGAATGCGTCACAAAATGCAGAGTCTTCCCCGTATCCACACACTCTAACTCCTCATGAATCCTTGTCACAATCTCCCCAATAGAGAGGCGAAACGATGGATAAGGGATATTGAGAACCTCAAAACCTTCTTCGTTCAGATGCACTGCGAGTTTCTCCATCGACAGATAACTACGCCACAACCCGTGAAGTAGGATCACAAGGTCACCATCACCTACCCGATGACTAGAGCGGTGCCAAGGCACTGGTGGATGAAGACTCTGGAGTCGCATGAAACGGCGTGATTTCATACAGCAACTCTAGATAAACTGATACCAAGGAGCAATCAAACTCCGCCTCTTAGTAGCGAGTTTTCACCAATTCTTCGGATAGAGTCCGAGTCACGTACGAGCGTGACTACACTAAACCCCAACCAAAACACCAAGCCGAGGACAACTCGGAAAAGGTCATGGACTGGGTGTAGCACCTTGTTCTGCTTGCAGCATTATTATCATATTCTTGATAAGTCTCGCATTCATTTCGTCAAAGTCCCCTTCGCTGCTAGATAATCTGGAAAGCAATTTACTTTTTGATTTCTTAGTAAACCATTTACTGAAGGTTGGCAGTGTATCTTGCATAGCAGTTAATACTAATTTAGCGGAATCATGATCTGCGTAAAACTCTTTTTCATCTAGTGATGTACTCAACTCCACAAAAGACCTGGTTGATCCATCCTTCATGAGCTTGTATCCCTTTATTCTTCTTTTATATCTTTCATCTTTCGGAATAAGTGGGAGATACTCTTCTACTAAGTTTATCCCTACTGCAGAAACACGTAAACTAAAGGCCAAAATTTTTATTGTTTCTTCATGCAACATTTCACCCTCTGCACCTCGAGCCACATAAACCTTCAAAATAGAGTTCACGCTATTCTGTAACTGCATATAATCATTGAAGCGTTCACTAACAGGCACAGCCTTATTTGTGTAATATACAAAGTTTCCTGTATTTGTCATACGCTCAATAACTTGTTTCCCCATTTCATCTCGCAACGTTGGCAGCTGTACTTTCCCCGTGTTAATCACTTGGAATGCCGTTGCATACTCCTTCCCCCTCCACTTCTTATCAACTGCAGGAACACCTCCGGTCGTATACGGATTCTTGTCTGCATGAAGCCCTGTAATTTGAGCAATTAAAAAAACTGCACTAACAAATAGCATTCTCATAATTTTTAACTGAAACATAGATTAACCACAACTTCCCATTCACTCCCTAAATCTTCCTCAGTCTTCCTGAAATTCACCTCCATGGCGGATGTCCTGAGAGGATTCCATGAAGATGACATCTTCTGCGATATTGAGTGCGTGGTCGCCCACTCGCTCTAGCCAGCGATCCACAAAGATGAGATTCAGATATGTTTTATAATTTTCGACATCTGTATCGATCTTCACAATGAAGCTCTTAGTTAGTGATTTCTGGAGCTTTCTAAACACTTCTCCTCGAGAGATTACAGAGCGTGCTAGATCTAGGTTTCCATCCACATAGGCCATGTGTGCATCTCGCAAGATTTCTAACACAGCGTGTTGCAGTGGCTCTAGGCTAAGGATTTCATCACTCCCACCCCATTTGATAATCTTTTTGGCACGCTTCGCGATATTCTCCGCATGATCTGAGATTCTCTCCAGATTGTGGGTGATCTTCATGGAGGCAATCACCATGCGCAAATCACCTGCAAAGGGGCGATGCTTTGACATGATAGAAACGCACTGACTATCAATTTCCATTTCTAGCGCATTCACAGCCTCATCGCCATCAATCGCTAAATCGCAGTATTCGACATTCTGCTCAATGAGTCCACGCATCGCATTCTCAATATTCACAATCGAGCGCTGTGCAATGAGTGATGTATCTCGCTTCAGCTGATTTAGAGCATCATCAAATTCTGAAAAAATATGACCTTCCGTTCTCATAATTTCGTATTATTCTATAGTTATCTCTTAGCCGAATCTACCAGAAATGTAATCTTCTGTGCGCTTTTGCTCCGGATTCTGGAACACACGATCTGTCGGGCCGTACTCTATCAGCTCTCCTAGATAGAAGAATGCTGTGTGATCTGACACTCGTGAGGCCTGCTGCATCGAGTGCGTGACAATGACTATGGTGAACTCTTGGCGGAGCTCAGTAATTAATTCTTCCACCTTCGCCGTGGCGATAGGATCTAGTGCGGAGCAGGGCTCATCCATTAGAATGACTCTGGGTTGCACAGCAATGGTTCTCGCGATACACAGGCGCTGCTGCTGACCGCCAGAGAGACCTAGGGCACTATCTTTGAGGCGGTCTTTCACCTCATCCCAGAGCGCTGCACCGCGCAAGCTCTTCTCGACAGCTTGGTCGAGCTGATCTTTTTTCTTAATCCCTTGGATTCTTAACCCGTAGGCGACATTGTCATAAATACTCTTAGGGAATGGATTGTACTTCTGGAATACCATACCCACTTGCTTACGTAGTTCGATCGCATCAACGTCTTTGCCATGAATGTCATGCCCCATGATGCGTATTTCCCCATTGGTAATGCAGGATGTATCTACGAGATCATTCATGCGGTTAAGGCAGCGCAACAAGGTGGATTTACCACAACCTGATGGCCCAATAAAAGAGGTCACCTGCTTCTCAAGAATATCGAGGGAGATGTTTTTTAAGGTGTTTGTCTTTCCACGGTCATAGGAGAAAGAAACATCATCGATTTCTATCATCGGTGTGACCTGTGTCGTCGTTGTGTCTGGTTGTGAACTCACGAATTTATAATTTGGATAAGAAAATGGTCGGGATCGATTACCACTTGAGCTTAGAGCGAACTTTCACGCGAAGGTAAACAGAGAGCGCGGCGAGAGAAAGCACGAGAATCAGAAAGACAAGTACCGAACCATATTGCATAGGCTGGGTGTACTCAGACTGTGGGATGCGACCAGCGACTGTGTAGATATGATAAGGCAGCGCCTGCACGGACTGGCTGAGGAATTCAATAAAGCCCTCAAAACCTGTATTGGCGAGCCCCTCCCAAGGAAGTAAGGAGCGCTCAGCCACAGCGGAGGTAAACATGATTGGTGCGGTTTCCCCGGCGACTCTGGTAATTCCAAGTACCGAGGCGGTTAGAATTCCAGGCAAGGCATAGGGTAAGACTGCCGTTCGCACAGACTGCCACTTACTGGCTCCCAGAGCCAAGGAGGCTTCTCGAAAACCCATGGGTACCGCTCTAAGAGACTCCTCACACGAGGTGATAATCACTGGTAGCACCATCACAGCTAAGGTGAATCCACCCGCCAGCATACAAGCACCCCAGCCCTCAAAGCTCAGATAGTACCAGCCATCGTAGTATCTCTTAAACCCTGTGTTTGAGGCAATGGAGAGGCTCTCTGTCTTATCTGCACTCTCACCCACCATATAGATCAGGTGGCTTTCTTGCTTTCTAAGTGATGGCTCCCCTGCCACCGGTAAGAGTGGGATCTGGAACTTATCATCGAGTGAAGGCTTTGAGGTAAACTTAGGTGCCACAAAGACAAACAACCCGAGGCCAAAGAGACCAAACACAATCGAGGGCACACCTGCTAGGTTCATCATCGCGAGGCGCACGACCTTTAGGTAAGTGCCTTTCCGAGCGTACTCATTCAAGTACACAGCTGCTGCGACACCGATCGATAGTGCCACGACCATGCAGATGATCACTAGGAAACCAGTACCGACAATGGGGCCTAGAATACCCCCTCCCGAATACGAGTGGGTGTATTCGGAGAAAATCTTGAAGGCCTCATTTTTCGTATTGTCGTCTTTTAGCGCTACTTGCTGCTGATTCGCGGCAAGGAGTTCACAATCACGCTCAATATCAAATCGAACATACGGGGTGTAGCTCTTCGTTTCCTTCACAGCACCGATCTTTACCGCCGGGTTATTCTGCTCTAGCTCCGCCAGCTCTGCCTGAGAAAGAGTCAGACTCACTGCTTGCTTTAAGTTCAAGCGAACAGGCGCTTTTTCAAAAGTATGCTGGTGGAGAAAACTTGCCGCGGGATTTGCTCCTACAAGTGTTTTTAGGGTATGAAATGGAAGCTCGTAGACACCTTTCTTTAGCGTCACTGCTTGGGTCTCCATAGTTTTGACCAGTTCCTTTTTCTCAGACACAGCAAAACCACCTTCTCGATCCACGGAAGCGGCTACTTGAGTAGGGCTAAGAATCAGTGTTTGCGCATGTGGTATAGAGCACTCCACTTGCTTCGTTGCTACATCATCATCCGCAAAGCGGCCTTCTAAGATAAATATCAATTCACTGGGTTCGAGTGCCGTGTAGGTTCTCTTGTCAATGCTGTAGCGGCCTTGCGCAAATACGACCTCAAAGCTCTTTTCCTCTTTACTCTGTGTCACCACATCGAGTTCTTGACCACCCAAGTCACTCTGCCGAAGAGCACCGAGAGTTTCTGTATTAACCTGGAGCGTGCTGTCTTGAGTCAGCTCGAAGCCAACGAGTGCTGTTTCATCGCGTGCGATGAAATCTGGGCGAAAACCTTTATTTCTCGCCTCTAACAAACCTAAATAACCTTCACTGAGAACAGACTCAGGTTGTAGCTCAAATTCCATCGAGCTCGACTCTTTCTGAAATCTTTCTTCATTGGCGAAGGGCAAGGAGAGATAATCTTCACGGTGGGCATTCTCAGAATGCAGGAGATCGTAGTCTTTCTGAGACAGTTCCAGACCCTTGGCTGCTGAAACTTCCATCACACTCAGAGACTGGGGCTTACTCACGATGAAATCCCAGCCCTTCGCCCACAGTATGGGGGCTCCCTTTTTGACAATCGTGCCAAAGACAACACCTGCACACAGTAATATCGTGTAGGTGCAGAGAATGAAGAGCCCTTTCTGTGCCTGCTCCATCTTATACAAAGAGCCTTTTTTAGCCTTTAGTGAGAACGATTCTGATTCTTGCTTATGTGAACTCATCCTATTGTCTCTATTTATGTTTTGCGAGGCGGCGCAAGATCGTTTGAGCGAGCCAGTTCAGTGACAATGAAACCGTGAACAGCACAAGTCCCACCATGAAAAGTGCCCCCCAGTGCAAGGAACCTTTATCCACTTCTCCAATTTCTTGAGCGAGAATCCCTGTCATCGAGTGTGCAGGGTCTGTGAATGACGTGGGAATGGCAATGCGCCCACCCATGACCAGTAGCACAACCATGGTCTCTCCCACAATACGGCCAAAACCTAATAATACGGCCGCAATCACACCTGAAAAACAGCTCGGTAAAATCACCTTGAGCACAGTTTGTAGCTTTGTGGCTCCCAGGGCTAGAGACGCTTCTTGGTAGGACTTCGGTACATTATTGAGGGCGTCTTCCGCTAATGTGAAAATGGTAGGAACTGCCATCAGTGCGAGCAAGACTCCTGCATTAAGCATCGTGAGTTTCCCCTCAATGGGAAAGCCTGGGATCCAAGCCAAAGCTGGATTCTGACCGTACTTGAACAAGAAGGAACCTAGTACAATCACCCCGAAGAAGGCTAAGACCACAGAAGGGATCGCCTGAATAAACTCGATCACAGGCTTGATGACTTGCTGCTCCATGGGAGAAGACAGGCGATTCACATAAATCGCACCACCCACAGCAAAGGGTACGGCTAGGATAACGGCAACGAGAGCCGCTCCGAATGACCCCAGAAAGAGAGGAACCACTCCGTAGAAATCCTGCCAACTACTATTGGTCACCCACTTCGTGCCAAAGAAAAAGCCCACAACAGCCTCAGACATGGAGTAGTGTTTGGTGTGATCCCAAGTAGAGGCCTCATTCCCCTTGTCCGCAAAAATCTCTTCGACTTCTTCAAAGCCTTTCTTGATATCACCTAGGCGCTTCTTGGCACCTACTGATGTCAGCTCAGATGGATCTGGCAGCATACTAACACTCTTCTCTGTCGCCACGAGCAGATCCACGGCTAGTGCTGCTTGCTGTGCCTTACTCTCATAGAGAGGTGCATTGAGTTTCGCATAGTCCGGTTCCTGGGTCAGATAGCGTACTGACTTGATCGCTAGGCGTTTCTTCTCTTCTTCTGAGGTTGCACTTTTCGCACGCTCATCGAGTGATGCTTTTTCTTCTGCCGCGCTTTTAAAGGCCACTCCTCTGGCTTTCGTTTCTAGGGCATACTTACGCTGCTGTGTGATAAAGTCACGAAAAGCAGCTTGTGGTGCTTGAATCACATCTTGAGCTTCTGCGAGTTTAACAAACACAGGGAGTTCTCCAAGAAGCTTCTGCTTCTTCGTGTCCACTGCTGCTTGAATGGCTTTGACGGACTCTGGTGTCTCACCAAGAATCACGCCCTCGACAGCAGCTTGGCGGAAAAATTCGAGCTTCTCTGGAGCGTACTGCAGGCTTTTATCCTCAATATCGGAAAACTCTATCGCCGCAGCTGCTGTTTTCGCTGCGTTTTCTAAGCTCTGTTTCGCCGCTTCTATACTTTGGCGGATCTGATTTTGTTCCTCTTCACCGAGGAACTCCATGATACCTTCCTTCTCTCTCGCGCGGGCGTAATCCTTGAGCTCAAACTTCACCTTCTTGGCGAGTAGCCCACGAAAGTTCACATAAATCGCATACGAATCAGCGTCCACTCCGATACGCTCTCTGAGCTCATAGCCACTCACTTGGCTCATGAGAGAGGATATCTTTACCTGTGCCTGCAGCCGATCGTCAGAGAAGTCGACATACTCCTGACCAGATTCGCGGTAAAGTTGCAGAGAGTTTCTATAATTGGGGAAAAAGAAAAAAGCCTGCGAGAGCAAAAACCAGCAGATCAAGACAAGTGCAATAATCGCTGCAGCAGCATTACCCCCAAAGTAATATTTGATGATATCCTGCTTGTTGAGGCCGAAGAATCTAGACTTCTTGCGGCGCATCGGATTCTCCTTCATAGTTTTTTCACTCATCCTCGTGGCTGATCCTCGAACATCGGGCTTATAGGGCAGAATGGAAGTCTTTGAAGACGATTCTCCTCGAACATTATCCTCTAAAAACTGCCACCGCCCAAGTATACCCTGAGCGGTGACTAGTCGATTATAATTTATTCTCGCTACATCGAAGAGACCTTAAGCTACTGAGGCATAAGACATTCTGAGGCAGCGCAATAGCATTTGAAAGCATTTGAGTGCTTGAGAGGCGCCCTTTAGTTTGCTGGGATAAAGCCTACTTTTGTGACGATCTTTGCTGCCACAGGGCTTGTTGTTGACCATTCGATAAACTTCTTCACTTCACCAGTAGGCTGACCATCTGTGTAGTAGTAGAGGTTACGTGAAAGTGGGTAGCTTTTTGCATTCTCAGCAGTAGGAAGAACACCGCCGACAGAAACAGCAGCTGTACCAGCCTTGCCAACATAGGCTAAGCCAACATAGCCGATACCGCGAATGTCTCCAGAGACACCTTGTGCGATCTGCTCGTTGCCAGCCATCTTCTGTGACTGAGAACCGTAGTCCTTACCACCCATAGCGAGCTTCTGGAAGGTCTTGTATGTACCAGATGAGGTATTGCGTGTGTAGACAGCGATCTTTCCTGGATTACCACCGACTTCTGACCAATCAGAAATCTCACCTGTGAAAATACCAGCAACTTGATCCTTCGTGAGAGCTTTCACACCATTGGCTTCATTCACAACCACAGCAATCATGTCCACACCAGCAACATGTTGAACAAGCTGCTTACCCGCTGCTGTGAAGTCTGCTGCCTCACTGTCTTTGTGAGCGCGTGAGGACATACCGAAATCAGCAGTACCTGCAAGGAGGTTGGTAAAGCAAGTGGAAGAACCTTCTGCGGCAATTTCAAAATTCACGTTATTACCAGTCGCTTTGTAGACCTCAGCGAGCTGAGGCACCATCTTTGCTCCGAGAGTATCAGAACCTTTAACAACTAGCTTTGTTTGAGCTACAGCTGAGCTGAGAAGAACAGCACTGAGAGCGGCAACAGATGAGACTAATTTGAATTTCATAATATGTATGTTTCGTTTGCTTCGTAATGGTTCCTAATTTCTGAGGAACGTGAGTGTTCTATGCAAGAATACCATAATGAGCAAACTCTCCAAGGTCACAGATTTGTCACCTATCCCTCCCAGACCTCTTCTATAGATTTCAACAATTTGGCCAAAACCTCTCTATCTCTGTCTCTATAAGCGAATATCGCCCCTGCTTTGTGTCATATAGGGGTCTTGCTGCTTACGCATAAAATTTGTCTGTCGGTGGATGCTCATGAGTATGCCTATGGCCGCTAGTGTGAAGACTAAATTTGTCCCTCCATAGCTCACAAAGGGCAGCGGCAAACCTGTATTCGGGATCGAGCCAGTTGTCACCGCCATGTTCATAATTGCTGGAAAGACAATCGCGCAAGTCAGCCCCACAGCCAATAGACGCCCAAAAAGATCTGAGGCGTGCACAGCGATCGCGATACCATAAACAGCGATCATCACAAAGGCAAAGACCGTGCCTAGCGTAAACCAGAGACCGAGTTCTTCTCCAATAATAGGGAAAATAAAGTCTGTATGAGCAAAGGGTAAGTAGCCGTGTTTCTCAGCACCATTGCCTAGCCCCACACCATCGATACCTCCATTACCAAGTGCAAGGAGCCCTCTCCACTGCTGGTGACCAGAGCCTAGTTTATTCGCCTCTAGATCCAGAAAGCCCATCAGACGATCCCAGCGCTCAGGGTTATGCTTCACGGCGAAATACAGTCCTGTGATCGCCACGGTTGCGGAGGGAATGAGATAAAGAAGTCGAGAGCCAGCGATAAACATCAATGAGAAACCCGCAGCACCCAGTCCCGCAGCTGTTCCCATGTCTTTTTCAAAGAAAATCAAACCAAGAGGTATCGCCAAGATCGCGCCAGGTACGCAAAAACCACGCAGACAAGTCCGAGTTTCTGCCTGATAGCGAGCATACCAGCTAGCGAGGCCAATCATCATCGCGATCTTCGCCGCTTCCGAAGGCTGAAAGGTACGAATACCAGGTAGCTTGATCCAGCGACTCTCTCCATACTGCTCCACGGCAATTCCTGGCACATAACAAAGTAGGAGTAAAAAACAAGCAGCAGCAAAAATCCACGTCGAATACTTACGCAATAGGCGGTAATCACTAAATGCCAAGACCACAGCGCTAAGCGCTCCCACTATAGTCATGATGGACTGTCTAGTGAGGTGCCGATACTGGTGATCCACATCCTCGATCCATGGACTGGTACTCGCTAACATCACGAGTCCAAGTACCACTAAGGCCGCGACAGCCACACAGACCATCACCGCATTGCGGGTTCCCATGACTTTACTCGCGCTCTGCTCTATCACTATCCCAGTTTAGTTTGGAATCTTAAGCACCATTCCCGCGCGGAGTTTTCGTGGATCACTGAGTCCATTGAGCTTTAGTAGGCTCTCTTGGTTCACCTTGTGATTGTGTGCTATGCGCCAGATGCTATCACCCGCTTTAACCTTATAAGTCTTCCCGCTATCACTCACTGAGCCTTGTTGACCATTATCGGTAGCGAGGTTAGGGTTTCGTTTGGGCGTAATGAGTACAGCAGCAGGATCACTGGCTGAGGACTTTAGTTCATCCGTGCCAATTTCCTCTACAGCAACATGGTCTATCGCATTATTCTGGCCTAAGCCTAAATCTGGGCGATCACTCACAGGATTCGGCAGGCTCTGAGGGGGCTTCGGAGTCTGAGTTATCACTTCATTAACGGTGACTTTCTTCGCTGGTAAATAAATGAATAAACCCGCTGAGAGTGGGGTGTCATAGTTCACACGGCGAAGCTCCTGAGTATCCACATTATAGCGTTTCGCGAGTTTTGTGTAGTTATCACCAGACTTCACAACGCGACGCTCCAGCCCACGATTCAGTTGTGAGCTCTTCACCTGTGGTTTCTTCTCTTCTTCTGGCTGGTCAGCCAATAGAGCGGGCAGTGTCTCTCGGTCATTCTTCTTAGTCCCAAGAAAAATCGCTCCAATCGCAACGACGTGGAGCACGAGGATAATCATCAGAGCTCTACCAATGCCCACACTAGGAACGTCTCCAGAAATATCCATCGAAGAAGTCGCCGTCGCACTCACTCGCTGCTTGCGCTTTCCCACCTTGGCTTGCAGCTGGCGAAAGCCTCCTTTCTTGTTTTGGCGCTTGGTCTGTAATGTATCTTGGCTCATAGATTATGAGGGTATTTGTTGGGTGTTTTCTATCATTGAGACGAGTTCACGGAAGTGATCGCCTCTCGCTTCATAGCCAGAGTATTGATCAAAGGAGGATGTTCCTGGTGAAAAGAGGACGAGATCTCCAGCGACAGCGGACTCTCTCACGAGTCGTAATGCATCTTGTAGATTCTCCACAGCTCTTGTTGGTACAACAGCTGAAAATAGCTCATAAAGTTCTTCAGCTATTTCACCAAAAGCATAAATAGCTTTGATTTTAGGGGATAGCATAGTTAAGACCCCTTGATAATCAAGACCCTTTTGTTTCCCGCCGATAATTAATCTCATTGGCTGCTCAAAAGATCGTATTGCACTACTCAGTGCATGTAGGTTGGTGGCTTTTGAATCATTGATATAGTCCACACCTCCAATCTGGCGGACAAACTCACATCGATGCCGAGGTGGTTGGTAGCTCTCCATGGCCTGCCATATTATCTCGTTCTCGACACCTAGGTGCGAGCAGGCAGCTGCTGCTGCCATCACATTTTCTGCATTGTGCAGGCCGCGTAACTTAGACTCATTGAGATCAAAGGCAGGCTGTCCATGATTCAGAAGCATTGTTCTTTCTATCCCCCACTCAGCTCCCTTCTCGTGGCTCTTACTTTCAGAACTAAACTCCACGCGCTTCCCAGAGTGCTCCCCTATCTGCTCGCCTAAGCGCACAACAATGAGAGTGGCCTCTGATACTCGCTGAAAAATTCTTAGTTTCGCCCGCTTATAGGATGCTAGATCAGGATAGCGATCCATGTGGTCTTCTGAAAAATTGAGCCAGATGATCACATCAGGAGTGAGTCTCTGGGTGGTTTCTAACTGAAAGGAACTGAGCTCTAGAGCAATAGCCTCAGGAACATTCTCCGCCATCACCACTTCCGCCAGTGGCACTCCATAATTCCCACAAGCGACACAGGACACACCAGCAGAAGATAGAACATGCTGCACAATCTCTGTGGTTGTCGTCTTACCATTCGTGCCCGTGATGGCGATAATTTTACCTTGGTACACTCTCGCCGCCAGCTCGACTTCACCGATTAGCTCCTGAGCATTCTGGGCAAAGGCCTGAACAAACTCTCCATAGGTATCAATGCCCGGTGACACCACCACGGTATCGACACTCACTGACTGACCCATCTCGACAGTGGCCTGCGAGCAGAAATTCACGCCACCAAGTCGCTCTTGAACAGCAGAAGATATCTCACCCGTGTCATAGAGAGTCACCTCTCCACCCAGATGGCACGCCAGAGCAGCTGCGGCCACACCACTGCGACCTGCTCCTAACACCACGATCTTCTTCCCGTCTAACATTTATGCGATTTTTAGTAAGGATAATCCAATCAAGGCACAGATAATGGAGAGTATCCAAAAACGGATAATCACCTGACTCTCGTGCCAACCACGAAGCTCGAAATGATGGTGGATCGGCGCCATAGCAAACACTCTCTTCTTACGCAGCTTATAGCTACCGACCTGAATCATCACAGAGAGTGCCTCCATCACAAACACCCAGCCTATAAGTACAAGCAAGAGCTCTTGCTTGGTGCAGATCGCCACTGTTCCAATAGCCCCGCCAATGGCTAAAGAACCTGTATCACCCATAAAGACCCGTGCAGGATGGCAGTTAAACCATAAAAATCCAAAGGCAGCCCCCACCATCGCCATCAAGAAGACTGATAGCTCTGAGAGTAAAGGATTATAGGGGATATTGAGGTAATTACCAATAAAGAAGTGCCCTGCCACATAGGCGATCGCACCGTAGGCTAAGCTCACCGTAATGGTACATCCTGTCGCCAGACCATCTAAACCATCGGTTAGATTCACCGCATTGGATGCTCCGATAATAATAATAACAAAGAAAGGTATCGCGAACCACCCAATATCTAATATCGGCTTTTTAAATAAAGGAAAGGTAATCGCGCTCACAGGCATCGCGCGTGTGACTTCTCCGTCTTTGAGCCAGTAGCCCTTTTCGGGGAATTTCTGATTCTCTTTTTCAGCAATCGCACTGCCCGCAGCGGCAATCTCCACGGAACCTTCCTGCGAACCCTTTGAGCCCACTATATCTCCCTGACTATAGATGAAGAGTGCGGCTAACAGAGCCACACCACCCTGCCAGACAAGCTTGGCGCGAGCACTCAAACCATCTGAGTTCTTCTCTTTGACCTTCGCGTAATCATCCATGAACCCGAGACAACCCAGCCCCAGAGTCACAAACATCGTCACCACCACAAAGGGATTTAACAAACTCCCACACAGCAGCATCGCTAGAGTCACTGTCCCTAGAATTAAGACCCCACCCATTGTCGGTGTACCCGCCTTCGCACCATGGAGCTCATGGAGCTTGTGCACCTCTTCTGCCGAGCGGATAGGCTGCCCTACTTTGAGTGAAATGAGCTTACGAATGACCTTAGGCCCTAACAATATGGAGAGAACAAATGCTACCAGACACGCTAGAGCCGCACGCACAGTCACGTATTGTAAAATATTGAGAAAACTAAAGGCATCGGCCCATGATTCTCCATTCAGCTGGGCTCTGTGCCACCATTGAAATATTGCGTGTAACATAATGATTATCCTGGGAAAACTTGGTTCATCACGCGCTCAATACCTGCCGCGCGGCTGCCCTTAAATAGCACTGTATCGCCACTCTTGTAGTACTCACTGAGCCACTGGACTGCAGATTCTATCGAAGAGGCATGCTCTGCCTCACCACCATGCTGTCGTGCACCCTCGCTGATGAGTTTCGCCTCATCTCCCACTGAGAGTAGAGAGACCCCCAGACCTGCCGCGAGCTCGCCGATCGCAAGATGGGAGCTATCGGTGTGCTCACCGAGTTCTGCCAAGCGCCCGAGCACTGCCAATGTTCTCCCGCTTTTTCCTCCACCCCGCTGAGCTCCCACCTCTGAGAGAGTCTTCAATCCAGCACGAACAGATTCTAAATTCGCATTATAAGTATCATCGAGAACCGACACCCCATGACTGGAGAATGCCCTTAGACGGCCACTTGTTAGCTCTGAATTCTCCAAGCCTTTTCTAATTTTCTCAAGATCCATGCCTAGTTCTACGCCAAGTGCAACAGCTAACAGAGCATTCTCTATCATATGCTGCCCCATCACTGGGAGCTCCACCTTCACACTTTCCTGACCTTCTGCCACTAGAGTAAACCGGGAAACACCCTCGCCCTGTTCTCGACACTCCGCTCGCACGCGAGAGCTCTCACCACCAATCGAGACGACCTTCGCTGGCGTCCACTTCTCAAATTCACCCTTATAGTCGCATGATTCGGGAACAAAGAGCGCCCCTTTCGCTGGCAAGGCTCTCGCAAGTTCACCTTTTTCGCTAGCTATCGCATCCCGAGAACCCATGTACTCAATATGAGCGGTACCTATATTGGTAATGATACCATAATCTGGTCTCGCGATTTCACAGAGAGGCGCAATTTCTCCAGGGTGATTCATCCCCATTTCCCAAATACAGACTTGATGCTGCGGCTCTGTGCGAAGAATACTCAGTGGTAGGCCGATGTGGTTATTGAAATTCCCATGAGTCGCACTCACTCGATAAGACTGAGATAACACGTCTCTTGTAAAATCTTTTGTCGAAGTCTTACCATTCGACCCTGTGATCCCTACCACAATAATATCGAGACTGCGCCGATACCACGCCGCGAAGTCTTGGAGAGCGCCTAGGACATCTTTAACGAGTACCACAGACACGCCTTGATACTCTTCTGCCTGAAAATCTTCACCCTCTGGTACTGTATCAATAACAAGTACCTCCGCACCAGCCTGAGCAGCCACGGAGAGAAACGCATGAGCATCAAATTTTTCCCCCTTGAGCGCAAAAAAAGCACTACCAGCACCAAGAGCTCTCGTGTCTGTAGACACAGCATGAAAGCTCCTCTGCTGCGCTCCAGCAATGAGCTCGCCAGCCACTGCCTCCAGAAGCTCTGTCATGGTAGTCTCTCTCATCTCGCTTACGAATCCTTTGGTTTCTTCTCTTCCTTATCCTCAGACCTTGGTCTCTCCCTATCGCGTGTATGACTGCGTGGACTCTCTCGTGAAAATCTCGGCGGGCGCTTTCTATCTCCGTCTCTGCCTCTATCACCAGGGCGTTGATCTCTGCCTCGAAAATCTCCCCTTCTGGAATCATTCCCCCTAGAATCTCCTCTTCTAGAGTCACTTCCTCTGGAAGAACCTCCCCTGCGTGAGTCATCTCTCCCAGAGTCTTCTCGCCTTTGTCCCCTCTCTCTGCGTTCGCGATCATCGCGCTGGCGGAAATTCTTCTCGCGCGCGCCTCCACCTTCTTTCTTATCTCTCCAGGAAGGTCTGGCTTCTCTTTCCCCTCTGCCACTGGAGCGCTCCCTTCTCTCACCTCTCTCTCGATTTTCCTCCCTAGGGAAACGGCGCTGACCACCATCTCGGCGTTGATCGCTGTCTCTGAAGTCTCTCTTTTCTCTGGGTCTGCTCTCTCTGGCTCTTTCCTCCCCAGAACCTTCCCGTGAAAAACCAGTATCTTCACGACGCTCGGAGTAGGACTGCCTTGCGGAGCGCTTACGTGCCTCGGCTTCCTTCTGGCGTACGACTCGTGCTGGCAGTGGGCGAGTTTTCACCGCTTGTCTCGCCACTTTACGGTCATCAAAAGGTAATTTCTCACCCTTTACTTCTTGGTAGGTCTCGTGCCCTTTTCCTGCAATCAGGACAATATCTCCAGCTGTCGCTAGGTGCACAGCGGCAGTGATCGCCTCTCTGCGATCCACAATGGCCTGCTGGCTCGCAGCACGCATGCCGCTCACGACTTCTTGGATAATGCTCTCAGGTTCTTCGGAGCGAGGGTTGTCTGAGGTAACAAAACATAAATCACTATTCGTAGAGGCCGCACGCCCCATCAGAGGGCGCTTCTGCTTATCTCTATCACCTCCACAGCCAAAGACTGTGATCAAGCGCTTCGGCTCTAGCTCTCGCAGAGTCGAGCACACATTCTCAAGAGCATCGGGAGTATGCGCGTAATCCACAAAGACATTCACCCCCTCATCAGAGGCGATCCACTCTAGTCGCCCAGGCACCTGTGGCACCTGCATCACAGCTTGTACAGCATCCCGAACTCGCACGCCCATAGCGCGCGCCGCTGTAATGGCAGCCACTGTGTTGTACATATTGTAGCGGCCAAAAATCGGCATGCGCACGAGATAGGACTTCCCTTTCGCAAAGAGCTCGAATTCACAGGTACGGATCGTCTGGGTGATTTTACCGAGACGGAAATCACAGTGCGCTCCAGCGCCATAGGTCAGTAGAGGTAAAGTACCATCGAGATCTTTAATGAGCTTCTTCCCCCATGCATCATCACTATTGATCACAGCCACGGGCTTCTTCTTGCCTCCTTGGGCTTTCAGCGAGCTAAAGAGCAGCTTTTTAGCCTCATAGTAAGACTCCATCGAGCCGTGATAATCAAGGTGATCCTGCGTGAGATTTGTAAACACTCCGACATCAAACTCGACACCCTCGACACGCCCCTGCTCTAGACCGTGAGAGCTCACCTCCATGACGGCTGAGCGACATTCATGCTCGAGAGTAGTCTTGAGAAATGTCTGCAGCTCCACTGGCTCAGGAGTTGTGTGCGTGGCTGTGCGTGTTTCTAGTCCGTCATTGACCCACACTGTACCGAGCATGCCTGCACGGCGCTGCACAGTTTCTAGTATGTGATGGAGTAAAAACGTTGTTGTCGTCTTACCATTGGTACCTGTGACCCCGACTATCTTTAACTTCGAGGAAGGCTGCCCTGCTAACACAGCGGCTAGAATAGCGAGTGCCTTGCGCGCATCCGCTGTGTGTATCCAGGCTGTCGTTTCTGCGAGGTGCTTTGGTGGTGCTTTCTGCGAAATAATCGCCACAGCGCCTGACTTCAGAGCATTCTCGATGTACTGATGACCATCCTGCTTCTCTCCCTTAATTGCGACAAACACAAAGCCCTTCTTCACACGGCGGCTATCACTGGTGATTTGGGTCAGCTCACCCTCCAAATTTCCCGAGGCTACGGCATCGGGGAGGTGCTTAGTAATGTCTGATATATTCATTCCGAAAGAGCGATAGATGGTGTGGTTTGCGCCTGATCGGGCGTCAAATTCATGTGCGCTGCAATGCGTTTTGCAGCCCGTGCAAATACGGGGGCGGCCATTGTGCCTCCACCGTGTTTCACTTCTGTGGTCTGTGGGTCATCAATGACAACTAAGCAAACAAATTTTGGATCATTTATGGGCATAATCCCCGCGAAGGATGCCGTGCTCCGACTCGAATCATAGCCCCTTAATTTCGGGTCATATTTATCCGCCGTGCCAGTTTTCCCCCCTACTAGGAAGCCCTCCACTGCCGCGCGCTTCGCAGTTCCTTCAGGCTCCGTCACTGTCGCGAGCGCCTTTCTCATAGCGGCAGCTGTTCTCTCTGAGATCACTCGGCGCACCACAGTGGGCGAATACTTCTCCACGATAATACCATTTGAGGTATCTATAGAGTCCACAATATAGGGTTTCATGAGCTGGCCACCATTGGCAATCGTGCAGTAAACAGCGCACATTTGTAATGGTGTCACACTGAGGCCATAGCCATAGGTCGAGGAGGCAAAGTCACGGGGATTCCCCTCGATATTGGTCATATTGCCACGGCTCTCACCAGCAAGCTGAATACCGGTCTTCTGCACAAATCCGAAGTCTCTTAAATACTGGGCAAATCTCTTCTGGCCCACCATGAGACCCATCTTGTAGCTACCTATATTATTGGATTTCTGGAGAATTTTCCAGACAGGGATCTTTGCCTTTGGATAAGCATCTCGCACTGTCACACTGCCGTGCTTGTAGGATCCCCAGTGACAATCAATCACTGTATCAATATTGACTTTCTTCTCCTCAATCGCTGAGGCTGCCGCGACCACTTTTACCGTGGAACCCGGCTCATAGACAGCCTGCAGACCGTAATTGAATCCATTTTTTGCAAAATCATCTTTATTATTCAGGTTAAAATGAGGTCTCGAGGCCATCGCTAGCACCTGCCCTGTACTCGGATCCATCACAATAAATGTCCCATGCACTGCCTCAAAGGCATCCATTCCCCAGTCTAGCTCTTCCTCGATAATGGCCTGGATCCCCATGTCGAGAGTCAGCTTAATATTAAGGCCATTTTTTGGCGGCAGCACACTGCCCTTGTGCGCTGGCATGACAAGACCGCGCACATCACGCTGCTCTTCACGATAGCCATCCACCCCTGCTAGAATGTGATTCATCTTCGACTCGACTCCTGATTGGCCCTGCCCCTCATGATTCACCACTCCGATCAAATGTGTGGCGAGCTCCGGAGAACCATACCACCTGTGTTCTTCTTCCTCGAAACGAAAGCCTCCTAACCACCTTTCACGAGCATGGCGCTCGAGCTTTTCGGCCACATCACGCCCGATATCTCTGGTAATGACCACATCCATGCGGCCTCTCCGCTGCTGATTCAGATTAATCTTATCCTTTAACTCTTGCTTAGAGATACCCAAAGGGCGTGACATCTCCTCTAACACATAGTCTAGATGATCTTCGTAGAGCTGAAAACCTTTGCTCAAATATTCTTCCTGAATCGTGTTACTCAGAGTGAGGACTTTCGAGCTACGGCGCTTCTTTGACCACTCGTCCCACTCGCTGGACTGCCTCAGTCGCTTGGCGGCAAGTCCACGTGAAGCGACATTCGCATCTAACAGGTGGTACTTATCTACTTTAACGGTGACTGTAGGCATGTTGTTGGCCACGATTTCATCATGCCTATCTAACACTAATCCTCGCTGATGACGTAGCTTTACCTTCGATTTATAAGAATTCCCCGCCTTATTCGCATAGGTCTCACGGTGAATGACCTGCACATACACTAGGCGTGCTGATAGAGCACTGAGGAGTATCACTAATCCCAGACACAATAACAAACAACGCTTAGCGGCAGATGAATCCATTCAATATTCTCCCATCTCTTCCTAGGGCCGATTCCCGACTATAGCGGAAGTATCAGGACTCAGTGGTTCCACAATTTCTACAGCCTGTATCGGAATGAGGCACAAATCTGTCCCCTGCTCACGTAATTCATTCCGCAGCACATGGCGATTAAGCCGATTCTCTATCTTGATTTCCACAAATTTGCGCGCCTCATTATGCTCATCAATCATGCTCTGCGTAGAGACGATATCTCGGCTCACGCGTATTTGCTGGTTCTTCACCACGGCGTGATACACCCCCCCGATCGTGAGTAACAACACAGCGACACCAATCGTCAGCAAATCTGACAATCTGAGGTTTCGGTTTTTACCGTATGTTTTACGCTGATTCATATCTCTGGTTTTATTTTCTATTTCTCGATCCTTGCATCACCTAGGCCTGATCGACTCTCTCTGCCACACGGAGTAGAGCACTGCGCGAGCGGGCATTGCGCCTCACTTCCTCTTCCCCAGCAACTATGGCTTTTCTGCTGATTTCCTTATAAAAATAATCTGGATTTGGTCTCGGTGCTGGCCACTCCTTGCGGTCAATTTCGCTCTGCGAGCTCTTCCTCATAAAGCGCTTCACCATTCTATCCTCTAGACTGTGAAAACTAATAATACAGAGTCTCCCACCAGGCTTGAGGAGCTGGGCAGATGTCTCTAAAAGCTGGCGAAGTGAGCCGAGCTCATCATTCACCTCAATGCGCAGCGCCTGAAAGGAACGAGTCGCAGGATGAATACTACTTCTGCTCTTCCCTTGACCCTTTCCCTGGCCTTTTCCCTGGCGCTTTATGGGTTTTTTCGGCATGGCTCGGGCAATGCAGTCCGCGAGCTGAGTGGTTGTTTGGAAAGGTGAAGTTTCACGATCCTGACAAATCCTCCTCGCTATTCTACGAGATGCTCTCTCCTCACCATACTCCCATAAAATCCCGGCGAGTTCTTCCTCGCTCGCTCCATTAACAATATCAGCCGCCGTACGCTGACAAGCAGGCCCCATCCGCATATCCAGAGCCCCTTCTTTACTAAAAGAAAACCCTCGAGATGCCTCATCGAGCTGGCGTGATGAAACTCCTAAATCCGCTAAGAAACCATCCACACCACTCACCCCTCTCTCTGCTAGTAAATCAAGAGCATCACAGAAATTCCCCTCCACTGCCTGAAATTTCTCTCCAAATCGCTCTAGACGCTTCCCAGCATAGGCGAGAGCCTCTGGATCACGGTCAATACCGTACACTGTGTGGCCAAGTTCTAGCATCCGCTCAGTGTGTCCACCACCTCCCAGAGTCCCATCCACGAGCACCAAATTAGGCTGCGGTGTCATGAAGTGTACTGACTCTTCGAGCAACACCGTCTCATGGTAGTGTGGTAGACTCTCCTCTATACTATTCGGTGGCACGTCACTCCCGCCAGCCGATTGATCGACCTCAGGCTTCGACATTGGGCACAAACCATCTCCTGCATAGCGAAAGCTGTGCTGTATCATGGACTTAGCAAGTCGATCTGGGGCGGTCTGTTTCACGTATTAAGTAACACTTCTTCTCGTCTTAGAAAAAATCTAGTTCTGCGTTTAATGCCTCTGTTTCTGCATCCTCACGGCTGCACATCTCCTGATATCGCTCTGGGTTAAACACCTCAAAATACGTTCCTCGTCCCACTAGCACCACCGCACTCTCTTGCTCCAGAGCAGGACTATCGCACCACGCCTTCGGTATAAGTAACTTACCCTGAGGATTTAATGAAGTTCGTAAACACCTCGAATGTAGCTTCCCCTTCATCTGCTTCTTCTGCGCTGGCGTCCACTCCACCCGGGAGTCCACCTCAAGAAGCATATTCGCGTACTCCTCCTGCGTGAGCACACGCAGAACTGCTAATCCATAGCTGGAGGACTGCAATAAGCGCAGCTCCCCACTCCCCGCAGACACACGCCAATCAGATGGCACAGAGACCCTAGATTTAGGGTCTAATTTGTGTTCATACACCCCTTCCAGGGCATGTTCTAGGGCAGTCATAACGGAGCGAATTATCCAAAGAGCACACATTGATACACTTTGGTACACTCCCTTGCAATATCAAAATACTAACAAGTTGTTCGTTTTATCTTCATCGAAACCAGCTCAGGATAAATTTCATAGACTATTTCACTTAAAAATGTCTTGAGCAAAAACCTCTTATTTGATAAGCATAACTCGTCTTTATTATAAAGTTTCATACATTATTCTTACCTCTTGCATGTGTACTCCTCGCAGGCAGTTTGTATGCGCAGCGAGTGGACTCGCCAGAAGTCACACGTAATGCCACGAGTGCCTCCATTCAGTGGCTGAGCCAAGATGATCGCACCTACTTCCTGCAACATTCCACCGACATGCTGAACTGGTCATTTCTACCCACGATTTCATCAGGAAATGGCTCTCTACTCTCTACAGAATTCCATAACTCTCCTCCAGAGTTATTTATTCGCCTCAACTGGACAGATATTCCCGATGATGGTGACCCGAATACAGCAGATTTTGATTCAGACGGACTAGAATCTCTCGAGGAACTACTCGCCTCACCACAGACCTCGCCACTACTCTTTGATACTGATGGGGATCTCCTATCAGATGGTCAAGAAAGAGCTCTCCATTTAAATGCGACACTGGCAGACACTGATGGTAATGGCACCATAGACTCCTCCGAAGATTTTGATGGTGATGGGCTGAGCACACTGTTCGAGCTAACAAGTGCTATTCCCACAAACCCCTTTGCTGTCGACTCAGATAATGATGGCTTAAACGATGATGTTGAGATCTTACTGGGTCTAAACCCCCTTCTAAATGATACCAACGGTGACGGTACACTAGACTCAGAGGAAGACAGCGATGCTGATGGCGTAAATAACCTAATCGAGCAAAATTCTGGTAGTGACCCTAGTAACAACAGCGATCTTGGAACCCCGCCCTCAGAAGGACTGAACGAAGTTCGATACGAGATTCAAGCTGCGCGTATTTCCACAGATGCCAGGCATCTACAGATTTCTTCAGTAGACAGAAATCGATTCCCATTTAACCTTCCATTTAGTTATGGAGCTAGCTCTCGTGTTCATTTTATACCGACTCAGTACATCGCAGCTCCTGCAACCATTCCATTTTTAGAATCTCTAGCCTTGAGTACCTTAGAGTCAGAGTCTAATCACTGGCAGTTCCTACGGGATGATCAAATCATCGTGAGCGGTGGTTTTCATACCTCCAATCCTAGATCGGTTCCCCTAACTCCGTTTAACGGAATTCGTAGAAGCCAAAGCATCAATAGCGGATATGGTATCGCTAAATTTCGATTATCTCGTACAAGACCCGAAGACACACCCCTTCAACAACAATTCATAGAAATCTCCGAAGAGTCTCCAGGATTCACCACCATTGAAGGTGAGCGCCAAGATGTGACAAGTGAAGCCAAAACCTTCACCTTAACCATACCCGCAGGAGGCACGAAATCTACCCCATACACAGTACAAGCCCCTCTAAAGAATGAGGTAGAAACACGGGTAGATATTTTCCCTGTAGAGCTATGGAATATAAAAGGTGAAGGAGACACAGATGACGTAATGATTACTCCATGGAATACGTCAGAAAATATTACAAACAATAACATCGCTTGGATTGATGCGCACCAGTCCCCACAAAACTCAGCTCCAAGAATGCCTCAACTTGAATTTAAAATCCCTTGGTTAAGAGAAGAGCTAACACTTGAAGCGAAAATAAGTGTTCAATATTCTCGAGGAAACGGATCAAGAGCCGCGCGTAACCAACCTCAAGACAGAGTAAGAATCCCTGCAAATGGTATTTTCGCACAAGTTAATGGAGATACGTGGCAGATCTACAACGAAGCAGCTTGGCAAAACGAATTGACTAACCACGGTTTTTTTGGAGGCGAGGCGACTATCATTTACCAAATCAAGCGGGGCAGAGATGTTATAGCTGGTCCGCTAGAGTTTGACTTTAGAATTGGCGGCGAAAACCCTAACGATTTAAGATGTCGAACTTATATAGAAAGCCTACCAGATGCAGGGCCTACAGGAAATCTTTGGTTTGCATACGCCATTGCTAAATCTGAAACAAGGGGCTACGGAGGGGGGTCGTTTTACAACCAATTTCCTGATAATGGCGGCGCATACAGTGGGCCTAACCCTCAAGGAATAGCTCTACCAGCTTGGGGTAATGACGGAGGAACTCTTCCAGGCGGATACGGTATTTATCAAGTCACTGGAAATGTAAATAACGCAGAGGCTAATATACCAAGAAAAGAAATTTGGAATTGGCAGGAAAACATAATTTCTGGATTAGTTATTATATCAGACAAAAGAAACAACCCTAATGATCAAGTAGGAGCAGCAGCTTGGATGAACCGCCAAAAAAACACGACAAACGCTAACGGCATTGCTCTCCCCAACCATACTGTTCGAGGAGTCACATTTACGGAAAGTGGTATTCGTAATATGATAGGCGCCGTAACAATAAAAGCCTATAACGGAGCTAGTAGAGCTCCAACTGGATTTATAGATAATGGGAACGCTCCTGGTTTTCGGTTAGATCCACAAGGCGCTGGTCATTATTGCTTTTGGAGAAATTCAACAAATCAATGGGCTTTAAGTAGGTTTAATGGCTTCAGGAATCCATTCAACTATGTCGATAGAGTTTGTAACGAAGTGGAAGACTAATATGTACAAACTATTCTACGTTTATCTCATTCTTTGCTCACCTCTTCTTAGAGCTGTTGAAATACGAGAATCTATACTCAGAAACGCTATTGAAGCGCTGACAGAGCACGAATGGTCTTTAAGTGGAGCAAAAGGAGGTGGGTATATTTTTAAAATAGAACATGATCTAATTGGTGGCACAGCTCCTGAAATACTTATTGGATTTTCTGCCAAAGGAGGCTCGATCTGGCATGTGTTTGACTCCAATTTCAATCTAATTGAAGGGCAACTTAACTTGCCTCTACATGGAAAATGGCAATTGAAACAAAATTTCGAAGAGTCTTCTATACTTGATACTTATTTAGATCGTAGCGATATGATGACCTATATAGTAGAACAAAAAATTTCTTCTCAAGGTATTGTAACTGAGCATTATTTAGTTGGTACAGACAGAAGCCAAAGTGACTATCAAAAAATTTCTTCTGACAGCGAAACTCTTGATGGATATTTTTTCAGCGAGCCAAAAGCATCATTTATCAGTCTAGAGGATTATCTACTAGGCAGCAGAGATTGGCAAAAATACCAGAAACAAGAATGGCGATTATATAGTAATTTCTACACCAGAAATGATGAGTGGACAACCCACGAAGGCAATCCAGTTACTAAAATTTGGCACCTCACAAATGTTGAAGGTGAAAAAGTCGAGCTCTTTACTAAAGACTCAGCCCTAACAATTCTTAGTTCTACAAAAAATCAAAAAAGCACTCTACAAAAACCAAAAACAACAAACATAAGAACTGCAACACCATTCAGCGAAACACAATCTAACGAAATCACAACACATCAAAGGCATAAAAACGACCTTCCGCTGACTATTGCAGGACTCTTATCTTTGGGAATAATCATCCTCGTAATCAAAATATTTAACAAAAATTCTATATCTTAACTCTATCCAACAATAACTCAACAAAGATAACCTTCTTCAACACGTATTCATCACAAACTTATAGAATTAAAAAGAAAAATATGCGAAGTGTAATTTTAGGACTAATCGTTGGAGCTGTATTGAGCTTCGCTGTATCCTGCTTTTATCTTTATTCATTTTCTTTTTTGTTACTTGGGTTGAGCACTCTCATTGCTGGTTTTTCATCTTTTCAGAAAGAGTCGCTAAAAATACCTTTGTGTACTTCTTTCGCTTTTTTTGTTTCTTACGTTGCGATATTTTGGGTCTCACCTGAGATCCAATCAAAGCTTGCTTATTCAGCTGACGAGCATTTCTCAGCAGGTATGGCGATGGCAACAAGGGCTCAGATATTTGCTGATAATAAGCGTGCGGTTGATCATTATAAACAAGCAGCGAATAAAGGGCATCAAGGGTCTATCCAGATTTTAGCGGATGCATATAGGCATGGGCATTATGACTTACCTAAAAATCTAGAAGAATCTGCTAGATATAGTCAGCGTCTTCACGTCAATGAATAGCTTTTCCCTATTTTTGTGTGATGCTGATCGCTCAGACCACAATTATCTAGTGAGGCACACTTCGCTTTCCTGTCTCTGCTTATACCAGTTCGTTTTTTGAATTGGTGTTAGGTCTCTAGTGTAACAAGAAAAAGGGAGAGGCCCTCACACTAGAGCCTCTCCCCACCCACTAACGAAACCTCCTTCGAAGTTTCCTTTTCCCACCTTGAGTTCCCGTCTTGAGTTTTACCTTTACTCTAAAGACGAGAAAAACCGACTAAACCTTGGTTTAAAAAAATCTTCTTTATCTATGGACATGATAATTCCTTTGGCCTCTCCTACAAATCGATCTCTCTTCACGAATCCAAACATGCGGGAGTCTTTACTCTGATCGCGGTTATCCCCCATCACAAAGTAATGGTCTTCAGGTACTGTGAGTTTGCGAAATGACCGGTAACTATCAAGTGCCCCTGGCACGCTCATAACACCGTGGGCTTTTCCGCCTATGTGCTCTGAGGCGAATCTCGCGTGCTTTTTGAGAATATCATCCATGTCTGCGATTTCTCTCTGAGCTAGTGGCTCATAGTTTAAAATCTCACCGTTAATCTTTAAGATAATGCGCCTCATCTCAATAGTATCCCCTGGTAGGCCAATCACGCGCTTCACGAGTCTAACTTCGTCTTCTGGTGAAAACATGATTGATATATCACCACGTTGAGGATCTTCTAGCTTCCAGAGACTGTGGCTTGTCAGCGGAACTCGAATATCGTACGCCATTTTATTCACAAACACCATGTCACCTTCTAAAATTGTCGGCTTCATGGAGCCTGTGGGCACCCAGTTCCAGTCAGGGATAACAGATTTAAAGGGGACAAAGACAAAGGCGACAAATAAGATTGAGTTTCTCCATTCTTTCCATTGTTTCTTCAAGTAGCTTTGTATTGCGTGTTTCATGGTAAGCATATGACCGCTAATACTTTTTCTAGAGCACTAGTGTTTATGTCATTATTGGCTTCGTGAAACCTACTCAATGATCTCTGCTCTGAGTATTATAAAATACCTTGTATTTTAGAACCACTCTCCAGCCTCTCTACTGCATTCTTATTTGAGGCTAATGAGTTCTACTCCTAGAATCAATTTCCCACCACGCCAATCTGGGCCTCCTATAAAGAGGGGTTTTGCGATTTTTAATACTCGATCGGCTTTCATCATTTTCTCACGACTCAGCCATAATTCTAAATCCATTCGCATGCTCTGCTCGAGTGCCTTTCCTTGTGACTCAAAGCGCAGTAATATCTCTTCTGAGGGTCGCAGAGGACTCGCCCAGTTTTCGTAACTTCGGAAAACGGGCTGCTGATCTTTTCCTAGCACTTTGTAGTTTTTGTACTGTAGGGATTTCTCACGCCTCATTGCAGCTGCTAGCTCTTCACTCACATTTTGGGCGCTTGCACCTGCTAGACTGGCTTCTCCATTGGTCGCGAAGTAGAGTGTTGTCACAAGCTCTCCGACTTGGTCTTTTCCTGAATCTTGGGCGGGTGCTTCTGCTAGAAAGAACAGACAGAGTAGTGCGATGAGTCCGCGTTTGAATTGGAGAATGCTCTTCATTGTTCTCTTAGAGGTAATTCGGGTTCATTTGCTTCACGAGAACCATTTCTGAAGTATTCGGATACGGTTTTCCTGAGGGGGCCGCGGAGACTATGTCCATAGCATCGGGGATCGCTTCTAATCCGTGCAAGAGAATCACTCCGGATTGCTCATTCTCATACACGGAGGCGCTCACCCCTCCCTGTGGCACATAGATCTCTGCTGTTTGGCTCGCGGAGGCGCCCCCGAGGCCGGCGAGATCTGCACTACCAGTCGTGCTCGAAGACATCTGTGTGCCTGCGTAGAAGCATACGGTCATGGCTGCCACTGCTGCTGGTGCCCATAGATAGCGCATTCGGCTCCAAAGAGAATTCGCAGAATGATCTCTGAGTTCAGGTGTCTTCTTTTCTGAATCATAACTTCGAGGTTCTTCCTCGATACTCTGGCGGATCTTATGGTGGAAAAAGTCTGGATAGGGCGGATCTTGCTCGGGTACTATATTTTCTCTGAGCATTTGGGAGGTTTGATCCCAGTTGAGCATTTCTTCGAGTTCCTGGGTATTCTCACTCACCCACTTCTCTACTGTATGGAGTGCCTCTCCTGATAGGTCGCCATTCATCCAGCTCTGTAGTGTTTGCTTATCGGGCTTCATCGCGTAATAGTGTTTGTAGTTTTTTTCTCGCGTAAAAAAGGCGGCTCATCACCGTCCCCACTGAGCAATCGAGTGCTTCAGCGATTTCTTTGTATTCTAGTCCTTGGACTTCTCTAAGTAGTACCACTTCTTGGTGATTTGGGCTCAGGGTGGCCATGGCGGCTTGAATTTTTTCTCTCAATTCATTGGCAGCCATCACTTGATCAGGCCTATCTGGTCGTGAGGGTGCTGTGAGTGCTCCGGGCTCGATATTGGTACTCTCCATCACTTCGTCATTGAATTCTCCCTCTGGACGAATTTTTTTCTTTCTCATCCAGTCATAGACAACATTGTGAGAGATACGAAATAGCCATGTAGAGAACTTCGATCTTGCCTCGAACTTCGGTAAGGCCTTCCACGCTTTCACAAAGCTATCTTGTGCAAGATCCCATGCGTCTGCATCGTGTTTGACCATATTGATTATCATCGCATATACTTTTCCTCTGTGCCTTTTGACGAGTTCATCAAATGCTGTGTAATCACCAGATTGTGCGCGTTTAACAAGTACTGAATCATCTTCCTCCGGCGTCTTTTCTGAACTATCTGAGAGTGTTAATTCAGAGTCTGAGGGCTTTTTTAATAGCTTGGACGCGATGTGGAGGAATTTATTCATCTTCTATGTCCATGAATGTGATTTTTCTCATTTTGAGTCTAATTACATGCACGCTACATGACTCTCTTCACATTTAAAGGTTATTGCTGAAAAGATGGTAATGAGATAGCGACACGAGGAATTCTCAAATCATTCCTTTCGAGCCCGCTTGATAAAAATATATCGACTCACTACCAGTCTATTTGCCGCTAGCCAATAGCACACTCTTTGTGCAATGGGTAAAAACCACGGCCACATGAGGACTCTCGCTAACCACCGATAGTGGTGACAGCACCACAAACAAAGAGCCCAGGCCTCAGCACCTCGATAAATCTGCTCTCCATTGACACGAAGCACCAAGACTTTCTCTGGATCATGGTCTCGTAGTTCAGGAAAACAGAGCTTAGCTGCGTCACTCTGGTAGGGGTAAAAGGCGAGTTCTGCGGTAGTGGCCTGCTGCTCAAGCCATTCTTTTGAATGCCTACACATCCCACAAGCTCCGTCATAGAAGATCTCTACTTGTGTGATGTCTTTGGTGAATTTCACATTTCGGTTTTTCTGAATTTTTGTTCGCTACTGGTGCGAATCAAGAGAGGAATTTAGCTGCTAGCTTCAATGCTGGGGTGTACTGTAAAAGGCTAATTTTATCACCCACCCCACCAGCGAATTTAGCAAAATCACTGAGCTCTTTCATTTGCTTGTGAAAAGCTTCTCCTTCTTTTGTGCCGACATCCGCACTGCGCTTTAGGCAGTCTCCCAATAAGGAGACAGCAGGATCAATCTCACGGCGTTTGCGCTCACGAAGGACTATGGTGAATATCTTCCAAACATCTTTTTCTGCTTCAAAAAATTCTTTCCTCTCCCCTTTTTTGATCACAATTCTAACCAACCCCCAGCCGACGAGTTCTTTTAGATTCGTGTGAGCATTTCCTCGACTAATATGCAGATCCTCCATCACTTGATCCGTACTCAAAACCTCTGGTGTAATCATCAATAGAGCATGCACTTGCGCCATGGTTCGGCTAATTCCCCAGTTTGTCCCCAGCGCCCCCCACTGCGCTATAAAATCATCTTTTGCTTCTCTAAATGTTTCTAGATTTGCCATATTTCAAAATATACTGAAAGTTCATTAAAAATCAAGTGGGATTTTGTTTTCAGGGGCTGCTTAAGTATAATGAATTCATTGTCTGATGTCTACTTTTTTGTTAGTTCCGTTTACTATCAAGAGTTCCTTTTCTAACTCCTCTCTTTCCACCTTGCATCTTTACGTCGTGCTGTAAAAACTCGCTGCGTGGCTACGATTCCTGATGAAACCATTGAGCAAGTGCTTGCAGCAACCGACATTGTCGAGCTCATTGGCAGCTATGTTGAGCTCAAGCGCGCGGGCTCCACTTTCAAGGCTCTTTGCCCCTTTCATAACGAAAAAACCCCTTCTTTTAATATCAATCCCGCACGCCAGTCTTTTCATTGTTTCGGCTGTGGGGCTGGTGGGGATGCGATTAGTTTTGTTCGAGAATACGAGAATCTCACTTTTACAGATACTGTTAAAAAACTCGCGGATAAGGCAGGGATTAGCATCACCGAGGCGGCCTACGACCCTAAGGCGGAAAAGATGCGCAAACGTCAGTCACGACTCAAGGACTTCCATAATCGTTTCGCAAAGTTCATGCACACAGAACTCTGGAACAACCCTGCTGCCCAGCACGCCAGAGACTACCTCAAAGAGCGCCAGTTCACTCCCGAAATGACTCAAGACTGGCTCATTGGCTGGATGCCTGAACAAGCGAAACCGTGCTACGAATGGGCTAAGTCCGAAGGGTTTCTGGGGCGTGATCTCGTCGAGAGTGGTGTCGCTGCTCTGCGAGATGAGCATAATCCAAAACAAGGTCTCTACCTAAGATTTCGAGATCGCCTGATGTTTCCCATCCATAATGATTACGGCGATATCATTGCATTCTCAGGGAGGCAGCTACGAGAAGACCCGCGCTCTGGAAAATACATTAACTCACCTCAGACTGTTCTTTTTAATAAGTCCAAAGTCATTTTTGGCCTTCATAAGGCACGCCGAGATATTGCGAAAGCTGGCTTTGCTCTTGTTTGTGAAGGGCAAATTGATGTCATAGCTTGTGCGACTCACGGCATCACCAATGCCGTTGCGGGCTTAGGCACTGCATTTACTGAGCACCACGCCACTCTACTGAGGCGTTACACAAAGTACGTCACTCTCTGCTTCGACTCTGATGGCGCGGGAGTGAAAGCGGCTCAAAAAGCCTACGAAATTCTCATCCCTGCGGGCCTCATGGTAAAAGCGGTCTCCATGCCCCCAGGTGAAGACCCTGATTCCTACATCCAACAATACGGCGCGGAAGCCTTCCAGAACTTGATCGCTCAAGCTTCTGATTTCTTTAATTGGAAAATCGACTACGAGGCGACACAAAGGGACTTTTCTGACTACCAGCAACGATCTGCCCTAGCCAATGAGCTTTCCGATCTCGTCAGCCTGATTCCCGATAAAGTCGCCCAAGACGGAGCTGTACTCCAGATTGCCACGCGCCTCACAGTCGGCGACAATGAAATCCGCGGAGCCGTACAAGAAGCCACTACGCAGCGTAAGCGCAAAAACTTCCAAACGAAGTCCTCTGACCATGATGACTCTCCCGCCCCTCCTCCACTCACCCCGCTAGATCACCATATCGCCTACCTCTGCTTTCTTGCTCTCCACTCCCAAAGCGCTCAAAATTACCTAGTGGATCAGCTGGAGTCACTCTTTGAACCACTCGAATATAGTACTGGTGGCCACATTTTAGCCCACATCCTCGCCAAGTGTCCCAATCCAGAAAGTCCTGCTGCCAGGCAGACCTATCTCCTCTCTCTCAAAGACCCAGATAAACTCGCCCTTCAAGCGAGCTTTCCTGAAGATATTCCCGCACAGCCAGCCGCTGCTGCTGAGGACACCATGACCATACTGCTAGGCTCTCACCTACAAAAAAAAGAAACCGCTCTGCGGACAAAAATGAGAAACCCTAGCCTTCAGCCAGAACAAGTCATGGCTATTATGCAAGAAGTGCAAGAAATTCAGCTACTCCTTCGCAATATGGGGCAACGCTTTATTCGCTAAGGCCCACCTATGCTGACCCTACCCGAAATCAGTCTAAACAGTCGCTAGCAGATTGACTTTTTGACTTCACATCCAGAGCGAAGTCGCTACCACGCTGGTATGCATTCTTTTCATTATAATGACGGTTACCTTCACTGTGAATCCGTCAATCTAGAAACCATCGCTCAACAGCACGGCACACCCACCTATGTGTATAGCTCAGAGACCATTCGTAATAATTATCAGAACCTTGCCACAGCCCTTGCTGCTATCGACCACGGTATCGAATATGCTGTGAAAGCGAACTCTAACATCTCTATTCTTCGTCTTCTTGTCGAAATGGGTAGTGGCTTTGATATCGTCTCAGGAGGAGAACTCTACCGCGTCATCAAAGCTGGTGGTGATCCAGCCAAATGCACCTTCGCAGGAGTCGGTAAAACTAGGGAAGAAATCAGCTATGCTTTGCAGCAAGGCATTTATTGCTTTAATGCGGAATCAGAAGCAGAAGTCGAATTCATCAACACAGTGGCCAAAGACCTAGGCCTAACAGCACCAGTGGCTCTCAGAGTCAATCCCAATGTCGATGCGAAGACACACAAGTACATTTCGACAGGCAAAGCCGAGAATAAATTCGGCATCGACTTCGAGCATATCGAAGCAGCCTACCAGAGAGCATCTGAGCTCAGTCATGTGAATCTACGAGGGCTGCAGATGCACATCGGCTCTCAGCTCACCTCCGTGACTCCATTCATTGAGGCCGTCAAAAAAGTATCCCCTCTCGCTCAAAAGCTCAAAGATCTCTACGAGATCGAGTTCTTCTCCATAGGTGGAGGAATCGGAATTGTCTATGACCCTTGTCTCGAATCAGGCTCACAGCAATGGTGGGATTCTCAAGAAAAAGGCCCCATCACACCTCAGCAATACGCCCAAGGGGTGCTTCCTTATCTCAAAGACCTCGGCCTAAAAATACTCGTAGAACCCGGTCGCTATATTGCGGGGAATGCAGGGGTGCTTCTCACCGAATGCCTCTATGAGAAAAAAGGGACTGCCAAGACCTTTAAAATCGTAGATGCCGGCATGAATGATCTCATTCGCCCAGCTCTCTACGAAGGTCACCATGAAATTGTACCCCTCCGAGAGAACACCTCTGGCCAAACTCTACCCGTTGACGTGGTAGGGCCAATCTGTGAGACAGGAGATTTCTTCTGCCAAAACCGCGAACTCGCTGACTTCCAACAGGGTGATTACATCGCCCTACTCAGTGCAGGAGCCTACGGATTTGTTATGGCGTCTAACTACAATACTCGAGGCCTCCCCGCGGAAGTCCTCGTAGACAATGCCAATGCAAGAGTCATTCGGAAAAGACAAAGTGTCGAAGAAATTATAGACAGTGAGCTATAGAGTGTATCTGGAATTCACCTCGCGCTACATCTCTGGTGTAGCGCGAAACAATAAGTCCCCACTAAAGTTCCGCGAGAGCTGACTTAATCTCTTCCATCTGTGATGCTTTTATAAAAGCTATTGAACCATCACTGAGTAAAGATATGTACTGTCCATCACCTAAATCGTAAGGGTGAATCACCAGCAAGCGGTGCTGATTATTTGACTTCACATTCAGCTTACCTTCTAAATAGACCCAATCTTGACTAGCCTTAGTATCCGCGCTGTTTGCTTTTAACAGATCCTTAGGGAGTTTGAGCTCACTCATAGTGAGTGGAAGTGGCCCTCTGTCTTTAAAGGTTTTTAACCTTTCCTCGATGCCCTTAAGTTGCTTGGTTGCTGCCAATGTAAACTGTTTTTTCTTATCAGCCTGAAGTTTACGCTGCTGCTCTTCTTTAGCTTTAGCAGCTATAGCTTTTTCTTCAGAATGAGCCTTCGAGCTCTGTTTGGCTTTTTCAGCTTTCTCAGCTTTTTTGGCTTCTAGCTCCTGTACTTTTTTAGCTTCTAGCTCCTGTGCTTTGTTATAATTAAGAGTCGCCTTCTTCACATCATCCACGGTAACTAAATGCGTCTTCTTAGACACATCGACTGCTAAGACTTTACCGTTTTCATCTGGTGTTGGCTCAATGAAAATCACTTTTTTCTTATGAATCAAAAAATTAGCTCCTGGCTGGCCATAATACACCCAAGGCTTCCCGTCTTGGGATACCTTCAGCTGCTCGGGCAGTCCTAATTCATCGAGTGATTGCGCTGTTTTTTTCTGTCTGTTTGTTACATCAAGATAAACTGTAATAAGCTCAGTCAATGGCTTCTTTCTCACAGCGAGTTTTTTTAACTCTTCAAGCTTAATCACAGCTTTCAGCTCCTCAATGTGATGCGCCATCTCCCGCATGACAATGACTTTCTCAGCATCATCTAGTCGCTTCTCTTGCATCTTTCCCAATAAAAAGTGAGCATACTTGTCTTCTCGAGCCACCTTTGTTAGCTCTTCAACGACTGTCTCAATGGCCTTTTCTGAAAACACTTCCTCCCTGTCCTCGAGCTTACGCCTCACATCTCCATTCGCGTGGAATACCTTTCTTTCCTGAAGTTCCTTAAATATAGCCTTGCGCGCCTTGGATGAACTTAGCCCATCCGCTCTCTCAGGTATAGCCTTCAGCAAATCCTTCACAAAATCTTCCCCCTCATCTTCAAGATTGAAGGGAGCTGCAATCAAATGGCTACCCATCAAAAGAACGGTCATAATATAAATTGATCCAGATACTTTCATAATAGTCCTAGACATAGCAAACCCCAGCCTGCTCGGCAAGTTCAGAGTCCTCAGACACCATTGAGTCAAGCCCTCTACTCACTTCCCATTCTCTATCATCCCAAGGCTCGCCCTCAAAATTAACTCTAAGCTAAACAACCAGGGCAGTGCTGAACCCAATGCCCTTCATGGACTTGACTCAACTCGGGCGCATCCTCTTGTAGGCACAAGGATGAATCACCCAATGTATTTCGTGAGTGAAATGCACACCCCTTAGGTGGGTTTGTCATATCTGGAGGTAAGCCCGGGATCGTAAAAAGTCGCTCCCCACGTCGATGTACTGCTGGAATACTCTTCATCAGAGCTCTTGTGTAGGCATGTTGCGGAGAGTGAAATAAACGCGACATCGTTGCACTCTCTACAATACGCCCAGCGTACATCACATTAACACGATCACAAATCTCTCTCACCACACCCAAATCATGCGTAATCATGATAACAGCCGTTCCTAGCTCTTGTTGGCGCTCTTTAATGAGATCAAGAATCATTTTTTGCACAGAAACATCTAAGGCTGTTGTTGGCTCATCACAAATAAGAATGTCCGGTCTGGTGATAAGAGCCATTGCAATCACAACTCGTTGTCTCATTCCGCCAGAAAACTCATGAGGAAAACTATGGATTCTCTCTTTTGCATCCGGAATTCCTACTTCCTCCAGAGCCTCTAAAGCTAAATTAAATGCAGCCTTACGCTTCATTCTTTTGTGGATTCTCAGTGGTTCCATCAGCTGCTCAGAAATCGGCAAAAAGGGATTAAGAGCAGTCATTGGGTCTTGGAAAATCATCGCTATACGCAGTCCCCTAACATGCCTAAGCACCCATTCTTTCGCCTTTAAAAGGTCAGTCCCACAAAAATCTGCACTGCCCGAATGAATTCTACCGGGAGGCTTAGGAATTAAACCTAGTAGTGAGTAACACATCACTGATTTTCCAGAGCCAGACTCTCCCACAATGCCCAAAACCTCCCCTCTATTCAAATCAAATGAAGCACCTTCTACAGCGTGGACAACACCACTACGCGTATGAAAACGTACAGTTAAATCTTCTACACTCAGCAAAACTCCCTTCTTCATCTCTTAAATACAACTACCAGCTATGCGCCACCATAAACACAAATGAAACAATTCCTAGGGAATTAACCTAATCGTTTCGAAGCTCCTCTCCTATTCGCTCGCTGGCAAGAGTTACACTTAGGCAAACTACCCCCACCACAATAAGCACCTCCGCATAAGCAACAGCGAACCACACGCTTCGTGACAAAGTCCCCCCCTCTAAATTCTCTTACATATCCAACTAGTGTAAGAAGGCCTATAAAAAACAAACTGACTCCTACGATAGTTAATAAGAGCTCCTCTATAGACAATTCGATCATAATTCAGCCTCTAGTCTTACAATAATTTGGCCAAGTTCTCTCTCGCCAGCGTGAAACCTTAATCTTCTCAGCCATTGCTCAATTTGGCGTGAATCCTCACCAGACATTCGATCCAGTAACATACAGTGCTCAACTCCTCCCTTCGTATCCAGCCCAATAATCCAGCGTAGATCCACGCCATACCATTCAGGGCTAAGATTCTGTGTATAATTTAGGGAAGCATCGCGGATCCGAGGGGCCAGAAGTGAATCTCCACGAAGATAGGCACTCACCTGTTTTAAGGAAGGTGTAGATGGCTTCTTCATTTCCCACTTCGACTCTACGATAAATAAACTTCCTCTTTGATAGACTGTGGGAAGGGTTGGCTTCACCTCTACTTTAGGAAGATCCCTCCACAGAGCGGCTGGCTCCTCGACACGGTCGAGCTCCTTATGAAACAGCTCTCGAACGCGTTCAAAAGACGACTCTTGATCTATAGTGTTCGGCTGTAGCGCAAAGGGAGACACTCTCTCGGCCTTTTTATATAAAGGATGTTGCATGGGTAGCAACGTCACTTGACTAGAGTGATTCAATACCTGAGCACGCGAACGATGATCAATCGACACAAAAGAAAACAACGCGGCTATCAGCAGAATGATTGAAATAATAGCAACAAGCCAAGAAACACTACTCTCACCACCTCCTCTCCAACCAAACACCAAGCCAGAGGCTACATCCTTGGCGATTTTTCTCTGGCGTAAAAAAGAAAACATACAACTGTGAGTAATCCAAGAACCCTGGAAAGTCTCGAAAGCGTGCAGCTAAAGTACTGGGAACAAGAATCGAACTTGCACGGGCTATGCCCACTAGAGCCTAAATCTAGCGCGTCTACCAATTCCGCCACCCCAGCTCAGCTGCGTGAGCAAACTACTGATGAATACGTTTGCTGACAACCTAAAAATGATATTTTTATGCTCTATTGTCCACGCCAGTTAGTTTGGGGCACAGTAATCGTATCATTTGGATAGACCTTTAAGTTTTTATGCTCGGAATCGACCCGTTTCAAATTATAAACGTAGCGTTTGCCATTGCGAAATAATTCAACTCGGTTCATCGCACCAAATTCATTCGCATCTCCCGCAGCAAGTACAGCCTGATACAAGGTCATATTCTCACGATATGGTACGGGCCCAGGCCTTCCCACTTTACCACCTACTGTCACAATTTTTGCAATAGTTTCAGCTTCAGCGACATCCCTACGGGTAATGATCGTAATGGTCGGAGTTGTATAAATTTCAGCATTACGATACGCGGATTCAATTTTACGCGCCAATGCTGAACTGTCCAAACCAGACGCTTTAATCCCACCCTCAATAAAAGGCATAAACAAATAACCTCTAGCATCAATCACGTACTCAGCAGAGATCTTAATCTGTTCCATTTGAGGCACACCTTTAATCGTCACCGTAATTGTTTCATTACTATTGATAATAGATGCCGCATTGGCGAAGCTGGTGAACGCCAACATCAGGCACAAAATTCTTATAAGTCTTTGTTTCATTGTTTTCTCAGTTATTTATTGAGCGTAGCTCTAGTTACTTCATCACTACAGAGTGAACGTTAGAATAAGTCTTCGTTTTTCGAGGCACTAGCACTCGCTGTCTTTTCTTTCTCTTTCGAGCCTAAGTCCCTAGCTTGAACCGCCTGAGAAGCACTCACAGGTGCTGACGTTGGTGAGTAGTAAGTGTAATAACTCGTATAATACTGATACTGATTGTCACTACGTACATCGACATTATTAAGAACCACACCTAAGACATGCCCTCCCACATTCTCAACAGCATCTTTCACACGCACTAACATCTCCCGTGGCAGTTTACGGTGTTGAACAACAATCATTGTTAAATCAACTTCACTTGCGAGCACCGAAGCATCACTCACCCCAAGTATCGGAGGCGAATCAATCAACACGAGATCAAAGCGCTGTTTCACATCTTGAATCAACTCAGACATTCTGCGTGAGTTCAAAATCCCTGCAGCATCCGCTGGTAAAATCCCTGAAGGCATGAAAAATAAATTGTCGACAGGTGTCTGTAAAATCACGTCTTCTAGAACTAAGTCAGTAGTTAGATAATTCGTTAAGCCAACAGAGTTATTAATATCAAAGAATGTGTGCATTCTTGGTCTTCTCAAGTCAGCATCGATCATCAAAGTTGAATAACCACCTTGAGCACAAATGTAGGCTAGGTTCACCATCGTTGTTGACTTACCCTCCCCTGCACCACCTGATACTACTGTAATGCAATTATCGTCAGGGTTCTTACGGTTAAATTCGATATTGGTTCTCAGTATTCGATACGCTTCCGCATCTGGACTAGCACCACTCTGCTTATGTAATACACCTACATCTTGTGGTATCACAGCAAGTACGGGCACCTTTAGGAATCTCTCAACATCTTCGAGTGACTTCACAGATGTGTCCATCAGCTCTAAACCAAAGGCGATACCCACGCCCATGAGTAAACCAAATAATGCTCCAACTCCCATGTAGATTTCTACTCTTGGGCTAGAATGACTCTTCGCCTTCTTGGGCTCTTCATGTACCTCAAGTGGCTCTGATCGAAGTATGTACGTCGTATCTTCCTCGATCTGTACATTTTGCATATCCATTAGAATTTTGTGCGCATCAAAGTACTCTTGTTTTGCTGTATCAAGCTCTGCTTGAGAACGCGCCGCATCGAGGCGATCCACACTAGAAGCTGCCAGCTTTTCTTTTTGCTCATTATAGAGTTCTGTTAAATTGATTAAGCGATTTTGAAGCGATTTTCTTACTTCTTTACAACGTACCGCTAAGTCATTTTGTAACTCTGTGATCGAAGATTCCACCATCGCAACTTCTGGGTGTTTCGCCCCTAAACCGGAAGCAAGATGCGATTTCTTTGTCACTAACAGTCCAGAGAGTTGCTCGTTACGAAGACTCACAAGTTCACTTTCACCTCTGAGCTCCAGAGCAATCACACTGGGTATGAGTTGTTCATCGTTTAAATCATTAAGACGCTCCACAGAGAGAGTTAAGGTCTTCAACTCCGTATCCAATTGCATTACTTCTTCAGAAAGCCTTCTGTACGCTTCCTCCTCTGCACTGCGGAAATTAGCCCCCCCCTCTGGCTCACCGATTGCCTTCGCTAAATTTGCCTTTTTCTTTCTGAGCTCCTCAACATGATCTGAAGCTTCTCGCAGGCGCGCTTTATAGCGGGATTTTGCTTTGTCATAACGAGCATCGCCAAGTGCTTTGCGACGTTGATCATATGCTTTACAGACAGCATCTGCCATCAACTTGGCATCTCCAGCATCCGTGTAGGTCATTGTGATCTCAACGAGGTGCGTTCCCCTAGTGTTTCGCACTTCTATCGCTTGGCTAAAAATCTCAACAATATCTTCAATTGGTTGATTCCAGAGACTTTCAAATTTACCAATTTTAGCTGCTAGACTCAGTGTTTTTTCTGATTTAATCACCTCATACTCCGTTTCAAAAAACTGCTGGGACTGTATGAAATTCGCTGAAGAAGCCCTGTGGGCATCCATATCCACACCATTGGGCTTCACCTGAATCACTGCCGTGCTCTCATATTTTTTGGCCTTCACCGAAGCCACAACCAAAGCGACTAGAGTGGAAAGTATAAATGTGATTAAAATGATTCCGTAGCGATTTTTCACTACCTGGAGGTAATCAATAGCATGAAGATTTGCTTCTGAACTCTGAAATGTGTTATTTTGCATTCTGAAAGTACTTTGAGAGAGATGGACTATATCTAATTTTTATCACGTTCTGCAAACTAAAAAGACCGTCAAAGATGTTGGACACCCCTGACGGTCAAATTGTTCAGAATTATTTTATCGAATTAGAAGTTAGCGCGAACTCCTAGCTCAAATCTGTTTCTCTCGAAATCACGAACATCAAAATCATCAGAATCAGATGTTGTATGGTTGTATGATCCAGTTAGGAACAAACCTTGATGAACCTCATATGAAAAACCAATAAAGGCATTGATAATATCACTATCTGCATCAGAAACTCCTGGAACACTACTGTCCTCAAAAGAATTATTAATGTAGTTAATACCACCATGTAATGTCAACTGCTGAGAGACTGTGTAGTCTGCTGCATAGCCTACGCGGAAAGCTTCATTGTTATCAAAGAAACCACCATTTCCATCAAAGGTGTCAAAATCCTCTACACTGTAGCGAACAAATAGTCTGTGACTAAACTGCTGACTGACGCGTGATCTGTAAGCTGCTTCAACAAATGGGTTTGAAGTGTTTTCACCACCGTCATCAACATTACGAATTTGAGCACCTACGTTAAGAGTAACAATGGATGTAGGGCTAATACGATGTTCTGCACCTGCCGTTATAAAGTGATTATCACTGTCACGACCATTTGGATTGTCTGTCGTGGTGAAGCGATACGTTCCAGTTAAGACAGTTTGCGGTGATGCTTGGTAGCGGAACTGGTTGTAGAAACCAAGAGTGTCACGGTCATTGTTACGATTGTCGAAATCTAGAATCTCGTACGTTACACCTGTGATAGTACCAAAACGCTCTGTCCAACGATAACCTATAGAATTGTCTGTGTTAAATGTGAAGTACTCATCCAAACGACGTGAAGCAGACAGTCCAAAACTATAATCTGGCTCCAGTCCATAAGTAATACGGTTACGGCTCTGGAAACGAAGTCTCTCGTTTACACGGTGAAGTAGATTAAATCCACCACTAATGTTGTACACATCATCTGATATACCATCACCTGGATCATCAAAATAGGTTGTGTAACCAAAGTTTGCATAGGCATCCCATGTCGTTTGCGCATCAACATTAACTAGCGAAGCTCCTACAAAAGCGGTGACTGAGGCAGATGACTCTTCATTGTCTTCACCTGGATTGAGGTTATCATCATACCCAAAATTAACACCTGCAGTCCACTTTAGTGGAATACTTGTCTGCGCTTCGTCATTGGGCGTAATATTGAATAGCCCTTGAGCGGACAATGCTGTTGCGCTAGCACAATATACAGCTAACAAAGAAAGGTTTTTCATATAAATTTGCATCTATTATTTTTAAAGTTCAGCCATGTAGACACATAGCCAAGGCGTCTTAATTAAGAACCGACATTTGTGATACTTGGTGGTGTAACAACTGGTGGCTGAATCACAGGCAACCCAGTAGGAATGATTGATGTACTACCAAGAGTACCTGGTGCTGGACCTACAGGATTACCGCTACCTGGCGCACCGCCACCTTGAACTCCACCGCCTACTCCAGACACTCCGGATGACACTGGGAACTCAAGTGGATTCGCTGCTGTAGCTACTTCGCCTACATCACCACCCTTGCCAAGACCACTCTTACCGCCTTTTTCGCTCACACTGTAACTAGTGCCTTGCGCAGACGCCGCTGCTGCATAAACGGCCTGCACTTCCTTGTAGGCATCAGGAGCAACCGCTATCGCACATGTAGCGATAACATTCATCTCCTTTGGCGCCCCCTCAATGGCTACCTGCACGATCTGCGCAACAAGTTGCTTACTCGCCTCGGTCGCGACAATGGCTGCCTTTACAACCTCGCAGCCACAACCTTCATTAGCAGAGACATACTGACTCACTAAAGCGAGTACATTCTCAGGCGACTGAATAATTTCTTGAGTGACATCAGAGGATAACTTCTGACAGTCAGCTCCGTATATAGAAGTAGCCGCTATAGAACTAGCAGCTAATACAAGCATAATGGTTTTTTTCATAATCTAATTCTGTGAACAATTTTCAATAGTCGAAGATGGAGCGGGTAGAGGGAATCGAACCCTCATAATCAGCTTGGAAGGCTGGAGCTTTACCATTAAGCTATACCCGCTTGATCTGCTTCTTTGGTTGTAACCTCTCCGTCTAATGGAACAAGCTTTTTTTGCCCCTTTATTCATATTTTTTATGCTCTGAGCTTGTTTTAAGCCCAAAAACTCCCCCTATCTCTCTTTAGAGTCCTGTTGGATGATCGATAAATTCTACCTCTATTTGATATTTTTTGTGAAGAAAACCACCCAATTCGCGTACGCCAAAAGTCTCTGACGCGTAGTGACCCGCATAAATTAAATTAACGCCCAGCTCTTCTGCTAAGCTGTAGCTCCAGTGCGGCCCCTCGCCTGTTATGAATGTTTCAATCCCTTGTGCGTGCATCGCCTGAATCTCTGAGCCAGCCCCTCCTGTAATCACGCCGATTTTACCTGGGTCATGAGATACCTTCCCAGGACAATGGTGAATGTCACTACCCACGGCTTGTTTTATTCTTCTCAACAACTCATCATAATCACAGTTCACAGTACCCGCTAAACCCAGCTCTATTCCTTTCCACGAATGATAGCTCCTCACTCCCTCCAGTTCTATTTCTCTGACTAAACACGCATTATTGCCGAGAACGGGATGGACATCCAAAGGAATGTGCGCGCTATAAATCGCCAGATTCGCATCCATTGCTACCTTTAGCTTCTTATACTGGCTATTGACAATTTGCTGCACCCCTTGCCAGAACATGCCGTGGTGGACAATTAAGAGCTCTGCTTGAGCTGCTATCGCTTTTTCAATGACGGGCAGGGAAGCATCCACAGCAGTAGCGATCTTTCTGACTTCTCCGTTATTCTCAAGCTGAAGACCATTCCATGCTCCTGGATAATCAGGAACTGAGGCAATACTGAGTTCTTCATCCAAAAAACCGATTATTTCATCTAGTGCTATCATACTTGTTCGTTCTCGCTGCATTCTCCACAATCTTTACCAATAAAGTTCTCTAAGTCCCCACTCAAGCTACATTGCCAGTTCCATCTCTGCTCACCATTCTCAATGGTCATGGCAGAAGCGTGGAGAGCATGCCGAGGCAGCCACAACTTCTTGGCCAAATCCTCTGTCCAACCGTCTACTATGAAATCAAGATAGCACTGCTCACTGAATCCATAGATCTTATCCCCCACTATGGGGTAGCCTAGGTAGGCAGCGTGCACTCTGATTTGGTGCATTCTCCCTGTTTGCGGCGTAATTTCTAGCTTGGAAATAGTTTCTCCTTTGATTTCAAACGTATTCATCACTCGAAAATGAGTCACACAGGATTTACCTGCGGGATGTACTGTCTGTTTCACCCAGATAGGAGATTCTAACACCTCACCTTTACGTAAAATGGGGGCGTCCACAGTTATTTCTTTCCACTCTGGGCGGCCACGCACCAGAGCATGGTATTGTTTCTGAATCTCACGCCGCTCCATTGCCCTGCCGAACTTCCGCGCTGTTGATTTATTTTTAGAAACAACAACAAGGCCACTTGTCTCTCGGTCGAGTCGATTCAAAATAGAGAGTTGAGCGCCATTCACCATCTCATAGAGTAAGAGAGCCTTCAGCCCACACAATAAAGTTGGCTCATGTTTCTTGCCACTAGGATGGACGATTAGAGGAGCTGGCTTCGATACCACAATCCAGTCCTCAGACTCATCAATCACTGTGAACTCAGGGTTCACAGAAATCACTGCTCCTACCACTGGTTTAGCCCCGCTCCATGTCATTGGCAAAATTCGCTAGTAACGCCGAGTATTCACTAGGCGCTTGAGCTTACGCTGTGCGGATGATTTAGCGACGGTGGTAAGTCGATCTGTGAATAAGACACCATTGAGGTGATCTGTCTCATGCTGAATGGCGCGTGCGAGCAGGCCATCACATTCCAGCACGATCGTTTCTCCTTCTAGGGTTTCCAGAGTCGCCTTGACGTCCACGGGGCGGTTCACTTTCGCTCTGAGGTCTTCAATGGAAAGACACCCTTCTGTCTGAAGTTCCTTTTTTTTGCCAAATTCCAATGATGGATTAAGAAACACCAAAGGCATCAGAGACTCCAGTGAGACATCTTCCCCGTTCACTCTCAAATAGCTCGCAGCATCCGCATCATGAGAGACATCCACGATGGCCAGTGCGATATCGACACCGACTTGTGGGGCAGCAAGGCCTATGCCTTCCGCATCGTGCATGGTTGCCTCCATATTCTTTACGAGCTCTCTGAGCTCTGCAGTGACTTCACCCACCTTACGGCACTTTTTGCGCAGAACTGGGTCTCCGTATTGAACAATCTCTAATATCATGAATTTGTGGTCTTGGCGTTATTCACCCGAGTCGGCAGCTTAGCTTTAAAGCCCGCTTTGGTCAATGCATCCCAGACAGAGATCAGTTGTTTAAAGGAAACATCCTGATCCGCCTCCATTTCGAGCTTGCGATCAGGGTGGATATTTTTCATCGCTTTAAGGTAATCCACCAAAAGACCATCAGGCACAAGTAAAGCATCGAGAGTGATACGCCCATCGGCAGCCACTGCTAGAATCGAGCGCGTCTCCACGACTTGGTCTGTCGCCACGGCCTCCACCACAGGAAATGTGATCGGCAGCACGGTTCTCTTTTTACGCTCTTGGGTGGTTAGGGTGATAAAAATCAGCAAAATCGCTAAAATATCAATCAAGGCTACAATAGGCACCGCTGGCAGGGTGCGTTTTGGTCTGTAAAATCTCATACCTTCGCTCTCAGCCAGTTTTTACTTAGAATGACTCACCCGGCATGCCGTGACGAATTTACCCAGTAACACCTCGAGTCGAGCTGACATCGTCTCCACCTTTCGACAGAAAAAACTGTGTGCAATCACCGCGGGAACAGCCACTGCAATCCCCGCGATTGTCGTCCCCAGTGCTCTAGCGATTCCCACCTTCATGGCATCATAGTCGGCATTCTCTCCAGCTTCTGAGAACACTGTGACTAGACCACTCGCTGTTCCCAGTAGCCCTAAGAGTGGGCAAATGGTAATCATCACCTCAAGCACTGGAATACCAGAGTGCATTTTCACCACCTCCTCACGAGCATTCGCCTGCACCGCCTCTTGGACCTCATCCGTGGAATCTTGCTGATGTGTGAGGGCGACCTGAATGAGTCGCGAGAGAGCTGTCTCACTACTTCGGAGGCTATGGGTGATATACTCCGCATTCTTAGCCACCGGCTCACTCGCGTAGGTCTCCACCCCCTCCTCCAGCTCTCTTGGGATGATGCCTGCTCGCTTCAGCTGGAGACTTTTGTAGAGAATGACAGCAAGGGCGATGACCGAGCATACAAGTAAGATGTAGAGAAACACACCCCCCTTTTGCATGAAGTCCTGCGTCGCTGCCCACCAACTCAGATTCTCCGAGTCCACCACTTCAGCACCCACCACTTCTGCTATTGTTATTCCATTCATTCCTATCACCTTGTTTAATTGCTTCGTTAAAATATAAAATTATAAATGAGCTCCAGTAGCTCGCCGTCTTGATCCTCTTTCACCTGCGCGGGCATCGAGGGGATCTTGGCTTTTTTCACAGATTGTAGTGTGAAGCCCTTCTGGATCTCGCTACCTTCAACGATGTCCATAAATCTCGCCTTGTGCACATCCCCCTGCCCATCCACATAGAATCGAATCGTAATCACCCCTGGATTAATAAACTCTCGGTACTTCGTGCAGTTTGCCATCCACTCACGCTCGATCGCCTGACTCACCGCAGCCTGATAGCGCCCGAGTGGACTCGCCACGACATCCTGTGAACTCACTGAGGAGCGGCGCGAAATCGAGCCTAAGAGCTTCGTGGTGCGCCCTCCAGACTCAAAGCCCTTCGATCTAGGGGCGTCAGATTTCTGCTCCTCAGATTTTGCTTTACCCTGCTTTGCGGTCGGCAGCTTCTTTTTCTCCACTTCAGGCGGTTGGCTCTCGCCGGGCTCCTCGAGAGGTGAGGGCGTGGCTTTTTGCTCAGTCGTCTTTGACTGGTTCGCACTCTGGAAAGGATTCACATCTTGCTTGAGCTCACTCTCTTCTTGCTCACGTAGCTGAGAGTTCTCATCAGGTTTAGGCTCTTCGACCTCTGGGGAGCGATCTGGTTCCTTCTCTGTCTGCTCGGGCTCTGGTTTGACTAGGGGCTCAGGCTTCACCTGCTCTTCAAAGGGTCGAGATGACAACACACTCGCCGCCGAAGACCCTCCCGCCTCACTCCTCGAGGCTAATGATCCTATCTGCCCATCCGCATAGACTCCTTCTATGGTTCTTAAGTCACCCTGGAAGCGCGCTTTTTCTCCAGCTTGAGCGGCTACCGCTGGCGCGTCCGCAGTCGCCTCAGCATTACTCGCCGCTATCGTGTTTCTCTCCCCAAAGGCACTTGTGTCCTTCTCAGGTACACCCGTCAGTTGGCGATCTGAGGTCTTTAGAAATCGCTTAGGTTTGGGTGGCGTCGGAGGCTCTGGTTCCTCCGCAGGCTCTTCGAGAGTCTGCTCTAGCAACTCCGCAATCACCATATCCTCTAGCTCCACAATGATTGCCTGGCTGAGTTCATCAGATTCACTGTTTCTAGTACCTTCAGAATTTGAAGGGCTAAATAGAGCTAAAACATTGGATCCAAATAAAACAACGAAAAGCACAAGGTGAAACACAATGGCGAGTAGCACGCAGCTCCCCTTGATCCAATGTTGTTTCTTTCTACTCATGACCCTCATACACCCTAATTTTTTATCCTAGGGGTATACTGTAGCCAGCACCCTTGAAAATCAACCGCGTATTTAGACATCGCACAACTTAGAGAAAAGAGCTCACTGAGGCTGCAATGACATTTCTATCACCCACTGAGCCTTGAGAGACCTAGTCCACATCCATTCTGATACCAGTTAGTTTTTCTCATTGGTATGAGCTCCTCTGGCAGAAAAAATGCTCCAGCCTGCCGCCAGAAAGAACAAAACTCCATCTCATCGCCCCAAATTCAAGCTCAAAGAAAGCTCTCTAAGTCGCTCTTATCTTCGCCATAATGAGCAGATCTTAAAAAAATAACTTTCCAAATGCCTCATGGAAGCGTAATCCCCATTCCAATGTCTAAATCGCTCATCATTGCCGAAAAGCCCTCCGTAGCCACAGATCTGTCTCGTGCGCTAGCTAAGAAACTGGGCAAATTTGAGAAAAAGGGTAAAGACAGAAACACCTACTTCGAGAATGACACCCACATCATCACCTCAGCAGTCGGTCACCTCGTCGAACTCAAGATGCCTACTGGCCCCAATGGCAAGAACCTCCCATGGAAGTTTGATGTCCTCCCTGCCATTCCCAGCTCATTCCAGCTCCAGCCCATCGAACAATCGGAGAGCAGACTCAAACTCGTGCTCAAGCTAGCACGCAGAAAAGACGTCACCACCCTCGTCAATGCTTGCGATGCGGGGCGAGAAGGAGAGCTCATTTTCAAGTACATCCTCGAGCTCGGCGCGATTAACAAAGAAGTCAAGCGCCTCTGGATGCAGTCCATGACCAACCAGGCCATTCTCAATGCCTGGGATAGCTTACGCGATGACAGCGAGATGCTTGATCTAGCAGCCGCTGCAAAATGCCGCTCCGAGTCAGACTGGCTCGTCGGCCTCAATGCCACTCGTGCCCTCACCTGCTTCCGCTCAAGACATGGAGGTTTTAATATCTCCTCAGCCGGGCGCGTGCAGACACCCACTCTGGCCATTCTGGCGAAGAGAGAGCTCGAAATTCGCAGCTTTGAGCCCACCGCCTACACCGAAGTCCACGCAGACTTCGCCGTGTCAGCAGGTGGCTATATGGGGCGATGGATCGACACGAACTGGAAAAAAGACGAAGCCAGACCACACGGACGCCCAGAGAGAATCTGGGAGCCCGAGCAGGCCGAAACGATTCAAAAGCGCTGCGAGGGTAAAGTGGGGACCGTGACTGACGAGAAAAAACCCACCAAACAAGCCTGCCCACAGCTCTACGACCTCACGACACTGCAGAGAGAAGCTTCGAGTCGATTTGGTTTCTCCGCTCGCCGAACACTACAGCTCGCCCAGGCACTCTATGAGCGCCACAAAATGCTCACTTACCCGAGAACTGACTCGCGCTATCTGCCTGAGGATTACGTCAAGACCGTCTATGGGACAATGGGTTCGATCAAAAATGATGCTGGCCCACTCTCTGAATTCGCCAGTGCCATCCTCGATGACTCGAATAAAGAATGCGCCATCATTCCCACCAAGCGAGTCTTTAATAACTCAAAAATCAGCGACCACCACGCAATCATACCGACAGGGCGATTTGTAAAACTCTCCGAAGAAGAGGCCAAGCTTTTCGATCTGGTTTGCAAGCGCTTCATTGGCATATTCTACCCTCCCGCAGTGTTTGAGAACACCCGCAGAATCACCACCATCACCCACACCAGTGATCCCACAGACCACTTCCTCACCACAGGTAAGGTACTTGTCACGCCCGGCTACTTAGCTGTCTATGGGCGCCGCCCAGGAGTCGCTTCTGGTAAAGATGAACTCGTCGGTGTCACCGATGGCGAACAGGCCAAAGTCGACTACATCGCCGTCCACCACGACGAGACGAAGCCCCCTGCCCGCTACAATGAGGCGACACTACTCTCAGCCATGGAAGGTGCCGGCAAGCTCGTCACAGATGAAGAACTACGCGAAGCCATGTCTGAGCGCGGACTGGGCACCCCAGCCACGCGAGCGTCTATTATCGAAGCCCTTCTTCGCCAGAAATACGTCCTGCGAGATGGTCGTGAAATGCATGTCACAGCCACAGGGCTTAATCTCATCAGCATTATTCACGAAATCGGCTGTGATGACTTAGCCTCTGCCAGCATGACTGGAGACTGGGAGTATAAACTACGCCAGATGGAACAGGGCAAGTTGGGCCGCCCCGAGTTCATGCGTGACATCATTGATTTCACCAAAGATATGGTGGAGCGCGCGAAAACTCAGACCGAAATTCTTAAGAATAAAGTCTTCCCAGAACTTAACGCCCCTTGTCCGAAGTGCCAGTCCTCTCCGATGAAGCAAACCGACGCAACCTACGAGTGCACTCAGGAAGAATGCGGCTGGAAGACCAAAAAACACATCGCAGGTAGACTCCTCTCTGAGAAAGAAGCCCACGAACTCTTCAGCAAAAAATTTGTCGGCCCACTCACTGGATTTAAGTCGCGCTTCAATAAGCCATTTGATGCCGGCCTCGAGCTAGATGCGAAGCTCAAAGTCGCCTTTGTCTTTGAGCGTGATGAAGACGATGATGAAGAACTCACCGATGAGAAAGTCATCGGCACTATGCAACACGAGGACAAAGAGCACAAAATCTACGAGCTAGAGAAGTCCTACCGCGTCCCCTCCATCGTCACGAAAAAAGCACCTGCTGGCCTAAAAATCAGTAAAATGCTCCTCCAGCAAGAGATCACCAAAGAGCACGCCGTCGCCATGTTCCAAGGCGGGAAGACCCCGAAGCTCGACAACTTCGTTTCTAACCGAACCAAGCGAAAATTTAGCGCCTTCTTACTCTACGACTTCAAGGCGGATAGACCCACTTTCGAGTTCCCTCCCCGCGAGGCAAAGAAAAAGACCACAAAGAAAACAGCAAGAAAAACGGCCAAAAAAGCCGCAAAGAAGGCTGCTAAGAAACCAAATGCAGACTCGTAGCGCAGAGCAGTATGTATGAGCTAAAAAATGATCTAGCTATCATTTTTTTGAGTTTACTGGGGATATGACTCCAAAGAAACACCAAAGTAGCCGCCGCAAGGCTAGCTGCTATGGCATATCATTAGCTAGTCAAACAGAGAACCCAGTAAAACATACGATTTGAGATCAAGAATCGTGATTAAAGTTCCCCCTTCTTTCTCTTGTCTCTCTGCTTCTCAGGATACTTTCTGAGACTTGGCTTTTCACTGCTCTGGATCACACCGTCACCGTTCTGATCTAGGCGCGAAAACATTCTCTCCACAATCATCTCTGGCAGCTTGAGCTCGGTGAGTTCTGCGCGCTCAAGTTTGTCATCAGCAAGTGCCCCGCTCTGCTCAATACGCTGCCACAGCTGGAGGATTCGGCCACGATCCTGCCTCTTTCTCCTGCTTTTAAATTCATCTAAGGTCAGCACGGCGTCTTTGTTTTGGTCAATTTTACGAAAGATGGACTCTAGGTGCTTGTCTGGCACTTGTGAGAGCTTCGGTATCGCCTTGAATTCCTCAAGCAGAAGCCCCCCTGATTGGTCCGTATCCGCCGCTCTAAACCTGTCTTCATAGTGCCCGCTCTCGTGGTGCCCACGCCGCGAACCTTTCCCGAATTCGCTACTCGAGAGAATGCCATCTTGGTCCAAGTCTAACTTCTTAAAATGCGCCTTTTTTTCCACCTCACTCCCCCCTAGTGCACAAGACGAATTCTGATACTCCGCATAGCTTAACTGACCATCCCCATTTTGATCTGCCAGACGAAGGGATCGAGACATTGAGTGAGGGTGAAGCTCTTTCATCTCTAAGCGCTCATCGGCATTATCATCTAATTTTTTAAAGAGTGCTACTTGCTGTGGCTCCTTGAGGCCAACTAGTTTTGGAGCTTTCGAGAATTCGCCAAAATCAAGCTTCCCTGAGTCATCTGTATCGAGAAGGGAAAATAATCCGCGCATTCTTTCTGCACCATAATGATGCTTCATTTTCACACTCGCTCGCTCGCTTTTAAAATCCCACCCCTTTTTTACGTTTTTATCCCCTCTCTCTTTCTGATCTCCCTCTTTACTCACCGTCATCGCCTGATCTTGGGCGTACGCTAGCTCGGTAAAGCAGCCCAATACCGCGATAATGCACAACCTAAATGTTTGCAAATCCAGCTGGAAGATACTCGCTCTATCGTTCAGCTCTGTGGTGGAATTAGACATCTTTTTCATCATAAATAGGCGGGGTTATGGAGAGAGAAATTAAGGTTAAATGGGTGAAATGAGAAAGTGAAGATAAGAGAAAAAGAAGGCTAAGTCAGAGTGCACCATTTGAATCTCTTTGTGGATCTAACCTCAAACAAGCCCAAAGGTTGCACGCAAGCTTGCATTTTCCACAGAAAAGGCGAGAAATCTCCATCACACCGACACATTGCTATGCACATTGATGATATTCTCAACCGCGAAGGTCCTTCACTCTCCTTTGAATTCTTTCCTCCGCGCACTCTCGAAGCCGGAGAAGCACTCTATGCAGCAATCTCAGAGCTCGAGCCCTATGACCCAACATTTGTGAGTGTTACCTACGGAGCTGGCGGGACGACTCGAGAAGTGACACACGACTTGGTGGTGAAAATAAAATCTACCACATCCATCCCCCCAATTCCCCACCTAACCTGCATTGGCCACTCAAAAGAAGAAATCTGGCAGATCCTCCAGAGATACGCTCAAGCAGGAGTCCACAATATTCTCGCTCTACGTGGTGACCCACCAAGAACACAGCCCGACTACGACCGCAGTAAAGACGCCTTCCAATTCGCCGCTGATCTCGTCACCTTTATTCGCGAATTTAATGACTCAGGTGAGCACCCTGACTCACGAGGCTTTGGCATAGGAGTCGCAGGCTTCCCCGAGGGCCACCCACAGACGCAGAATCGCATGAAAGAAATGGACTACATGAAGGCGAAAGTGGACGCGGGTGCTGACTACATCTGCACCCAGCTCTTCTTTGATAATCATGACTTCTTTGACTACCGTGATCGCTGTAGTCTCGCTGGTATTCACGTTCCCATCATCGCGGGTATTATGCCCGTGTCTTCCATCAAAAGCATGGCCAGAATGGCCGAGCTTGCCGAAGGCTCTCGCTTCCCAGCAAAGCTCCTCAAAGCCCTCCAGCGCGCTGAGAACAACCCAGAGCTCGTCGAGCAAGTGGGTATCCACTACGCCGCGCAGCAATGCTCCGAGTTACTGGAACAAAATGTCGATGGCATTCACTTCTACACACTCAATAAAAGTAAGGCCACTCGGGAAATCTACGCTAGTCTCGGACTCGCCAAAACCTCCTCTTGACCCTCAGAGCTTCTCCACCTACTTCTTACAATCAAATGAGCCAATCTTCCTCTGAAATACCCGTCAAGATCGCAGGGACTGGGAGCTATGTTCCCGAAACGATCATGACCAACGCTGACCTCGAGAAGCTTGTCGACACCAATGATGAGTGGATTGTTAGCAGAACAGGGATTAAAGAGAGAAGAATCGCCGCAAAAGACGAGTTCACCTCACATCTCGCCACCAAAGCCGCTCAAAACGCTCTTAAGCAGGCGAAACTCTCAGGCAGTGATATCGAGCTTATTATTGTCGCCACCATCACCCCCGACACCCTGACTCCAGCCACCGCCTGCTATGTGCAGCATAATCTCGGAGCTACTGGGGCTGTCGCCTTTGATATCTCTGCTGCCTGCTCAGGCTTTCTCTATGCCCTTAAGCTGGCGAAGAGAATGATCTCAGATGGCGCCTACAAGAATGCTCTTATTATTGGTGCCGAAAAGCTCTCCTCCTTTGTCAACTGGGAAGACAGAAACACTTGTGTCCTCTTTGGCGACGGCGCAGGAGCTGCCATTCTCACCAAATCAGAAGAAGGCGAAGGAGCCATTCTTTCTACAGAAATGGGAACAGACGGCGCCCAGACTTCTATTTTAAACATCCCGGGTGGAGGCACTGCCTGCCCGACAACGAGCGCCAATGTTGGTGAGAACCTCGCCGCCCTCACTATGCAGGGCAGAGAGGTCTTTAAGCAAGCCGTCACAGCAATGCGCAATGCTTCCGAAACTGTCATCGCGCGCGCAGGTCTCACCACAGAAGATATCGCGTGTGTCATACCTCACCAAGCTAATCTCAGAATTATCGACGCCATAGTCAACAGACTCGACATCTCACGGGAAAAAGTCTTTGTAAACTTGGATAAATACGGCAATACCTCAGCAGCAGCTGTCGCAATAGCTCTTGATGAAGCGCATAGATCTGGCGCATTCAAACAGGGAGACCACATCGTTCTGGTAGTCTTTGGCGCAGGCCTAACATGGGCTGCCACAGCCATTCGTTGGTAAGTAACCAAACTCGTGTTTAGCACAATTATTTTCACTGAAAAAAGACTTTTGAATTTACGCTACAATTCGCCGCGCAAATTCAAATAATACCAGTTAGTTTTTTGAGTTGGTATACCCCCCACTTAGCGTCCTCTCGATTCATTAAATTCATCGACAACTTGCCGAATCGACCGATCACCTGTTAGAAACCTGCCAGCAGGAAAATCTCTAAAATCATTAATCCCGCGACCAAAGAAATTTAAGCGCGCGATACCAGAGCGTAAACCAGATCGAGAAACACTGCGTAGCTCAGATTCGTCCACACGAATATCCTGGCGACCTCGGAAAGTCCAATCACGGTAGATGCCAATAAGAATCGCATCCGGAGCTCCTCGGTAACGGCAATTTTCAAAGAAGATATCAAATGGTGGATGCTGTGAACGTCCTCCAATGCCTGAGAAAATAGATGTGCCATTGCGAATCACATCACCATTGACACGGTTCACTCTCATCACAGTATCAGCCACTACGATATTATTAGCAGCCGCTTCGATGTGAAATGCATTAACAAATACATCTTTGAAATTCCCGACTGTGAAGTTACACCCAGTAATCCTCATATTGCGCACTCGGTTAATCCCAATGCCCCACGAAGCCATTCCTAAAGCACGGCAGTTATTGATTCTGCTCTCATTACAGTCAATAACGGGAATATTATCTGAATTAATACTACTCGTGTACTGATAGTTTCCATAATCCAGATCAACCATCGCCACAGACACAAAGTTTCTATTTCTTACCAGTCGATAGTTCGCAACCATATCATCGAGTATCATCGGGTTATTGAGACTCTGCCGTGGTACGGGAGTCGTTGGGCTTTCGACACAGTTTAGGATTCCTTTTGCCACGGTCGCGTCGATGTCTTTCATTTCTAACCCGTCGGGCAGATTGCCTCGGCGATACCAAACACCAACATTGAGACGATCAATCGTGCAATTAGTCACACTGAGGTTATTGTGTTGCCCGAGAACTCGAATCGCTTGATCTATTCCTATTGCTGCATTAGCAGACTCGCCACTATCGTGCGCGATATTTCGATCAAGAACTGGCGTATGCTGGGCCCTAAAGTGAAAATTCGTGAAAGATATATTACTCTCATTAATCCTGAATAAGGAGGCACCCCGAGCTGCTGGATCGACCCGATCCGCAGGAACACGATTCAGGTCACGCGAATCATCTGCGCGACCAACAGTGGCATTCACACTATCCCTAACAATTCTAACTCGACCACCCCCTGGCTTATTCCCAACCATCGTCAGACCCCTAACATTCACAGAGATAGCCTGACTTGTCCTCATGTCTCTGCGGAACACCACTCGCCCGTTCACGCCAGCTGCATTCTGCGCGCTATCAAATTCAGCTTGGCTCAGCACCCCATCCACCCCAGGATCTACAGTCACCGCTGGCAGCATGCTGCACATCGTGCTACAGCAGACAGCTTTCCATAATATTTTTGTTATGTTCATTGTATGTATTGTTTTTTGGTTAACGATTTGGGGCGGGAAAATTTACCCGATCCACACACGGTCACCTGACAATGAATTCATTTCAATGAAAAAACATTATATCCATTAAACAACAACTTATAGCTATAATCATCATAATTTTATACGAATATTTACAATACAATGACTCCATTTATTCTTACAATAGAAAGTTAGATTTTTTTAAAATGCAACAAATGTAATATTATCGTCTACTTTTGATATAAAAACATCCCAACCCCTCTCACCAATCATTATGAAAAAACTCTTCTTACTTCTACTATTCTCCACATACTTCATTTCTTCAGCGTCTTCGCTCGATCGCGAAGTCATCTCTCTCTGGCCACAAGCAGTCCCTGGCGAAAAAGACCCGAAATCTTCACCGATCATTTCCCCAAACCGCAAGGGTGATACAACACGCATCGCAAAAGTCACAGATCCCACCTTAACTATTTATGAACCAAAGCCTGAGAACAAGAATGGAGCAGCCATTATTATCTGCCCAGGTGGCGGATACAGCATCCTAGCGGTCGATAAAGAAGGCTACGAAGTCGCCGAATGGTTCAGTGAGCTCGGCTACACAGCCTTTGTTCTACAATACCGTGTCCCAGATAACAGGAAAGGCGCACTCCAAGACGCCCAACGAGCAATTCGCTATGTACGGGCGACATCAAAACATAGAGGCATTCATCCAGATAAAATTGGTATCATGGGGTTTTCTGCTGGTGGTAGCCTTAGTGCCCGAGCTAGCACTCAGCACAATCTCACTCTCTATCCACCCAATGACGCCTGGGATACACAATCCGCTAGGCCAGACTTCAGCCTACTCATCTACCCTGCTTATCTAGACGAAGGAGCCCAGAATACACTCAGTCCAGAGTTACAGATTCATCCCGATACACCTCCGATGTTTCTCTTTGTCGCCGCAGATGATAAGTATGCGAATAGCAGTCTTGTGATGAGCTCAGCTCTCAGAACAAATAAAGTCCCATTTGAGCTTCACATCTTACCCTATGGGAGACACGGCTATGGTATGCGCCCAGGCAGTCGCGCCGCAGAAACTTGGCCTAAGCTCAGCAAACAGTGGCTCCAGCTCACTGTCTTAAAATAATCACCGGCTCACATTCTCCCTCTATCTTATACCAAAAAAAGCCCGCCTGTATCACACAGACGGACTTTTAGAAATCTTAGTCTCTCAGCTTAGCTAGAGGTCGAGGCGAAGGAAGCCTGTGAGACACCTTTGCCCACTTTCTTATTTTTCTTCACCCAGCTCATTGTAGAGCGTAGCTTAGCACCGACTTCTTCGATAGGATGCGCGGCTTCTTCTTTACGGATCTCATCAAAGTTCTTACAGCCATTCTTGTACTCAGCCATCCACTCCTTCGCAAATTGACCCTTTTCAATACGCTTCAGCTGTGCAGCCATCTTCTTCTTCACAGCAGGTGTGATGATCTTAGGCCCCACTGTCACATCACCGTACTCAGCAGTCTCAGAAATTGAGAAGCGCATACCAGCGATACCTGACTCGACCATGAGGTCAACAATGAGCTTCAGCTCATGCAAGCACTCGAAGTAAGCCATCTCAGGAGCGTAACCAGCTTCGACAAGAACTTCAAAACCAGCCTTTACAAGAGCGGAAGCACCACCACAGAGAACAACTTGCTCACCAAAGAGGTCAGTCACTGTCTCCTCACGGAAATTTGTCTCAATCACACCAGCACGTGCGCCACCAATACCCTTCGCCCAACCAAGAGCCACCTTCAGTGCCTTGCCATCAGCGTCTTGGTGAACAGCCACAAGAGTCGGCACACCTTTACCTGCTACATACTGAGAACGTACAGTATGACCAGGGCCTTTAGGAGCCACCATGATGACATTCACATCTTCAGGAACAGTAATGAAGCCGAAGTGCACACAGAAACCGTGGCAGAACACTAAAGTCTGGCCTGGGCGTAAATGTGGAGCAATGTCAGCTTCGTAAATATCAGGAGTCGCAGTATCTGGAAGAGCTACCATAATCACATCGCAGTCTTTCACAGCCTCTGCTGTGTCCTTTACTGTGAAACCTAGCTTAGAGGCTACAGCACGTGACTTTGACTTCTTGTAGAGTCCGATAGTGACATCGCATCCGCTTTCCTTGAGATTGAGAGCGTGAGCGTGTCCTTGAGAACCGAAGCCAATAACAGCGAGCTTCTTACGGCGAATGGAGTTAATATTACACTCCTTCATTGAATATGTTTTTGCAGCCATAAACCTTAATGTGATTTAAATAGTAACGCGGTGTAGTTACGGTAGATTTTCCGCCCGCGCGGGCTTACGCTGAATACTTTCCCCCTAAAGGTCAAGCACATCGGAGCAAAATCTCGATTCATAGCACTCTCAGCGCTCCCAAGTATAAGGAAAACTTCCCCTGCTAAGAACAAGAACTCTTAAAAAGTAGAACCAGTCACCGTGCTGACTCATCTACGTGTAGTGAGATCCATTTCTAGGGTTGTAGTTCCTTTTCCTCAGAAAGAATCATTACTATACTGATTAGCGATTTTCTCAATATAGACCAAGATCACAGCGTATCTTATTCAGCATAAAAACTCTCCAATAACTGTTTCTCCACCTCCAGCCTTTCTTGAATAATGTCTTTCATCCTCGCCTCTCTCTCAGGCCCTGGACGTGAGAGAACTCGAAAACCTTTTAAATTTCTATCGTACTCTAGAACGACAAAACCACCTCCTGTCATTTTGTCACCCAAACGTATATCTTTGCCAGGGCTTTGCACTAAGCGAACAAAGATTCTAAAATCCCTCTGATCGGGTTCCAGCTGATAATCATTCACTCTACTATTGTAATACACCTTACTGAAAGAACCTTGGTAAGCCTTCCAGACATATCTGAAGTTCTCGTCTTTTGTGGCATCCTCTTCATAGGCGAGCACGCCATCTTCCACTTCCAACATTCTCTTCATAGGGCCTGCAATCTCTGCAATCACGATATTTTCAACCCCCAGTAAAACACGCTTTTCTAGTCTCGTTCTCGTAAACGGTGCAGGCTCTGCGAAGACCCCGCTCCATAACGCGACAAACATCACCCCTGTTTTTATGATCCGATTCATTCTAGTTTTTGATTACTCACTCGACATATTTGTCTCATAACATTCTATACTATGATTAATTAATTCACCCCACAAGATCTATCTTAGAAAAACAATATATTAACATTGTGCATTGAGAGTATTAACAACATTCTCACAATAAATCGCCTCTTTCAGTTTTTCCAATCTTCGCTCAATCATGAACATACGCCAAGCGCTCTCAGCCTTCGTCTGCCTCGCTACCTACGCAAATAGCTCGATGGCAGAAGTGCCTGCCATTTGTGATTGTGGTGTCCACCTAGGTCATGACCACACAACAGCTTTCTCTGCCCAAACTAGCTTGAGCCTCCCTGAAGGACTTCCCCAGTCATTAAGTGTGGCGGTGGAGCTTGAAGGGCAAACCATGACCTTGGAGCTAGAGAAGCACAGTGTGTTTGGCCAAAACACTCGGTTTTTTGCCACTGACGCTACTGGTAGATTAAGCCAGATTGAGCTCTGTTCAGACTGTTCTTATCTGGGAACAGTCACTGAGCACCCTGACTTCATCGTCAGTGCTATTCTCTATGAAGAGGGTCTGATGGCTTCTATTATTCGCCCGAATGCAGAGTCAATTCAGCTACAACCAATAAACGGTGATAGAAAGCGCCATCATATCTTTATTGGGGAGCTCAGTGATGAGAGTGATCAAGCATCTCGATCACCCCATCTCGCCGAATCCACAGAATTACCAGCCGCACTCACGACGGCAATCACTGAAAGTCCTCTCGAACTAGATACTTCAAAGAGCTCAGCGGGCTTAGCCAGTTCTGTAAACACATCCACAGCGACACTGCCACCAACTCGTGTGATGGAAGTCAGAGAATACGAGATAGGAGTCGAAATAGGCTCACGAGCTTTCCTCAGTACAACTGCGGGGAGCTACCAAGGAAACCTCGCTACCGCACAAGCCTCTGCAGCCTCAGTCATCACAAACTTGGATGCACGTTATCTACGAGCTGCAGGTATCAAGCACAGACTTGGTACTGTGATTATCCGCACCGATGAGAGCACTGACCCACTCAGGGAGTCAGTGACTGCCACAGGTGGTAGCTCGGGAGCGCTGAGTAGCTTAAATGCCTTCCGCGATCACTGGAATAGTAATCCACTCATTGATGCCAGTGATCCTTCTAAGGGGAGAATCGGCACCACGCATGATCTTGCCGTCTATCATGTCTTCTCTGCTCCCTCAGGTCTCGCTTATGTCAATAGTGTAGGTACTAGCAATCGCTATGCGACTTCTGGTGGCAGAGGTGCGACGAGTTGGGCCAATGGCACTCTTGTTCACGAATTCGGTCATTCTTGGAACTTACGTCACCTCAATGAAGCTCCGATTAATCAATACACTTTTGACCCATCGACACCACCACCTAATTCATTCTATGAGGCCAGACCTCGGAGAGATGGAGACTCGGCAAATGGCTCGCACACCCTAATTAGTGTGATGAGCGGCGATGGTTCACAAAACATCGGCCGACTAGCTACTGATGAGGCCAACACTGTATTTTCAGCTCGCCAAAATAGACTCCAGTTCGGCGATCTAGTGAGTAACCCTGCCAATATCCCCCCCTACGGCCACCGTGATACGGCAATCAGTCAAGGTAGCGCGATCACAATTGACGTCATTGCCAATGACTATGATGCCAATAACCATGTTCTTGATGCACATCTCCGCGACACAGTCAGTCATCAAGGAGGCACGATCTCCCTCTCAGAAGGCACAGGCCCTGGCGGACGAAATGAAATCACCTACACACCACCCGCTGATTTCAATGGAACGGATTTCTTCCACTACAATGTCTGTGACAGTACTGGGCAGACTGACTGGGGAGCAGTCTATATCACTGTGTCTGCACCAAGCATTGTGGATCTCAGCCAAGCACGATATTTGTACGATCTTGGGCCAGCAGGCTCTGTTGTTTTTGACAATGACCATGAGGTAATTTCGGAGCGAACATTTGGCGAAATCAGCTTTGTGAGTGAGGGCGAAAATCCTGTAGAAACGCGAGACAGAGGGGTGGCACCAGGAACTAACAACATCAACCGCGATCATATCAGACTACGTTCTGACACTATCTTCAGCCATCGATTAGCCACTGGATTTTATAACATTCTTTTCACCGTGGGTGATCGAACAGAGAATACAGCCCCTATTCGTATCACTGCAGAAAATAAGACAACTCTCACCACGGAGCTACAATCCCCAGCAGAATATAGAAACTATACACTCCGTGATGTCCCAGTCATCGATGGAGACCTCACGGTCAATATTGAGAATCTAGGTTTCTCCGCGAATTTCACACGTCTCATCATCACTCGAGTCGGCGACTCCACTAGAGACGCAGACGCAGATGGTATTTTTGATGTTTTTGAGGTTCAGTTTTTCGGAGACCTCACAACAGCTAACACTCAGACAGATAATGACGCCGACGGCCTCACAGATCTGCTAGAATTCCAGCGCGGAGGAAACCCCACCCTAGCAGACACAGATGGAGACACCCTATCAGACGGCGATGAAGTCTTTCGCTACGACACAGACCTAACACTCGCAGACTCTGACAATGATAGATTCGACGATGCACTAGAAGTCCTCTATCGTTCTGACCCAAGAAATGCTTCAAGTACTCCCATCGTTCCAGACCTAGTCGCCTACTACCCCTTTGATGAAGGCACGGGCTCCACTGCTGCCAATCTTGGATCACTAGGTGGCAGTGCTGACGCAACACAAAACCAAGGCACCATAGGCTGGACAAGTACAGGCCAGAGAATAGGACAGGCGAGTCTCAGCTTATCGGGTAATGCCTCTCTCCTAGCGGCAAGCCCTATCCCTAGTAGTGCTCGTGAATTCACCATCAGTGTCTGGGTGAATCCTAATACTGATGGTGGCTTTAGAGGGATCTACACAGGCCGAGAGCATCCCGGAAACTGGGGAGTTAACCTCGAAGACGGGCGAGCAGACATTCGATTTGCTAATCCCGCAGGCACCAGCTCCGCCATCGACACAGCTCCAGACTCTCTCGTCGCCAATGGTGGCTGGTATCATGTCGTCCAAACTTGGGAGAGCTCAGGCACAAGCTCTATTGGCCGCGCCTATATAAATGGAGTCCTGGCGGGAACCACAACCGCCGGGCGCGCTGACTTCACCCAGCCCACAGATGGCTTCACCATTGGGGATGACACCTGCTGTGTGAACCGTGAGTTTGACGGCCAGATAGATGACCTCGCTGTATTGACCAGAGCACTCACTCCAGAAGAAGTCTCTGCTGCCTACACTGCTGGCCAAAATGGAAATAGCATCATCACAGCTCTCGCCACCCCACTAGTCCCTCCAACAGTGACGAATCTAGCCGTCAACTCTAACTCAAGAGACGTCACCTTTCAGTTTAACACTGAGCAGCAGCTTATCTACCGCATCTACACCTCACCGAATTTAGTCGATTGGACGCTGGAAGAAACAATCACAGGCACCGGAACACCCTTCCTCTTCACAGATCCCACTCGCGCCGAGAATCATAGAAGGTTCTTCTATGCTGTCGAATAGTACACACGCATCCCCTAACAAGAGTTAAGCACACACTAGAAAGCACTACCCAAGCCCCCATATGGCGAAAGATGCCTTCATACCCACTTACTCCCGAAGAAGAAAAGATCTTCACGGAATTTTTATCTCATTGAGAAATCGAAATGACGATAAGATGATTTTCTAACTGGTCAGAATACTAACGAGCACTCTCGAAAGCTATGAATATAAGCTTAATTCATATTTTTTACGCATAATCATTCTTCAATCCCTATTAATTTCATCTCAAACGAACCTAACAAGCTGAATTTGATCATATGCACATCACGTACAAGTGAAACCATCATTTGTGCGTGATCAAAGTTAGGCGGTTTTTCTATATTCCCTCAAACACAAGTTTACCTTGTACATGATCGCTCTCAAAGGCGTACAAACCAGAAACAAAACATAAGAGGCATGATAGAAGAACTATTTTGTTCATACATTGACGTCTGGTTCATTTAGAACATCGTTTTCTGTTTGGTGCTCATGTTCCGTGTCAAAGTGCGCGTCTAGATAATCATCAGGCTCCAAATCACTGTCTCTGAGTAGGGAAAACACTTCATGCCCATTTAGGATCTTAGGAACTTCTTCGGGTAACCAATAAGCTTGAAATAGATCTAAGACAGCTTTGTGATGATTCTGCTCACAATACCGCTGTGCCTCTGACTCAGCTCTCTCAATAGCTCTATGGATCGATTCTGCAGACCATAATGTGATACGTTCCTCATACAAATGAGCCAGCTTCGTCTCTTCCCTAAGAAACCACTCGATACAATGTCTCACTGAATATTGCGGCATATCCTCAATACTAAGTTGAGAGCACGATCATTCAAAAAGAAAAACCGCCTATTTCCGAAGAAACGGCGGTTTATAGTGGTCGGGGAGACAGGATTCGAACCTGCGACATCTGGCTCCCAAAGCCAGCGCTCTACCAAGCTGAGCTACTCCCCGCCTTGCTTGGTTTGCCCGAAGGCGGCGGAGATATAACGCGTCTCCTAAATAAGGCAAGATCTCTTTTTCATTTTTTCCATTTTGGCAGAATTTCTCATCTGTTTTCTCTCTTCCTATTCTCACCACGTTTTCGATTTAACCCTCTTCATTCTCTATGCTCTATAATCTACAAAGCATTCTAGAATAAAGGGTTAATGAAAAACTCTACCTCTGAGACTTACGCTGCTGCCAGATCATCTGCATCTGATCGAGGTAGGGGTCGATTAATTCATCCTTGAGGATTTCTCTCTCTTTCTCGATTTGTTGTTTGAAGTTCTGGTAGTTCCTAAAGTCCCCCTTCACCTCGCGGGCATTGGAAATAATATACCAGTCTAGGTAGTCTCTGGATCGCGCAGCGGCTATACCCATGAGCTCTCGCTCCTTCTTTAATCGGTCTAATCTCGTACTGCTGTCTGTGTCTTCGCCCTGTTGCCAAGCACTGATGAGAGCTAAATATTCGGCGATGATTGGGCGATGCAGCGGGAAGCAGCGGTAGTTGAGCCGTATCAACTCTGTTTTCACGCTCTCCATGGCCTCTAATCTGTCCCTCGGCTCCATCGCTATCAATGACTTATACTCGCTGAGGGATTTGCGCTTTAGCTGGCCGAGTTCATCTCGAATATAGAGGTAGAGTATGTCTTGGAGCTGTGTTTCTGTTTCTGATATGTCGTAGACATCCGTCAGCTTTGGCAGTGCCATATTGGCGACTTGGAGATTCCACCATTTTTCTATGCCTTGGGCGCCTGTATTGAGTGTTGGAAAATACTGGTACAATAAATCCTGCGTTTCTCCTTCAAAGCGTGACACTTCTGCAAGCAGCTTGATGACTTGGTCGACACCTCCTTTCTGCTCGAGTAGACCCAGTACCATTGCTCCTGCGGAGGCTTCAAATAAGGCTCTAGAGGGGCCTCTTAGCTGGTTTAGGTCTGATTTCTCGAGATTGAGGAGTCTCTCAGCGCCAAATAGCTGCGGGCTATTTCTCAAGGTTTCGTATTTCTCTCTGCCTGCTTTCCCCTCTTTCCATAGACTAGCCTCTATGAGGCCCTGTACCAGCCATGGTGGTGCTCTGAGAACGATATCCTCTGGTATTGAATCGAGAGATTCTAGGGCTTTCCTATGTAAAAGGAGCTCTAGACATTCATAGCTGAGTTCCTCACGGCGAAACCCTTTGCCAAGGTGGACGTGCAGCTGGAGGAGGTAGCGATCTCCGATTTGCTGTAGTTGCTGGCGAATGCCACTATGGGTGATGACTTCACCAACTTGGCCGTGCAGGGTGATAATCACAGGGAAGCGCCCTGCTTTCTGCGGCTGACTCAGCAGTTTCTCAATATCCCTCACGATATCATCTGCAAGAGAGGCTATGGCAGAGCGGATCTCTAAGCGCTCTCCATAGACTGTGAAAATCTTTGAGCCACTAACGGTGTAGTTAGTGTTTGGTTGGGCTACATTATTCGGATTCGTAGCACCACTATTGTCCGCTGGAGTCTCAAGAGTTTCTGTATTTTGTCCGTTCGCTGTATTTTGCGCAACAGCAAGCTGTGCCCTGCTCGTACCGACTCCCAGAGCAGAGCATAGACAGAACAATAACAAGCCGCTGAGACATTTCATATTACTGAGCTTTCACAATGACCGTATCACGAATGGGGTTAAACTCAATCGCTCCCTCCGTGACATGGATCTCTGCCATTTCTTCGTAACAAGCTTCCCGCTCCTCAGCGAGTGCCTGAAGGATCTGCGTAAAACCATGCTCCACCAGACGTGCATAAAACCCAGGGGCTGGTGATTGGCCAAATGTGGCTGACTTGATCAGTGTTTCGATTCGCTGCCCCTTCGCTGTTTTCTCAGAAACTACCTTAAGAACAATCGACACCGTATGATCAAAGGGCTTGATACTTGAGCTATTTGTCTTCTCTCCCTGAACTGTCTCCGCGACCTCTGATACATCAATGCGACGCTCAATAATCACCTCAATCTGATCTGGCTGAAAATCAACCCAGACCCCCTTGATCTGAGCGACTGAGCCTAGTGGTCCAATTTGCTCTCCGACAAGTTTCTGAGCCAAATACACATTCACATCACGCTCTGAGACCGTGAGTTTCGTCTGCTCTCGCTTTGCCTTACGTGCCTCTTCTAGGATATCAAGAGTGTCGAGGGAGCCTTGGGACTCCTCTTCTGCTGCCATTAATATTTCTACACGCCCGGAAATGGCGCTTAAATCACGTACCTGCCAGCTCAAGTACACATGCACGGCAATCAGCCCAAAGAGAGCAATGAGTAAAGTACTTATCCACGTGCGAAGTTTCATAAAGGATCCTATCATTCTTCCCTAGGGTGCAATGAATTCCACGCTCTGGCAAGCGTAGGCTGCGAGCAGACTACTCGACTCGCTCACCATCTCGCGCAAGAAGCCAGAGTGCGTCAGAGAGGCGATTAAGAAATAAGCGTGGGTACTTAAGCCCCTCGGCCTCCTCAGCCTCTATCATCCAGGTCGAGCGCTCTGCTCTGCGGCAGACACTCCGCGCTATATCGAGCCATGCCGCCCCCATCACACCTGCTTCCCCGGGGCGAGCCCAGCCACGGAATCGAATCCCCTTCTCACACTCCGCTTCCTGAATAATGGCCTCTAGCCACTGGACATCTTCGCCGAGAATCTGGCGGTAGCCCTTCTCGGCATAGAGCTCTCTGTCAGCCTGCTGTGTGGCAAGTTCCCCCATGAGGCCAACGAGACGCTGCTGCATCCCATCTAGCACCTCTAAGAGTGCAGCTGGTGGCGCAGACGCTCGCACGACACCTAACCAGGTGTTTAACTCATCCACTTCCCCGCAGGCAATCACTCTGGGGTGTGTCTTTGCTACGCGCCGAGAAAACAATAAATCTGTCTGCCCCTCATCTCCTCTTCCTGTCGAAATACTCATAATGTTTCTAACTTATTCTTAACGATTTCTGCGATCGATTTCTTCGATCGATTTCTGCGATCGATTTCGCCCAACCATACAACTGCGCCTAACACTCAGAATAATTTTGATTACTTAGGCAGCTTTTATGAATCCAAGACTGAAACCAAATAAAACAGCTGCTAACATTAAACACCCTGGCACAGCAGATAACCGAACCATAAGTAATCCGAACTTTTCATGCATTATATTTTCGCCCATTTTATAGATAGGCATCCATTTACATTTTTCAGGCCATTTAAGACAAAAAAAGGCTAAAGCTAAGAAAACGACTCCCCCAATAAATTGAATAATCACTATCATACTATTTCTATAAAAAACTATGCCTTCGCGAGCTCTTTGAGGAGCACTTGATTCATCTTAATCCCCGCCTCAAAGTTCTCCACCCAGAAGTTCTCATTGGGAGCATGGATCTGACAGTCCGGTAGCGCTAGTCCTAACAAAATTGTATCTGACCCAAGGACATCCTGCATGTCTTTAATGATTGGGATACTGCCACCCTCACGGATCAATACGGGCTCTTTACCAAATGCTTGTTTCAGCGCCTCCTGCCCTGCCTTCCCGTACTTCGAATGCGGATCGCACACGTAGGGCTTACCGTCGTGGCCGACTTCTATCTCCAGAGTCACTCCTGCCGGGACATGCTTCTTTAAATGCGCTTCTACTTTTTTGGCAATATCAGCGGGATCTTGGTCTGGTACTAGGCGGAAGGAAAACTTCGCCATCGCCTCTGCTGGCAACACAGTCTTTGAGCCCTCGCCTTGGTATCCACCAGCCAGACCATTAACCTCGGCAGTCGGCCTCGCCCATAGGCGCTCAGCAGAGCTGTAGCCAGGCTCCCCGTAGGCTGCAGGAGCACCAGTCACACGCATAATATCCTCGTCACTTACGCCGGGCACCTGTGCCCACATCTCACGCTCCCAGCTCTCTAATGGGCGCACATCATCATAAAATCCCTCTATCGCGATATTACCCACACTATCATGTAGAGAAGCCACTAGGCGCGCCACGGCAGTCGCAGGATTCGCCACCGCACCTCCATAAACACCGGAGTGAAGATCGCCAGAAGGCCCTCTCAGAGTCACTTCACAGCAGCTAATCCCGCGTAGCCCATAGCCCATCGTTGGCACGCCACGAGCCACCATCCCTGTATCAGAAACAGCGATCACATCACAGGCGAGTAGATCCTTATGCTTCTCAATAAAAGGCACTAGATTTGGCGAGCCAATTTCTTCTTCTCCCTCAAAGAGAAAAATCAGATTCACTGGCAGCTCTCCGTCTCGACGCAGAGTCTCCTCAACACCTAACAAATGGGCGAGCATCTGCCCCTTATTATCCGTCGCTCCCCGAGCCCAAATACGCCCGTCTTTTAATACTGGGTCAAACGGTGGATGATCCCAGAGCTCAAGAGGGTCGACAGGCTGGACATCATAGTGACTATAGATAAGCACTGTCTTCTTCCCTTTCTGGTGCTCATTTTTGGCAACGATAATCGGGTGTTTGGCCGTCTCATGCAGGGTCGCCTGCAAGCCCATAGATTCTAGCTTCGCTAAAATCCAGTTTCCACAATCACGCACATCCCCTGCGTGCTCAGACGCTGTGGAAATAGAAGGGAAACGCAGAAACGCAAAAAGATCCTCAAGATGTTCGTTCATAGTGACCACACTGTCCCCAGAGTGCTCAGCGTGTCAAACGATAGTCTCAAAAACACGTTCAAATCCAACTATTTCCTCGCCAGCCCCTAACGAACCTCTAACCAATGAGCTCAGTTCGTGAAAATAGAGCGACTACAGGAATCCCGCGAGCCTCGATCGCTTGGCGTCCTCCTTCTTCACGATCCACAAGCACGAGGGCAAACTTCACTTTCCCCCCTGCCTTCTCGACCACATCAATGGCCTTCAACGTCGAGCCACCTGTCGTAATCACATCATCGACAATCACAATCACATCTCCCTGCGCGAAATTCCCCTCAATCTGCTTCCCAGCTCCATGTCCCTTCGGCTCCTTACGCACAGTGAAAACACGCAGCGCATTCTCCGTGCACTCATTGGCTGATGTCATCCCTACACTCAGTGAGATAGGATCGGCTCCCATCGTCATTCCACCGATAGAATCAACCTCGAGTTCATTTGCCTCTAAATACTCACTCACAGCTTGCCAGCCAACGCGTCCAACTAGACTTGCGCCCACAGCATCCATGGCTGTCACTCGGCAGTCAATATAGAGGTCTGATGTCTTTCCTGATGCCAGAGTGAATTCACCTGTACGGACAGATTTCTCTAGTAACATTTCCTTGAGTTGCTCGCGATCATTGATGGCCATGGCAGGAGAATTTCACGATTCCCCATGCGTGAAAAGCACGAATCAAAGCTCAGGGAATAACTTTTTTCACCACGACCTCCTACACCTATGAAACGTCGTCAGTTTACACTCAGCTCCCTCGCCTTTTTCTCGGCTCTGGCCACAAATTGCCATGCAAGACCGATTGATAAATCAACAAAAGAAGTCGGCCCAGTGAGCTGGGGCAGAGACTACACCAAAGCCCTAGCAGACTCCAAATCATCAGGGAAACCCATTTTCCTCTTCTTCCAAGAAGTCCCTGGATGAGCAGGCTGTGTGACATTCGGTCAGGATGTCATGAGTCAGCCAGATATGGTCAAAGCCATCGAAGAAGCTTTTGTCCCTCTCCTAGTCATCAACAACACCGGAGGAGAAGATCGCAAAATTCTCAAGCAGTTCAATGAACCAGCCTGGAACTATCAGGTGATTCGCTTCATCGACGAAAAGGGCAAAGACATCATTCCACGTAAAGATCGAGTCTGGTCACTGCCAGCACTCGCTAAGCGCATGGAGTTGACACTCAAGAAACACGATCAGCCCATCCCACAGTCATTGCAAAAACTACTCTAAGAAAACTCTATCTCGCACTGTATAATACCAATGAGGAAAACTAACTGGTAGAAAGGGCGAAGAGATTTGGTGGGAGATCAAGGCGGAACCCATCGGTGATGCGAGCATCTGCGGGTGGGTGACAACGATGGTATCTCGTCAAAGATCTAGCGAATTATACCAGATAGTTTTTTGAGTTGGTATAAAATCCGTCTTAGCGACTCCTAAAAGCTGAGGCGGAGAGTGGTCAGAGAGAACAGTTTAGGACACAAAAAAGGCGCTCAAACGAGCGCCTTAATAAATTGGTAGGTCGACAAAGTGAAGTCGATAAAAGTCTCTAAGAGCTTAGCTGACTTTCTTCACATTAGAAATGTGAATCGGGCCATCTAGCTCAGCAATGCCACCGTCTGGATTTTCTTCAGATCGGCTAAGAGCCTTCTTCATCTTGCGAACACCCTCTACAATCACTTGGCCTTTTGCCGCGTTGACTGAAAGAACGGTTCCCTTCTTGCCTTTATGTCCACCAGAAATGACGATAACTTGGTCACCTTTGGTTACATGTGTTTTGATTTTGCTCATTACGAATTATGAATCGTTATTCTTAGTGAATCACTCCAGGTTTAGAGAACCTCAGGAGCAAGTGAGACGATCTTCATGAAGTTCTTCTCGCGAAGTTCACGAGCAACAGGGCCGAAGATACGAGTCCCTTTCGGGTTGTTGTCTTTGTCAATAATGACAATAGCATTCGTGTCAAAGCGTAAAATAGAGCCGTCCGCGCGGCGAACTGGCGCTGCTGTACGTACAACAACAGCTTTCACTACAGCACCCTTTTTCACAGAAGATGTCGGAATAGCATCACGAACGTGAGCAGTGATGATATCACCAACATTCGCTACCTTAGAACGAGTTCCAAGGACACCAATCATTTTTGCTGTACGAGCGCCTGTGTTATCGGCGATCGCAACTTTAGATTCCATCTGGATCATAGTCTTAAATCAAATGTGAATGGTTAATATTAGTGAGAAAGAACCTTCTCAAGGTTCCAGCATTTCAGCTTAGAGATAGGGCGAGTCTCGACGATACGAACCTTGTCACCTACCTGAGCTTCGCTGTTTTCATCATGCGCATAGAACTTCTTCGTGCGCTTAACGATTTTACCGAAACGTGGGTGTGGAACACGGTTCACATAAGATACCACGATAGTCTTGTTCATGCCAGTAGACACAACAACACCAACGCGAGTCTTGCGAAGACCTTGTTTAGATTGAGTATTTTCGCTCATTGATAATTTTTGTTTAATTCGTTACTGAGCGGCCTTGGCCTTCTCACGTGCAATAGTGTTTACCTGGGCAATCTCACGGCGTACCTGGCGGATACGTGCTGAGTTTTCAAGCTGCCCTGTAGACTGCTGGATACGAAGGTTCAGTCCTTCCTGTTTAAGATCACGAAGGCGAGCACTGAGTTCATCCAGGCTGAGTTCGCGAATGTCGCTAATTTTAGTCATGCGTTAAGTATTCTACTGAGTTCAGTTTTGATGATTACAGCTTGCGGCGCTCGACAAATCGGGTGCGGAAACCAAGCTTATTGGAAGCAAGACGTAACGCTTCACGAGCATCTGCTTCAGGAACACCAGCAACTTCAAAGATCATAGTTCCTGGACGGATCACTGCTACCCAACGGTCAACAGCACCCTTACCCTTACCCATACGAGTTTCTGGCGGGCGACCAGTCACTGACTTGTGAGGAAAGATACGAATCCAGACCTTACCTTTACGCTTGAGGTAACGGTTAATGGAAATACGGCAGGCCTCAATCTGGCGGTTGGACATCCAAGCGCGACCGAGGGACTGGAGACCGAAGTCTCCGAAACTTACATCTGTTCCGCGCTGAGCGTCTCCACCGCGGTTACCACGGTGACTCTTACGAAACTTTGTTCTTTTTGGCATCAAAGGCATAATATGATCCTCCTATTGATTCAGTTATAGATTACAAATTAGGCGTTTGCCTTAGGGGCTGGGCGACCTTCTCCACGGCCAGCACCACGCTCACCGCGTCCGCGTCCGCCACGGCCACCGCGACCTCCGCGGTTGTTGCCACCTGCTTGAATTTTCTCTTCCTTCTTATTGATCCAGACTTTGACACCGATGATGCCGTAGACTGTCGAAGCTTCTGCAAATCCGTAGTCGATAGGCACACGCAATGTCTGGAGAGGTACTTTACCCTCTGCATACCATTCTGCACGTGCAATATCAGCACCACCAAGACGACCAGAGCAGCGTACACGGATACCATCTGCACCGAAGTCCATGGCTGTCTGTATAGAGCGTTTCATCGCACGGCGGAAAGCAATACGACGCTCAAGCTGAACGGCGATATTCTCTGCCACAAGTTGTGCGTCGAGTTCTGGCTTACGAATTTCTACAATATCCACCTTCACCTGTGCACCACGGCAGAAGCTGCCAATGTCATTGGACATCTTTTCAATTTCTGAGCCACGGCGACCAATCACCAAACCTGGGCGTGATGTGTGCAATGTGACTCGAACGCTATTCCATGCACGCTCGATGGTGACGCGTGATAGTGCTGCAAATTGAAGACGACCTTTGATGTATTTACGAATCTGAAGGTCTTCGTGGAGTTTCGTGGTGTAGTCGCTACCGGAGGCATACCACTTGGAACGCCAGTCCTTATTGACTGCTAGACGAAACCCGATTGGATTAATTTTTCTACCCATAATTTTGTCGGATAATAGTTAGTTGTGTGGTTAGGCCTCCTCCTTGAGAGCGAGGGTAATGAAAATGTGACTTGTGCGCTTGCGAATAGCACCTGCTGAACCACGAGCACGAGGCTTAAAACGCTTAAAAGTAGGCCCTTCGCCAATCACTGCTTCTTTGACGATCATGTCGTCAGCGTCGAGTTCAAAATTATTCTCTGCGTTAGCAATCGCACTTTTCAGTGTCTTGCCAATCAAAGCGGCTGCTTTCTTAGGTGAGTAGGTCAGAGTGTCTAGCGCTGCAGAGACAGGGAGACCTTGGACTTCACGAGCAACATCACGCGCTTTCTTCGCTGAGATGCGTGCGAATTTGTAGGTGGACTTTACTTCCATCGTTTTAATCAGGTGAGTGTTAGGTGATATTATTGAATCTTAATCGATGCGGTGTCGCCTAGGCGAACACCAACTTGGTTGTCTTCGAGCGTTTGCACGAGAGCTCCAGAAATGTCTGGTCTGACCCCTGCTATGATGGCTTCTCCAATCTTCTGGTTCTCCCGAAAGATTAAAAATGTCATGCCGACCCTAAAGTCAGCAGTGGCGCCAGCGTTTAGTACAAGCAGACCAGATTGGCTGTCTATACTCACAATGTTTGCACTCTGAAGAGTACCTACATCTCGACTGGGCTGCGGCTTTTGCCTTAATCCAAGAGCGAGGTCAAGACTTCTCAGTGAAGTTTCTACCTTTACCCTCGAATCAGGATCGGCCACCAGTGCACTTTTGAGGTAATCGCGGACTATGGAAGTGAACTCTATTGCACTTGAGCGAAGCGTGCTCAACTGTCTTTCAAGAACCTCTCTGTCTGCTACTACCTGTACCAGGCGGTCGTTATTATCCAGATTCGGATAAATCCCGAGCGCCTGATTTGCCTTGCGCATTTGCTCCAGTTCACTTCGAGCCTCTTCACTGTTCTTTCGAGCAAGTCCGAGACTCTTGGTGATCTGTTTGTTTGTTTCTATAAGTTCTGAGTTTTTCTCCTCAAGAACTTGAATTTGGCGCATCAGCGCCTGCTGTGATAATTCAGAATGTTGAGCCTGGCCACTGACAACGAGCACCCCAGAGAGTGTCATGATTGTTGTCAAAGCAGCCAGTTTCATCAGAGATTACTTCTTACCGACAGTTCCGTGAGTCTTGAAGATACGAGTTGGTGAAAATTCACCAAGCTTGTGACCCACCATGTTCTCTGTCACATAGACAGCAACAAAGGTTTTTCCGTTGTGAACATTGAAGTTGAGGCCCACAAAATCTGGTGTGATCATTGAGCGGCGACTCCAAGTTTTAATTGGCTTCTTGTTGCCAGCCTCTACAGCGGCGTCGATTTTATCCAGTAACTTCTGATCCACGAATGGACCTTTTTTTAGTGATCTAGGCATGTGTTCGTAGATTAAAATTAAGCGTTCTTAGTCTTGCGGCGCTGGACAATAAACTTGTCGCTACCCTTGTGTTTCTGGCGTGTCTTCTGACCCTTGACGTGACCCCATGGTGACTTCAAGTGTTGGCGTCCACCACCAGACTTTGATTTACCCTCACCACCACCATTCGGGTGATCCACAGGGTTCATACACATACCACGTACTGTTGGGCGAATACCCTTCCAGCGTGTGCGGCCGGCCTTAGCAGAAACTTCATTCATGTGATCACGATTACCGACCTGACCAATGGTACAGAGGCAGCGATCATTGAACTTACGAATCTCACCAGAAGGCATCTTCACAAGAGCCACTCCGTCTTCACGGTTTGAGAGCACTGCGAACTGACCCGCAGAACGAGCGATCTTGCCACCTGATCCAGGTGTCAGCTCAATGTTGTGGATACTTGTACCGAGTGGCACATTAGAGAGTGGTGTCGCATTCCCAATGCTAGGTGCAGCTGTTTCGCTAGAAACGATCTTGTCCCCTACCTTGATTCCCGCAGGAGCGAGGATGTAGGCTTTCTCACCGTCTTTGTACTCAATAAGAGCAATACGGCAAGTACGGTTCGGATCATATTCTACAGTGGCGACTGTGCCCTCGATATCAAACTTACGGCGTTTGAAGTCAATGATACGGTACTTACGCTTGTGTCCACCACCACGGTGACGGCATGTGATGCGACCTCTGTTGTTACGACCACCTGATTTCTTAAGTGGGCGTAGAAGGCTCTTCTCTGGCTTGTCTGTTGTAATCTCCTGAAAGTCCGGCAGCACCTTGTAGCGGTTAGACGGCGTGACAGGCCTAAAAGTTTTTAATGGCATATTTCGCTATTCCTTTCGATTAAATGTTTCGTTTTGCAGCGTTAGCTTATGCGATATCGAGGCTTTCACCCTCTTTGAGGCGCACGATAGCTTTCTTCCAATGAGCAGTGCGACCAGCGTCACTACGACGTTGGCGTTTTGCCTTACCCGAGTAGTTACAAGTGCGAACTGAGTCTACTTTCTTTCCAAAAAGCTTCTCAATGGCGCGCTTGATTTCCAATTTATTCGCATTTCTATTCACCTTAAAGACAACCTCATTGTTTGTTTCATTGAGGATAGTTGCCTTTTCAGTAAGTAGGACAGAGTCGATAACTTGATAAATGTCTTTCATCGTATTCAGTGTGGTTGCGAATTAAGCAGAACGTTTGGCGATGATCGCCAGAGCGTCTTTGGTGATGATAATGTGATTCGCATGAAGCATCTGCTCGATATTGACTTCATCCGCACTCATCATAACCACTGTCTTGAGGTTACGAGCTGCGAGGCATGATGGATCATCGAACTCAGCACCAATCACAAGCACCTTCTTAGCATCTGTGATCGCTTTGATCGCAGAGATAGCGGTCTTGGTCTTACCGTCTTCTAGCTTCCAAGAATCCACGAGAGAGACCTTACCTGCTTCAATGATATCACTGAGAACGCGGCGAAGTGCTAACTTACGAGTATTCTTGTTAATGGTCTTGTTGTAAGAACGAGGACGTGGGCCAAAAGCAACACCACCACCGACAAAAATCGGGGCACCACGGTCACCGTGACGAGCGTTACCAGTACCCTTCTGGCGGTACATTTTCTTGTTCGTGCACTTCACCTCACCACGTGTCTTTGTACTGGCAGAACCTGTACGGCGATTAGCGCGGTAAGCTGTGATCACGTCGTGAACGGCTTGTTTGCCTTTTTGCGCATCTTCGAGTAGAGTGATGCTTGCAGATTTGGCTTCTTCAATGGAAAGCGTCTTTGCGGACATAATAGTTCCTTTCTGTTTTCGCTTTGAGATTATTCAGCTGCTGGAGCTGGCTTCTTGATAGCTGGGCGGATGACAACGTAGGAGTCCTTACGACCTGGTACAGCACCAGAAACGAGAACTACGTTATCTTCAGGGCGAACCTGAACGATCTTGAGATTTTGCACAGTACGTGAGTACTCACCGTGACGACCTGGCATCTTCTTGTTCTTCCAAACACGACCCGGCCATGTACCAGCACCAATACCACCTGGGCGGCGGTGCATCATGTGACCGTGTGAGTCAGGCTGACCTGCGAAGTTGTAGCGCTTTACTACACCTTGGAAACCCTTACCCTTGGTCGTACCAATGACATCAACCCACTGGCCGTCTTGGAAAAGAGCCGCACCTGGGTGAGCTTCTTCTGTGTTTGGGATTTCTTCGTCAGACCCGAAGCGGAACTCCTGGATCATCTTCTTTGTGGAAGCACCGTGCTTTTTGAAGTGCCCCTTAGTTGGTGCATTCACGCGTTGCTCCTTCTGATCATCAAAACCTACCTGAACAGCACTGTAGCCGTCTGTTTCAGTGGTCTTTTTCTGAAGAAATTCGTTACCAGTCACGTCAACGACGGTCACTGGAATCATGCAGCCCTGCTCTTTGTCAAACACACGAGTCATACCTACTTTTTTACCTAATAGTCCTAAAGACATGTTACTTAATTTCGGTTAGGGTTCAGATTTTAATAGAGATATCGACACCTGCTGGAAGATTGAGCTTCTTGAGCTCATCTACCGTACGTGCTGTAGGGTCAACAATATCGAGAAGGCGCTTGTGTGTGCGGATCTCAAACTGCTCAGCAGATTTCTTGTTTTGGTTCACTGAACGGTTCACGGAGAACTTTTCAGTACGGGTCGGCAATGGGATCGGTCCAGCCACCTTCGCACCTGTGCGTTTGGCAGTTTCTACGATCTCCTGTGCAGAGCGGTCGATAGCGCTATGATCGAATGCGCGGAGTCTAATTCTTATCTTCTGATTCATATTGAAGATTGGTTGTTTCTTATTAGTTAGTGGTTGGCCTAAAACCCGCGATCGCCGAGGAGTTTTTCCAAGACATTGGGAGGGACGGGTTCAAAACTCGATGGTTCCATTGTGAATGAAGCCCGCCCCGATGAGACGGTCCTCAAAGCGGTCATATAACCAAACATTTCCGCAAGTGGGACATTTGCCTTTAAAATGCATACTTCCCCTTTGTTTTCCATGCCAGCAATCTGACCTCGACGACGGTTTAGGTCGCCTAAAATATCTCCCTGATATTCATCAGGAGTCATAACCTCTACTTCCATGAGAGGTTCCAACAAAATTGATTCGGCTTCTTGAAAGCCCTTTTTCATCGCAAAGATAGAGGCCAATTTAAAGGCACTCTCATTGGAGTCGACATCATGTGCTGCCCCGTCAACAATATCAACGTGAACGTCCACCACTGGGTAGCCTGCGACCACTCCATTGGTCATAGATTCCTTAATGCCTGTATAAACGGCATTGATGAAATCCTTAGGAATGGCGCCACCAACGATCTTATTCTCAATGGTGAGACCCTTGCCTTGGCCATTTGGTCGAACAGAAACATTGACCTTAGCATACTGACCTTTTCCACCTGTTTGCTTCTGCAAGAGGCCTTCCCCCTCAGCTGCAGCAGTGATGGTCTCACGGTAGGCAATCTGTGGCTTACCGACATTGGCCTCGACCTTAAACTCGCGACGCAGACGATCCACGATCACTTCTAGATGAAGCTCTCCCATGCCAGCAATGATTGTCTGACCTGTGTCTTGATCTGTCTTCACGACAAATGTGGGATCTTCCTCCATCAGACGAGTCAGCCCTGTTGCCATTTTATCCGAGTCGGCCGTTGTGCGAGGCTCCACAGCCATCGCAATCACAGGTTCTGGAAACGAAGGACGCTCCAGTAGAATATCAAATTTTTGAGCACATATGGTGTCTCCTGTGGTGACGTTCTTCACCCCGACAAAAGCGGCGATCTCACCAGCGTAGACTTTATCCACATCCACGTGCTTGTCCGCCTGTACCTGAATGAGGCGACTCACACGCTCTTTTTTGCCAGTGCGCGGGTTATAAACCATGTCACCTTTGGACACGACTCCTGAGTAAACTCTAAAGAAGACGAGCTTTCCAACAAACTTATCCGCCCACAGCTTAAAGGCTAAGGAGCAAAATTTCTCGCTGTCATCGGCAGGGGCGAGCACTTCCTGATCAAGATCATCAGGATGCTGTCCTACAGCAGCAGGAATATCGAGAGGACTCGGTAAGTAATCAACCACCGCATCCACGAGGTACTGCACGCCTTTGTTCTTAAAGGCAGAGCCACCAGAGACTGGCACAAAGAGATTGGCAATGGTAGCACGGCGAATCGCTTCTTTGAGGTCTTTCGCAGTGATCTCTTCCTCCATGAGGAATTTCTCACCAAGAATATCGTCCACTTCCGCCAAGATCTCTATGAGCTCCTGACGCGCTAGCTGCGCCTGCTCAACCAGTTCCCCGCTGAGATCTTCCACGGAAAAGACAGAACCAAGCTTATCATCATCGGAATAGATAATGGCTTTCTGGTTCACTACGTCAATCTGACCACGGAGCAAATCCTCTGAACCAATTGGCAAGAGAACAGCTGCCGCTGTCGCTCCTAGTTTCTCGCGAACCTCAGTGAGTACTGCTTGAAAGTCAGCACCCGTGCGATCCATCTTGTTGACAAACACCATGCGAGGCACTTTGTACTTAGAAGCTTGGCGCCACACGGTCTCTGTCTGTGGCTGCACTCCAGCAACCCCACAAAATACAACAATCGCTCCATCCAGCACACGGAGGGAGCGTTCTACTTCAGCAGTAAAGTCGACGTGACCCGGGGTATCAATAATGTTGATACACTGTTTCTGCTCTTCATAGAGCTTCGTCACACCTTCTTCTTTCTTCTGCACCCACTCACATGTCACAGCGGCAGAGGTAATGGTAATACCACGCTCGCGCTCTTGCTCCATGTGATCTGTTGTCGCTGCTCCATCATGTACCTCACCGATCTTGTGGATCATGCCTGTGTAAAACAGGACTCGCTCAGTCAGAGTCGTCTTCCCTGCATCAATGTGCGCCGCAATCCCGATATTACGGGTGCGCTCCATTGAGTAGGGACGATCTGGTGAGCTAGTGGACATGGAATTTGAGCTAGTTGCTATACAGCAGCGAACAAGGAATCAGAAAAAACGTTTGAATTACCAACGGAAGTGAGCGAAGGCACGGTTTGCCTGTGCCATCTTGTGCATGTCATCGCGCTTGCGAACTGCACCACCTTGATTGTTGGCAGCATCTTTGATCTCGTTAGCAAGAGCCTGGTGCATTGGAACACCTTTCTTGTTACGAGCAAATGACACGATCCAGCGCATTGCGAGAGACTCTGAGCGATCAGCAGCTACCTCGAGAGGCACCTGGTAAGTGGCTCCACCCACACGGCGAGACTTCACCTCAACGCGAGGCTTCGCATTCTCAATCGCACGAGTGATTACTTCGAGAGGATCGACTGTATCCACCCCTTCATTAGCTTTATCAATTGCAGCGTAAACGATACGCTCAGAGAGAGAACGCTTACCGTCCTTCATCACCTTGCTAATCAACTTACCTACGAGAGCTGAATCGTAACGTGGGTCACGGACTTCAACTTTTGTGCGAACTTTTCTACGGCGTGCCATAATATAAAAATATAAAAGATTAAAAAATTGGATTCATTCGTACCACTAAGCCTTTGGACGCTTAGCACCGTACTTAGAACGGGACTGCTTACGACCATCTACTCCGAGGGTATCAAGTGCACCACGGACAACGTGGTAACGAACACCTGGCAAATCCTTCACTCTACCACCACGAACTAGCACGATACTGTGCTCCTGGAGATTGTGACCTTCACCACCGATATAGGCGATGACTTCCTGACCGTTCGTCAAGCGCACCTTGGCGACTTTACGAAGAGCTGAGTTAGGCTTCTTGGGCGTACGTGTCATCACCTGGAGACAAACGCCACGGCGCTGAGGACAATTAGAAAGCGCCGGAGACTTAGATTTCTCTACCGGAGACTTGCGTCCTTTGCGAACGAGTTGGTTAATAGTAGGCATATTTCCTGCTGTATTTTGTTTGATACAGGGCGCAGCAGAAACGGCCGAGATTCTCTCGTTGAGCCATTTTTCCGGTGTGCACCCGATAATTTTGTTATTCCTGAGTGTATTCCCGTGTGCTGGGGATACGATGTGGGGCGGCGAACATACTCAGCAAAAACGATCTGGCAAGTCCATTTTTGTGAATTTTCTCCCTTTTTCTAATTCCTCTCATTCATCCTCCTTCAGCAGTGTCTCATAGAGTATCTTACCATTCTTTTGACTCAAGATGACAGCACCTCTTACTCGCTGCTCAAGTACAGTCGCCCCGGCTTTTTTCTTATAAAGTGCAAGATGTTTACGCTGATTTGGCGACATACGCTCTCTCTGCTGCCCAAGCAGAATTAATTTAGGCTGAACCTCTCTCAGTAATACCTGCCAGTCCAGCGGGTCACTGATATGCGCGCCTAGCACAAGAACATCAGATCTCATCTCCACCCCCTCTTCACAAAGCTCACTTAGAGTCCGAAACCCCATGTCCCCTGCAAACAAAATGGTACTACCATTCCAGTGCAGCCGCAAAACAAGAGCTCGGTCATCTGCAAGCGCTCCTGTAGCATCAGAAGCTAAGATCTCTATCCATGATTCTGCGTCTAGTAATAGAGTATCTCCGACTGAGCATGTCGCCATGTGTACGGAACTCTCTTTTACATGCTCTCTTAGCGCTTGGTAGCTCGGACTTCTCGAAAACGTATCTGGCGCTAAGCACTGGCGAGGCCGGAAATGATCCAGCACCGCCAGTGCTCCTCCAGAATGCCCAGCATCTCCGTGAGTCAGAATGAGCGAATCTAGGTGACCTCCTCGCTCTTTAATTGAAGGTACAATGATTGAACTAGCAAACGAGTGCGTCCCTGTATCCAGCAGCACACCACCCGCTATACCCAGATACGCAGCTTCTCCACCTCGGCCGACGTCATAGATCACCACTTGTTGGTCTTTCTCCCAAAGTCGCTTTTCAAAATGACCCCCAGGTGCTCGCGCGCTCCACGCGGCCAAAGAATGCACAGTCTTCGCCAGCGGCCCATTCACCGCTGCGATCCAAGTCGCCTCACCCGGCATCAAGGCTCCAAAAACCACACTCAGACAACTCAGGCACATCACCATCCAAACTAGAAGCATCATTGGTAGTCCCACAAGCAAAGCGATCGGAGACACCACCCCAAAGTGCCACCAGACCAATCCCGAAGACCCTCCCCATGCCGAAAAACCTACTGCCAGAGAATTCGCACAAACCACACGCCCCTTTAGCCATGCGCTCTGTGTCTTTGAGTATAGCTGCCTTGGTAAGTACTCTTCTTTTACTTGAATAAACTCAAACCGCGCCAACCACCAAGAGTGAGTGAGCACTATGGCCAAGACCACCCCAAAGGAGAGCTGAAATCCTGGCTGAAACAAGAGATAGCTATCGACTAAGCAAAGAACCGCCATACACAGACAGACACTATTGAGTAACACCACCTTTCGCCGAACGAGGAGTGCTATGATCAATAAACTCCCCATGAATGCTGCTCGCACAGCAGGTGGATTCGCCCCGGTAATCCCTGCGTAGAGCCACATCACAACAACTACTCCGATCACCTGCACCCACTGCGGAAGCTGCAAGAGCCGAAGAAGAACAAAGACAACAGTCCCCACCATCATCACATGCAGCCCACTCACCGCAAACACATGCAAGGTGCCACTGCGGCGAAAGTCCTCTGTCACACCATCTTGCATCTCTGGCTTCTCCCCTAAGAAAATAGCTCTCAGAAGCACTGCCTCGTCTTCCTCTAATCCCGCGGTAATCGACTCCTCTACATTGACTCTGAGCTGACTGAGCCATCCCGCCAAAGCACCCCACCAAATATCTCCCTCCTTACTCCATTCTTCCACATAGAGCCGTGCGTAGACACCCTGCCTCTCCAGCCATTCTTTCTGATGAAATTCTCCAGGATTTCGCGGCGGCGCAATGCCAGAAAGGTTCCCAATAACTCTCAGTTCGCTTCCTTTCCTGAGCACTAACTCAGCAAGCTCAGCCTCTCTACCCACCCTTTCTACCACACCACTTCCCGTAGAAATTCCACCCCTCAGAGACAGCATAAGCTTTGCTCCAGAATACTCGCCATCAAGCACACGCACAACACCCCTGCTGCGAGCACCTGCAAAGTGAAAATCATCCAGGCAGAGGACATTGAGTTCCACCAAGTCTCCCATCCCCTCATTCAATACCCTCTGCCGATCAAGACTCGTGACATGCCAATAGCCCGCAAGACAGCCCAGACTCAGAGCAAGCCACCAGAGCCTCGGCCGCACCCAGCCAATCAAACCACATAGAGCCAACATCACAGCACCCAAGCCCACCGATGATAAACTCCCCCTTCCCCATGCTTGCGCCATGCCAATGGCTGCGATCACACAGAGAGCTAAGAGCACACAGGGTACGCGTGCAAAAAAGCCAATGAGCTTTATTTTCGTGCTCTCAGAAATATGGAGCAGAGTTTTCCAAGGCTCAGTCATAGCGTTGAACGAGTCAGCTTACTACTTCATTACGTTTCTGATCATTTCCTTTTCAAAAACAGACACAATCAACACCTGCCTCCATACTCTCATCAATCATGTCCATGTTAGAACATCATACATTCGGCAGAGGTAAAGCGAGAAACATCGCCAAGTCATACTCATCCTCTAATCCCCGCCATCGGTACCGTACGCCATTCTTATGCTGCATCATGAGTATAGAATGAACTAACTGGAGCGCCAAAAGAAGACTTTGATAAGAATCTTCCCCCTTAATGGTGGAGGAAGGAGATTCCAGCCACCCGATAAACGATACCTGGCAGCCATAAGCGTCATAATCTTCTTCATACACTGGGGCAGAAATATTGATTTGAAGAGGAATTCTCTCCCCGTTAGGTTTCACCACATCTAGTTCACGAGAAATCATAGCTTACGAGTCGATTGACCCCTCCAGCTCCTCTAGACGAGTGTTCGCATTCGCAGCGTGTCGGGTTCCCGGAAAGAGTTCCACGACTTGCTCGAGAGCGGCGATGCCGGCTTCCTTTTCATCGAGCTCCTCTATCTGAAGTTCGGAAATACGGAACATGAAATATGCCGCGTCTGTGGCAGGCCACTCGCGACTCTCAAGAGCCTCGGCATAGGTGGCAGTAGCTTCCTCTGGTGCTTTAAAATGTTCTATTTGTATCTTCGCCATTTCCACCCACGGAAGGCGATTCTCAGGCTCTTCTCTCGCAGCATGTCGGTAGGCTGCTAGTGCCCCCTCGAACTCTCCTTGGGCGACAAAGGCTCTGGCATCTCGCATCACGTCATCTTCAGCGATATGGTGTGGATTCGCATAAAAGAGTCCTAAAATCTGTTCCGAGATAGCAGGCAGCACATACATCACACAGACACAGGCGAGGTACACTCCGAGTGCCACTGAGGCACCCATCTTCTGAAAGAGAGTACCTGAAATTTCTTCGTCAATGATGAGTGCGGTGTTATTCACGTCTTCAACCACCCTATCTTCTAGAGAAAATACATACCAAGTGTAGCCTGCGAGCAGTACGCCAATGGTGATGATAATAAGCTTTCGAGTCATAGAATAGTATCGTGGATTCTGAATACCCGGGAGGCATCTCACTCCATGAGAGCTTCCTCTCCTCATTGTTTCTCCAGTAGTATATAGAGCAAATTATTGGCAAACACTGGGTCACTGGTCAGATTAGTATGCTCCCTAGGCAAGAATAGTGTCTGCTTAATATCTATCGGAGAGTCTAGCTTTGGGCGATAGCCCGAACCAGCTCTCTGATCTGCCAGCACACTACTGCGCAGCACTGTCCCGTCTCCTGGAGCGTAGAAATCGTAGCTATACTCCCCTGTCTCGAAGTTCATTTTTATCCTCTCTTTGGTATAGATAGAGTCTCCCGCGATCAGGATCATAGACAGACCTTTCGGAGGCTTCGCTGGAATGTCGAGAGCTCGGTGAAATGACTCAGCAGATTGGAGGCATTTCGCGATATGATCATAGGCGATTTCTTTCCGCTCACTAACGGAATACTCGGGGAGTAGCCAGGCTAGGGACTCTGATTCTTGAGGATTTAGCAAGCCCCAGTGCTGGCTCTTCCAGAGTTCTGGGTCATAGAGATTCACCGGCTCGCCAGCTTGATTGACAAATGTCTTGTGGCGTGTTCTGGGCATGAGTTGGTAGATAGAAGGGTAGGTTCCCAATATAGATGCTGGATAATTCAGAAGGGTAGTGAAGGGGATGCGCTCCAGCCATTTCGGGGCGAAATTTTTTCCTTTGATGAGGTCCTCCACAGCGACGATGGAGCCACTATTGGGTGTCGCCACGAGCACACACTTCTCAACAGACCTCGCCCCCGCCCAGTTCAGCTTCGGCGTACTTGTATTCCCCCTCGCCCCTTGATTCCCATAGCGCAGGTAGTAGCGAGCGACTAACCCACCCATCGAGTGGGCGACGATATCGAATTTCACAGGCTTCGGCGTGCCACCGTATCGCTTCTGGCGCTGCTCCTGGACATAGATCTTCTTCTCCTTAATGAATGCGTCTAGTCGTGCCGCGTTTTCTGCGCAAGAGCGCCGCCAGTCGTAGTGAAACTGGAAGCAGTTAAAATGATCCTCCCCATAATCAATCACCCCCGCCGAGGCCAATCCCTCATCTCGGTAACCTCCTGCACCGAGTGTTGCCAAAATCTGCGCGTAGGCGCGTGGCTCCACCGAGAGGCCTAAGAGCTTAAACCTAAGTCGATCTAGCGCGCTGAGTGAGATAACTTCATCTCGAAGCTCCCCAATCGCGCGCTCTTTCTGCATAGGCAGGGCAATTTGGCGTGCTGCCATGGGTGACTTCGGCCCTTGGAAATCACGGTCAAATGCCCCCCAGACCGTCTGTTTATTAGCCTGATCGTAGAGGCTAGAACCCAAGATCCCTGGAATCACTATAACGGGATTTCTCGACTCCCCACTCCCCTTAGCCGCGTCCTCATAGATGTGCTTCAAATCAGGTGCCTGAAGGCTGTAGGTTTTTGAACAAGAGCTAAAAACTGTGATTAGCCATATTCCAAAAAACACATGATAATTTTTCACATCACCTTCTAGCACAATCTATGAGAAGAATCAACACCCGCAGGTTATGAATTTAGCCATCAGGAAGGCGTTTACCTCCTTACCTCTCAACTCATCAGAATCAGATGATACTACGAGAGCATTCCGTTTTTGAGAGCGCCAAGCACCCTGAGAGCCCGAGTATCGAGGCATTCTCAGCGGATAGAATCTCACTGATATGCCTCACACAGACATCCGCCTTCGGAGCCTCTTGGTAACGAGCTGTTTCCACCCAGACTGTTTTCATACCGATCTGGTGGGGCCCTTCGATATCATTCACGGGATGGTCTCCCACAAAGATCGCCTGTTGAGGCTCACAATCTAATGCCTCAAGACAGCTTTGAAAGATCTCAGGATCTGGTTTTTGGGCATCTTCCTCCCCCGAAACCTTGATCACTGAAAAGAAACTCTCCAGCTTCGCGCCCTTGATTTTCCCTCTCTGACTCCTGCTGCGCCCATTGGTCACCATACCCAGTGCATACTGCCCACTAAGCACTTCCAATACCTCTCTGACACCAGCAATCATCACAGAATCATCCCCATAATTAAGAATAAAGTCTTCATAAAGAGCCTTCGCCACAGAGGGAGAAAAACCTACTTCTTCACAGGCTAGCTGATACGCCTGAAACTTATCGGCATAACCGCCAGCTTGATGGCTCAGTACTCCCTGAGAAAAGACCTCACCCACGCCCTCTAGATCAAAGCGCGCATACTGCCCCCTCAGAAAGCGCAGCATTGTCGCATCCCGATCAAGGAGCGTCTCATCTAAATCAAACAGAATCGCTTTGATAGTCCCAAGCATACCCATAGAGATAACTGGTCAGCAGAATTCAGGCCAGAACGGAATCATATATCACTCAGATGAATTCTAAAACAACCTAACAAAAAATCATAATTAACAGCTCGCCAGACCCCACTGACACCATCTAGCCTGCACCATCATCTAACTGTTTGCATCCACCCATGGATCCCCAAGAGCGCTACGACATTATTAGACTCATTGAAAAAGATCGCACTGGAGGCCTCTACCATGCCGAAGACACCTGGCTCAAGCGCCCAGTCCTTCTTAAGCGACTCCATGGAAACCCATCTAGAGAGAACACAGAGACAGCTCTCTCGAGAGACTCTCTCCATGAGCTTCAACTACTCTTTCAAAGATTAGCCACTCTCAGCCACCCTAATATTAGTGCCATTCTGGATGCCAATCTGGATACAGATGGCGCCTATATCGTCTACGAATACAGTGAATCAAAAAGCCTACTTCACCTACTCCGAGAGGCTCATCTCTTTTCTGAATCAGAAGCCCTAAGTATTGCTCGGCAGATTCTCGAAGCTCTCAGCTTCGCTCACCAGAAAGAGCATTACCACAGCACCCTCTCTCTCCAATCCATACGACTAACAAAGCGCCCCAGTAGTGGCTGGCACGCCCAGATACAAGACTTTGGGCAGAATCAACTCAGCACTATTCTCCACGGCCAGCCCACTAGTGCCACCTCTCACTCTCAGAACGACCTCCCCTCTAGCGAGCCTATTTTCATCGCACCTGAACTCTGGCAGGGCGCTGCACAAAGTGCCCTCAGTGATATTTATGCCTTCGGGCACCTCATCTACACCTTACTTGCGGGAGGCCACCCATACGCTCAGCTAAGCCGTGAAGAAATCATCCTAAAGAACCGCCGAAACCTCCTCCCTCTCCTCTGTGATGTCAGCGACACACGACCCGCCATCAGCGAATGGGTGCACCGATGCCTTGAGCCTAACCCTCATCACCGCAGCCCCAGTGTCACAGAAATACTCGCCACTCTCAGCAAGCTCAATAGTAACAATAAACCACAACTCATCACCACCCCCTCAGAGCCACAACTACGCCTACAACCAAAAAGTCTTCACCACCAGACACAGCAAAACCAGACACAGCAAATCCAGACACCTAGGGCCCCTTCTTTTCCTTCCCATTCTCATAGAGCGCCTATTCTCATTTGTGTCATCCTCATCACCATCTGCCTTGCTCTGAGCTGGAAATCACAACTAGCTCATTCACAACTTCATCCAGAGAGAGAACCCACACCAACCCAACTCACCACCCCCTCTACAAAACCCTCTACAAAACACAATATTGACACCCCTCATCCCACCTCTCAGGGCATCCGCCAGGAAAACACACTGCTTCGCCAGTTTAGCCAGTATGACAGCCTCTATGCGCACTGGCATTTCTCACCCGAATACTTTCTCGGGAAAAACTACTACCACCGAGATCCCAAAACACGCTTCCAGCTCACCCACCCGCCTAAGTTTAAGGAGAACACTCTCAGCCTCCAGAGTGATCAGCCCATACTCCTTCATCCAGAACTCGCCAGACAAATGCCCCGTAGTGCATTCACGCTGGAGGCCATCGCTCTTGTCACCAAGCCCCAGCCACAAGGCGGGATTATTAGCTGCAGCGAAGACTCTTCCGACTACAAACGAGGCTTTTACCTAGGCTATGATGCCTCTGGACACGCTACATTCAAGGTCTCCTCGAGCCAATCCACCACAGTCATTCATAGCTCAGACACTCCCTTCTACCGCCCACACTGGGTACATCTCATCGGTGTCTTTGAGAAAGAAACGCTTCGTCTCTACGTGAATGGCACCCAAGTCGCCACAGCACCCCACGGTCACAAAATGACCATGGCGAAACAACTCCCCGATTTCACCATTGGCGGCTACCGAGACAGTGACACACAAACTGTCATGCAAGGTCAGATCCGAGCAATCGCCATCTACCGCAGAGCACTCAAGGCTGAAGACATCCAGGAACTCTTTACACTGCGGCAAAGAATCCACCTTCCGTAGCGCCTCATCCTCATCGCCATTCTATAAAAACAAGAACCAAAAAAGCCCAACGCATGCTAAATGAACGTTAGGCCTTGATTTGAATCTTAACCGTTCACTATCTCCTAGCGTACAGTGAACAGATTCGTTGATTCGCAGAGGTAAGAAACCATGATAGCAGCCGCATTGAGCTGCCATCAGTGATTACTTCACTCCTTTTTTACTGAGTTTGGTACCGCGTGTGGTACCTTGACGAGCCTTAAACTTAGGATTCGTCTTGCAGATCACGTAGAGTGTACCGTTACGCTTAACGACTTGGCAGTCTTCGTGACGGCGCTTCATGGATGCGAGTGAAGAGAGAACTTTCATACTAGAAATTGGTTAATGGTGGGGGCGGAAAATACTAAGAAAAGCTGCCTTGTAAAGTCCATTCTAGATAAATTTTACGCTTTTCAAAGCCAGTAGAGATTTAATCTCTTGAAACTTCTATGCGAGAGCTCTTCACTTCGCGCATGCCTAATGACATGCAACAAACTCTCGCCTCCCCAGCCACTCTGGAAGGATCTTCCCTTCATACAGGCGAGAAAGTGACGCTAACCATAAAACCTGCCCCTACCAATACAGGGTTCAAATTTCGCCGTATCGACTTAGATGACCAGCCCTTTATCGATGCGGATGTGGACAAGGTCCAAACTGTCGAGCGCGCCACCACTCTTGCAGAAGGCTCTGTGAAAGTCCACACCGTGGAGCATGTCATCTCCGCACTCACAGGCATGAATGTGGACAATGCCATTATAGAAATGGATGCGAATGAGCCACCCATTGGCGATGGCTCCTCAGCCCCGTATGTGGAACTCATCAAGCAAGCTGGTATCGAGACCCAAGACGCCCCGCGCAAGGTCTGGGAAGTGCGTGAGCCTCTCCACCTCGAAACTCCAAGTGGCTCCATTATCACTATAGTACCAGACACAAAATTCCGCGTTTCTGTCACCAATGTCGGCCCAGAGGGGCGCTTCACCCAGTACTTTAGCTCAGAGGTCACCCCTGAGCTCTACGAGAAAGACATCGCTCCCGCACGTACATTCGTCTACTATGAGGATGTCAAACCCCTCCTTGATAAGGGACTCATTAAAGGAGGCTCTCTAGAGAATGCTGTGGTTGTTCGTGGTGAGGAAATCATGAGTAAGGAGCCGGTGCGCTTCCAGAATGAATTTGCACGCCACAAGGCACTCGATGTGATCGGAGATCTCATGCTTAGTGGTAAGCGGATTATGGGCCACGTCATCTGTGTGGCACCAGGACATGGGCCAAACACGCAGATGGCTGCACGCATCAAGCGCGAATACACCTCCATGCGCTCACAGGTACCACCACTCACCATCCCCCAAGGCGAGGCTGTGCTCGATATCAATGATATCATGAAGATCCTCCCACACCGCTATCCTTTCTTACTGGTGGATCGAGTCATTGACTTCGAAGGAGACAATAAGTGCACGGGTATTAAGAACGTCACCATGAATGAGCCCTTCTTCCCGGGCCACTTCCCAGATCACCCGATCATGCCTGGAGTTCTCCAAGTCGAGGCCATGGCTCAAGTCGCCTCTGTACTCATGCTGCGCCGCCCAGAGAATCAGGGTAAAATCGGCTACTTCATGTCCGCGGATAATGTCAAATGGCGCCGCCCAGTCCTCCCCGGAGATGTCTTATTTATCGAAGCAGAGATCACGAAAATCCGCCGAAATATCGGTGTGGCTACCTGCCGCTGCCTCGTGAATGGAGAGGTCGTTTCCTCAGGAAACCTCAAATTCTCCCTCCTCGACGCCTAGTGGCACTCACCGAGAACTATCAATTTCGCCAAATCAACATTTTAGCATGGGCAGTGGAAGGCTGCTATGCTTGTATTCTACTTAGTCTGTTGAACACATGGAACTTGATCTCATTGAAACACCCGTCGACCTCACATCATTCACTCCTCGCGAGCTCGAAGAAGTTCTCGAAGATCCATTTTCTGTGAGATTTCTCCCAGATCATGAGCGCGCTGATGGGGAAACACGCTATTACATGATCGGCCGCACGATCTCAGACCGTTACCTTTTCATGAGTTTCTGTAGTGATGGTAAAAAAGCCCGCATCATTGCCGCTAGAGAAATGTCTCAATCGGAGACTCGCTTCTACGATCGCCGCTACGCTGAACACAAATAATCAACTCTCACATCATGACTGAAATTAAAGACTGGAACGAGATCCCTGACTTCGAGACAGAAGAAGCTGAGGCAGAATTCTGGACAAATCACACCCTCGATGCCCGCTTGATGGCCAATGCCATGCACGAGCCAGACGCCAAAGAATCGACAACGATCACCTTGAGATTTGACCCACGGATGCTCTCACGCATCAAGCGTATTGCTCGTAGCCGCTATCTCAACTACCAGTCTATGCTGAAGCAATGGCTCTCTGAGAGACTCGAAGAAGAAGCTCGTAAGTCTTCTCAGTAAAGTAGCCCTCACTCGATTCCCTCTCCATCGATCCCTTTATTGATCTTTCGCTCCTTTTATGACTTCACTCCGTGACACACTCGATAGCTGTGCGCTGAAGTTTCATTCTCTCTTACCCAAACACTTCCTAATATGGGGAGTTCTCTGGGTGATTTGGGCTACTGCCCTCTGGTTTCTCTCAGAAGGAACCCCTCCCGAAAATGGCCCCGAGATCCCTCACCTCGACAAGGTACTCCACTTCACCTACTTCGGGATCGGAGGATCTCTCTTCTCTGGCTGCTGGGCTCTGTACGCCCCACAAGCAAACCACTGGAGAATCCGCTTTTTTACATGGTGCATGGGAGCTCTCATCGGCGCCATAGACGAATACCATCAAAGCTTTTTCCCACAACGCACGGGAAACGACCCCTATGACTGGTGCGCAGATCATCTAGGCGCCTTTTCTGGAGCCTGCCTCTGCCTGTGGATTCTAAACACAGCGAGGAAGTAAATGCATTTAGCTCTCTCCTCATCTCTTCCCTCATGTCAGTGCGTGAGCTTTCATTCACACTCATACAACTAGATCACTAGCCAGTAACAGTCACGAAAGGCTCTTCAACTCGCTCTAGACAATCACTCCACAGGAGCAAACTCGATTGGAACATTCTTCTGCCCACCAAAGACTGGAAGTTCGGCAATATCCTTAGAGAGCACAAAGAGCATCAGACTCATCAGTGCTAGCGCAAACATCGTCTGCACTGTCCCCAGAATATTCGCGCCCTGACCTTCCATACCTTTGCCACGGATTATTTCTAAGAAGCCGAGTGTGATATGACCGCCATCGAGAACAGGAAATGGCAAGAGATTAAGAATCGCCAGATTCACATTAAAGACCACAGTGAACCAGATCACCCAGCGCCAGCCGTGCTCAGAATTTAACATATCAAAGTAGCTGCGTCCTATCCCTAGAGGGCTCGAAAGATGGCCTACATTGATACTCGATTTGGGTGAAATTAGCTTTGCCAATGTCGTTTGCATCATTTTTGCCGACGAGGCGAGTGTCTCCATGGGACTCGGATACTCCACACCACGACGCAGTGCATCAGGATCAGGTTTGTAGTGAATCCCTGTTCGATACACATCATCATTCGGGGCTTTTGGCTTATTGGGAGTCAGCACGACAGTGAGTTTTTGGTCTCCCCGCTGCACCCGGAGTTCCATAGGTTCCCCGTCTTGAGCCGTATGAAAGAGCGCGGAAGGACTGCCTGAGCGCTGTCCATTGACTTGAATAATCTCATCCCCGTTCTCGAGACCTGCTAATTCTGCGGGGCTATTGGCCATCACTCGGTCAACGACTGTTTTTTCCGCAGGTGCGATACCAATTTTACGCGTTCCTTTACGCTCAAAGAACCCTGTTTCTGCTACCTCAAAGCCACATTCCACCACAAGGGGCTCTGGCTCACCCTCACGCTGCACAGTCACAGCAATACGATCGCCCTCACTCAAAGTAATGCTTTCCTTGATCCCTGTCTCAAAATTCCCCGCAAAACAAGTCACCTCATTATTGGCAATTTTAAGAATCTCATCCCCGACCTTCAGCCCCGCTTTATCCGCTGCGGAATCAGGCAGGACAAAGCCGATGACTGTCGAGCTCTGCTCAAGAATAGGCCGACCACCCTTCCAGACACCTATGGCACAAATAGCTGCGAGTAAAAAACTAAACAGAGGCCCCGCAAAGGCCACAATGATCTTATCCATCGGCTTCGCCTTAGGTAGCGGCTCCTCGCGCTCCACACTACCCTCAATTGTCTCCATGGGAGCGAGCTGAGGGAGAGCCACAAAACCACCAAAGGGAATCGTCCCTAGCCCCCACTCCACACCATTGATCTTCTTGCTCCAAATCGCCTTACCGAACCAGATTTGAAATTTATCCACCTGGAGTCCACGCCAGCGCGCTGCCCAAAAATGCCCTAACTCGTGAACAAAGATAATCAAGTTAAAGATAAAAATGACCAAGAGGATTTGGCCGATTGTGACTAGAATTTCCATAGTATTTATCCCTGATAAGCTCGCATTAAAAAGGGTCTTGTCCATGAGAAAATCTCCAAATTCGCAGCGCAACTATACACTCCACCTTTCTTCGACAACCCTCTGAAACCTCTCACAAAAATTCCTTCCAAGTCTCAGCTTTTCCCTTTACCTGCCACGCCTCCTCTCTCCACACTTCGCGTATGCGAATTCTTACAGGACTACAGCCTAGCGGAAAACTCCATATCGGAAACTACTTCGGTGCTATGCAGCCAGCTCTGAAGCTCCAAGATCAGGGTGATGCGTTCTATTTCCTCGCGGACTACCACGCCATGACCTCCATGGAGAGTGCAGCTCAACTCAGAGAAAACATCCAAGATCTCGCTATCGACTTTCTCGCCTGCGGGCTCGACCCGCAGAAAGCCACGATATTTCGCCAGAGTGCCATACCAGAGGTCAATGAACTCGCTTGGTTCCTCTCCACAGTCTGCCCCATGGGTCTTCTCCAGCGCTGCCACTCCTATAAGGACAAAGTCGCCAAGGGACTGAGCGCCAATCACGCCCTTTTCGCCTACCCAGCTCTAATGGCCGCTGACATCCTCCTCTATGATGCCAATCTCGTCCCTGTGGGCAAAGACCAGAAACAGCATGTCGAGGTCACTCGAGACCTTGCCAATAGTGTGAATGAGCGCTTCGGTGAGGGCTCACTGGTGATCCCTGAGGTCCAAATTCGCGAGAATGCCGCAGCCGTACCTGGTATTGACGGGCAAAAAATGTCAAAGAGCTACAATAACTCTATTCCTCTCTATGGCGCGCAGAAGCCAACGCGCAAGCTCTTCATGAAAATCGTCACTGACTCTGCCGAGTTAGAAGACCCAAAGCCCACAGAAGGTTCTACAGTCATCGCTCTCTATAAACTCTTTGCCGATGAGGCTGCTGTGCAAACGATGATCCAAGAACATGAGGCCGGAGGTGTTGGCTACGGTCACTTTAAGCAGCAAGTCTTTGATCTCTACTGGGAGCATTTCTCAGAAGCACGTGCGAAGCGTGAGGAACTCGAAAACAATCTCGACTACGTTCACGAAGTCCTCGCCAAAGGTGCTCAAAAAGCACGAGAAGAATCTAGCAAGGTACTCGACCGTGTACGCCGCGCCATGGGACTGAGCTGGTAAATCATCTATCGAATTCACGCCATGATGAAACTCACAGCCATTGTTGCCATGACGCCAGACCGAATCATTGGCAAAGGGAATGACTTACCATGGCACCTACCAGAGGATCTCAAGCTCTTTAAGAAAACCACCAGTGGTCACCCGATTCTCATGGGGCGAAAAACATGGGACTCGATTGGCTTTCCTCTGCCCAAGCGCCAGAGCATTGTACTGACCAGAGACACCAGCTGGAGTGCCGAGGGAGCACATACCATTCACAGTCCCGAGCAGCTCAAGACTCTCGATCTCATCGACACTCATGTCTACATCATCGGAGGGGCTGAAATTTACAAACTCTTTCTCCCTTTGTTAGATGAACTCATAGTTTCCTACGTCTATGAGCGCTACGAAGGAGACACTCAGTTCCCTGAGTTTCATCATCACTTCTCTCAGCACAGCGTGCTTGAGAAGTACGAAGACTTTGAACTTCGCAAATACACCAAGGTTTAAGGGCATCTCACTAGAGATCTAATATCAACTCAAAGGTAAAGACCACTCCCCCTCCTTCGCGGTCTTCCACCCTGAGTTCTCCCTTCATCTGGCGCGCCATTCTACGACATAAGGCTAGCCCCAGCCCCACACCTGGCTGATCATTCGCGGCATCTTGGGCGGATTTATTGAAAGGTTGGAAAATCTTCTTTTTATCCGAATCAGCAATGCCCCGCCCTCTATCCTTCACGGCGAGTATGAGTGATCTCACCCCACTCGACTGCTTCACCTCTAACATTAATTCAATTTCATGCTCTCCCTCCTCTGGCATCCCATACTTACAGGCATTATCCACGAGGTTAAACACGATCTGCTCCACTGCGGAGACATCGAGATCTAGTTCTTCACCTTGAGCTTTATTATGAACCTCTATTTGCACCTCTGCTGTACTCAGCCTAGGCTCTATGCTCTGAGTAACTTTATCTAGCAGTACTTCTGATGTGATGACCTCCCGCATAGAGCGGGCGCTACCACGCTCTATGCGAGAAAACGACAAAACATTCTCCACTAAGTGTGCTAATCGGTCGGCCTCAGACTTCATCGTCCAGAGGTATTTATGGCGCTTCTTCTCATCAGCCACCATGCCCTCAGCAAGCATCTCTGAATACATCCGAAATGTTGTTAGAGGCGTTCTGAGCTCGTGAGTCACAGCAGAGACAAAAGAAGCACGGCGCTCACTAAGTACTATAATCCCTCTCACTAAAAACGCTACTGCCGTAAAGGCTACAAGAATAGCCACCCAAGAAATCCATAAAGAATTCTTCACCCCTGAGGTCGTATCCATTTCACTCCAGTCAAGTGGAGGCAAGACGAATTCAAAAGGCATTGTCGTCATAGCGAGTCTCACGGCTTTACTATTCCCCACAGCTCCTTTGGAATCTGCAAACTCTGTCGGCTCAAGTATCGCACCACCAATCACTGGCGTGGCAATGGAGAGTAATGACTCTGTGAGAGACTCCAGTTTTAGCGTCATTCCTTGCAGAGATTTCTCACCATTTTCATTGACCGAGCGGACAAGCTGGAGGGATTCCCCTTTCCACTGAAAGACCAGCGGACTCACCTCAATCACAGTAGATGACTCACCTCTTTGCCGCTGAGTATTCTCGGCCAATGCCGCCGCATCTGCGATCGCGCGAGAGGCTTCCTTAGCGCGTTGTGCTGTGTCTAGACTATTGGTCAATGATTGATAGATAGCATTACGCTTCAGCTGGGGCTGTTCCTGTTTCAACTTAGAGAGATTTATCCAGGCATCATCCGCTCGCTGATCAAGCTTTTTGCCAGTTTGCTCGTCCAGTGCCGTTGTCTTTAGAATAGGTACTTGTGCGTCACCCACAGAGACGAAGTACTCTTCTATATACTCACTACTCTGCCCGACTCGAGCACGAAATTCATCTGGGGTGCGCCGGTTCTCCATCACTAAGAAGTCCACCACCTTGGAGTCCATATGAGCGATAACCAAACGTGCAGATTCTTGACGCTCTGCTTCTAGCTCGATTTTGGTTCTCTGCTTATCAATATCTAACAAATTCTTCGTTTGCCCCATGAGTGCCCCTAGCACCAATGCACCACAGAGAATCAATAAGCCCCAGACTTTCATGATGTGAAGTTCTCCCCTCCCAGTCGATAGCCTTTCCCTCGAACTGTCTGTAAAATGAGCTGGTCTGAGTCATCTAGTTTTTGTCTCAGGCGCACCATATGCATGTCCACGGTTCTTGTTTCTAACTGTTTGGCCTGGATATTCCAGACGCGCTTGAGTAACTCATCCCGACTCACCACTCGCCCATTCGCCTGCACAAGATAGTGAAGAATATCAACTTCTCGCCCAGAGAGCTCGACCTCTTTCGCTTCTTTCTTAAGAAACGAACCATCTAACATCCAGTTTCCTATCTTCACTCTCGCTTCCCGTGCCTTTCTCTCTACAGAGCGTCTGAGCACAGCATCCACTCGCGCTAATAGCTCACGAACGCTAAATGGCTTCACGATATAATCATCCGCGCCCATTGTTAGCCCGTGCACCCGGTCAGCCTCCTCTCCACGAGCAGAGAGAATAATCACGGGCTGGCCAGGTCGGCGTTTTGCCAGCATCTCTAGAATCTCAAAACCTGTGTGCACGGGCATCACTAGATCGAGCAGTAGTAAGTCATAGCTCGCACTATCGGCAAGCTGCATCCCCTCAGCACCATCGCGCCCCTCAATCACCTCATAGCCTGAGAAGCTGAGTGCATCGACGATACCGCAGCGAATCGAAGCATCATCTTCGACCACCAATATTTGGGGTACTTTCACAGTCATATCGTGTTATGGGTTTCTCATAAGATCCTAAGAAACTGACAAATGTAGATTACTTCGTAAAGTGATATCCTTTCACCTTCGCCTGCTCTCTGACAGTGGCGATCATCGCTTCATCAAGAGTGTCTTCCCCATCTTCAGCGAGGCGCTTTCTTTCTGCGGCTTCATAAGTAGCGCGTTCTTGATTGAGTTTTAGAATTTGTTTCTGCAGCTCTGCACGGCGCTCGCCCTGCTGCTTCACGTAGTCTCTACGCTGAGTAACATCCATATCCTGTAGCTTCTTGGGAAGAGTTTCTTTCGCCACTTCTTCGAGTTTAAAACCATCCTGCGCTGAAGCATCAACAAGATCCCAGCTCGTATTCAAGTAATTGACGGAGGCCTTGGTAATCGCACGCTGAACATCCGCACCAGCGATTTTATGTTTTAGAGCATTCTGGTCTTCCTGGCGCTGTAATAACTGATTCTTTCGCCCTCTCACTCCATAAGGGATATAGGTTTTATTGAGTTCGGTATTTAATTCCGAAATTCTTACGTCTTGAGGGCATTCTATATGACGGATTTTCTTATCCGCGTTAATCACCAGATAATTCCCAGCCGCTAAGGAGGCACCACTCTTCCAGCCTTGGCTCACGCCTGTCTGATGATCACCACAGTGAATGGTATTCACCACGATGTCTTTCTCGTACGCATTCTTACAAATCACCATTGGATCCACTGGCCCTTGTGTGAAAGGTTCATTCCCTGCAATAAAGATAGCTTTGTAGACATCTTTAGAGCCATCCCATTCTAACTGATTGGTCGCATTCTCAATCGCTACCCCACAGAACTCACTGCCTCCATTGGTACGCAGCGCAAATAGCTGCTCACTAATACTGTCTAAATTCCGTGATAAAGGTACTACTTGGCGCACATAGTTAGACGTCATGGCGAGCCCATCATTCCCGTATTCATAGAGTGCGACTTCCACAAAGGGAGTCACTCCGTCTTTGCGCGCGGTGATAAACGTATTCACTGTGCGCCAGAGCTGGGTCTTTGTCTGTTCAATGAGCCCATTCATACTATTACTGGTGTCTAACAATATGGCTATTTGCACTTTAACTTCTTTCTCTCTTGGGTCTTTGGGTTTCGCCGCTCTTTCTGCAAAGGCATTGGAACTGAGAACGCTTGCCATCACGAAACATTGTATCATTGGTTTTATTTTCATACTATTTGTGTGTTAGGTTGTGAGCATTTTATGACTCATTGGTAAGACCTTACCTGCTCTTGGTGGTTTGTGTGTAACAGCTCTGTAAAACAACCGGGCGTAGCGTGAACTGAAGAATAGTGTTCATTTGAACAAATAGCCTTGTCTTTTCGTTTCCTTTCCGTCACCCTAAGTACCGCGACCTCACCACGATTTCCAACGACCCATGCCTCATCCTCTTCGTGCCCTTTTCCTAGATATGGATAGTTTTTTTGCTTCGGCAGAACAGCACTTCGATCCCTCTCTACGAGGGAAAGCCGTGGCTGTCGCCCCTATGCTCGCAGAGAGCACCTGCTGCATTGCCAGTAGCTATGAGGCTAAGGCTCACGGTGTGAAAACGGGCACGCGTGTTTCTGAGGCGCGCCTGCTATGCCCAGGTATCATCATTCTGCCAGCACAGCCTCCCCGCTATGTGGAGCTACACCACCAAATCATCGCTGTTGTGGAATCCTGCTTACACGTCGATCACGTACTCTCTATTGATGAAATGGTCTGCTGGCTTCCAGAGAATTGCCGCTCAGAGAGTCATCTCCAGCAAGTTGCAAGCACGATTAAGACTCGCCTCGAAGACACCTTTAGTTCCGCTATACGCTGCTCGATTGGAGTCGCACCAAATGGCTGGCTCGCAAAAACAGCCTCGAAGATGTCTAAGCCAGATGGATTTCTCGTTATTCATGACCATGAGTTGCCCGACATTCTCTATCCTCTCCCCCTCACTGATTTGCACGGTATTGGTAAGAACCGAGCTCTGCGCCTTCACTCTCTGGGTATTCACACAACCAAGCAACTCTGCCATGCTCCTAAGGAAATATTACGCTCTGCCTGGGGAGGTGTGCAAGGAGACCGTCTCTGGTACAAACTCAAAGGAGAATGCCTAGAAGAAGCACCTACGAATCGCCAGAAACAATCTCTTAGCCACGGCCACGTACTCGCACCAGATATGCGACCACCAGATAAGGCCGAAGCGATTCTGCACCGCCTCATGCAAAAAGCCGCTCTACGCCTGCGCCATGAGGGGCTCTACGCTGCAATGCTCGACCTTCAGCTGAGTTTTCAAAACGGTAAAAAGTGGTCAGGTGCTTTTGAGTTTATCGAGACCAATGACACCCTTTTCTTCTCCCACCACATTCAAGCTCTCTGGCAGCAGCGCCCTTATCCTAAAGAGCCCGTGAAGCGCATTAACCTCATACTCCATAAACTCTGCCGAGACACACAGTTTACACCATCGCTCTTTGAGCAAAACCAAGGGCAAGAACGTCGCGCACGGCTGAACCAAAGCATGGATGCCATTAACAAGAAGTTTGGAAAAAACGCTCTCTACCTAGGCAGTGCCCATGACGCGATGCAATCTCTCGAGGCTAAAATCGCCTTTCACCATATTCCTAACACAGATATCGAAGCTTAAAGAACAAGGAATTTACTGCACTCCATCACTTCTCCGACGTCGCAAGCAAGCCACCATGCCACCAATGATACATAGTCCTGTACTTGTCGGTTCTGGTATGGCAGTCGCCGTAAACGCATCTGAATTAAAGGCTATAAAAGGTGGGTCTGCCGCATTTGGTAATACAACAGATAATTGTACGGCATTGGCCAAGTCAGCTTGTGTTAGACCTGCAAAGTCAGAAAACTCTACGCTAAAGCCTTCCACATTTTGATTTGAAGCTGTCTGACCTGCACTCGCAGATTGCGTTCCCTGGTTAAACCGGTCGTTCTGAATTCTAGCAATCGTTCCCCCTAGGTTTTCAGCGACTGAGTGTGTTCCGAGGCTCAAACCAGCCGCATCAAAAAACTCAAACGTAATTTCAGCAGACGATGGCGCAGCTTGGTTAAAATAAATTAAATCAGGAATTCCATCTCCCAGTGTACTGGCATCTACTCCAGAGAGAGTAAAATCAAAAGTACCCCCTACGTTATTCGCAAAAGTCGACAACCCTAATCCACGCACACCATCTGTGAGAAAAGGAGTCACGTCAAATAATCCTGGCGCAGTACCTGGCGTAGGAGATCCAAATATAGATCCAGCAAAAGCTCCTGCATCACCGTCATCTAATGAACCTTGCCCTGCTAGTGTAGATTCCGCAAGGATAGGAGTGAATGCCTCATACCTACCAGCATTGAATGTCACACCATTCGCGGTAAGTATACTGTCATCTACACTTGTCGAAAAAAACTGTCGTGCTCCTCCTGGACCCGTATCCACTGCAAAAGCTAATAAATCATGTGCTGTATTAGGCCGGTCACTGCCAGGGTTTAACGCCCCTAATTCAGAGCGAAAAAAACCATCAAAATCGGAAATGATGCCAGTAATCGCAGTACCTGCGAGTGAAACGTTAGTTAATAAAAATAGGCCTAAAGCACTTGTTAATTTGTATTTCATACTTATTGAGGGTTTATATAATATATGAGTATTGCTAAAAACAATCTCTTTACAAGATTTACTTACACATTTCTATATCTATCAAAAAAACCACCTTTCAAACAAGCAACAACTCTAAATATAACTTCCGTTATCTTTAAATAATGCAAATTCAAACTGTTAACGAATAAATTCTAACTACATTTGATCCTTCACGCTGCTATATTCGATGCTTTTTGGGATGGACTCTGATAGCCCAGTATTTTCCTTGGTCGATGGTTGATTTCCTCTTGGACAAACTGAAG
>CALFVF010000001.1 GCA_937928735.1 uncultured Verrucomicrobiales bacterium | reverse complement strand
ACCTCCGCGAGGTACTTTGTTGCCTACTGCAAGCTTACAGAAATTACCGAAATGTACTCAAACCAGCCAATTATAACCATTTCACTCATCAGATTATTGGCCAAGCAGCATGATGGGATAGTTTTTCAGGAAGCTCTACTTATTATGATTTTTCTGGTTATTCTGCTGGCAAAAAAGCACTAATAGAACTTCCTAAGGTAGTTGGAGGAAATAAAAAAATAAGGTTAATATGCTATTATACTGTTGGCTATAATCATGAGAGCAAAGATTTCACTACTGAGTGGACTGTGCAAAAAAGTGAAAACATTGCTTTGTCTACTGGCATGTTTTTATTAATCCAAGGAATCAGCTCATGGGCGGTGATATAAATTCGACTTACGATAATGAGACTAATTTCGAAGAATTTGCACGGATTGAAATTAATGGGATATGGTATATAATATCGGATTCTGATAGCTGGGGGATTCACTGGAAATTCAAAAAAGAAATAGTCACTGAAGCCTCTTGGAATCTTGATATGAATAATGATGGGGATATGAACGACAATATAACAGAGCAATTTATTAACAGGGATACAGATGGTGATGGTAATATCTCAGGATTTATTACTCGATGGGCTGATAATGGATCAGTAACAAGTAACTAATTTTTAAAAAATGAAAAAAATGAAAATATATTTTTCGGCTTTCGGTTTGTTTGTTTCTTTTTTAAATGCAGAAGAACTTTCAGAAGCGAAAGTTGAAAAGATAAGTTCTGTGTCTCTTCAGAAGAAACTAGATGCTATAGATGAAGGTGGAAATTCTAAGGGAATCATTAGCCTCATGAAATATCATGTAGATACTGAATTACTGGTGACTATAGAAAATAAGGTTCCTGCAATTGGTTATATAATAAAAAATTACGATGAAAATATTATTCCTTTATTAGTCGAGTATGCTCTATCAGTAGATAATCAGTATTTAAAAAGAAGAGCGGTTTACTGTATTGAGCGTCTATATGGTGAAGATATTCAATCTTATGTGAACGAAGTTGTTGGTGAAGATGTAAGGCCGGAAGGCTTTGAAACTTTGATCAAAGCTTCAGCTGACAATATTCTGAAAGAAATAGAGACTCTGAAAAAAGAAGGTAAAAATGTTGAACAGGGAATGCTGTATGTGGAGTACACGCGTTTGTTTTTCCCACCGTTTTCGGAAGCTATCATGAACCTTAAGCTTCCTTGATGCGTGTTCTTTTTAGTTTGAATCCAAGGGGTTTTATTTCTCATCACTTGGGGTATATTGTGCATAAATTATGTTTGATGATTTTTTGTTATTTCATTGGAACATTATTTACATAAACCGATATTCCTGTAGTTCTCATCATACCATGAAATGTGTTTTACTGATGCTATTTTACACCTGCTGCTACTCTGCCTACGCGCAGCAGTCTGTGGTGTTTACTGTGAGTTCTAGCTCTTCTTCGAGTGGGACGGTGACGGGGAGTGGTGCTGGATTGATTCTGGGGTCGTTTAATTCTGATGTGGATTATGCGGGGACTCTGACAGCGAACGTGGTGGTTGATTCGACTTTAGGTAGGGTGAGTTCGCTTGAGCTTACGGATGGGGTAGTGTCTAGCTCAGATTTTCTTCAGGTGTTTCCTTTTATTGGTGTGGGGAATATTGCGTTTCAGAAGACGAATGCGGTTCGTCGATTCCGAAATGGAGCGCTGGATACGACGGTGGTTTATGATTCTCCGACAGATCCGAGTGGTTTGCTTGCTATGACTGGAGCAACTATGGAGTTCTATAGTGGGACTTTGTTTCACCCGATTTCCCTGTTTCGAGATTACAGCGTGTCGAGTGATGCACAGGTGCTGGACTCTGGGCAGATAGCATTGAGATTCAGAAGGAATGCACTATCTACGGCAGAACGATTTGTACTAGATTTAACAATCATACTTAGTTTTACAGAGAACACTCTAGTGGCTGGTCCTAATTCTGCGTTTTCTTTTGGAACTGCTGAAAGTGGTACTGTAGTGGCGAATGCCCAAGTGGCTGTGGAGTCTTCTTATGGTGCGTGGGCGAGGGAGAATGGCGTGGCTGCTGGGTTAGAGACAGCGCAGAATGCTGCGGGCATTGAGCACCGGCTCTTGCATGCACTGGATCTGCCTGTGGAGACCGCAGATCTGGATGTTGTGGAATTCAGCCAGCAGGTGGATGGCTCGCCTACTGCCACTGTGGTGGCGCCTGCTGTGGGGTTTCAGCGTGATCTTGCCGTGGAGTATTCACCAGATTTGGCCACACCATTTCGCCCGCTATCAGAGATCATGGCTGATGTGGGGGTGATTGAGGTTGGGCAGAGTGGAGATGAGGTGCTGAGTCTTCCTGATTCTCCAGAGGGTGTTGGGTTCATTCGCTTGCGGCTTGAGTGATCGTTTTCTAGTTTCACGGGTCTAGTACAGGAGTGCTTGTGGGGATTGTTAAAATTGATTTGAAATTTGATCTATGTGGCGAAAAAAGATGGTGACTTGTGGGGAAGCCTCTTAGGCTGCGCGTATGGCGAAGGTACTAGTAGGCCTCTCAGGCGGGGTGGATTCCAGTGTGGCTGCGGCGATTCTGCAGCAGCAGGGGCACGAGGTAGTGGGTGGCTACATGAAGAACTGGATCAATACGGAGAATCTGCCCGGTGACTGCCCTTGGGAGCAAGATGTGGAGGATGCTCACGCGGTGGCGAAGGTGCTGGGTATTGAGTTCCGGGTGATTGATCTGCTGGATCAGTACAAGGAGAGAATTGTCGATTATCTACTGGATGGCTATCAGAAGGGTATCACGCCAAATCCTGATGTGTACTGTAATCGTGAGATGAAGTTTGGCGTCTTTCTGGATTATGCGCTGTCGCAGGGCTTTGATAGTGTGGGCACGGGGCACTATGCCAGAAAGCGTGTGCGAGAAGATGGGACTTCTGACATTCTGCGTGGAGCAGATACGAATAAAGACCAGAGCTATTTTCTGGCTCTCATGGAGCAGCATCAGGCCTCACGCGCGCTCTTCCCTTGTGGGGAAATGCAGAAGCCTGAGGTGAGAGATCTTGCCGCTTCCTTGCAGCTGCCAACGGCGCAGAAAAAGGATAGTCAGGGGATTTGTTTTATTGGGAATATTAAGATGGGTGATTTCTTAAGTCACTATGTGCCAGATAGACCTGGAGAAATCGTTGACACAGAGGGGCGGGTGAGAGGCCGCCACCGTGGTCTTCATCTCTACACACTTGGCCAGCGCAAGGGGCATGGTGTGGCCTCGCCCAGAGAGGGTGTGGCCTACGTGGTAGTGGGGAAGGATCAGGAGCAGAATCAGCTCATTGTCGGCTATGATGAGGGGGAGACATCAGGGCTCTATACGCGGCGCGCGCAGGTGGGGTCAGTGTCTTGGGTGAATCGCCCGATTTCTACTCGAAGGAAGGTGGAGGCTCAGCCTCGCTATAGGGCGAAGGGTGAGCCTGTCTGGGTGACTCCTCTAGAAAATGGGGGCTATGAGGTCGAGTTTATCCGTCCACAGCGAGCGCTCACACCGGGTCAAATCTGTGCTTTCTATGAGAATGGTGTCCTCTTGGGTGGGGGTGTTTTTGAGAAGATAGAGGGAGTGTGAGAACGGCTAAAAATTACGGATATTATACCAACTCAAAAAACTATCTGGTAGAATTCGCTAGATCTTTGACGAAATACCATCGTTGTCACTCATCGGAGATGCTCGCATCACCGATGGGTTCCGCCTTGGTCTCCCACCAAATCCCTTTGCGCCTTCTACCACTTCAGTTTTCCTCATTGGAATTAGGCGAATTTGTCGAGATGATGTACTGATTTTTTGGAAATTGCTTTCGCTTTTTTCGAGAGCCTGTCTAGGGTGATTGGCAACAATGAAGTGCAACATTTGTGAAGAAACAGCCACCGTGTTCCTAGAGCAGCTGGTGGACGGGAAAGTCAAAAAAATGGCTCTTTGCAGTGCTTGTGCGGAGCAGCATGGGGTGGCTCATCCACAGAACTTTTCCCTTGATGCTATTTTCCAGAGTTCGATGAAGAATGATTCCTCAGATCAGGATGATGTCTCTGATGATGGTTCTCAAGAAGATGACTTCTCTGAGGAAGAGATGTTTGATGATGAGGGAGCGCAGGGCGAGGGAGATCATCACTTGCCTTCGGTTGCGGAGATGGATCTGGTCTGTGATCAGTGCGGTTTTACGATCACGGAGCTCAGGAAGCTCGGCCGTCTGGGATGCCCAGAATGTTATGGGTCATTCCGAGTGGCGATGGCGCCTATGCTTGAGAGCATGCACAAGGGTGTGAAGCACGAGGGGAAGGCACCAGAGGGCAGTCTCTCAAGAATCCGCCAAGTGGAGCAGCTCAAGCAGTTAGAGAGTGAACTCGGAAAGGCCATTGAGCGTGAAGCTTACGAGGATGCTGTGAAGCTGCGGGATGAAATTCGTGTTCTAAAAACAGAGATGGAGGCTGTGTCATGATGCGCTTTAAGACTCTCGTGAAGCACCCAGCAGACTGGATGACAGGCAAGAACACGGACAATGCTGTGGTTCTCACTAGTCGGATCCGTCTTGCGAGAAATATCCAAGGTGCTGTGTTCCCTGGCTGGGCGAAGAAAGCCCAGCGCTGTGAGGCACTGGAGGCAATACGCCCAGCAGTCGATGCTCTCGGTGTGATGTCGAAGGGGTTTTCTCGTGAGCTCAATGATCTCACATCTCTACAGAAGCAAGTACTCGTGGAGCGCCATCTTATTAGTAGGGAGCAGGCAGCACGGGGAGAGGGCTGTGCTATGGTCGTGGATCGTAAGCAGGGCTTGAGCTTGATGATTAACGAAGAAGATCATTTGCGGATGCAGTCGATTCGTGCAGGCCTAGATCTCAGTGGTGCCTATGAGCCACTCCAGCAAGTGGATAGTGAGCTGGAGAAGCAGCTTGATTTTGCCTTTGATGCGCAGCTGGGTTATTTGACAGCTTGCCCGACGAATCTGGGCACTGGTATGCGAGCTTCTGCTATGTTGCATTTGCCAGCGCTAGCGCTAAGTGGTGAGCATCTGACACAGACATTACAAGCAGTCTCTAAGATAGGTCTCGCGGTGAGAGGGCTCTTTGGTGAGGGGACAGAGTCACTGGGGCATTTGTTTCAGATATCCAATCAGTCCACACTGGGGCAGTCTGAGCAGGCGATTATGCGCCATCTTGAGAAGGTGCTCCAGCAAGTTGTTAATCATGAGAAGAACGCGCGCCTGAAGCTCCTCGAAGATAAACCAGGGATGGTCGCTGATAAGATCGGGCGTGCCTACGGGCTGCTGAGTTACGCGCAGATGATTGACTCGAAAGAAGCGTTTGATCTGATTTCTTTACTGAGACTTGGGGCGGATGTGGGCTACTTTGAGAAGCCAATGATCTCCGCCTGTGACGCTTTACTGATGAACATACAACCTGGCCACCTCCAGCTCAGAGCGGGTGAGGAGCTAGAGCCAGAGAAGCGTGATGAAATTCGCGCTGAAATCATTCGAGAGAAGTTGCAAAGCTTCCCAGCCCCTGCTAAGGGTATAACATATAAAACACTGTCCGATGAGGATGGGCAACAAACCTTTATGGATTCATGAATAATTTTACCCCAAGAGCACAACAAGTGCTAACGCTATCGCGTAAAGAAGCTCAGCGCTTCAAGCATAACTATGTAGGGACAGAGCACTTATTGTTGGGATTAATTAAGCTCGGGCAGGGCGTGGCTGTGAATGTCCTCGAACGCATGGGCCTCGAGTTAGAAACGGTTCGCGTGGAGGTCGAAAATCAGGTCGGATCAGGCCCTGAGCAGCCACTGACAGATAGTATTCCCTACACTCCGAGGGTGAAAAAGGTGCTAGCACTAGCAAATAAAGAAGCCAAGCAGCTCAATCACTCCTATGTGGGCACTGAGCACTTGTTACTTGGATTACTGCGCGAGGGCGAAGGGGTCGCGGCACGTGTGCTGCAGAGTCTTGACGTGGATATTCAGCGCACAAGACAGGAAATTTTAGCGGAAATCGATCCGAATTTTAATCCCGATGACGTGGATGATGACGATGATTTTGAAGGCTTCGAGGAAGAAGCTGAGGTCGGGAGCGCTCCTACAGAAGGAAAAGGCAAGACACCAGCGCTCAAGGCCTTTGGGCGTGATTTGACCAAACAAGCCAAAGACGGTGAACTTGATCCTGTGATTGGCCGTGCGGAGGAGATTGAGCGCGTTGTGCAGATTCTCTGCCGCCGCACCAAGAACAATCCAGTGCTCGTCGGAGAAGCCGGTGTGGGTAAGACCGCGATTGTGGAAGGCCTCGCTCAAGAGATCGAAGCTGGCAATGTCCCCGAGCTTCTGCGCGATAAGCGCGTCATTACCCTAGATCTCGCACTCATGGTGGCAGGCACGAAGTACCGTGGCCAGTTTGAGGAGCGTATCAAGGCTGTGATGGATGAGATTCGCAAGGTGAAGAACGTGATTCTTTTCATTGATGAGCTTCACACGATTGTGGGTGCAGGATCAGCAGAGGGCGCTATGGATGCTTCTAATATCATTAAGCCTGCTCTCAGCCGTGCTGAACTCCAGTGCATGGGGGCGACCACGATGAATGAGTACAGGAAGTTTATTGAGAAAGACTCCGCCCTTGATCGCCGTTTCCAGCAGGTCAAAGTCGATGAGCCATCCGAGGATGATGCCATCGCCATTCTCCATGGACTTCAGGAGAAGTACGAAAGCCACCACAAGGCGAAATTTACCGATGAAGCTATAGAGACAGCCGTGAAGCTCTCTTCTCGCTATCTCACAGGCCGCTATCTACCAGACAAGGCGATCGATGTTCTCGATGAAGCTGGTGCGCGCGCACGTATTAGTCAGATGACTCGTCCACCAGAGGTGAAAGGACTCGAAGCTAAAATTTCTGACATTAGTACTCAGAAAGTAGCTGCCATTAACGAGCAAGATTTCGAGAAAGCCGCCGCTCTTCGAGATGAAGAAAAAGCCGCGAAGCAAGAGCTCGAAGATATGCTCGCGAACTGGAAGCAAGCTAGTGAGGAGAACTTCGTCACCGTGGGTGAGGAAGACATGATGGCTGTGATCTCGAAGTGGACAGGAGTGCCACTTCAGCGCATGGAGCAGAAAGAGACAGAGCGACTGCTCAACATGGAGAAAGATCTCCAGAGTCGAGTGATCGGCCAAGATGCCGCAGCGGTAGCGATTTCCAAAGCTCTTCGCCGCTCCCGTGCTGATCTGAAGGATCCACGCCGCCCGATTGGTTCTTTCCTCTTCCTTGGGCCCACAGGTGTCGGTAAGACCTACCTCGCGAGAAATCTCGCTGAATTCATGTTTGGTGATTCAGAGGCTCTGATTCAAATCGACATGTCTGAGTACATGGAGAAGTTCTCCACAAGTCGTCTGATTGGCTCCCCTCCAGGCTACGTGGGCTATGATGAAGGTGGCCAGCTCACAGAAGCTGTGCGCCGACGTCCCTACTCTGTGATTCTTTTTGATGAGGTGGAGAAGGCTCACCCTGATGTGATGAATTTATTACTGCAGGTGTTAGAAGAAGGTGTTGTCACAGACAGCTTTGGCCGCAAGGTGGATTTCCGTAACACCATCATTATTCTAACCTCCAATGTGGGTGCTTCTGTGGCGAAGGCGCAGACTTCACTCGGCTTTGGCGCAATGCAGGCCGAGGAGTCTGACTTTGATGGCATGAAGGCGAAGATTCTTGAGGAATCAAAGCGCTTCTTCCGGCCAGAGTTTTTGAACCGTCTCGATGAGCTCGTTGTCTTCCATATGTTAGGGAAGAAAGATCTCGAGAAAATCGTTGATCTGGAGAGCGCGAAGCTCTTTGAGCGCCTCGAGGAGAAGGGTATCAAGCTCAAGCTAGAAGCGACAGCTAGAGACTTCTTGATCGAAAAAGGCTATGAGCCTGCCTATGGCGCGCGTCCTATGCGCCGTGCTGTGGAGCGCTATCTGGAGGATCCACTCGCCGAAGCTCTACTGAGAGGCGAGATCAAAGAAGAAAACCTTGTGAAAGTATCACGCCGTAAAGACGCCAAAGAACTCACCTTTAAGCCGACTAAGCCCAGAGGGAAGGGGAAATCTGGTGAAGCCGCTAAGGCGTAACAGAAGAGTCATTGAGAGAGTCATTTGGAAACGAACGTTCTCAGAAACGTAACGGATGAAGAATCACGAGAGAAGGAGTCGGGATTTCACAGAGATGAAGACAAACTGTGAGCCTGACTGCATTTTCTCTATGAAAACAAACTAGGGTATTTCAACTAAGGTATGATGATAACTCGATTCACGAACTTCAGTACTTGGCTGCTCTCACTGAGCTGTTCTCTCACACTCTGCGCTTACGAGAAAGAAGGGACTCAGAAGGCCGAGCAAATTTCTGCGAAGGTAGAAAAACCGGCTGAAAATCATGATGCTGAGTCTAAACCCGCTGATGCAAAGCCTGTGGTACAAGGGCATGTGTTTGCCTGGCCGTTTCTAGAAACAGAAGCGATGCAGCCCAGGGGTGGGACATCTCGAGGTACAGAGGTCACACTCATGAAGGGGCAAAAGCCTTCGTGGGAGAAACTCCAAGCAGAGGGTGTATCCCAGAAGGAAAAAGACCGCTTAGCGATTCTTGCGATGGCGGGTTCTTACCGAGTGAGTTTTGACTTTGTGGAAATCGCAGGATTTCAGGCTGACTATACGCCGCCAAAGCCGTATTTTTCTTGGGGCACAGAGCTAGTTGTCGTGCTTGAGGACTCAGAGGATTTCATCAGTCTGCAGCACGCACTGGTGATGTATTTTAAGGACAAAGAGGGGAAGCAAATAGGCCCTCATGTGATGAAGCACTGGCGCCAAGACTGGCGCTATGAGGACACCGAGGCGCATGTCTACAGGGGTGCGACGACTTGGGAAAGAGAGCAACTCGAATCTAGAGAGAGAACTTGGACACAAGCGGTCTATCAAGTGGATGACTCACCGCGCTATGAGGTACAGGGACGCTGGGAGCATAGCGGAGGAGTCTCTAGCTGGAAGAGTGAGCCGATGTGGCGGCCTCTGCCGAGAAGGGAATTTTCCGTGCGAGATGACTACCAAGTGCTCCAGGGCAGACACGAAATCACGATCACACCTAATGGCTGGGTGCATACGCAGCAGAATGACAAGCTAGCTCTAAGCAATGACGAGCCGACGGGCACGAAGAGCATGAAGAGTGTTGGCAAAGAATACGGGATCAATCGCTATGAGGAAATCACCTCACCAGATCTAGCAGCAGGTGCTGAGAGTCTGGAGAAAACAGCGCCATACTGGGCAGCAGTGCGTGCAAAGTGGGCAGAAGTGCAGGCGAGTTCAGAGACGTTTCACCTTCAGGAAAAGGTCGATGGCAAGAAACTCTGGCAGCACCATTTCGGCTACGCGGCCAAGGTCTCCAAAGACGGCTGGAATGAGCAAGAAGGTATAAAACATGCGCGTGAGACGATTGATGCTTTTTTGAAAGAGGTGAGTGAGGGAGTGGAGTAGTTCGGTTGAAATTTTTGTCCGTATCCCGGCATTGATGACTAAGTGAAATCAGAATGAACCTTGCAGATCTGACTGCCGTAATCATTGCTATTTTCGGATGTGTGAGCGGACCGATAGCGGCCCACGAAATGAACAGCGTATGGTGGCATTATCCTATACTTCTAACTCTTGGAGTAATAATTGCTTTTATTTTGGCTTTTGTCTCGGGAAGATTCAGTTATTTTCTTCTGGAGTCCGACCATCAGCTTGCCTTTGTCGCTTATCCCATATTTTCACTTGTAGCGATGATAACCAGTGGAGGAGTCATAATTTTCTGCACTTTTGAGGTGGCGCAATTTCTTGTAAAATGAGAAATAATTCACTCAGGTTTAATGACTAACAAAACGGCTCATTCGACCACTGATCTCGTGGCCTTTTCTAAGTGACAAGATAATTTTTGGTGTTATTTTTGTGAGTCACTTGCCGCTGATGGTCAGCTGTGAGTGGTTTTTAGTTTCCTGTTAGAAAAAATGAAGCTGGTTGCCATTCTTATTATTTTTTTAGGAATAGTATCGTGTACGCGGTTTGATGAAGACCACTTACTAATCGACAGTTTTGGGTTGAATCTAAAGGAACTCAGTAAAGGTAAGAAAGTAGAGTACACAGATGGTCTTTTTCTTGTGTACGATATTGCCGAGACAGACCTCTTGTATAAGGAATTCTTTACGGATGATTTTTATGAAGGAGACGTCGTCATAACATTTGGTCGCCGTGAATTCTCCTCTTCAGGAGGAGGAAAGATGAAGTATTGCCTGCTAGAATCATTTGATGGGTTTACGAAAACCGTGTTTTACATAGCGAATCAACGTCTACTAGGTTTTGGATATTCAGACGGACTGATGTAACCACGGAGAATGATGCGAGACGAGATTTTAAGAATCCGCGAGTTTCCTTATTGCTGAAGCAGGGCTAGATTTTGTACACCGTAAGCATGCAGCAGCTGACTCAACAACTTCGCGCGGGCGAAGAGCTTTCTAGTAAACAGATCTACCTAGCAGCCGATTATCTGCTCGAAGAATCGCAGGCGGTCGATGAGAAGGCGGAGTTTCTAAAGGCTCTGACCCAAAAAGGGGAGACAGCGCAGGAGATAGCCACCTTTGTGGAGGCATTCCTAGAGCGCTCTCTCGACCCTGGGCTCGATCAAACAGCACTCTCTGGTGTGACGATTGATGTCTGCGGCACTGGTGGGGATAAGCTTAATTTATTTAATGTGTCTACCACGAGTATGTTTGTCATTGCGGCGGGTGGTGCCAATGTGGTGAAACACGGGAACCGTGGCATTACCTCAAAGAGCGGTGGTGCTGATGTGCTTGAGGCCTTAGGAATTAATTTGTCGATGCCCGAGGAGCAGTTTTGCCGCTGTATCGAGCAGGCAGGCGTAGGTTTCTTATTCGCGCAGAAGTATCACCCCGCCTTTAAGGCTGTGGGGCCTGTGCGTGCGCAGCTTGCTAAGGAAGGTGTGAGAACAATCTTTAATCTCATAGGGCCACTGCTGAATCCTGCGCGCCCGCAGACTCAGCTCGTAGGCATCTGTGATGAAGCACTGGCTGAAATCTACGGGGATATTCTACAGCGTCTCGGGCGAGAGCGCACTTGGATCGTCCATGGGAAGACAGCGGATGGGCGCTCGGTGGATGAGTGCAGCCTGATGGGTTCTACCCGCATTGTGAAAACAGCTGTGGACTCAGAGACGGTCACGATAGGGCCCGAAGACTACGGCCTTGAGACCGCGGATGTGGCGGAGCTAATCGGTGGTGATGCGCAGTGCAATAAGAAGATTCTTGAAGATATTCTCTCTGCGAAAGACCGTGGGGCGAAGCGCCATATGGTGGTGCTAAATGCCGCAGCAGGTCTGTGCTGCGCTGGTATTGCTCCAAGTATGGAGGCTGGGGTCGCAAGAGCTCAAGAGCTGATTGATAATGGAGCGGCACTTGAAGCCTTGAGGAAACTACAGGAAATCGGCGCTTGAGAGTCGAGAGGGAAGGCACTAGCCTAATTGTCTTCGCCATGGGCACTTCTCTAGAGAGGTGAGACTTTTTGTTAGGATATTTAGAAAATTTAAAATAGAGCATTAAAATAGAATGGGACGCGCATTTGAATACCGAAGAGCCAGTAAGGAAGCCCGCTGGGATAAGATGTCTAAGCTTTTTCCAAAGCTTGGTCGTGTGATTACCATTGCTGCGAAAGAGGGTGGCTCTGACCCTGAGAGTAATACAAAACTGCGCACAGCGATCATGAACGCTAAGGCGCAGAACATGCCTAAGGACAATATCGATAAGGCGATCAAACGCGCCGACGGTAAGGACGCCGCGAACTATGATGAAGTGAACTATGAGGGCAAAGGCCCATACGGCGTACTTCTCTGGGTGGAATGCGCGACAGATAATAACACACGTACCTTCTCCAATGTCCGCACGATTTTTAATAAAAATGGTGGCGAGCTGATGACAAGTGGGGCGCTCAACTTCATGTTTAACCGCAAGGCTGTGGTGGAATTTAAGCTCAAAGAAGGGGCGGATGCAGAGGAGTATGAGCTAGAGCTCATTGACTCGGGACTGGAGGAACTCGAAGTGCTCGATGAGACAGCTGTGGCCTATGGAGACTTCACTAGCTTTAATACCCTGCAACAAGGTGTCGAGGAGCTCGGGCTCGAAGTCGTGAAGGCGAACTTAGAGAGAATCGCTAGCCAACCCGCTGAGTTTAGTGAAGAGCAAGTGGCAGAGATCGAGAGTCTGATCGATAAGCTAGAAGATGATGAAGACGTACAGAAGGTCTTTACTAATATCGCCTAGGATTGTTCAGGGGATAGGGTGGTGAAGGTTGAGAATGCTTGAGGCATAGCGAGCTTGAGAATTTCTATGGACAAGGTGTTCTCAAGACTAGCTCTCTGGATCGACCCCACTGCGAGGTCGGGAGCTGAGAACATGGCAGTAGATGAGTATTTGCTGAAGCAACCTCGTGAGACTCCTCTGCTTCGATTTTACAAATGGTCTGAGCCGACGGTGAGTTTTGGTTATTTTTCGACTTATGCGGAGACTTTAGCGTGTTTTCCGCAGCAATCGTGTAGCTCGGGTGAGAAGCTTCACTATGTCCGCAGGTGGACTGGTGGCGGGGTGGTGGATCATCGTGTGGACTGGACCTACACGCTGGTGATTCCACGAGGGCATTCTCTTGAGCGTATGCGTGGTGCTGGTAGTTACCGGCGCATTCATCAAGCACTCGGTGTGGCTATGAGGCAGCATGGTGAGCAGGTGAATTTACAAATAGACAGGGAGTCTGAAGGTGCAGATCCTGCGTGTTTTCGCAGTCCAGTAGAGCATGATGTGCTCGATCATAAGGGGATGAAGCTCGCAGGTGCTGGCCAGCGACGAACGAAGTACGGGCTCTTGCACCAAGGAAGTGTGGCTAAAAGTAGTGTGAAGAAAGACAGTGATGAAGGGGTAGTGTCTTGTCAGTCTCTCTTTGTGGAAGCACTGGCGTATCAGCGAGAGGTGGCTGAGGTGGAAATAGATCCAATGGCTGTTGAGCAACTCATGGAGCTGAGGTACGCTGATCGAGCATGGCTGAGGAAGCGCTAGAGTCTGATTTGGTGGAAACACCACGCAAAATTATCCATATTGATATGGATTGTTTCTACGCGGCCATTGAGATGCGTGAGAATCCAGATCTAGTGGGGAAGCCTGTGGCTGTGGGTGGCAGTAGCCGACGCGGTGTACTCTGCACGGCGAACTATGAGGCGAGAGAATTTGGCTGCCGCTCAGCGATGCCGGTGTTTAAGGCCAAAGAGCTCTGTCCGGAGCTCATTATCGTGCCTGTGCAGTTTGATTTGTATCGTGCTGTTTCAGCACAGGTGAGAGCTGTGTTTGAGCGCTTCACCTCCCAGATTGAGCCTCTCTCTCTGGATGAGGCCTATCTGGATGTCAGTCATTGGCAGAGTCAGGCTGCCGCCATAGCTCGTGAGATTCGCGGGCAGATACTAGAGGAAACTCAGCTCACAGCATCTGCTGGGATCGCGCCCAATAAAATGCTCGCAAAAATCGCCAGTGATATGGAGAAGCCCAATGGCCAGTTTGAACTGACCACAGAAGAAGTGAGTTCCTTTATGAGTACGCTGCCTATCGGGAAGCTCTGGGGAGTGGGGAAGAAGAGCCAAGAGCGTCTCGCAGCTGCTGGCTATAAGACCTGCGGGCAGATCAGTCGTAGTGATCGCTGGGAGGTGATTGAGAAACTGGGCCGCTGGGGCGCGGAGCTCTATGAGATGAGTCGAGGTGTGGATCACAGAATCGTGCAGCCACACCGAGTGAGGAAATCAGTGAGTCAGGAGACCACACTCTCAGAGGACGCGCGCCAGAGTGCGGATCTGAGGCCCATTTTACTGGAACTGCTCGAAGGTGTGCGTGAGACCATGGAGCAGAGCTACCCGCACAGGAAAATCAAGGCCCTGGTGGTGAAGCTGAAGTTTGATGACTTCAGCCAGACGACTGCGGAGCGTGCCTCAACAGTGATTGTTGGTGAACTGGCAGAATTACTCCTTGAGGAAGGCTGGAGCAGGGGAGAGGGGAAGTCTGTGCGTTTACTGGGCTTTGGTGTCCGCTTAGAAAGTGACTTGAAGGATGAGCAACTAGAGATGTTTGAAGCCTAGAAAGTAGCAAAAACTCGTTATACTTGAGTCATATGCTATGGTATGAAATTGCTGTAAATCGCACTGATTTCCCCTAAAAAACCTAAAAAGTATTGCGATTTAGAAAAATTCTGCAAAATTCTGCGCGTCAATATCTTTTAATACTAAGTAATTTACTAAACAATGTTTCCAGAACACGCACCCCTCGATGCGAACCAACGCGCAGCCTTGTCCACGGTTCTATCCAGCTTGCAGCCTATGCAGAAGGTATGGCTGAGTGGTTACTTGGCTGCGGGAGCGACTGCAGGCACTTCAGCGGCAGCAGCACCAGCCCAGTCCACACCCTTGACCGTGCTCTATGGCACAGAGTCTGGAAATGCCGAAGGCCTTGCGGATAAGTTGACAAAAACCGCGAAGAAAAAAGGCTTCAAGGCGGTGATGAAGAACATGGCCGAAATTGAGCCCGCATCACTCGCAAAAGCAGAGAATCTCCTAGTAATCGTTAGCACTTGGGGAGATGGCGAACCACCAGAGAGTGCAGAAGCCTTCTACAAAGAGCTGATGACCAAGACCGTGGATCTCAAAGGTCTCAAGTATTCTGTCTGCGCTCTAGGAGATACGTCCTACGATAAGTTCTGTGAGACAGGTAAGGAAATGGATGCACGCTTCGAGACTCTGGGAGCAGAGCGCGTGCTTGCTCGTGTGGACTGCGATGTTGATTTTGATGATAGCTATGCAGCCTGGGAGAAGGAGGCATTTACCATACTCGCGCCTGCTGCTCCTGAGGTAGCACCTGCTATGATGGACTTTGGCGCTTTTGCGGTAGGAGGAGTGGAGTACTCAAAGAAAAATCCTTTCCCCTCAGAGGTACTAGAGAGTGTGCTACTGAACGGCGAAGGCTCTGCAAAGGAAACAGTACATATCGAACTCTCACTAGAAGGCTCAGGCCTAGAGTACGAAGCTGGTGATGCCCTCGCTGTTGTTCCAGAAAACTGCGCCCAAGTCGTGGCTGATATTCTCAGTCTCACCAAGCTCAGTGGTGACGCAGAGGTGGAGCTCAAAGGTGGGGAGAAAGTCAGTTTTAAAGAAGCACTTGCGAGTCACCTCGATATCACAGCGCTCTCGCGTGCCGTGCTAAAGAAATATCAAGCAATCGCACAGTCAGAAGAGCTCGAAAAGCTCCTCGCTGATGATGCGAAAGAAGCGCTCAAGGACTGGATGTGGGGTCGCCAAGTCATCGATGCTCTTGAGAGCTTTCCTGCGAAAGAGCTCAGTGAGCAGCAGCTCGTGAGTGTACTGCGAAAGTTACCACCACGTCTCTACTCCATTGCCTCAAGTCCTAAGGCACACCCTGGAGAAGTCCACCTCACAGTGGCCGCGGTTCGCTATGATGCGCATGAGCGTGCTCGTAAGGGTGTGGCCTCCACCTATATCGCGGATGAGGCGAAGGTGGGTGAGAAAGTCGCTGTGTATGTGCACAAAAATAAGAACTTCCGCCTACCAGAGAGTGGTGATGTGCCAGTGATTATGGTAGGGCCAGGTACTGGTATTGCACCATTCCGCGCCTTCATTGAAGAGCGTGGTGAGTTAGAAGCTAAGGGGGGAACATGGTTGTTCTTTGGCGATCAGAAATACACCTTTGACTTCCTCTATCAGCTCGAGCTCCAAGATCATTTAAAATCAGGAGCACTGACCAAGCTCGATGTGGCCTTCTCTAGAGACCAGCCGGAGAAAGTCTACGTGCAGGATAAGATCCGTGAACAAGCCGCCGAACTCTACACTTGGTTAGAGAAGGGTGCGCACTTCTATGTCTGTGGTGATGCCTCTCGTATGGCGAGTGATGTGCATGATGCCCTGGTGGAAGTCGTGGCAGAGCAAGGCAAAAAATCACAAGAAGAAGCAGAAGCCTACGTGGATGTACTTAAGAAAGAGAAGCGCTATCAGCGTGACGTCTACTAAGGCACTTGAGAGCGAACATAGACTAGTCAACGAAGAAAATATTAAAAACGATCCCCTAAACTCTGGCTCAGCAGAGCCGCAAAGAAAGAAATCATTATGAGCGAAGAAAAGAAACTCGCCTCCAACGAATATCTCAAAATCGAGAGTAACTACCTCCGTGGTACTCTCGCAGAAGGCCTCGCAAATACCTCCACAGGTGGTCTCACAGAAGACGAACAGCAGCTTCTTAAATTCCACGGTTGCTATCAGCAGGATGACCGTGACCTGCGTGCCAATCGCCGCAAGCACAAGCTCGAGAAAGCCTACAGTTTCCTCATTCGTATTCGTGTACCTGGTGGTGTCGCCACACCAAAGCAGTGGATCGAGATGGATCGTCTCTCCACAGAATTTGCTAATCACACCATCAAGCTGACAACTCGCCAGGCCTTCCAGCTTCACGGCGTGATCAAGACTCAGCTGAAGCGCACGATCAAAGAAATCAATGACGCAGCAATGGACACAATTGCTGCCTGTGGTGACGTGAACCGCAATGTCATGTGTAACCCGAATCCTCACCAGAGTGAGGTGCACGCTGAGGTGCTGAAAATGTCTGAGGATCTCTCCGCACATCTAACACCAAGAACAGGTGCCTATCATGAAATCTGGTTAGATGGTGAAAAAGTCGTCGATTCTAAAGACGAAGAAGAACCTATTTACGGAAAGACCTACCTGCCACGTAAGTTTAAAATCGCCGTTGCCGTCCCTCCTTCCAATGACGTCGACATCCACGCCAATGACCTCTCCTTTGTCGCTATTGTAGAAGAAGGAAAACTTGTTGGATACAATATCGCCGTAGGCGGTGGCATGGGAATGACTCATGGTGTGGTAGAAACCTACCCGCGCCTCGCAGATATCATCGGCTTTGTCACACCTGATAAGGTACTAGATGCAGCGGAGAAGGTCGTGATGGTGCAGCGTGATTTCGGTGATCGCACAAACCGTAAGCATGCCCGCTTAAAGTACACCATTGATGACCGTGGAGCTGACTGGTTCACTGAGAAGCTCAATGAATACTTAGGCTATGATATCGAGCCTGCGCGTGATTTTGTCTTTGATGACAATGGAGACCGCTTCGGCTGGGTGGAAGATGCCAATGGTAATAGCCACTTCACGCTCTTTGTGGAAGGCGGCCGTGTCGTTGATAAAGACGGCTATGATCTGCGCACAGGATTACGTAAAATTGCAGAAATCCACACCGGAGACTTCCGCCTTACAGCGAATCAGAATCTCCAGATTGCCAATGTTTCTCCCGAGCAGCGCCCGAAGGTGCAAGCTCTCATGGATGAATATAAAATGGCAGATTCCGTACACCGCTCAGGCCTGCGCCTTAACTCCATTGCTTGTGTTTCACTACCGACATGTGGACTCGCCCTCGCGGAAGCGGAGCGCTATCTGCCCACAGCTGTGAGTGAGATCGAGGAAGTCATTGAGGCCTGTGGCCTACGCCATGATGCGATTACCATTCGTATGACAGGCTGCCCGAATGGCTGTGGTAGACCGTTTTTATCAGAGATCGCCTTTGTTGGCCGTGCCCCTGGAAAGTACAATCTCTACCTTGGCGGAGGCCATGCTGGAGACCGTCTGAATAAACTTTATCGCGAAGCAATCACTCGCGATGAAATTATTCCCACGCTCAAGCCTCTTATAGAAGATTACGCAAAAAATAGAACCGAAGGTGAGAAGTTCGGAGACTTTGTGATTCGCGCAGGCTACATCAAGGCCACAGTGAACGGCAAAGACTTCCATTTGAACTTGCCTGCTCAGGCCGCCTTATAGCACAGCATAGGTATGTCAGAAGTGAATACAATCGATGAGATAACGACAAAGATAGATCAAACTATAGCCAGCGAGCTCGAGGCAAAAAAGGCCGGGGAGAGACTCGCCTGGCTCTATGAGACCTACGGAGATCGTGTTGTCGCGAGTACGAGCTTCGGCCTACAGGCAGCAGTGATGCTGCACCTCATCAGCACACATGCCCCTAAGATCCCGGTGGTCTTTGTCGATACGGGCTACCTGTTTGATGAAACCTACCGCTATGCCGAGCAGTTAATGCAGAAATTCGATGTAGATCTCAGGGTCTATAATCCCAAAATTTCCGCAGCACGCCAAGAGGCTCTCTATGGCAAACTCTGGGAAGGCTCAGAAGAAGCCGCCCAGCGCTATGCGGTGATCAATAAAATTGAGCCCATGAGTCGCGCTCTCGATGAGATCGGTGCGGATATTTGGATCAGTGGCGTGCGCCGCTCGCAGTCGAGCACCCGCTCCGACCGCGCTTTTGCGGAGCAGCAGAGTAAGACTATTAAAGTCTACCCGATTCTTGATTGGGCGGATGCCCAAGTTCAGGCGTATTTTGCGGAGCATGAGATTCTGCGCCACCCTTTAGAGTCAGAAGGTTATGTGACAATGGGGGATAAGCACTCCACAGTTCCTGTCTCTGATGGCGTGAGTGCCGAGCAGACACGCTACGGTGGCAATAAGTACGAGTGCGGACTCCACCTCTCCTCAGGTGTGCAAAATTATAATATTTAATTGCTCTGGGCTGGCGACTGGTCGATGGTATCTGCAGTTATTTAATTACACACAGATATGAGCACAGTGGCAAACAGCATGGTGGATACCATAGGGAATACACCCTTGGTGAAACTCAATAAATTAGCAGAAGGTCTCAAGGCGGAAGTCCTTGTGAAATGTGAATTTTTCAACCCTCTCTTTAGTGTTAAAGACAGGATCGGAAAAGCCATGATCGAGGCTGCGGAGCGAGATGGGTCGCTCAAGCCGGGAGGCGTTATCATTGAGCCGACTTCTGGAAATACAGGTATCGGACTCGCCTTTGTGGCAAGAGCGAAAGGCTATCGCTGCATTTTGACAATGCCAGAAACGATGTCTATCGAGCGCCGCGTACTCCTCAGCATGCTTGGAGCCGAGATTGTCCTCACACCTGGACCTAAGGGCATGGGAGGCGCGATTGCCAAGGCGAAACAACTGATCGAAGAATCAGGAGATGATGCCTTTGGCCCCGGCCAGTTCGAGAACCCAGCGAACCCAGAAGTTCACCGCCAGACCACAGCCGAGGAAATCTGGGAAGCTACAGAAGGCAGAATCGATGCCTTTGTCGCAGGTGTTGGTACAGGTGGAACGATCACAGGAGTCTCTGAAGTACTGAAATCACGCTGTGATATGAAGACTTACGCTGTCGAGCCCACGAACTCACCAGTGATTGGTGGTGGTACACCAGGGCCTCATAAGATTCAGGGTATTGGGGCAGGCTTTATCCCGGGTAATCTTAATGTCGATATCATTGATGAAGTCCTCACCGTGGATAATGACGAAGCATTTCATATGGCTCAGCAGTTAGCTCAGTTAGAAGGTCTACCAGCTGGAATCTCCAGTGGTGGTGCAATTCACTGTGCCATTGAGCTCGCTAAACGCCCAGAGATGGAAGGAAAGCGCATTGTCGTGATCGCCGCCTCCTCCACAGAGCGCTATCTCTCCACACCACTCGCTGAGAAAGTCCGCGAAGAAGTGGCGAAGCTCCCAGTGCACGATGTCTAAAATTTCAGAGTGAAGATAGGCGAGGGTGCTCGTTCTAACTATTCTTTTTAAGGCTCTCGCTCAGGAATGAGTTGAGAGCCTTATTGCGTTAGGCATTGGAAACTCGAATAAGAGAAAACAAAAGCCCCGAATCTGATCAGAAAGATTCGGGGCTTTTTAAAAATTGGTAGCACGACCGGGATTTGAACCCGGGACCAAAGGCTTATGAGTCCTCTACTCTACCACTGAGCTATCGTGCCATTATAAAATGATGTGTCGAAAGCCACTGTGCTTCATCTCATCGTACAGACATGCGTGGTGTTTCAGGCATCTGCACTCTAGAGACATTCACAATTTCTCTCTGGAGCGGGACGCTAATCACCTTGCTTCGCTGTGTCCATTAAAAATTCATCTTTTTGGAGGATTTTTCACGGTGGTGGGACAATTTGGTTCGACGCTGCTGCTGCTTTTCCGCTAGCGTGTTTGTATGGTTGAACCCAGTCATCCTAGCTCATCAAACACTCAGAATAGTGACTCGAAAACCTCTCCACTGAGGGTGTTTCCTTATCTTCGTGCTGCGGCTCTCTTATTGGTCATTTTACTCTGTATTATGGTGCTCACGCCTCTGCGCGCAGTTTTACTCAAAGAGGCAAAAGAGCTGGTCAGAGCATGGCGAAGTAGTGCGGTACCTGCTGCTGGAGAGCCTGTGCCAGATCGTGCAGTATCGGGTGAGTTATTAGAGGAGGAGGTTGCTGGACTTTCTGTGAATGAAGAGAGTGAAAATGGTGAGGCTGCAGTGTCGGCGCCAGTAGAAGTAGAGAGAGGACTTGATGCTGTTGGTCCAGATGATGTCGTGGCTGAGTTAGAAGCTCGGCCACTGCCAGTTCCTAAGGTGGAGCCGATTACCTCTGGTGGGGATATTCGTAAGCTTTCTAAGGGCATCCAGCTAGAGACTCATGTGGAGGTCACTCCTTCTGCTAGAGCGTCTGTGGTGAGAGAAGAGGCTAGTGCGTATAGTGCGAGTTATCGACTTGAGGTGAAGCTGCCTGCTGCCGCGCAGACTATAGAGGAGTTAGAGAGTGTGAGCCCGCATCTCAGCGAGCTGCTACCCGGGATGGCTGAGTTGCTCAGTACTGCGGAAGTTTCTCCCTTTTATGATCAGCTTTACCGCAATAAGGTGGAGCGGCTAAAACGCAATGCGACCAATCTCTCAGTGCTGACGACAAGGCATAATTTCTTTGATTGTGAGACGATTTTGAATCTCAAAGATCCGACGAGCGGGCGCAGAGTTCTTCTGCTGCAAGGAGATATGGATGTTGTCTCAGATGGATCAGACGGTGATCGACTAGCGACCATGCCAGAGGAGATCGTGAATTCGACACACTATCAGCCATTCACCAGCTATGGATGGAAGAAGCAGACATCGACACCTAATCCGATGATTGCAGGCTGGAAGAAACGCATTGGGAATGCTGATCGTGAGATTGCGCAGTCATCGACCACTGCTGCTCGTAGGACGTGGCTGCGAGAGAGAAAGAAAATGCTCCAGCGTGGAATCGAGGATATGACCTACCGGAGCTTTTTAATCGCGGAGCATGATCCCTTTATTGTTCTTCCTGTGAATATCCTCACCAATTCCCGTGACCCCTATGCAGGTCGGGCTGGTGACTATGCTGCGGTGATTTATCAGGATAAGATCTATCCTGCGATCGTCGGTGATGGGGGCCCTACCTTTAAGATTGGAGAAGCTTCTCTAAGAATGGCAAAACGGCTCAATGAAAATGCGAGTCCCTATAGTCGGCCTGTTTCTGACCTTACGGTGACCTACCTCGTCTTTAGTAATAGCCGTGATAAAGTGAAGAAACCACCCAATTACGAGGCTTGGCGGGTGCGCTGTCGAGAATTGATTGAGGAAATCGGCGGCCTCGGAGAGTCCGTGAGTCTGGAGTCATGGGAAGACCGTCTCGCTGTTACTGAAGAAATCGAGGAAGAACTAGAGGAGAACACAGAGATCGAATCGACTGAGGAAGTAGCGAGTGAAGATGTCGTGGAGTAGAGGAATTCGATGAGGGAGATTCGATGCGATGAACTCTATGAGATAATCAAGGTTGAAAGATTTTTGTCTTTCCCTAAGTTCTTCTCTAGATGATTTCTCGAACCATGAAAACGATTTCTGTACTGGCTCTCTGCTTTGCCGCTCTGAGCCCACTGGCGTATTCTCAAAAGGCCAAAGAGGCTCCTAAGAAATTATCCGCCCTGCCAGCGGGGGAGACGATTCGTGGTGAAGTGGTGATAGTGAAGCCTCCACAGGAAATTCAGGTCTACCTAGCGAAAGTAGAGGCTGCGGCCAAGTCTCAGCCCGAGTGGTTTCGTGAATTTTCAAAGACTCTGGAGCCTGGATTACCACTGCCTTTTCACGAGAACCTCGGTCTCACACAGGAAGAATTTGAGGAGTACAATAAGCTCTGGGATGCGCGCGATTTTCAGAAAGTGGAAGATGTGATCATTCATCTGGATGAGGCCAAGGAAGGTGAGTGGTCGATTCGTGTGAGTGGTGCAGGCACGCCAATTTCTCTCATGCGTTTTAAAGATGATTCTTTCCGTTCCCCGAATGGTGAACTCGTGGCGATAGAGGATATCGATGCGAAAGAGCGCAGCATTCTAGGCGGCTGGACTGGGCATGAGTGGAAGTATGAGGAAGACACAGTTCTTGGTCAGGTGAAGGAGAATTTAGCGATTGGTAAGATGAAGACTAAGCACTACGGGCTACTGATCTACCGCTTACAAGAAGTCACCTCTTCGGGCAGACCAATTATTGATCGTAGCGTGGTGATTCGCTTCCCAATCAAACAGAAATAAACCAGTGGCTCGGTGGTGCAGCCTGCGCAAGTGGTTATGGCGAGCCCCCTTTACTCTATGCCTTCTTGGCGTTGTCCTCTGGCTGCTCTCTAATCTCTGGCTGATTAGTCCGTGGGGGAGAGCGAAGCTTGGGCAAAAACTCAGCGAGAGAGCTGGTGTGCCCTGTGAGATTGCCGGTGCTTGGTGGTGGCCGGGGATTGGCTGCCATGTCTGGGGGCTAAAGAGTCGAGTGTCTGAGCAGGAGGAGACCCAGCTCCAAGTGGGAAAGGTCTTTGTACAGATTTCGTGGGGAGATTTGTTAGAAAAGCGCCTTAAGATTCGCGAGCTGGAGATTCAGCAACCTGAGGTTGTCGTTGATTTAGATGACCTTGAGAGTCTTCTAGATAGGCAGAGAGAGCTGCTTGAGTCAGAGCAACAAGTCGTGCCACAGATACAGCCGCAAGTCGTACCAGAAGCATTGGCTGCCCCTACTCCTGAGAATGTGAAAGAAGCGGTGCAAGGAGAGGAAATCAAAGGGGAGGAAGTTCCCAATGGTGCTACAGCGAAAGCAGAGACACCAAAACGGAAAACTCCTACTGAAGCGCCTAAGAAATCAGCTGCGCCACAAGTCGCCAAGCAGCCCGTACAGGTGAACTTGAGGGAAGGTGCATTTCGCCTACAGAAAGGTGGGAAAGAAATACTCAGTCTCGGCGGGGTCAGTCTCCAGCTCTCTCTAGCAGATACTGTGCAGAAGGGCTATGTCTCACTGAATGAAGTGAAATTGTTAGGAGAGCCATTTGCAGAGTCACTGCGTGTTCCTGTGATCTGTCGAGGCGGAGTTGTAAGTGTCGAACCGAGGGAGGTTACACTGGGTGGATTTCGTTTTCAGTGGGCGGCGCATTTTCATCTGCGTCATCGTTTGTTTAGCCTGCTGATGAATGCACCGCAGCAGAGTTTCGAGCATGGTGCGGGGGAGAATGAGGTCGCTCAGGGAGTATCTTATGTGATTGAGCATGCTATGGCGCAGGGGCAGCTCTCTGGCCGCCTCGATCAACCAGCGAGCTGGCGTGGTCAGTGGATAGGTCGGGCAGAAGGGATTCATGCGAGAGACGGTACTGGGCAGGTGAGTTTTGAGAGAGGTGGAGTGCAGCTGTTCTGTACACAAGGTAGACTCATAGCTCCGAGTGTGGAGCTGCGTAGTGAGGATTTATCGCTACTGGGCAATGGCTACTTGCAGAGTGATGGTTTTGCCTGTGCGGTGCTGCGTCTCATTGGCTCTCCAGAAGTGGCGGATTTTATCAAACTGCGCCTTCACCCAGAGATTCCCGTGCAGGACTGGTGGGCAGACTTCCAGACACCAGATCGTAAGTACAGGGACCTCCATGTGGAGGGGCCGCTGGGTCAGTGGAAGCTCCAGCAAGGAGCGGAGTGGATTTCTCTCTCTGAGTGGCTACCAGATCTCAGAAATAAAGGCTTCTGAGAGTACTGGGTGGCTGATGAATTCACCCTCTTGTTTGCCAAAGATAGACTGGCCGACGGGGGACTCTGGGGTGATGACTGTAAAGGTCTGCCCCTCCATCTCGATATGCTTGCCCGCGCCCACAGGAAGGATGAAGTAACCGAGCTCGTCCTCTTCTCCAGCGACGAGAACCAGAGAGCCCAGTAACACAGAGTCAGGTTCCTCGGGGATTTCCATGAGCTTGAGGCGGCCGAGTTGTTCCTCAAGTAATGTGACTTGCTCGGCCTGCGCTTCAGCAAGGTAGGAGGCTTCGAGTCCTCGGGTGTCATATTTACCCTCCGCCTTGCTTTCCTCACCCGTGGAGCTCTTGTGCGACTCGAGAGCCGCTGACTTGAGGGTGCTGAGTTGGGTCTGGAGTTCGCTCTCGATTTGAGCAATCAGGTTTCTCTTCTGCTGCTTCTGCGGCATGTGACTATGTTCTAACGTGTTTGGTGTAAGAGCTTAGCTGTTAGCTCTTAATCTGGCAACACTATAGGTCGGATCATCTGGGAGAATTTCAACTTCAATGAGTGAGCCCGCTTTTTTCAGCATATCACGGCAGTCCGCAGAGAGGTGGCGTAAACGTAAATTCTTATCTGCTTTACGGTACTTGGTCGCGATAGAGTTAAGAGCTTCTAGCCCTGACATGTCACACACTCGGAGCTTCTCACAGTCGATGACGATGTTTTTCCTGTCGCTACTAGCTGTGAATTGCTCTTGAAAATCCTGCACAGAGGCGAAGTAGAGTAGGCCCTCTGGGGCATAAATGCGCTCGTCCTCAGAGTCTTTGACGATTTCTGTGGTGATATGAGTGGATGTTTTCGCCGCGAAGACGAGAGCGGAGAGAATCACCCCGACAGCAACGGCTAGGGCTAAGTTGTGCATAAACACAGTCACAAGGGTGACGGCGAGAATGACGAGTAGCTCTGATTTGGGGACTTTGCCGATGGTTTTAAATGTCGACCACTCAAAGGTGCTAATGACGATCATAAACATTACACCCACGAGAGCAGCCACGGGGATCTGCATGATGATTTCACTACCAAACATAATGAGAATGAGCAGAGTGATGGCACCAACTATACCTGAAGTGCGGCCTCTACCACCGTTTTTCATATTGATGAGAGATTGGCCAATGGTGGCACATCCACCCATACCGCCGAACATACCAGAGGCGATATTTGCGGCTCCCTGCGCGAGGCATTCACGATTACCCTGACCACGAGTTTCGGTGATTTCATCAATCAGCTGTAGGGTGAGTAGAGACTCGATGAGACCCACTAGAGCAATGGTCACGGAAATTGGAAGGATAGCGAGGTAGAAATCTTTATCGTCCCAGGGAATACCAGAGAGATCAGTAGGGAGGGGGAACGCACTACTGATTTCAGCAGTTTTGCCAGTGAGCATGGTGAGAATGTCACTGATGTCGCGAGAGCCCGGGATGAAGTAGGTGATACCAGCGATCGCTAGAATCGCGATGAGTGTAGGGGGGACAGCTTTGGTGAGTTTGGGCAAAAACACAATAATGCCCATAGTGAGCAGAATCAGCCCTATCATAGTGAGGAGTGCTGGTGTCGCGAGCCACTCAGAGACCATATTGCCTTCATCATCAAAAAATACGGAGGACTTGAAGAATAACAACTGCCCGAGTGCGATCACAATGGCCAGTCCATTGACAAAGCCCATCATCACGGGATGGGGAATGAGGCGGATAAATCGCCCGAACTTAAAGACTCCAATGAGTATCTGAATCACCCCCGCAAAGAGTAGTGCCACCACGAGGTACTTCATACCCATATCCATACCCTCACCTGTCGCTTTTCCGAGATGGACAGCTTGAGCGGCAACAATGGCAATCGCACCTGTGGCACCGCAGATCATGCCTGGGCGCCCACCGAAGGCTGCAGTAATGAAGCCGACAAACACCGCTGACCAGAGGCCCACCATAGGGTTCACGCCTGCGATGAAGGAAAAGGCGATGGCCTCAGGGACAAGCAGGAGAGAAACGGTCACTCCAGAGAGAATGTCGTCTTTGTAGTTGCCGTTTTTCTTGCGAAAGAGTTCAAACATAATGTGTTGTAGTCAAGTTAACGAGCAGAGCCCTAGTCGGAACTCCGCTCACTGGCAATCCTTGATTAATACCAACTCGAAAAAATAACTGGTAGAATTCGCTAGATCTTTGACGAGATACCATCGTTGTCACTCATCGGTGATGCTCGCATCACCGATGGGTTCCGCCTTGATCTCCCACCAAATCTCTTCGCGCTTTCAACCAGTTAGTTTTCCTCATTGGTATAAGGAATGGAGGGATTTTTCACGGATAGGTTTCCCTATTTAGCCCCTCATTTTATTGCAGATGTTAGCTTTAGAGAATGTCTTAGCACACAGTTGGGAAGAATCCAGCGATCCCACTTGACCTTTGTTTTCAGCCAAAGTAACAATCTCCATCAGACAAATAGGGGCTCATAGTTCAATGGATAGAATGGTGGCCTCCGAAGCCATAGATCTAGGTTCGACTCCTAGTGAGCCTATTTTGTTACTAACGTCCAAAGTCATCCACCCACTACTGGAAGGCGAGTTTTGATTTCAGGTTAAGATTTGTAATTGGCATATAGATTTCGGCTCAGAGGGGGTAGTGGATTTGTGTGTGCTGCTGCATTCAAACACTCTCTGATTCATGTGCAAATCTCCATAGGTAAATTGGATATAGCGGCCACAAGAAGGCTGAAAATGCTAACCATCCAAAACGTCTAGACCTGTAGGCTTTGTAAACTGTGTAGAACCAGAAAATGAACATGGTGACCCAGCTAAATAGGAAAATTGAACCTTCAATAATGTTCATTTCGCCCATAGTGAGGTTTCCATCTTCAATTCTTGGAGATTTGGTTGTAACAAGAAAAATAACATAGATGATGGTCGCTCCCATGCCCGCCCACGCACAAGTAGCTAAATCTCTTATTCTTTTCATTTCTTCAGCGAACAGACTATGAGACTGTTGTCGGGTTATTGTATTTGTTTATCCGAGTTGTGTCCGATAATGAGTTTTTGAAACTACACAGCTTGCAGAGCTTTCTCGACACACTCGAGTGTCTCGTCAATATCACCAGCACTGTGCGCTAGGCTGATGAATCCAGTCTCATAGGGACTTGGGGCGAAGTAGACGCCTTGATCCAGAAGTGACCAGAAGAAGCGCTTAAAGGCTTCCATATCGGCACCACTCACGGAGTCGAGATTCATGATTTTCTGCTCAGTGAAGAAGAGGCAGAACATCGATCCTGTCCGGTGGAAGGTGAAGTCGAGGCCTTTCTGTGCGAGAAGGGCACGAATACCGCTCTCGAGGCGAGCTCCGAGGACTTCGAGCGCTCTCCAGCCGTCTACTTTATCGAGCTCGCGCAGCTGGGCGAGGCCTGCTGCCATAGCGAGGGGGTTTCCACTCAGAGTTCCCGCCTGGTAGACGGGGCCATTGGGAGCAAGGTGATCCATGATATCCGCACGGCCACCAAAGGCACCCACTGGGAGGCCGCCACCGATGACTTTCCCCATCGCTGTGAGATCTGGTGTGATACCGACGAGTTCTTGCACGCCACCTCGAGCGACGCGGAAGCCTGTCATGACTTCGTCAAAAATGAGTACGGTGCCGTATTTCTTCGTGATATCACGGATATGCTGGAGAAAACCTTCTTGTGGGAAGATGAGACCGGCATTCGCTGGGAATGGTTCTAGAATGACCGCGGCGATTTCCTCTCCGATTTCCTCAAAGACCGCGGTGAGTTTCTCCGGGTCATTAAAGGGAAGGGTAATGGTGTGATTAGCGAAGTCTTTGGGCACGCCCGCAGAATCAGGCTCACCGTGTGTCAGTGCTCCAGAACCAGCAGCGACCAGGAGATGGTCGACATGTCCGTGGTAGCAGCCCTCGAATTTGATGACTTTATTGCGCTTGGTGAAGCCACGTGCGAGACGAATCGCTGACATTGTGGCTTCTGTGCCAGAGTTCACCATGCGGACTTTTTCTACAGAAGGTACCCAGTCGACAATGGTGCGTGCCATCTGGATTTCCCAGGGATTAGGCGTGCCAAAGGAAACACCTTGCTTGGCGACTTCGTGAATGGTCTGGGTGATGACGATGGGGGCGTGGCCGAGAATAGCTGGGCCCCAGGTGCCGATGTAGTCGATGTAGGTCTTATCGTCGACGTCAGTGATGCGCGCGCCGCTGGCCTTGCGCACAAAGAAGGGATCACCGTCGACATTTTTAAAGGCTCTGACTGGTGAGTTGACTCCTCCGGGGATGATTTCTTTGGCAGCGTCGAATAGTTTTTTAGAAGTGGGGCCGATCATTGGTGAATGCAGTAAAATGTGGTAAAAATGAGTGTGAAAACTTGGAATAGGAGCAGTGAGTTAGCAGAGAGTTCTGATAGAGACTAGATAGTTTCTATGACGAAGACATCGAATCTGATTCTGGCTCTGGGTAGATGAATGTCTTGCCCTCGTAGTTGCGCAGCTCGATTTGTTGGTCACCGTGCTCTGTGACATAGTCGGGATTCACTGGTATTTTGCCACCACCTCCAGGGCCATCGATCACGTATTGTGGGATGGCGTAGCCAGTGGTGTGTCCGCGCAGACCTTCGATGATTTCGATCCCCTTGCGCACACTGGTTCTCAGGTGCTTCGAGCCTTTAATCAGGTCGCACTGGTAGAGGTAGTAGGGGCGGGCGCGGCACATCAGGAGCTTGTGAACGAGTGCTCTCTGGGTCTCGACGTCATCATTGATACCTTTGAGTAACACACTTTGGTTTCCCATAGGGATACCAGCGTCGGCGAGGCGCTCCAGTGCTGCTTTGACCTCTGTGGTGAGTTCCTTTGGGTGGTTGGCGTGGATGGAAATAAAGAGTGGGTGGAATTCTCGCAGCATACTGCAGAGCTCCGGTGTAATGCGCTGGGGCAGGAATATTGGGATTCTTGAGCCAATGCGGACGAACTGAATATGCGGGATAGAGCGCAGGCGAGTGAGCAGGCGCTTGAGGAGCTTGTCAGAGAGCAGGAGGGGATCTCCGCCAGAGAGTAGGACATCACGAATCTGGGGGTTATCCTCGAGGTAGCGGAAGGCTTGCTCCCACTGGAGTTCGAGTCGCTGCTCGCCGACACCAGAGACGACTCGGCTGCGCGTGCAGTAGCGGCAGTAGGAAGCACAGCGATCTGTGACTAGAAAGAGCACGCGATCTGGGTAGCGATGGACGAGCCCGGGGACAGGCATATGAGAGTCTTCGCCACAGGGGTCGGAGAGTTCTTGGGGGTCGAGCTGAGATTCTTCCTCACGGGGGATGATCTGCTTGCGAATCGGGCACTCAGGGTCATTTTTATCAATCAGATTGAAAAAATGTGGTGTGATGGACATCGCGAGGCGCATGCCTGAGAGAATGATGCCTTGGCGCTCCTCGGTGGTGAGCTCCATGTGAGCTTCGAGCTCTTGGAGAGAATTGATACGATTTCTGAGCTGCCACTTGTAGTCATCCCACTTTTCTTCGCCAGCCCATGCTCCGGGCGCGTGGGAGCGGAATGTTGTGGCTTTGTTGTAGGATTTGCTCTTATCCTCATTGTCAGCCTTATTTTGGCCTTTTATTGTTTGGCCCTCCATAAGCGCTTCAGTCGCATCTTGGTAACTCATCAGTGCGGGGACTATAAGCAACGACTTCTCTTTGTCAAAGTGGCTTTACGATATGTGTGGGGACAAATTACTGTGTGAGAATGGAGGGAGAGGGTGAGTTCTTAGTTGGCAGTGAAGTTCCCTCGGCGGCCTCCCTCCCATGACTGAGAGATGGATTTATAGATAGACTCCACGGTGGCTTTATTCTTGAGGCGGAATTCCACTGTTTTTGCGTGAGTGGTCAGAGGGTGCTGCTTCACTACCATGTCATTGAGATTGATACCTGTGGTATCATCGGCTTTATCGAGAGGGCCTTCACTTTGGTTGAATAGATTAGGGGTCAATGTATTGGTATCGCTCTCGATAATATCACTAATCGGGCTGATACTGTAGAATCTCACCAGTGAGTTTCCAGTGGTGTCTATAGTGACTTCATCCACCACAAGTGTACTCTCGATGATATATTGGTGATAACTCACAGAGGTGATAGTGCTCAGAGAGACCATGTAGTTCCCGCCTGGGAGAGTGGCTTTCCACAAGACGGGTTTCGCAGTAGGTTGGTTGTCTTGTGCCTGAATTTCTGAGGTTAGGGTGAAAGGGATCAGTAGGCTACCTAGCAAGGTGAAGAGCTTTACTTTGGTGAGAGGAGAATGTGAGTGACGATGCATCATGGTAGTGTAGTGTGTGTGAAGCTTCACTACGGTGTCAATGGAGTATGGTTACTGCGAAATTTCCTCTAATACCAGTTAGTTTTTTGAGTTGGTATAACCCTGGGAGAGATCACAAATCTCTCACTCAGGATATTGACCTGAAGGAGAATGGCTGGTTCTATTTCTATTTAGTGAAACATTATCGACAAAATGTAGCGGCATTGATTGTGAATGCCAAAGGGAAGTTACTGGTCTGTGAACGCAGTGGGCAGGATGGGGCGTGGCAGTTCCCCCAAGGAGGAGTGGATAAGGGAGAGAGCCTTCGAGTGGCGATGGAGCGGGAAGTCTGGGAGGAAGTGGGTTATAGGCCAGAGCATTACTCGATTGTGGAGAAGTGCTCTGGATATCGCTATTTGTACCCTACTCCAGAGAAAAAAAAGTACGATGGGCAGGAGCAAACGTACTTTCTACTCAGACTCGATCAGCACGCTCCAGAGCCTGATTTAGCCCAGAAAAATCAAGAATTTCAGGCGTACTCCTGGATTTACCCCTTTCAGTTCGAGCTCGAGTGGGCTCCAGAGTTTAAACGAGACGTCTTTCGCTCTGTGATGAAGGATTTCTTTTGCCTAGAGTTGGAGTGAGCTCAGTGGTCAGTTTTCGATGTGCTGTTGAGGAGGTCTATTTAAGAAGGTTTATTCAAGAAGGTCTATTTAAGAAAGTCTATTCAAGAAAGGGCCTGTTGAATAGGTGATACATTTTCGGGCCTTTCCTGTGGACAGCAGACGGCATTGATCTGTTCTTTAAGTACTGTGACGAGAGTTTCTTCTGGCAGTGAGAGGGTTTTTCCTTTGTTCATATACACGCCCCAAGTTCGCTTAGGCGCTGGGTTTGAGATAGGGATAGTCACGAGATTTGAATTCGGCTCAAAGGCATCTAAAAACCACGCGGGAGCCACTCCGACGCCGAGCTGGAGACGTGTCATCTCAATGATGGCATTGAGGTTTCCTAGATTCAGAGAGTGCCTGGGAACGATGCCTCGCTGAGAGAGGTGGTCGTGAAGTAGCCTCGTGGTGGCACTTTTTTCACTGTAGAGTAGTAGGCGGGTATTGCTGAGGTCAAGTTGGCTGCCTTGCTGCACCGCTGGGTGATCAGGGTGGGCGACTAGTACGAGCTCGTCATCACAGAGTGGGATGAAGCGGTGTTCCACCTCATTCATACTAGAATAGATACCCACTGCGAGGTCGAGCTCGCCTTTTCGCAGCCCTTCGAGCTGCTCAGGCGTGTCTGCGGGGGTGAGGACGAGTTCACATTTTTCATGAAGATTGGAGAAGGCCTTCAGAGAAGCAGGCAGGAAATACTGGCAGACAGCATCACTGGCTCCTAGGCGAATCATCGAGTAGCCCCAGCGTTTGAGAGTCTCTAGCTTGAGCACACTGCTCTCTAACTCACTCATACAGCGCTTCGCATGGTGGAGGAAGACCTCTCCCTGAGGAGTGAGGGCGATTTTTTTCCCCATTCTCTCAATGAGCGAGCAGTCTAGCAAACGCTCTAGAGATTTAATGGAGTGACTGACCGCAGATTGGGTGACGTGCACTTCTTGGGCCGCTCCCGTGAAAGAGCGTGTTTCCTCCAAGGCGATAAAAATACGGATTTGACGGATGTCTGGTAAGGTGATCATAAAAGCAAAGAGTTCCCATCATACGGTAAGCAAGTTTTGTGCCAACTAAACTTAGGAATCTAATATCGAGGAGGAGATTGCTTCTGTGATCACTCTAGAGCTTGGCGAGTGAGCCCTGGAGCTGCTGGAGCTCTCTCTGGAGATTCTCTCTGGAAGTCTCCTCGTAGAGCGCTCTGTAATGTGCAGTCTGGTACATCGAGTCTCGGCGTAGAAAATTCTCAAGAACTCTGGATCGACCTTCACAGTATTCTTCCTCTGAGACAAAGTGGTACTCACGACGAATGCCTTGAGCATATTGATCATAGGTAGGAGCATCGGCCCCGAGGATACCGATATCGATATCACAGAGAATGGTCTCAGCTTCCATGCCTTTGGTCTCCTTGTGGCGCGTGCAGAGGATCAGAGCCTTAGCATCTGTGGCGAGGTGGTGACCACGGATGAGAGAAGTGAGGAGCGCGGCACTAGACTCTTCATTGTCAGCGCGGCGTGGATCATAGATGATGTCATGAAACCAGATCGCTATTTCAATGAGCTGGCGATTCGCTCGTGTCTGAGGCCAAGCATCCAGCCGGGCTAAACAGTCTGCGACATGCTCAAGGGTGTGGTAGTGACGACTAGCCTCGGTGTGGAGACTCTCTATGGCACTCCAGAGCCTCTCATGGCAGGGTAGAAGTGCACGCTGGCTAAAGCGTGTCCAGCGCTGCTTGAGATTGTCTAATTGAGTGGGTGTCATAGGCAGAGGCTAAGGGAGAGCAGGGTGTCTGGAATTAGGGCTTCCTGAAAACTATGCCATCATGCTGCCTGGCCAATAATCTGATGGATGAAATGGTTATAATTGGCTGGTTTGAGTGCATTTCGGTAATTTCGGTAAGCTTGCAGTAGGTAACAAAGTGCCTCGCGGAGGTATTTGTTCAGATTGAGCACGATTATTGCGATATGAATGACACTTTCCGCTGTGTGACTGCGTTTTGCCATGATGCGCTCTGGGTTTCCTCCTCAGTTGAGGTTTTCAAATTTTCCCTCTACTGGTATGCGATCTTTCTCGTCTTGTTGTCTTTGTTTTTTCTTCCTCTTAAGCTCTTCCTTGTTCGATTCCGTTTCTTTCTTAGGACGTCCAAGGGGGTTTCTCCGTGACTAGGTGGTTGAGGAGGCTCTTGATTATCGTCTTTTTTGTTCGGGGCACTCTGATGGCTTAGGGCGTCATCAATGATGCTAGAGTTGATTTCATCTAGTGCTTTTTGTCCAAATCGTTTTCTGAAATGCACCATCATGGAGGGATCAAAAAGGGGTTCTTCCTTGTACTGGTAAAGTCCTAAGAAGTATTGGAGAAATGGATTTTCTTGAATTTGAGCGAGAGTTTCTTCATCGGTGCAACGTAGCCTCTCCTTGATGATGAGAGCACCAAAGGCAATTCTTCCAGAGAGTGCGGGAGCTCCTGTTTTTGTTTTCTTAAAGCTCTTGGTGTAATTTCTCTCCACGCTATCCCATGGAATCAAGTGACTAAGTTTGACCCATCTGTTAGACGTGGGGAGGCGCCCTCCAAAAGGGTGAATAAAGTCAATGAATTCAGTCTGATTAGGATGATTTCTGATCATGTAGGTGCAAGGTTATTGAGAGGGTTTTTACCAAACCCGCGCACCTTATGCATCCATAATCTCACAAAAGGCTAGATTTCAGGCAGGATGAGCTGTTTTTAAGGAAGCCCTAATCTATACGGAAACCCTAGATGGCCTGGTAATACCAACTCAAAAAATTAACTGGTATAACAAAAAAGGGTACCTCCGGACTGATGATTCGGAAGGCACCCTTGGTAAAGACGTTTTTTGAGCTAACTAGGTAGGTAGCATGCCTAATGGAGTCCCAGTGGATGTCGGCGAGTAGAAAGTACCAATATTAGGTAGTACATCGACTAATTCATTACGACTAAGGCCAAGCCATAGTGATAGTTCTGCAAAGTACTCATCTGTAGATGTGGTAGGTAGCATTCTGCCGTTATCACCAGTATCAAGGCCAGTACCCACTCTTAATTCACTCTCATCGGGGTATGATCCATAAATTCTAGATCCACTATTCACGCCATCATTTCTAAGTCTCTGACGGACAGGGCCGCCCATAACAATGGCATTACCTCCCCATGCGTGATCTGTACCTCCTCCATTAGAGCGTAATGTTCGTCCAAAATCAGAACAAGTAAAAGTCACAACATTGTCTTGTGCTTGAACTTCACCAAGTGCCTCCCAGAAACCAGCGAGACCGTCATCCAGAATTCCTAAACGCCCGCGTAAGCTTCCTGCAAGCTCTGCGTGATGGTCGAAGCCACCTAGCTCGACAAAAAAGATCTGGCGTCTGAGGCCTAGGTCTCTGCTTGAACCAATTGTCCTCGCTACAGCTCTTAGTTCCCGCCCAAAGCGGTCACCTCCAAAGTTGGCATTGACTCTTACTCGATTAAAGGCTTCTGAGAAGGCCTCTGAGCTGTCAAAAGCTAGTTGTTTCTCTTCTGCAAATGATTGCAATAGCAAATGTTCGCTAGACCCTTCAACAATAGAGCGTGCAGCAGCGACACGTTCTCGATCAAAAATATTATTCGAGTTAATGCCTGTAAGCGTTTCTGCTCCATTCTCTCCGATGGTGTATGAAATTGTACTATCCCCGACTAAAAGGGTTCGGTTCCCAGCTAGGGAGATGTTCATTGAAACTTCGTTGGAGATGTTTCTTGAAAGTAGACGGTCAGCAAGGCGCCCTCCCCAACCAGTTGGCGAACCGGTCCGAGTTAAACCAGTTTGCCATGTGACTTGTTGGTCATTGTGCGAGAATAGTGCTCGTGGCAAGAGACCCGCAGCAGCAGCGCTACCGTTTCGCACTTGCTGAGCTGTTACTTGAGCTGCTAGTGTTCCAACGTTAGCGACCATTGTCGCATTTCCTTCGTTGATTCGACTCGCTAAGCCTGGCATAGCACCGTGCAAACCGTAAGATCTACCCCCAGAGCGACGTATCGAGAGAGGTAAGAGCTCGTCAGTTCCCCCTGTGCCAGGGAATGGTAGTGCGAGCCCTGAGCGCATGTTCGCGTAGTTTGCGTACTCCCCACTGGTAGCGCTACCAGTGGTTGGCACTAACATGTTGTAAGAATCAGAACCTCCAGCAAGAAAGACACAGACTAGTGCGCGGTACTCGCTCTCCACTGGAGCGGCCACGGCATTCGTCATTAGTTTGAGGTTAAGTATAGTGTTAGCTAGACTCGAGGATCCAATGGCGGCTAGGCTACCTTTGGTTAAAAAATTACGACGTTTCATTGAATATTTCTGGTTAACGTGAAATTGTTTTTTATCGAAGCAGTGCACCATCTGGCGATGTCATCATAAGATAGATCGCGTGTTCTACTTTTCTACGGTTATTGGTACTAGAGCTGAGTCTCTGAAGACTGTCTAGAATGATAGTTCTGGTTCTTGCTGACAGTCTGCCGTGGCAGAGTAGTAAGTTTAATCTGTCTACAAGTCGTTCTGGGTTATCTCGTGCATCACTGATGTAATCATCAGTATTTATAGCAAACCTTGGTGTGCCGGCATTGGTACGAGTGTGGAATCGATCATCAATGAATCCGTAGAATTGATTGGGCATGTTTACTGCTGTGAGCGAGTTTAAGATCTGAAACTCTGGGCTTAGCAGGCCTGAACTACGAATCGTGCCTGGGTGAGCATAACCTGGCTCATAAAAGTTGAACACTGAGGGGTGATTAAATGGATATTCTAAGAAGGACTCAAATGCTCGATCATTAGGATCAGGGTGCTGATAGAACTGCACTCCATCGAGATCATGCAATGAGGGATTATCTACCCCAGCTTCAAAGGCAGTGGCCAATGAGGTTAATCTTAGCATCGGAGCCTTTAGGCGCCCTGGTGTATTCGCCAGCTGGAAGCTTAACGATCTGGCCTCTTCATCTAGAAGAATGGCTTTTGTAACTGCTGCAAGATTCCCTCTTGTGCCTGTGCCGTCGTTTTCAAATACTTCAGCCACACGTCTCACATAAGCTGGAGTAGGGTTAGAAGTCACGAGGTGTTGAATCATGTTTCTTGAGATGAATGGAGCACAATTAGGATGATTAAAGAGTATGCTCACTGTATCTCTGATGTCGTCTAATCCAGAGCGGCTACTGCGTCCAAATACGGGTAAAGGATCTGGAGTGTAGCGGAAGCTCTGTAAGAATTCTTTTTCACCAGAGCCGTAGACACTGACGCTCACCGCGCCTCCTTGGTCGTGACGATCTTCCCTCATCTGCATGGGGTGGGCAGCTAGTCTTAGGGGGAAGTCTCCTCCTCTTGAAAAATCTAGGCCGGTGAACACTCGAGCGACTTGAACAATATCTTCATTCGAGTATGTCGGGATTGGATTGCCGCTGGAATCTAAAATCATAGTTCCGTCGAGATTGAGCTCCCATAAGCCAATGGAGAAGAGCTGCATGATTTCTCGGGCATAGTTTTCATCAGGGAAGCGACCTTCTGAAGGGTCTGCACGGCGATTACCCAGACTGGATAAATATCTACCCATGAGAGGATTTACGGATACTTCATAGAGTAGATCTTCATAATTACCCAGAGCGTGTTCAATAAGTAAGTCATAATACCTCATTTGGGCAGATCCGTGGCGAGTATTCTCACTACTTGCTACGAGTATCTGAGCTAAGACCCAAGCAACTCGTTGGCGCAGCTTATCTGGGGCAAACAATGCTTGTCTCATCCAGGCTGTTTCTGCGTTTCTAGTCTCAACGTCGCCAAATCTAGTGCCATAGTAGCGCACGTTGGGATTAACAAATGAACTTAATCCACGCGCATCAGCCTCCCCTCGGTTCTCAAGAAGTCTTCTGTAAGGCTCCATTAAAGTAGCGGGAGTATTCACTTGATCATCTATCCATGTACTAAAGGCATTGTCGCCGAGTGCTCTTATGGAATCAATGAGATCTTCACTAGGGCCAAAAGCTGCCTGAGTTAGGAATCGGCTGGTTTGTTCAGCAGAGGGCACTCCCGCTGAGCTGCCATTAAATTCACCACCATTTGCGCTTGCTCCATTAAAGAGTCTTGTGAACTGGGCAAAATCACCTCCTGCTGCGGCACTATTTACGCTGTTGGCATTGTTAGGATCAAAGCCGAGATAGAGCTCAATGTTGTCTTCGAGACCATCGGAATCAGAATCTAGTGCACGAGCCACGCTTGCTCTAAAGAAGCAGCGCTCGAGATCGAGGCCAGTTAGGGGAATAGTGACTGTTGTCTCTGTTCCATTTGCATTAACTGACCTGAGCCTTGTCCAGTCACTAGCTTCTAGTGAGTTTGAGTGCTCAATGCGGTATCTCACCCCTGGGGTACTTGTAAAAGTAAAGTCCACAGTGTCACCACTAGCCAAGGTCGCTCTGGAGAAATTACGGCTACGAAGATAGGAATTGGCATCAAAAGGGTCTGTGCCACTGCTCGCTTCTGTAATGTTGGAGACGCCATCTCCATCGGAGTCTTCCGTGGTTGGTAGCTGGGCTATTTGAGGAGAAGTTAGTTCTGCCAAATCAGCGATTCCATTTCGATTCACATCTAGAGAGCCTAAAACCACTCCGCTCGAAGTCGGTGTTGGTACAGGAGAGCGGTTTTCACGCTCGAAGGAAAAAGACTCAATAAATCGATTGGAAAAGCCTGCATTGCTATCACTTTGAGCGGAGCCAAACCCAGCTCTGAGGTTGTTACTAGTGGGGAAAGTCACTCCCGATAAATTCACAGAAGCAATGAGAGTTCCTCCAGAATTTAGATTGTTGAATAGTTCTCCTGTCACTTCCCAATCGTTCTCTGTAGCGCCTCGAATTGCAGTCATTCTGAGACGTAGCAAATCGGACTGCAAATCAGAGTTGCGATTAATGCCTAGTGCACTGGGTAGCACTGCATTACTACTGACCGATCCTGTATCTGTAAAATCCAGTTCACTCTGGTTTAGCAGAGGCTCGTCCTGCAAAGATATTGTGTAGGCATTGGTATTGCGATTAATACTTAACTTGAGTCTGCTGCCTGCAGTGTCATTAAATCCATAAAAAGAGGCATTTAAGACATCACGAAATGGAGTGTTGTTGACAGAGTTTTGGTTGCCCGCTATGAAAGTGAATTCAATCTGCGTTGTGTAAATATCGTTGGTGATAACTGGTTGTGGGTTGCCAAAGATAGCTTCGGCGAATCCACCACTAGTGAGTACGGCACGGCCTTGTGCCGCGTTCATATTCACGCCATTTCTTGTTAGCCAGTCTGGATGCGTTCCAAGATTTCCTGACGAATACCCTTCAGCGGTGCTGAAGCTCACACTTTGTGCGCCAAGTGCAGACGGTAAGCTTGCAAGTATAATTATCGAAGCATTCCTCACATGGACTTTGCGAGATAATGGACTTAGGAGGTTTTTGAAGCAAAATTGGATCATATTTCTTGCTGTTCGTTGGTTTAACTTAGCGTTCACAGTTTTTTAGATAGGAAGGTTGTGGTTTTTCGTAAGGATTTATGGAGCTGTATTTCTTATATTTGATAAGAATATCGGAACATAAAAACACAAACATGAATAGATGTATTTTTCTGAAAGTGTGCAAATAGATTGCCGCGATGAAGTTATTAAAATTTTGAATAAAATCAACAATTTATAATTAAATAGCTGACAAAGGAGCGTCTACGGAGAGGGGGAATGAAGATAGCTAAGACAGCTAAGACAGCTAGGGGTCTCAGTGGTAAAAAAGAAAATAATACCAACTCAAATAACTATTTGGTGAAATCGACTAATATTCTACTCATAGTGGTGCAGGGAGTAGTGCTCTGGGGTGCATGGAAGTCAGTTACCCACCAGCTGCGATCGTAATCAGCTCGATAGAATCTCCATCTTCTAGGAGCGTGTCTACGTAATCACGCGGAAAGAGCGCGATTTTATTTCTTTCTACCACCACAGGCTTCGAGCCTAGGCCGACTTGTTCCAGCAGATCTTGGATAGAGCTGCCACTAGAAATTTGGTGGGGTTTCCCCTGAAGTTGGATAGAAATATCAGGCATGAGTCAGTAGGATATTAGTTCGTCGAAAGAATGGCTTCATCCCAGTCCTTCCAGACAGGATCATAGCCACGTTGAGCTAAGAAGGAAGCGATTTGCGCGGGACTGCGCTTATCGTCAATTTGGAACTGCTCAGTGGCCTTTTGACAGGGTGAGGTGTCCGTCAGCTCGAAGCGCCTCCCCTTAATGGTATGGTGGAGATCATCACTACCAGCACCTGTGTAGCCACCGGGTTCTGTGGCTGAGCCAGCACTCATGTGCGTGAAGCCGAGATGATAAATCGAGTCCCTGAGCCCTGCAGGCTCTCTGGTGCTCAGTACAATACTGACCTTGGGGAAACAAATACGGAAGGCCGCCGTGAGCTGAACCAGAGCGCGATCACTCAGATAGAGCTCAGGATCAGGGCTGTACTGGTAATTTCCCGCATAAGGGCGCATGCGCGGGAAGGCGATGGAGAACTGCGCCTTCCAGCAGTGCTTGTAGAGGTATTCTAAATGAGCTGCTAGAGCGAGCGCCTCTTGTTTCCAAGGAGCCAGGCCAAAGAGAGCGCCAATTCCAATACGGCGAAATCCCCCAGCATAGGCGCGCTCAGGGCACTCTAGGCGCCAGTCAAACTTCTTCTTCGGCCCCGCCGTGTGGAGGTTCTTATAGACCTCACGCTGGTAGGTTTCCTGATACACAATGAGCCCCTCACCGCCATGTTGGACGATCTCCGCGTACTGGTGATCCTCCATCGGCCCTACCTCAATGGCGACTGTAGGAATAAAGGACTTAATAGCCTCGATACACTCCTGAAGATAGCCATCAGAGACGAATTTCGGGTGCTCACCAGCCACGAGAAGAATATTTCGAAATCCTAAATCATAGAGATGCTTCGCCTCGGTGACCACTTGGGGGACAGTGAGGGTCGTACGCAGGATATCCGCATTATCGCGTGAGAATCCGCAGTAGCTGCAGTTATTCACGCATTCATTCGAGACATACAGAGGGGCGAAGAGCCGCATCGTCTTGCCAAAATACTGCTGAGTGAGCCGCTGACTTTCTCTCGCCATCGTCTCTAGCTGAGCATCGCCCACAGGCGTGATCAGAGACTCGAACTTACGCAGTAAGGGAGATTTCTCCTCAGAAAGGCGATTGAATGTATCAACGAAGCTCACAAAGTCAGATAGTAGAATGAAAAAGGTGAAAAAGGTGAAAAATGTACTAGATCGTGCTCCGATGACTAGGGGCGCAGGAAACGCAGCTGGTGCATACTCTTGCCCTCAGCCTCCCACTGGATCTGAAAATCTGTCTTAGGGTAATAAAACGTATCCTCATTCCACTCAAGCTGGGTGAACTTACCAAATGTCTTCATCTCCTCCTCCACCCACTCGAAGTACTCAGGATGGTCTGTCTTAAAGCAGAACTCCCCACCAGGCTTCAGCACGCGGAAGAGAACTTCCAGAAAGTCTTGCTGCACCAAGCGGCGCTTGTGGTGCTTTGCCTTTGGCCACGGATCAGGGCAGAGCAAATGCAGGCGATCAATGGACGCCTCAGGGAAAAGCCACTCAATGGTGTACTTACTCTCTAAGCGCAGCACCTTACAGTTCGTGAGTCCCGCACGGTGAGCCTTCTTTGCCACCTTCTTCACACGCCCTAGCAGGCGCTCCACACCGAGGAAATTACGCTCAGGATAGTGAGCCGCCATAGCATTGAGAAACGAGCCATCCCCACAGCCGAGGTCAATCTCTAGAGGCTTCTCGTTCTCAAAAATCGAGGAAGGATCCAGACGAGAAAAATAGTCCTCTGGCATAAACTCACAGGGCTCTGGCTGGCGCGGTTGGGTAGCTTCCTCCATGGCCAGAGGATGTAGTGGGAATCCAGTGAATTAGCAAAAGCTTTTTCAAGAGAGATCTGAGTGGAGGAACTGTGGAGGAAACCAAGGAGTGAGAAAAGTTAGCCAAGTGTTGATCGAATACAAAATGATCACCCAAGTAGACGGCAAAGAGGGGAAGAGCAGCTGAAGCTATCCTATTTCCCCTTAATAGCTCCAAAGGCCGCAAAGCATGAGTTCTTGTGCAGAATCTCTGTTGTTTCAAACCCCACTTTTTGAAACAGATCGAGCTGGAAGGTCACAGGGCGAGGGGAGTCTTCCTTGTCAATGTAGGCGAAGACATTCTGCTGGTATTCTTCACCTCCAAGTTCGGTGAGATAGTCTGCGTAGCGCTGCCACATCAATGCATGAATCTTCGGGTTCTCGTGTGTGACCATATCGCTCACCCAGATAGAGCCACCGGGTCGCAAGAGGGAGTAGAGTTTCTGAAAGGTAGATTCCCAGTCATCCTCTTCTCTCAGATGGTGAAGAACCGCTGCTGCGAGAATCACGTCGTAGCCCTCTTCTGGTAGAGGGAGTTCTCTGATGTCGCCGTGAAATTTACGAATAGTTCCAGATGTCTCAGAGGAAAGCCTGTCTTCTGCTTTCTGGAGCATTGGCTCACTGAGATCGCACAAATCACAGTCAAAATCCCCAGAGTACTCTCTGAGTAGTTTGATCGTATTATTTCCCGCTCCACAGCCAATATCCAAACATCTCTTGATCGTCGGTGTCGCTGAGATCGCTGCTTGGGTGATGAGCTCCATAGCAAGTGGCGCATTAATTGTTGCTGCCTGACCAGTCTCTAGATTAGAAAAACGCTCCACATCACTGTCAAAACGGGTCTGTATATCTGCGATTGTCGATTTGTCTTTGAGTGGAGTATGCATGGGTTTTGAAATAATGATACTGTTAGACGAGGCGTGGTCTAAAGGTATCTTCTTTAATCTAATGTCTATTGATTAGCTGCTGTAGAGCATCATTAGCTTTCTTATTGCGTATACGAGTCTGTAGTTTTTGTAAAAAACCATCAGCGTGAGATTCTTCAGCAATACTCGCAAATTCATCGATGTAGAAAGCGTCCTTGTAAATACTGCCAGAGCGGATTTGAAGGGCGTATTGTTGCTTGCGAGCAAGCATGACTTCGATTTTTGGCAAATCTGGAGCTTTGATAGAAGTGTCTGGGGAGCGAGTGCCCACGAAGGATTCAATGTTTGAAAAGCGATAAGCCTCATTGATGATCACTCGCAATTCTTCTAATTCCCTTTGAGTTAATTCCACGGCCACATCCATTGGCGCTCCATCGAGTGTTCGGTAGCTTGGGTTGCCAACCAAAGTTCCAGAGTCATGAAAGAGAGCATGGTGTGGTGCTCCGCCTGATGGATTGAGTGATATAGAAAGAGAAGATAGTTTGCGCTCTATTGATGAAGTATCTGTGAATATTTTAAGATCAGATTCCACATACGTTTCGCTTTTCTTCTCACATGAGAATAAAACTACAGCGAAGAGAGATATGAGTGTGAGTTTCATGGTTTTCGTATAAACGAAACTACTCTCCCTAAGCTTAGATTAAAACATGAATGAACCCCTCTACAGCATACGTTTCAGCAATGCTACACGCTGTACAAAAAGCTGTGTTTTCTCCGCAGCATGATCCGCAGCGTAGCTAGAACCATAAAGGTCATTAGGATTCTCGCCTTCCGCGACAGGGAGGACTGTCTGTAGGTGGAGTTCTACGTATTGCAGCCAAGCGCGCTGCGCTTTCTTTAGGTTCGATTGAAAGTCAGCGTCACCGCTATTAGCCGCGATGAGCTGTTTGTAGACTTTATTGAGTTCTTTGTCAGTGGCTTCTAGCTCAGAGAGGGCAGCTTGGTTCATCTCTGCCTGACTCTGCGCCTGCAGATCACTAGAGCTAAGAATAAGGCTAAAAGATGTGGCTAGGAGAAAGCTAAAGCTAAGAGTACGAAAGTTCATACTCTTTTCTAACCAAATGAAGGCGCACAGCAATCCTCAAATACCAGAATACCACCAGAGAGATATTCTAGTCATAAGGTCGCTGAAGTGAGGATTCCCGAGAATCCCCAAATGAAACTTCTAAATTCCCTAGGAAGGATTCAGCTTGCCAGGAGTGCCCTCAAGGCCAAAGGCATTGTGCACGACATTCGCCGCACGCTCGATTTCACTCTCCTCCACAGTCACCGCAATCTTGATCTCAGAGGTCGTGATCATGCCGATATTAATACCCGCTGCACCGAGGGCTTCAAACATCTTAGCCGCCACACCGGAGTGAGAGCGCATGCCGATTCCCACACAGGAGAGCTTGGCGATGCCGGCTTCTGTCTCGACTTGAGAATTCTCACCGATTTCAGCAAGTACGGGCTTCAGCGCTGCCTGCACGCGGCCAAGGTCATTGCTGTGCATTGTGAAAGAATGACGTGCGAGACCATCGTGGGCGATGTTTGAGATAATCATATCAATATTTGTCTCCGCTTCTGCGAGGCAGGAGAGAATACGAGCGGACATTCCTGGTGTGTCAGGAATACCGGTGACGGTGACGCGTGCTTGTGAGCGCTCGATGGAGACGCCGCGGATTACTACAGATTCCATTTGATCGTGTTCTTCGGTTACTATCGTTCCAGGGTTGTCATTGAGACTAGAGCGGACTTCAAAGACCACCCCATATTTTTTTGCAAATTCGACTGAGCGTGACTGCATGACCTTTGAGCCAGAAGAAGCCATCTCAAGCATTTCATCATAAGAAATCTCAGGGATCTTACGTGCATCTTTCACCACGCGGGGGTCACTCGTATAGACACCATCCACATCGGTAAGAATCTGGCAGAGATCTGCCTTCAGAGCTGCAGCCACAGCAATCGCTGTGAGATCAGAACCACCGCGGCCAAGCGTATGGATGAGACCATCATCCCGAATACCTTGGAAACCCGCACAAATCACCACTTTACCCTCCTCTAAGTACTGCTGCATGAGAGCTGGCTCCATATCTGTGATACGGCCACGAGTGTGATTCCCGGTTGTTGTGATACCAGCTTGCCTACCTGTCACAGAGGCTGCCTCCACACCGAGCTCATGCAGAGCCATAGAGACAAGGGCTATAGACTGCTGTTCCCCCGTAGAGAGTAAGACATCGAGCTCGCGCTCCGCAGGGTCACTGCTGAGTTCATTGGCCATTTCAATAAGTTTATTGGTCACACCACCCATCGCTGAGACCACAGCCACGACTTGATTTCCCTCATCCTTGAGGCGTTTGATGCGCTGCGCCACATTGCGAATTCTATCTAAAGAACCCACTGAGGTGCCGCCGTATTTTTGAACAATAAGAGCCATAATATCCCTAAAGTACTGTGAAGAGAGCCACAGAGCGTGGCTGGCGCAGTCAATCTCGGTTATAGGGAAGATTCAAGGTTTTTTTGGCGAAGGCCTAAGTAGAACTCTATGGTACCTCGAATCAAGAATGGTGGAGCATAACGGATTCGAACCGTTGACCCCTTGCATGCCATGCAAGTGCTCTACCAACTGAGCTAATGCCCCTTAAATATAAGAGATCAAGAACCATTCTTGAAGTTACTGTTGCAGAGAGAGTATGTAGAGATAGCCGCTCCGCATTAGCGAACTGCAGCTGAATTAATGCCCTTCTCTCAATAAGGCAAGATTTTTTCAGAAAAGAACGTCATTTAAGAGTATCTCTGGTGACTTCATGCCTAAAGTACCCTCAGATTTCTCCATCTTAGCGTTGCCCGTAATTCTTATAGATTTATGCGGGAGAGATAGTGTTCACCTTAATCTAAAGTAATTGGAGAGCGGTTTTTATCGGAAGGAGATTACCAGAGGTGCCCTGCATAAGAAAAAACGAACCTCAAAGGGTTACTAAGACGGGAGCGAATTCTAGCTTCTCAGCGGAAGTGGTGGGGAAAATGACAAAACATCGCAGGAAAGAATCAAATAAAATAGGAATTCAGCACGATATTTCTGTAAAATCAACAAGAATAGAAAAAATAAGGGGGATAAGAATAATTATGAATATTTAATGTTGCTAGTCCGCGTAGATTTAGATAACTTATAGCCTAGCAGCCAAAAAAGACATACGTATTTAAGACCCCAGGGCCTCTCGTTCACCAAGGCGACAAGGATTACGAAATCACTGTTCATATTCTTGTTGCATTGGGGAAAAGAATTCCTAAATTAATTCCAGTCTAAGTTTTTGGTCACATACGATAAGAAGTTATCGGCAATAAACTTAATACACAGAAAGACACGAATTATGAAATCACTTGCACTCGCAGCCGCCGCTGCCATTGCCTTAGCGGCCGCGCCTACGGTATCCGCTCAGGCCTTCTCAAACCCAACCGGCTATGTGACAGAGACTCTCAGAGCTGGACAGTTTAACTTGATCGGTCTCACTGTGCACCAGTCTGTTGAAGTAGCTGGTACGTTCGACACAGTATCAGGGACGACATTGACTTCAGCAGGAGCATTTGCTGGTTTACAAGCAGGATCAACTTATATCCTAGAGATTACCTCAGGAGCTGCTGAAGGTGCTGTTCAGGAAATCACAACCTTCAATGCGAACTCCATCACTACACCAGATGACCTTTCTGGTCAGTTGACTAACTCCGATAGCTACACTTTACGTAGAGCTTCTACCTTATCTGATGTTTTTGGTGAGAGTAATGAGGCAGGTCTACAAGAAGGTGCATCCGCTACTGTAGCTGATACAATACTTGTGCCTGACGATTCTGGACAATTCGATCAATTCTTTTACTCTAACGGAGGTTTCTTTGGTACAGGTTGGAGACAAGATGGCCAAGGCGCTACGGATATGTCAAATGCTGTTCTTTTCCAGACAGATGCCTTTTTTGTTTTTAGACGAGGTGCAGAAATGGATTTAGTTATTAGTGGTGCGGTTAAAACAACAGATACTAGTTTTGCCTTAAGTGGAGAATTTTCTTATCTTAGCGGAGTTTATCCTGTTGGTTCGACCCTAGGGTCAAGTGGTTTAGAAGGTACTCTACAAGCAGGACCTTCAGCTACAACGGCAGATGCGATTTTAATTTTTAACGGTACCAGTTTTGATCAATATTATTTCTCCAACGGTGGATTTTTTGGTACAGGTTGGAGATTAGACGGTGCTGGTTCTGCTGATCAAAGTGGTGTGGAAATACCGAGTGGAATCATTGTTAGAAGATTGTCTTCTACTACCTCTACAGCGGGAATTAATGTTCCTCCTGCATGGAGCTTATAATATACAGATTTATGAAAAAAATTATTTTTCCAATAATAGTGTTGGTTTCTTCAAGTGTTGTACAAGCAGTTAATGTATCATCGACAAATTTAGTAGGATTTGATTCGTCTACCAGCGCTTTTGTCGACAACACAGGTACTGTCTTAGCGTCTGGAACAGGCTTTATCGGGATAGGCTTTTTCTCGTCTATTTCGGATGCTAATTTAATAACTTCCAGTGCTAGTGAGCTTGAAAACGACTTTAATTTATTGGGCTCATCAGCAACTTTTGGTGCTGGTTCCTCCATTGATGGCCTTTTTACGACAGGTGGACAAAACGACCCAGATCCAACTGGACTTTTTGGTGGTCAAACTGCGTACACTGTAATTGCTAATGGTAGTACAATAGCTACGTCTGATCAGTTTTTCATCTTCAGGCATACAGTAGATTTTGTACCCGGGCCTGCACCAACGGATGGCCTTGTGGTGTCCACTGCGACACAAGGAAACGGAGATATTGCCGGAGGAGTAGGTGGATTTAATAATTTTACACACGATTTTGGCGCTGGAGAACAATCAGCATTTAACTTAGTTGGGCTATCAGGAACAGCAGTTCCAGAACCATCATCTATAGCCTTACTTGGTTTAGGTGTAGTTGGTTTTGTGATCCGTCGTCGTCGCTAATATCGCTGCTTATTTAGCGATCGCTACAGATCAAGTTTTTCAAGCCGAGAAGGGTTTCCTTCTCGGTTTTTCTTTTGAGCGATTGCTGGTCGAACTGAGTTTCTTTCTCGCTGGTGTAGGCCTTTAAGCTGATCGCCATCGAAGTGAGATTTCGTGAAGCGTAAACTGTCATTGAAGAGTGATTCACACTTGATCGTGCGGAGAGAAGGAGGAAGTATATGGAGATGGATTGGCAATGGCCTCTTATGATTTTGGCTGCTCTTTGCATTGGCTTTTCCAAGGCCGGGTTTTCTGGTGTTTCTTTAATTTCAGTCTTTCTCTTTGTAGATATGTATGGGGCGAAGACCTCTCTCGGAGTGATGTTGCCACTACTCATAGTCGCGGATCTCATGCTCTACCCCGCATTTCGTAAGTATGGGTCATGGTCTCAAGTTTGGCCTCTGTTTTTGCCGACAGGACTTGGGATGGTATTGGCTGTGTGGATTCTAGTCGAGGTGTCCGATGTGTTGATGCGCCAGCTTATTGGCGTGGTGATTCTGATTATGGTATTACTGCAGTTCGCACGTGCGCGCTGGAAGGCGGAAGTCGAGGGCATGGCGCAGTCTCCTGTGTTTGCATACTTTTGTGCGGGTTCTGGTGGTGTGGCGACTGTCCTTGCCAATGCCGCGGGGCCAATCACCCAGCTTTTCCTCTTATCGCGTAAGATGGAGAAAATGGAGCTGATTGGAGTGGGAGCTAGGTTATTTCTGGTGGTGAACCTTGTGAAGTTACCTCTCAATGCGAAGCTGAATTTGATGAGTGCAGAGACACTGAAAACTGGGCTTATTCTAGTGCCCTTTGTGGCCATTGGCGTGTTCTTTGGGCGTAGTCTATTACAGAAAGTTCCCCAGCTTCTCTTTGAGTGGATGGTGGTGTGCTTTGCGCTCTTTGCGGGGATTCGTTTGTTGTTCTTTTAGAGGTTACCTCTGAAACCCTCATTTTTGAAAATACCACCAGATTGCTCCATCTTTGCGTTATCCACAATCCTTATGAATACATTCAAAAGTGATTGTGTTTACCTTGATCTGAAACAATCTGACGGCATTTTTTACCAAAAGCAGGTTTCCAGAAGTGCCCTAGAGAGCTCTGAGAGTAGTTCTCTGTCTGCAAGGGTTGCCAAAGTTGCCTTCTCTTTTTATGGTTATCCATGCGTAACATTAGTCGACGAGATTTTATTCATGGGGCAGGCATAGTGGCTGTGGGAGGATTACTCAGCCAGTGTGCGGGTGTGTCACTAGGGCCTGGTCTACGGCCTTCGTTTCTGGTGAGTCCAGCGATGTTACTGAGTCGGCTCAGACCTCATTTTCCCTTGAGGAGAGACTATCAGGGCTTGGCTTCTCTACAATTCTCCCAGCCAATACTGGCGATGTCCCCGCAGACCAATCAAGTGCGGGTAGGGCTCTCTACTCTAGCGGCTGGACTAGGCCGTCAAGTGGGTGGAAATTGTCTACTTGCCTGTGGACTGCGTTATCAACCAGAGAATCGCGCGATTTATCTGGAGAATAGCCAACTTGAGCAATTCCAGCTAGCTGGTGTCCCGAGTCAATGGACGCAGGGATTTCGCCAAATCACCAATCTCGTGGGCAGAGAATACCTCACACGACACCCTGTCTTTGAGCTATCAGATACCTTTGGTGTCGGTCTACTGCAATCGATGCGTGTGGAGCAGGGAGGGTTGAGATTAAACTTCGGCGTGTAATACCTACCAGTAAAGAAGCTCTAAGATCTATAGGTGGAGAATAAAATAGCCCAGCGGATTTTCACCAGCTGGGCTTTTGAAAGTAGATGTAAGCGTGACTACTTAGAAAGATAGCTTGAGACACCTTGGTGGTCTGCTGTCATCGCATCTGCACCTTTTTCCCAGTCCATTGGGCAGACTTCACCATGCTCCTCGAAGTGCTGAAGGGCATCGATCACGCGGAGGCACTCACGAATTGAGCGGCCAAGTGGCATGTCGTTCACCACTTGGTGACGTACCTTACCGTCTTTATCGATGAGGAAGAGTCCACGATAGGAGACGAGTTCACCCTCGACAGTGGCATCACCATTTTCATCAACAATGAGGTCACCTGCGAGAACATCATAGTCCTCGGCAATTGTTTTATTGATGTCAGCGACGAGTGGGTAGTTGACACCTTGGATACCACCCTTGTTCTTAGGGGTCTGGAGCCACGCCCAGTGAGAGAACTCAGAGTCTGTGGAGCAGCCAACAACTTGGACATTGCGAGACTCGAACTCAGAGAGCTCTTCCTGGAAGCGGTGGAGCTCAGTAGGGCAGACAAATGTGAAGTCCTTCGGGTAGAAGAAGAGGACGACGTATTTTTCGCCTTTGAACTGCTCAAGGTTAAAGTTTTCGATGATGGTTTCTCCTTTGACTGCTTTTGCAGAGAAAGAGGGTGCTTGTTTTCCGACGAGTACTGCCATTGGTTTATAAGTAAATTTTGTATTTATCTGTGGTGAATGTGCTGTGAGTCTGTACTCACATAATTGCACTGCGTGCTGTTAAACTGGTTGTGAAACTTTGGCAAATCAAAATTAGAATAATTCTAATTTAGGGGTGCTGAAACAACAATCGAGCACTAAAAGTCATCCTGAGACTTTTCCTCATTGGTATAGGCACTTGGGTCATTCCACAAATGATTTGGCAAACATCATTGTCCCTAAGACCCAAGCAAGCATGGCGACAAGTAGCCCTGGCCTGCCAAAGAAACAGGCACCAAAGCCGACGAATAGTAGTGTCAATCCTATGAGGCGTTGTGTCATGATAGATTCTCTACGATAGTGGGTCGTAGAACAAAGGGTTGATAGTCAGAGGTGAAAGGCATGACTCTATTCCTTAAGAACAGTCTTCTAGCAGTACAGTCGATTCGCCAGAACATCGGCTTCTAGCCATCGATTCTGAGCCCATGTCTGAGGAATTCGAGAGGGCTAGTGAGTCGATGAGGCAGGTAGAAGGCAGCTAGAAGCTGACTTTACTCAGTAAGCCATCTAGGTAGTGGGTGATTTGCTCCAGCCCTGTCTTGTACTTAGAGTTTTCGAGAACAGCGAGGCAGTCTCTCGCCTCTTGGTTGAGTGTCTCGGCTGTCGCGAGTGAGTCCTCAATCGCCTCTGTGTAGGGTTCTTCTCCCATGAGACCGATGAAGTCTAGGTTTTCCTGTCCAGAGATACGCGTGTGGATGATTTTCACTTGGTCACGACTTGCGCGCTCTAGCAGCAAGAACATTGGGAGCGTGAGTTTGCCCTTCTCGAGGTCTGTTCCGAGAGTCTTGCCGACAGCGTCTTCAGTACCCACAAGATCGAGGCAGTCGTCATAGATCTGGTAGGCCGTGCCCAGCTTCATGCCATAGGCGTGGAGTTGCTCTTGGGTCTCTTCTGTCTGCTTAGAGAGCTGGGCAGAAATACCGGCAGCTGCCGCGAAGAGAGCACCAGTCTTCTTCTCAATAATGGTGAAATAGTCGGCTTTAGTGAGGCTAGCGTCAAAGCGGCGCTGTGTCTGCATCACTTCGCCTTCGCAGACGTCGCGTGAGGCTTGGCCAACCTTTCGGCAGATATCGATGCTGTCAAATTCTGTGGCAAGCATCAGCGCGTGTGAGAAGAGAGCGTCTCCGAGTAGGACAGCGAGGCCATTACCCCATTTGGCATTGGCAGTGGGAGCCTTGCGCCTAGTGTCTGCACCATCGATGATATCATCGTGCACGAGTGTCGCCATGTGAATGAGCTCAAGGATGACCCCGATTTTGATATGCTCATCGAACACTTCTCCACAAGCTCCACCTGTGAGAATAGCCAGGGCCGGGCGAATTCGCTTACCACTCGTGTTACAAATGTAGTCAATGTAGGGCTCAACAGAGGGGTCAAAAGCACGTACTTGTTCGCGGATCTGTGCTTCGACTCGATTGATTTCGGGTCGAACCAGCTCAAAGGGGATTCGCCCTTTTGATTCTGTGAATGATTTGAGTAGAGCCATGCAATTAAGAGTGTTTCCTACAAGCAGAGCTTGTCATAGATAGGAACTCCATGCAAATGCAATCCTTACTTAAATGATTTTATTTTCAGTTTTTACTGAATTTATAAAATAATTATGAATTTAAATGGTGAAATGTGAAAAAGTAGGGAATTCTGAGGGTGGATATTTAGCTGATAGAGATAGGGGTGAGCTCTTCATTGGATGGCTTAAACTTCAGGACAACCGAGGAGTAGATCTCGCCAAGCCTCGGTGCTTTTGAGCCCTCTGTTATGGTAAAAGACGACTTGGGCGACCCTTTGGAATAGGGGATTTGTGATGGCGAGGTTCATCATCCAGTTCTCAGGCTGGAGGTGATCCATGGCGCGCCTGAGCCAGATTTTTTGGGAGAATTGGGGCATGATCTGCTCGATTTTTTTGTGGGCAGGTTCACCTTGGTTGAGCTCGTCTTTGATCCATTGGCCAGTCTGTAGCCCGAGCTCAAGAGCGGGCTGGATACCTCCTGCGGTGAGAGGTGAAACACATCCAGCGGAATCACCCAGTAGTAGAGCGCGCTCTCTGTGCCACTTAGGGACGATGCCGCCACAAGGGATCAGACCACCTCTGCGCTCCACGATTTTGGCGTTTGAGAAATCTGCGAGACCTCTGAGCTTGTGAAGAAACTTATCGAGGTTGGGCTTTCTGGGTTTTCTGACAGCTAGGCCGATTTGGGTGACGCCGACACCCGGGACGACCCAGCCAATATAGCCGGGTGCGAGCTCTTTATCTAAGAAGACATGCAGACTCTCAGAGTCAAAGCCGATGACTCCTGTCATTTCGACTTCCGCTCCAATGAGGAAATCCCGATTTTGGCCAAGTTGGAGTAAGCGCGCTATATTAGAGCGTGCGCCATCTGCGCCGACTAGGAACTCGGAGTGGAGCTCGGCCTCTGGTAGGATCCAGCGCTGTTTTTTATCGGTCTGTAGCTGGGAGATATTACTCTGGTACTGGAATGTAGCACCTGCGTCTTCGGCACGGCGGCCGAGCCAGCGCATGTAGTCGGGGGTATTGACTGCCCAGAAGTTATAATTCGGGGAGTGGAGTGAGACAGATTTTAAATCAGGGCCGTAGAGTTTGACATTAGGAATAGGGCGTACGAGGTGGCTGGGCTGATGCATAAGCTCAGCGGCTTCTTTCACAAGTAATCCAGTGGTGCGAATACGCTCTCCCAGATCTCGTTTACGGTCCAAAACCCTGACATTTAGGCCTGCTATGGCTGCGGAGCGTGCACACGCTAGGCCCGCATAGCCTCCTCCAACAATGGCGAGATCACAGTGCTGCATAGTATCTAAGAACCCTGTGAATTAGAAATGTTCAAAGATAGAGCTCTTTTAGGGTATTGGAGGTGCCCTTTCTACACTTTAGCTGGAAATCACCGCCGAGGTGGCGCATCACAGAGCTATGCAAATACGAGTCGACACTGGGGGTACATTTACAGATGCGTGCTGCTATGATGCACAGGGAAAGGAGAGCAGGGTGAAAGTGCTCTCAAGCGGTCATTTGCGCTTTGCGATTATGGGTAGAGATGCGCAAGGGCTGCGCGTGAAGATTCGCGAGGAAGGGCTACCAGAGAGTGCTCAGTTAGTGGGTTTTCTAGTCACTGGAGGTGGGGAGGTGCTGAGTCAGCGAGAGGGGTGGTTAGAACTTTCAGAGCCGTTAGGGGAAGCACAAGCTGATGTGATTGAACTTAGTACAGGAGAAGAAGCTCCAGTACTTGCGGTGCGTTTACTCAGTGGCGTAGCTATGGGGGAGGCATTTCCTAAAATGGATCTCAGAGTGGCGACAACGAGGGGGACAAACGCTCTGCTGGAGGGAAAGGGCGCGCGCCTTGCGCTGTGGACTAATGAAGGATTAGAAGATTTGTTAGAAATTCGTGATCAGAGACGCGCCGATCTATTTGATCACACTGAGCCTCCTCGGGAAATCCTTGCTGAGAAGGTGTATTCAGTGAGGGCTAGACTGGATGCAGAAGGAAATGAGATTGTCCCACTAGAGGAGCAGCAAGTGAGAGAGCAAGCCCGGGAGGCTCGAACCGCAGGCATAGAAGTCGCGGCAGTCGCACTACTTCACAGCTATCAAAACGGCGAACATGAGCAGCGAATAGCGACACTTCTTAGAGAAGAGGGCTTTGAGATCGTACGTAGCTCCTCTGAGATAGCGGCGAGTTTAAAGCTTCTGCCAAGAATGGAGACAGCCGCTGCCGATGCTTGGCTATCACCTGTGATGGAGCACTTTGTGGAGCGCCTGAGAGCGCCACTAGGAGGACAAGAGCCTTGGCTCATGACGAGTGCTGGGAGTCTAGAGTCTGTTGAGAATTTCCACCCAAAAGACAGTCTTCTTAGTGGGCCAGCTGGTGGTATGGTAGGGGCTGGTGCTGTGGCTCGCAGTGCTGGGTTTGAGTCTGTTTTGACCTTTGATATGGGTGGTACGAGTACGGATGTGGCTCGATTAAGTGCCGATGTGAGCTACCGCTATGAGCAGGAGATAGGCTCTGCCTATGTGCTAGGGGCGAGTTTACCCATAGAGACAGTCGCTGCGGGTGGTAGCTCCATATGCCAGTGGCGGCGCGGTGCTCTAGAGGTGGGGCCAGAGAGTGCAGGAGCGTTTCCTGGGCCAGCTTGTTATGGGCGTGGTGGCCCCTTCACTCTCACAGATGTGAATTTACTGTTAGGTTATATGGATGCGACTAAGGCGGCGATTCCTCTGAGTGTCTCAGCGGCGCAGGCAGCGTATCAAGACCTACGTGAATGTATGCAGCGAGATGTTAAGGAACTACCGAATGATCAAGATTTGTTAGGAGGCTTACGCCAGATTGCCATTGAGCGTATGGCGGATGCGATTCGCACAGTGTCAGTGAGAGAGGGCTTTGATCCAGCAGAGCATGCTTTATTAGCCTTTGGTGGTGCGGGGCCACAGCATGCCTGCGAACTTGCAGAGTGTCTGGGTGTGGAGCAAGTTCTTGTACCTGCGGACTGTGGGCTACTAAGTGCATATGGGCTACACTGCGCAAAGCGTGAGTACAGAGAGACCAAGACAATTCTCAAGCTACTTGATAAATGCACAGATCACTGGGAGGTCTGGTGGCGAGAGCTGGAGCAATGTGCCCGCTCTGTTAGTGATCTGGGTGAGATTGAAGCTCAGGAACTCTCTGTGCGCCACCTTGTGGAATTGCGTCTGCGTGGTCAAGAGACGGCGATGGAACTCGTCTATTCTGAGTGTCTAGAAGATGACTTTTTAGACAAGTATGAGGACATTTATGGTTATCGCCTAAAGCACGCTCAGCTAGAGGTCGTGTCTTTGCGTTTGATTCTTCGTGAAGCAGAGCTGGATAGCGAAAAAGAGATCTTTCCTGCTGAATGGGCAGAAGAAGTGGCGCATGAAATAAGAGGTTCTGATCAAACTGGCTCCGATCAAATAGGTTCTAATAATTTTAGACCGCATCTGATACAGGATGTCTATAGCACATGTGTATTGGCGCCGGGCTGGTCTATGAAGAGGGGGAGTCGGGGGACGATGCTTCTCCAGTATAATTCGAGAGAGAAAGAAGAAAACCGAGCTCAACATTTAGTGCGAAATTCGGCGAATGATGTGGAAGTGGAACTCTACCGAGGGAGGTTTGAGGCGGTGGTGTCCCATATGGGTGAGCAGCTCAGAAGGACGGCTATTTCGACCAATATCAAGGAACGTCTCGATTACTCCTGCGCGCTACTCAATGCCGCAGGTGAGCTTATTGTGAATGCACCACACATTCCTGTGCATCTCGGGGCACTGGGTGTTTGTGTGAGAAGGGTGATCGAGTATTTCCAGAGCAAGGATGGCGAGGAGATCGAGCAGGGGGATATGATTGTGGTGAATCACCCTGGTTATGGTGGGTCTCACCTGCCAGATATTACAGTGATTAGCCCTGTCTTTGTCTTTTCTGAGATCGTGGCTTGGGTTGCAAATCGGGCTCATCATGCAGAGGTAGGAGGGCTCTCACCGGGCTCTATGCCTGCGGCCGCGAAGAATCTAGCGCAAGAAGGTGTGGTGATTCCCCCTTGTTATCTCTTCCGACGCGGTAAGGAGTGCTTTGACTCGATTAGAGAATTATTTGCTAGTTCGGAGTATCCAAGTCGTAATGTCGAAGATAATCTAGCAGATCTTAGAGCGCAAGCTGCGGCCAATGTATTGGGCGTGAAGCAATTTCAAGCTCTCTGTGAATCCAAAGAGGGTACAGTGCGGGTGTCACAGCATATGAGCGAGCTGATGGACCGAGCACAGCGACTCGCTAGCCTGAGAATCCAGCAGGTAGGAGAGTTCTGCCTCAGTGGGCAGACAGAGCTAGACTGTGGGGCGCAAATCAGGGTGAGCATAGAGAGTGATGGTCAACGTCTCCACTTTGATTTTACAGGGAGTTCAGTAGAACAGAAGAGTAACCTGAATGCCACAGAGGCGATTGTGCGTAGTGTGGTTCTCTATGTGATTCGACTGTGGGTGGATGATTCACTGCCGCTCAATGAAGGATTGCTAAGAAATGTGACCCTGCATTTACCGAGTTCATTTTTAAATCCTGACTTTAGTATTCGGCCTGAGGAGTGCCCTGCTGTGGTAGGCGGGAATGTGGAGGTGAGTCAGCAGCTTGTGGATCTGTTAGTCTCTTTGTTAGGAATACAAGCGCAGAGCCAGGGGACGATGAATAACCTTCTCTTTGGAAATGAGGCGTTTGGCTACTATGAGACGATCGCTGGTGGTGCTGGTGCGAGTTCTCATAAGCCTGGGACGAGTGCCAGACAGGTGCATATGACCAATACCGCGATGACAGACCCTGAGCTCATGGAGTGGCGCTATCCAGTGCGTGTGCTTCAATTTAGCCAAAGGGCTGGATCTGGTGGAGAAGGTCAGCAAAGGGGAGGGGATGGTGTGATTCGAGAGCTCGAATTCTTAGAGTCTATGGAAGTCTCCATGCTCTCTAATCGCCGCAAGAATGGAGCCAAGGGGCTCGCTGGTGGTGGTGAGGGGAAAGCTGGAAAGCAATGTCTCATCCGTGGCGAGCAGACGACGAGACTCCCAACTCGATTTTCCCAGCAAGTGCAGAAAGGTGACCGTATACGTATAGAGACACCAGGTGGTGGCGGGTATGGAAAGAAACCGCCTTCGTAGAGTTTGTCCTCAAGGAGGGGGAAGGGTGGCAGCGAACCATCAGTCGGCAAGGTAGGTGCCGTCCTCGGATGTGTTAGAGGATTGTCTTAGTGCCTCATAGAGGACGATACTAATGGAGGTGGCTAAGTTCAGGCTACGTGTGCTGGTTTCTCGCATAGGAATCCTCAGCGCATTCTCTTTGTGTTGCTCAATGATTGCTTCGGGAAGGCCCTTAGTCTCACGGCCAAAAAGTAGATAATCTCCTTTTTGAAAGGAAGCATCCCAGTGGGCTTTTTTCGCTTTGGTGGTGAGTGGGAATAATCGACTCTTGGCTGGCAGTTCCGTGCAGAATGCTTCCCAGTTCTCCCAGATTTCTAGATCCACATCTTTCCAGTAATCAAGTCCTGCGCGCTTAAGGGCTCTGTCACTTAGCTCGAAGCCAAGAGGCTTCACTAGGTGTAGCTTTGAGCCAGTGGCTAATGCGAGGCGGCCAGCAGCTCCTGTATTGTGAGGGATTTCTGGATTGAGTAAAACGATGTGAAACATAATAAGATGAGTGTCACCCACGCCTCTACGAGCACGGTGCTGGCGCTAGGCATATTCGCCTAGAATGACGCTTTGAATCAAAAAAAATGATTTATTTTTGAAAAGTGATGATTTGCGTCAGCGTAGCTTATGTATTATTATGAATTCCTAGGTGATAAAAAAGAAACTTTTATGGCTAAACTAATCACACAAGACGACTTCTTAAACCGTATCAAACCAGGGCAAATTTCCACGAATTTACTCGATATGCTGCCTGATACCATCATGTGCATTAAGAACTTAGAGAGTGTGTATGTTCACGTGAATCACGCGTTTGCAGCAACGCTTCAAAAACCAGCAGAAAAGATAGTGGGCTGTACGGATGAAGAGCTCTTTGGAGCTGAGCTCGCGAGGGTGTACGTGCAGGATGATAAATTTGTCATGACCTCTGAGAAATCTATGTTGTCGAAGTCAGAGCTCGTGACATATCGACCAGGGATCGTGCGCTGGTATATTACTTCAAAAATCCCTATTTATGATGAGAACGATCTCGTTGTCGGTGTGGCAGCTCTGTCTTACCCTTCAAAAATACCAGGAGCGGACGGTATAGCAGGGCCAATGCAGTCTGTATCAAAAGCCGTGGAGTATGTGTATGAAAATGTCGACACACCAGTTAGTGTCGATGAGCTAGCTGCCGCCTGTGGACTCTCCATTAGTAGTCTGGAGCGTTATTTTAAGAAGCATTTTGATACGAGTCCTGGCCGCTTCATTGCACAGGTGCGAATGTCGAGAGCTTGTGAGTTGCTCGCTGAGCCTTCCTACAGTATCAATCACATAGCGGATCTCATGGGCTTCTCTGATGCTGTCGTTTTTAGCCGCTCCTTTAAGCGCGAAATGCGGGTGTCACCCAGAGTGTATCGCAATCAGCTCAAGAGCTTATCGTAGATCTATTAGAGGTGCCCTTTAGCGAGAAATTTGAGATCAGGCTTTGGTCATGAGAAAGAGGTCATGAGAAAGGGGTCAAGACCGTTTGGCTTCCTTGAGAGCTGCCTCTAACTCGGCAATTCGTTTTTTCAGTGGCTCCATGGCTTCGTTGATCTCAGGCTTTGTGTATCTGGGGGTGATGAATTTTGGGCAGTTCCAATCATAAGAAACAATATCGAGTTCAAAGATCCGCTCAGGAGTGGCGCCGTGCCCACCAGGAGGGAGAAGTGATTCTGCTTTTTCAGGATGCTCTCTTGCATCGAGCACTGTCGCATGAGCAAGTACTTTGAGCCTGTGGCGGCGCGGATAGTCGATAAGAAAGAGTGCGACTCGATTTGTCTGTGACACATTACCAACGGATACCATCTGGCGATTCCCTCCGTAGTCACAGAATGCGACTTGGTGAGGGGAGGTGACTTTGAGGAATCCAGCTGGGCCGCCGCGTGCTTGAATATAAGGCCAGCCAGTTTCTGTGATCGAGGAAAGATAGAAGGAGTCTCTAGCGTGAATGAAGTCGATCTCTTGCTGAGTCAATGGATCCATGGGGGGAGTCTCCTCTAGAATCGGATAAGTTCGCCCGTAATAAAACTCTTCGGCTTCTAGGACAGAAGGAGTCAGAACGGTGTGCATGAAACGCTGAGCCATAGGATAAATAGGTGGGATGTGATTGAGAGTATAGAAGCGCTCGCCCGTGCTATGAATATGGCGAGCGCTCGATACATAGAGTGAATGCAAATAGATGCTTTTTTAAGTTTCCTTAGGAAGTGTCGTCACAAGATTTTCAACCAACGCCACATACAAGCTATTTGAACCACAGCTAAGAAGGAACTCTCTCGTTTGGCATAGCGAGTTGCTACACCTCTCCAGCGCTTCAACTCATTGAACGCGTTCTCTACGAGATGCCTGATTTTATAGAGATGCCGGTCGAACTCTCGTTGCTCTTTCCGGTTTTTCTTCGGGGGAATCTCAGGCTTCATGCCTGACTGTTTGGCGAATTCAACGATTTTATCGGTATCATACCCTCGATCTGCTAGAAGATGTTGGGCATCGAAGTTTTCGATAAGCTCAATACCTTTGGAACAATCAGCAGTGGTGCCTTTTGTGATAAGGGCTCGAACCGGCATACCATGCGCATCCACGGAAAGATGTATTTTGGTGTTGAGCCCCCTTTTGTCTTGCTCATAGCTTCGTTTCCTCCCTGAGCACCTGTGGCTTGAGGATGAACTTTCACATGGCTCGCGTCTATCATTAGCCATTCAAAATCGGGATTCTCAATCAATATATTGAGCAACTTTTCCCAGATTCCGCGATCTCGCCACCTAGTAAATCGCCGATGAGTGTTTTTCCAATCTCCGTAGGAAGGAGGTAAATCTCTCCACGGAGCACCTGTGCGCAAAATCCATAGAACCGCGTTAATAAAAAGCCGATTATTCTTGGCGACACCTCCCCAGGAGCCTTTTCGGCCTGGTAAATGAGGTTCTAAAAGTTTCCAAGTGGCGTCCTTAAGGTCATGTCTTTGATAGGCGTAAGGCGGTTTCATACTGATTAGTTAACATAACTTAGATAAGTTTGTCAACTTGTGACGACACTACCTAAGGCAAGGGGTAAGTTCAAAAATAAGGCATTACCTAAGAAAAGGCCAATTTATAAGCCTATGAGTTAGCTCCGCAGGCTAACTCTTCCAGTCGACCTCCTTCGCATCTCCCCAAAGAGTCTCTAAACTATAGAGCTCTCGCATGTCTGCATCCATCACATGGAGCATGACATCGATAAAATCAAGAATCACCCAGCGACTCGATGGGGCTCCTTCTGATTCATGTGGTTTCGCTGAGTATTTCTCCAGCAGTCCCTCTGCCACGTCTCGCAGCACAGCTTTCAAGTGTGGTTGTGAAAGACCTGTGCACACGATCATGTAATCAGTCAGTGAGGATAAGCCGCGCAGATCTAGCACACGGATATTTTCTGCCTGCACATCTTCCGCAAGCTGTGCACAAGCTTTGGCTAGTTCGAGTCCTTCTATTTTCATTATCATGTTTTCTCTAAAAAGCGCCCACTCTCAGACCACTGTTTCAAAACCTCTCCATCAGTCGTGGCAGTTAAGCGTTTTACCAAGAAACAATCACTATCCTGCTGCGGGATACAGCTACTTATGCCAGAGAACTCGTTGATACAACGAAGAAAAGAACAAAAAACCTTTCTCATTGCCCGCACTAGCAGTAAAACCGCACGCAAGCGATGTTCTTACTTAAAAAAGTCTTTAACTTCCGAAACACAACGGCCTCTAGTGATGCCGCTGAAAAGCCATTTCTTGAGCATTTAGAAGATCTGCGTGACACGATTACAAAAATCGTCCTCACCCTCTTAGTCGCAACAATTGGTTGCTATATTTTCCACAGTGAACTCATGGAAGTGCTGCGTCGTCCTATTGAGGAAGTATGGCAGCTCAAACAACAATCCAGACTACCCAAAAACTTCGATACAGATCGTTGGGAAACAGCCAAAAAAATGGCTGTTGGCATCCAAGGGCTTGAGGAGAAACACCAGACGAAGTTCTTCGCCCAACTCAATGACCCAATCCTTGAGAAACATATCCACGCCGCTCAGTACTACCGTACAGCTAAGCTGCTCAATGACCCTAAGGCTTCGGACGAAAAAAATCAGAAAAAGGAGGCTGACTACATCCGCAGTCTCGCCCTCGATTCCGAGCTCAAAGAAACCATTCTCTCCCTCATAGAAAAACAGCCAGACGCCACACCCAATGCCAAAGACAAAGTCGTCTACATGCGCTCTCTCAAACCCACAGAGACATTCATGCTGGCACTTAAGCTTTCTTTCTTTGCGGCGATTGTCATCTCATTTCCCCTACTGCTCTATTTCATCTTGCAGTTCATTCTCCCCGGTCTGAAGGAAAATGAAAAGAAGACACTCTGGCCTGCAATGACTGTTGGCTTTGGGCTCTTCCTTCTCGGTGTCTGCTTCGCCTACTTCTTTGTCCTGCCCCGTACACTCGACTTCTTCTATGAATTCAGTAAAGGCATGGATGTGGAAAATGAATGGAGAATTGGTGACTACATCACCTTCGCCACTCAGTTCACGCTGATCTTTGGACTCTCCTTTGAGCTCCCAGTCATTGTTATGACACTTGTGAAGCTAGGACTACTCAACTACCCGACAATGAGTAATAGTCGCGCCTATGCGGTTCTGACCATAGTCGTCGTGGCTGCTGTCATCACACCCACAGGGGATGCCTTCACACTCATGCTGCTAGCCCTCCCCATGTGTGTACTCTATGAGTGCTGTATTTGGTTCGCTTACTTTGACTACAAGAAGCAATTACGTGAAGAAGCCAAAGAAGCGGCAGAATGGCAAAGCTCCTCAAAGCCTAGGCTCAATAGTCCAGCGGGAGTGGTGGAGAGCTCTCACTCTCACACAGACCCTAGTCCTGATCACGACCCCTATCATGACCAACACGATCACCCTATTGATTATGATCGAAATCATGATGAATTGGGACGCCTCATCTACCCAGACCATGATGAACATGGCCACCCTATAGACCCTCACCATGACCCATATCATGATGATCATGGCCACCCCATTGATTATGATAGAAACCATGATGAGCACGGACGCCTCATCTATCCAGATCACGATGAACATGGTCACCCTCTAGACCCTCATCATGATCCTTATCACGATGAACACGGCCACCTCATTGATTATGACAAAGACCATGATGAGCACGGACGCCTCATTTCTCACTCAAAAGCAGCATCAGAGTATCAGCCTTATCATGATGAACATGAAGCTGAAGTTTCTGGTGAACCTAATGCTGAGCAGTACCCGAATGGAGAGCAAGACCCCGACTACGTCGACCCGACTCGGGTGAACCACCCTGAGTCAAATCGTCTTGACGATGAGGACAAAGAACATGCCCACCCTACCAGCGAAACGGGTGAAAATGACACAGAATCCTGCCATCAAATACTCGAAGACGCTAATCGCGAAATCGAAGAACTCAGTAAACAGGAAAAACAGCTAGACACAGGAAGCCCTAATACAAAGACCGAGTCTCCTGATCATCGTCCTCATGTCCCTAAACCTCGCCCACCCAAAGACTAGATACAGACCATGCACTCGATGACCGGATTTGGCCGTGCAGAGCACACAGCCCAGCACCTTATCGCCAGAGTCGAACTCGGCTCTGTCAACCGTAAGCAGGGAGAGGTGGTCACTCAGATACCACGTGCCTACAGTGAACTAGAACCCGCGATTAAAAAGCACCTCCTTAGCCACCTCACTAGGGGGCGAATTCAGGCCTCCATTCACATAGAACCGACATCTCAGTCTGTTCGTTCCACAAAAATCGACCTAGCAAAAGCAAAGGCTCTTAGTCTAGCGCTCGAAGAGATCTCTGAGCACATCGGCCAATCCTGCCAACTAAGTGCCACAGATCTCCTGCGTGCTGAGGGTGTGATTCACTTTGAGGAGAACCAGCTCGGCACCCAAGAAGTCTGGGAGGCCATTTTACCAGCTCTTCAACAAGCCACTGCCAACTTAATTTCTATGCGGGCAGCGGAGGGCAAAGACCTCAAAGAAGATCTACTAGAGCGCCTCCAGACACTCCAAGAGCTCGTTACGCGCATCGAGACCAATTCCACAGGTCTTGTGGAGTACCAGAAACAAAGCCTCCTGCGCCGACTCACAGACGCGGGGCTAGAACTTGACCCCTCCGATGATAGAGTCCTTAAGGAAATCGCTATCTTTACGGAGCGCTGTGACATCTCAGAAGAAATCACTCGGCTCAATGCCCACCTTCAGCGTTTTTTAGATATGTTAGGATACTCTGAGCCTATTGGCCGCTCTCTGGACTTCCTCTGCCAAGAGATCAATAGGGAGTTCAACACGATCGGTTCTAAATCACATAGCTCAGAGATTACATTTGATGTCGTCTCAGGAAAAACAGAGCTAGAGAAAGTCCGCGAACAGGTACAAAATATAGAGTGAGCTGAGAACTATGGATACATCCAATCGTATTCTCAACCCACTCTATTTACCCTCAACATAAAATTCGTGTAAACGAACCACCCCTACGTAGTTATGGTTCTTAGACTCATTCTCCACCTCGCACTCTGTCTAGCATTGAGATACTGAGAAAAGAGTCAAATTAGGCTGTCGAAGTGTAGAGTGAACTGAGAACTATGAAATGCGATCCAACCTTTCTCTCAGTCCACTCTACTTACCCTCAACATAAAATCATTTAAAAGATGGTCTTAATCTCTAGCGGCTTCGCGTGAGATAAGAGCATATAAGCATTCGAGCTATCACGCCAGCGTGTGATTAAGAACTCAGACACCGGACATGTCTTACAGCTCTTAAGACCTACTTTATCCATGGTCTCGAAGTTCTTAAGATCTTCAACACTCTCTAGGTCTAAAATCACCATGTGCATCTCCCCCATGTTCTCCTTATGGAAAGACACTAAGGACGCCTTATGACCTGTGGTTAAAATCACCTGCTTAGAGCCTAATATAGGTGCGTTTTCTAAACCATTCGGCAGAGAAGACGGCACTGGGTGATGTTGACCACTAAGCCACGAGTTCACCTGCTCGATGCCTTCTCCTGGCTGTGGGGTGTAACCAAAGTCGATATTCTTGATAGAAGTCTTTAGTGACATACCCATCTCCATCTGCGCGGACATAGAATTGAGTGCCACCGGGACAATCGCTTGAGAAAGCTCAACACGCTCAACATAATTTGTCCCTCCTGGTGAATCCACTCCAGCTATTTGGCTAGCCTCTTCTTGTGGAGAGAACACTAAATAAGCGCTGAATCCCAAGGCCGCTGCCGCTGCCACTCCACCAAGTAGCGAAAAAAAAGGAAATGGAATAATTTTAGACCTCTTCTGACCTCCTGCTAGCTCCACTTCGAGGGCACTATAGATCTGCTCACGCAAATTCTCTGGTACAGGTACACTTGCAAGAGCGCCTATGAATATAGCGTCATCCGCATCCTCATGACGATTACCATCAAACTTCAATATATCCAATATCTCACCTCTCAAAGTATTCGGGATCTGAATCGAACTCAGCGCGGCTGCAAACTCAGCGTCTTCAGCTCGTCTATTCGCCAACCACTCTCCTAGTTCTCTGTCTTCAGTGGCTAGTTTAAGTGCATTGGCAAAACTAAGATCCTTAGCATCAGCGCCATCAGGTCGAAAGCTTTGCAAAACAAATTTAGCTTGTTCTTTATCCATTTTTTCTGAATTCGTTAGTGTTAATCTCCACAACCTTCTCTCCTGCTACGACATCTTTCATTTTCTTACGAAGCTGCTCTTTGCCTCTAGAAATACGAGACATGACAGTTCCGATCGGAATATCTAAGATCTCCGAAATTTCTTTGTAGCTATGCTGCTGGAGGTAAAACAGCATAAGGGGGGCACGAAATGTTTCATCTAAGTTAGAGAGGAGCTCCACAGCATACTTCGCATCCATGTGCCTAGGTGTATCTGTCTCTTCGGATGAAAGTTGATACTCTGATTCCTCAATATCTTCTTCAGGGAAGCGATTTCTGCGTCTCGCCTGCCCTAGGAACTCACGATACAATGTTGTAAACAACCAAGTCTTCGCCTTACTCCTGTCCTTAAGTTGGTGGCCTTTTTGGGCCCACACACAATACACTTGTTGGACAAGGTCAGCTGCTCGATCAGAACTTTTCGCCAGCGAATATGCAAAACGATAAAGAGGTTGGTAATGATCATCGACCAGTTGTTGAAATTCATCTTTCATGGTTGTAAAGAATAGGACGCCTCCGCGAGATCCTTATTCCAAAACTTTTCATAAGGAATCTACAAGAGGTTTCATTCTCATAAGAATATGCAATCCATCTACACCCAAACAGCACTCGTCGCAGATGCTCTCTCTCTAGGCCCTCACTGGGTCTACAATCAGTCTAAACTCAAACGCCTCTACCCCAATGGCATAGACACTTATTCTCCACCAATCAGTAACTATCACCCCAATAAAACAGCTGGTGATTTCACCCACTATGGTGATCAAACTCTGCTTCTCTACAAAGTGCTTGCAAAATCAAACGCTTTTTCAAAAGAAATTTGGCAAAAAGAATGGTTAGATTCTATGAGCCAGTACAAAGGCTATGTAGATAGCGCCACTAGAGAAACTATCAAAAACCAAGGCCTCCAACCCTCTGGCTCACACGACTTAGCTGGAGCAGCGAGATTGGCCCCACTACTTGACTTAGAGCTTGATCTCCGCGCTACAATCACAGCTGCCAGAGAACAAACCTCCCTCACCCACGGTGATCCTGGAGTCGCAGATGCAGCCGAGTTCTACGTCCGCGCTATCTATGCTATCAAGGGGGGCTCCACCAGAGCTGACGCACTAGAGCAGGCCAGTAAGCAAGGGGATTACACCTCTCTGAATGTGCAAGCTCACCTCAACCAAGCTCGCTTAGCCCAAGGCAAAGACATCTTAAGTGCTGCAGCAGACATCGGTCTTACCTGTCACCTCACAGAAGCATTTCCGCTTAGTTTATTCTTTGCCCTTCAGACTGATTTATCACTCATGGAGTGCATCAGCCTTAATGGCCTAGCTGGTGGAGACACCTCGGCACGCTCCCTGCTCTTTGCCCTTTTATTCACTCACGAAAACATTCAAGAGATCCAAGCACTGTTCTCTCAACTTCCGCATAAAGAAACCCTCCTAACAAATATAGAATCTACATCAGAAATGTCCACTTCACCTACTCTCACCGTATCCGCTGGCTCAAATTCTGTCAGCATTCCCACAGAGCAAGGCACTCTCGCGGGGGTGCTTGAAGTCCCCGAAGAACAACCAAAAGCCTATGCTCTATTTGCCCATTGCTTCACCTGTGGTAAAGATTTCCTACCAGAGAAGCGTATTACTCAAAGGCTTGCCAAACAAGGTATTGCCACACTTCGTATTGACTTCAGGGGTCTGGGGCATTCAGAAGGAGAGTTCTCTGAAACATCATTTCTCACAAATATAGAAGACCTCATTTCTGCCTCTCAGTGGCTAGAAACACACTTCCAGGCCCCCAAGCTCCTCATTGGTCATTCTCTTGGTGGAGCTGCCGTGCTTGCCACAGCAGCCTTCATACCCAGTACAAAAGCAATTTCGACAATTGGTGCTCCCGCAGAACCAGCTCACGTCAAACACCTCTTTGAGGCCTATATTCCTGAAATTATGAGTCAAGGCTCCGCAGAGGTACTATTAGCAGGGAGGCGCTTTGTGATCGGAAAAACATTCCTCGATGACCTAGAAGGTCTAGAACATCTCAGCCAGATTCGTAAGCTAAAGGGTATTGACAAACTCATAATGCACGCTCCTGGGGACACAACTGTCGCCCTCCGTAGTGCAGGGGAAATTTATTCCGCTCTCAGCCACCCTAAATCATTCATTTCACTAGCAGGGGCAGACCACCTCCTCATGCAGCCTGGAAAAGCCGAATATGTAGCGGATCTAATTAGTCTCTGGAGCTCCTCGGCATTAGAAATCGACTCATTCTAGCCACATCTCCACACCACAGCCTAATTGCATAAAATCACGCTGATTGCACACTCGCCATCAGCAACCATTTTAGAATACGAATCAGTTCATCAACACCTCACATCTATGACAGATCTCTTAACGCAGCTAGAACCAGATCGCACCCCCCCCAGTCCCCCTGAGTTCAATGAAAACCAAGAAATCCTTCAAAATAACTCTAAAGCGCAGCCAGTTCAGAATCTCGCCATTGCCCAACTCAGTGCAGATGAGCTCATTCACCAAACCCAAGAAATCTCTCTCTATTTCTTCCGTGGTGACACAGCCAGTGACATGCTCCAGGCCATTGGGCGCGGTAGAGCTGAGACCTTTGCCGCCATTGGTGCAGGCTCGGGCGAAGACGTCGACCTCTCCGCTGAGGATACATACTACCATCATCTCGCTCTCTGGGATCGGCAGAATCATCGCCTCATTGGAGCCTATCGAATCGGCGTCTTAGAGGACATCATCACCTCACAGGGCACATCAGGCATCTACCTTGACCACCTTTTTGAGATTCACAAAGACTTCTATGTCAAGCTCGGCAACAGCCTGGAGCTCTCACGCTCCTTCATTCTACCGAGTTATCAGAAATCTCCCAGAATGCTCGACCTACTCTGGAAAGGTCTCGGTATTGTGGCCAAGAAACTCAATATCAAAACTATGTTTGGCTCAGTCACCATTTCAAACACGTTTAGCCCACTTTCCCAAGCCATCCTCGTCGACACACTCGACACACTACACAGTGCTCCAGCAGAACTCAGAGAACTAATAAAGGCGAAATACCCATTTATAGCTCAAACCACAACTCACAACCATGCCACCAAAGCATACGCATCCAGTGGCATAGGTAGTCTCAACAAACTCATTTTAGAGCTCGAGGACAACCATCGTCCTATTCCCCCACTCATTCGCTACTACCTCGCTCTGGGTGCGAAATTCCTCTCCTTCCAAGTTGAGCCAAGTTTTAATAACGCAATCTACTGTCTCCTAAAAGTCGACCTCAATGCCATTCCACCACGCTACAAGAAGAGATTTCTCGGTGAATAATGTAAATCCCCCTAAAAAACCCCTCTCTCTAGATACGCATACGACGACGCCTCATGACCAGTAGTGCCGCGCAGAGCCCAAGACTGCTTAAAACAGTCGGCTCAGGCACGACCGTGATCTCTATGACCACATTGACAAATCCAGGCTCATCATTGTCTTGAAAGAGAAAACTCACATCTTCAGCGAGTTCAAAGTCTTCAAAAGGGATATCCGTATCGAAGAAATTGAGCAGCTCAACACCTGGGAAAAAGACAAACGCGGCATTTAAATTAGACGCAAATTCTCCCGTAGAATCCTCATCTGGCTGAGCAGAAAATTGAGTGCCTCTCTCTGCCCCAAAAAAATGCGCCCCACCTTCACTGGAACGAACAAAAATACTTGTGATTTCCTGGCCTGGATCGAGATCAATTAAGAAAAAATCCGCATCAGACCCATCCGTAGCACCACCAGTTCCATTAGGAGCCATTCCCATCCTAGGCCCCCCACCGATGCTAAAGTCTAGAGTCGTCACACCATTACTCACATCAATGCGTGTCGGATTACTAAAGTCATCGGAGAACTCGCCCAAATCCAGTTCATTAAAAACCGTCACAGCAGAAAGATGCGAAGTGGATGCAACCAATAAGACAAGCATCAATGACTTAAAGTATGTACGAAGTAAAAACATAGTGTGGATAGGATTTTTTTTAAAAAAAAGAAAAGAAGTGAGAATAGAAATTGAGACTACATGAGCTACTCACACGACTTAGCGGATCACCACATCATCTTGGCTCCAGTGAACCCCGTCTTCTCCCGCAGAGCGGATTTCCATCACTTCTCCTGAGATTTGATGGAAGTAAAATGGCACCCCATTGCGATCGTAGAGTTTATCCGCTTTGAGCGCTGGGTGCGACTTAGGCAGATACTCAATCTCTTGTGCATTCTTACCACTTAAAATAGCAACAATATCCTGCTGACTGCCGATAGGGTTTTGCTTAAACACAGTACGATAGTGCATGAAGACACTCTTAATGAGTTTTAAGTCATCTTCCAGAGTCCCCTCAGGCGTATTGAGCTTAGCGATTAGTGATGAGTCCGCAGCCTCCTCTGTGTAGAGAACTTGAGGCGGCGTATCATCAATGGGGTCTTGAGCACTATCTGAGCCCTGTGAAGACCTGCTTGAAGAGGAGGGAGGTTTTGCAATATCAGATCTAGCAGCTTTATTGCTCCCTATTTCATCTTCTGGATTAGAAGGCTTCAGCCAAACCACCAGAATAAAACATGCAATGAGAACAATAAAAACTGCTAGAGACTTCATAGGTATTTTATCATCTGTGACGCTGAATGTATAAGCGCCACATCATTTCTAACTATTCCCCAGGAAACCGAGGTAGCCGTCTTGGAAATTCGTCCCAAAACGACCAATGTTAGGCACCACTGTCGACATATCAGACTCACTGATACCGAACCATCTCGCCAATGTCGCCGCATACTCGTCAGTGGAAGCACTCGGAATCCAGCGGCCAAAGCCAGCATCCTGCTGACCATTGATCTCAAAGTCAGGCAGTTCATTATGAATACGACCGCCATCCACAGCGCCACCAATCACAAAGTGATTATTCCCCCAACCATGGTCTGTACCATTTGCATTTGAGCTATAGGTTCTACCAAATTCAGTTGTCGTGAAGGTTGTGACATTATCAGCTAGACCAAGACCGTCGATTTCCTCACAGAAGAGCTCAACGGCGCGATTCAGTATCTCAAGACGCTCTGAGTGCCCCGCCAGCTGATCACCATGTGTGTCAAAGTTATTGTGGTTCACAAAGAAAATCTGGCGCTTGAGCCCAAGGTCATTGCGCGCATTAATCATCTGACTCACGCTTCGCAGCTGCTGGAAGATCAACTCACTTGGTCTCTCTTGGAAACGAGCACCGACCTGCTCACCAGACGGAGTATTGTTGATGATTGTATTCAACAATACCTGAGACTCCAGAGAGCGTGATGTGATATTGGCAAATTCCTGTCTAAAGAGATGAGGATTTTGCAAATTTCTAATATCTGCTGCTGCTTGCGCGATTCCAGAAGGGCCAGACTGTGAAAGAGTCACCTGTCCACCACCAAGATCTAAGCGAGTCTCACGGTCGCCCACTGTAAAGACATTGGCACGGCCAACATTAACACTCACAGAAACACTAGCATTTTCGTTAAAATTACGCGCTGCATCACCAATACGCCCACCCCAACCAGAGGGGCTATCAGAGCCTGGTAGTGATGTTTGCCACTGAGTCTGCTGATCATTGTGAGAGAATAACTGAGGCGGCACGACAACTCCACTACGTGGATTCAGAAATGCGTCTCGGTTCCTCACAGGCTCTACTAATGTACCAACATTACCGACTACAGCTAAGTTACCAGCGTCAAAAGCATCGCGGAAGAATGGTAACTCCTGGTGGAAGGCAAAGCCCGGCATTCTAGCTGAGTCATGCAGCCCTTCACGTTGTAGAGCAACTTGATTACGATCTCTTGTGTAATTCTCAAAATTAGTTGTCGGCAAGAAACAGTTCATACCGTCATTACCGCCAAACATGAAAATACAGACTAAAGCCTTATAGTCATCACTGGCATTCAGATCCCCCGTAGAGGAAACCGCTGCTAACAGTTTCTGGTGCATTAAGGTATTGGTCAAAGCCCCCATACCCATACCTGCGCATGCTCCTTGGCTAAGACGTAGGAAATCTCTGCGTGAAAAGAGTGAATTATGTTTATAAAAAGATTCTTCGTTCATTGTATTAACGAGTTAAAATTATTGTTCGATAGTGAATTCAGCAGAAGTAGTCACCAAGTATAATGCTGCGTTAATACGTGCTTCTCCCGGTGACACGTTTTCTAAGTATTGCTCAATGATGAATCTCATGCTTGCAGGCATGCGTCCATCCATTAAGTCATCTTCTATCCTTGTCACTAGTGCAGGGATTGGTAGGGATTCGTATCTCGATAAATCGAGACTAAATCCACCCAGCTGAGCCGTGTTAAACAATAAGTCGTTAAACAAATTTGCAGAACCTATCACCGTAGAGGGCTGAGTTGTTTGGAACTCTGGCGAAACAATATTTGCACGAGTGATGGCACCAGGTAGTGCAAAGTCAGGCTCAAAGAAGTTAAACACAGAAGGTGCCGCAAGTGGCCCCTGCTGAACACTAGAGCTTAAATCTCCAATTCCGAATCCACCAGTGCCAGCTGAGGCATTGAGCATTCTCAGAGTACTCGCTAAGCGAATGAGTGGTTCACGTTGCTTCCCGTAGGTGATACTGTCACGAGGATCAAGGCTACGAGCTTCGTAATCGAGAAGTATCGCCTTAAACACTGCCTTGAAGTCACCGCGTACACCACTTCCATTATCGACATAGACTTGGGCAATACGCTCGATGAAGGCAGGGCTTGGATTACTTGTCACTGTGCGCTGAATCAGCTGACGACAAATAAATGGCGGGTTGCTGGAATGATTCGCTAAGCCATCGTGAATTGCTTCAAAGTCACTGAGAGGATCCTCTCCTGAGCTAAGAGCATCAATGCTAGGAATATCAGAAGTCAATGCACTGAATACCTTGGATCCATTTTCATGGAATGCAGGAAACAGGATCATTGGGTCGATGTAGTTTTCTGCACTCGTGAAGAAATTACTCGAACCAGCAAAGGTCAGCCCAGTAAATATACGCGCCACCTGCTCGATATCTGCCTGTACGTAGGTAGGTCTTGGATTACCGTCGCTATCTAGGATAGGTGTTCCATCGAGGTTAAGACGATTGAGACCAATACTAAAGAGCTGCATGATCTCACGCGCATAGTTCTCATCTGGTCTAGCATTCCCATTCGCTCTCTGATTGCGTGTGTGATCCAGATAGTTCCCCATTACAGGGCTGAAGGTAATATCCTCTAGCAGCTCACGGAAGTTTGACTCTGGAGCCTGCACTAACATATCGTAGTAGTTTGCTAGTCCCACTGCCTGATCGGCCAAATCGCCATCGGCTTGGGAAACTACAAAGATCTGACTAAGGGCAAATGCTAAACGCTGACGAACTTGATCAGGAGCGGTTAGAGCTGTCTGCCACCACGCTTCAACGCGAGCCGCTTGGTCACCACCCAAAGCTCTCGTCTGCGGAAGATGGAGTGTCGGGGGGAGTGTAAACTGCTGGTCAATCCACGCCTCGAAACCAAGAGTTCGGACTTCCTCAATCAGCTCAGGAGTTGCCCCAAATGCGGCTTGTCTTAAGAAGCGAGTGATCTCTGCATCGGTCAGATCAATTTCTGGATCAGACGCATCTGTGCTCGCAATCGAGTTACTCGAAGTACTCTCACCAGCAAGGTTAAATGCTCTGACGCGGTATGTGTAGCTCGTGGCTGGATCGAGTCCAAAATCAATGAAAGAAGTCGTCCCCGCAGGAACACGGCCAACTTCTGTAAAGCTCCCACCAGGGACACGACGCTCGATCACAAATCCGAATTCATTGCGTGAGGCATCTGTCCAATCAATATCTAAGCGACCACTAGAAAACGTAGACACATTGAGATCTCTTGGCGTCACGGGTGTGAACTGCGGAGAAATACCTTCAAAAGTCACTCCACTCGCAATGTTCGTTGCCGAGGAAACTCCATTAGGATTCACAGCGCGCACCCTGTATTGGTACTGCGCATTGTCTAGCAAATTGCTATCTTCAAAGCTGGTTGTATTTGGCTGTACACTAGTGACGACACCAAAGCCATCATCGTTTTCATCAAAGCTACGCTCAATGATAAATAAAGTTTCGTTCGTTGAGTTATCTTCCCAGCTAAGAGCAATGGAGGACTCACTAAGACTCTGTGTTCGCAGAGCGATTGGACTATCAGGGCGGCCATCACCACCCGAACCACCTCCTGGTTCAACGCCAAAGATCAACTCACCGTTTCTAAGGATATTCATCCTATTGTTGATCACCGCGTCATTGCCGGCTTGGAAGGAAAAGTCGTTGGTGGGATCAAAGGTTCCAGGTTGAAAATTACGATAAAGAGCTCCTTCGATACCAATCGCTCCTCTCGCTGGCAACACTCCTGTTGCTGCTGGGAAGACAAAGTCTATCGTACGGTCAGAACCTTCTAGCACAGGTGAGACTTCTGAGATCACAATGGTAGGACCACCACCAAGATCACCTGCACTATTACCTCTGACTTCAGAGAAGAAATTATTAAAGGTAATCGGTGTATCCCTGTCTTCGTTACGCATCCAGTAACGTATCGTGAGATCTTGTAATGGAATATCCTCATTGGTCGAATTCTCAACCACCATGTTCAGCGCTAGCCTCGTATTATCGAAACCAGAGGTGTTGGCAAACCGCAAAATCACAGCCCCATCACTTCCAATAAGAGGAGTCGCAGAGACAGACTCACTAGGCGTGGAATCCACACTGCTCGTAGCACTCACAGCAACTGCACGGAAAGTGACCTCTTCACCAGGAATCAAATTCCTTGCTTGGAAAGAATTCGTCCCAGCTGGCACAAAACCCACAACTTCAAACTCACCACCCTCAACAGAACGCTCAATCAAGAACCCTCCAGAGGTCTGATTACTTTCCCATTCCAGAAACACCTCAGTCGCACTAGTTGGTGTCGCAACTAAATTAGTGGCAGGACTAGAAGTCACACCCGAATCATGGATAATGAAGAGACGAGCAAACCTAGGAGCTCCCGCACCTGGATTAGGATCTTGTGCAGCAACAAGTTCGTCACCATTTGGGAGAGTTGTCACAGTCAATGAGGCAATCTCTGGCGGGGTAGTCTCATCGAGAGTGGATGTGTACTGCACTTGGTATGTCACATCTTCCAAATCCGAGGGCCTTGTAAAGCTCACATTGAGAGCTCCAGCTCGAATTGCTGAAACATCCGCTTGAGGCACGGCTGTGTTTGGAAGTTCATTAAAATCAAGCCCTAGCGCATACTTAACAAGATTGGTCAGACCGTCTTGGTTAGGTTGAGCTAACAACCCTGATACTGTATCATCAGAAAGTTGTGAAGGGTTGAAGTTACGCTGTTGCCAGTCTTCAAAGGTTTCTGCATGTAGGGGGGTTAGGAGAAAACTAAGAGCGGCGACCTGTTGAAAAATAGATCTGCTTCTCATGTAGTTGTTCTATATGTAATCTGGCGCTAATTAGCTCTCAAAAGTGTATAAAGTCAAGGTTAATAGGCTTCGATTCGAGAATTGCCGCAATTCGTTAAAACCTCGCTGAAAATCTGATAGATTACACAATAAAATTACATATACTTGCTTATTTTATACTAATTTCAAGCAAGCTATCAACTCCACTTTAAGTAGTCACAACTACGTGAGTTCAAATAGTACTATTGGAATCATTTATAGGAGAAACACTTCGCCTCTCCTATAAATGTAGCGCAGATTTTTTATTCTTCGCTACTCTGATACCTTTTGATTACTGCTTCGCTAATGCGTCACGAATCTCTGTGAGAAGAACAACTTCCTCTGAGGGCTTTGCTGGCTCTTTGGGTGCTTCTTCCTTCTTCTTGGCTAATCCTGCTATGAATTTTTTCACAATCAAAAAGACAACAAAGGCAAGCATACAAAAAGCGACAGCATCATCAATAAACTGCCCGTAAGCGATCGCGACTTCAGCGGCTTCTTCTTTCCCATCTTGCCCAACGGCTGCTTCTTGAATTACATATTTCATCGACTTGAAGTCAACGCCACCCATCAGCAGCCCAAGTGGAGGCATAATGATATTTGACACCAAGGATTTCACCACTGTTGTGAATCCAGCTCCTAGTATGAAGCCTACAGCCATGTCCACAATGTTACCTTTGAAGGCAAACTCTTTAAATTCCTTTAACATAATTTTTGTGTATTTGTGTGTTTGAGAGGGCTGAGTTATGGAGAAATTTTCGCCGTATTTCAATGGAAATCCAATTCAAGAACATAGCACAAACACGAACAAATTTAGTGAGCAAGACAGCACGGCACAAGAATCCCATCTTTCATGCCATGTATTTTCTTCTTATCAGCAGGCACAATGGTCGCTAGCGCACCTCCGAACTCAGTCACACCCTCCCCATCTTTGAAGAAATACGGACACAACCGCACCCGGCCCTGCATCATACGTTCTTCGCCAGTTTCAGGATCAAAATAAGGATGCTCAACGATTCTCCCTGAATGAAATTCCTGCAACATCCATGGAGAATTTTTAAATTGAGCAATAGCGCTCAACATAGCCCCCTTCCACTCTTTACTAGAAAGATCATGCCCAATGTGCACACCTCTCGACCCCCAGGCAAGTTCATGAAAGCCACTGATTTTTAACACAAGCTCTCGCTCTCGCTGGCTAAAGCTAGCGACCTCTTGCCATGTCTGCACATCGAGCTTAGGCAGAGCCGCATGGGGTGGTAGTTCTGCGGGATCAACCACCCAGCCATAGGGAATCATTTCCTGCAATCTCGCTAGATGAGACCCTCTTAGCTCTCTCTTCCAGAGTTCGCGCAGTGCCGGTGACCAGAGGAGAGCTAACCACAGCTTTTCTTCTAAATGAGGTTTGCAAGGAGGAGTGATATTCCCTCTAGCAGCTAAGGGCTTAGCTAAGGGTATATTTTTCCAGTCAAACCACTCAAAGAACCGATAAATAGCCCCTTCATCAACACTCTCAGCCTCGGCACACCGCATCGAGTAGTTAGCACCTAACTGATCCACGAGCCACTGCATCTCTGGTCGGTAATCTGCGGACTCCTCACTCACAAGCACTTGCCCGCCCTCAGGGAGTATTCGCCTAAAGCCCTCCACTATACCAGAACCTCCACCCAGAACATCATAGCCCACTTTTGCATAGACCTGACTCAGCCATGCTGTCACACCCATACCTCCAGGTACACTATCTAATTCTGTTAGAGCGTAGCCTTGCTCAGTTAGAATCAAATCAGGCCGAATCACCTGCGGCAAGGCAGACTGTAATTTGATATCACTCTGCGCCTCAACTAGCCAATCCGGCTTCCCAGCATCTAGGAGCTCTGCGATCCACTGCGGCAGCTGGCCTCTGCGACTGCGCTGATAGATCGAGTCTGAGATTTTCTGAAATTGCGCCAACGGGTGCCCCAAGCTCATCATTTTACGCGCTTCACGCTTTGTCAGCTCAAAGGGCTTTGGAGAGAACAACCAGCTCGCCCCTTCTCTGAGACCTTTCTCAGGCAAAGAACCTAACAAATCTTGCTGAGTCAGTGCTGGCATGGAACTTAGGATGCTTTCATATCCAGAAAATTCTGTAATATGGCTTTGCCGTGATCTGTTAGAATGGACTCAGGGTGAAACTGCACCCCGTGAATACATTTCGTTTTATGCTGCACCCCCATGATCACTCCGTCCTCTGTTCTCGCTGTCACCTCTAGACTCTCTGGTAGAGACTCGGGTGCAATCACCAGTGAATGATAGCGAGTTGCTTGAAATGGACTCGGCAAGCCTCGAAACACACTCTGAGCTTCATGATAAACCTCTGAGGTCTTCCCGTGCATCAGCTGCTGAGCTCGCACAACCTCACCGCCAAAGACCTGCCCGATGCTCTGGTGCCCTAGACACACTCCTAGAATCGGGATTTCTCCTCCGTATTGCTCAATAACTTGGCAGCTAATACCAGCTTCCTTGGGTGTGCAAGGTCCTGGTGAGATCAGAATATGGTCGGGCGCTAGGCTCTCAATATCGGCCACAGATATCTCATCATTGCGCACCACTTTCATTTCTGCCCCTAACTCGCCAAAGTACTGGACTAAGTTATAGGTGAATGAGTCGTAATTATCAATCACTAGTAACATCGCTTATTCTTCTGTAATTGTTTTTGCTAGAGCGATCGCACGCAGCATGCCCATGGCTTTATTCCTAGTTTCCTCATACTCATATGTCGGATCACTATCAGCCACGACTCCTGCTCCTGCCTGCACATAGGCCTTCCCGTCTTTTAGCAGGCAAGTTCTCAGTGCGATGCAAGAATCATGCCCCCCATCCCAGCCAAAGTACCCAACAGCCCCTGAGTAGGAGCAGCGTTTATTCTTTTCTAACTCATTGATGATTTGCATCGCGCGAATCTTTGGAGCTCCACTGACAGTTCCCGCTGGAAATGTCGAGCGCAGCGCGTCGTAGGCTGTGTGCTTATCCGATAGATCTCCGTGAACATTTGACACAATATGCATGACGTGGCTGTAGCGCTCTACAATCATGAAGTCATCCACACTCACACTGCCGTGCTTGGCGATTCTGCCGACATCATTGCGCGCCAGATCCACCAGCATCAGATGCTCAGCACATTCTTTCCCATCCGCTAATAAATCCGCAGCAAGTTCGTCATCTTCCTCGGCAGTGGCACCTCTCCAGCGAGTGCCTGCAATCGGTCGAATATCAATACGTCCCTGAATCGCTCGTACATGCACCTCAGGGGAGCTTCCTACTAGTGAAAAATCATCGAGTTGGAGAATGAACATATAGGGGGAGGGATTCACATGGCGCAGAGCACGGTAGAGTGAAATCGGTGATCCCTCAAAGGGCACCTCAAAGCGCTGACTGGGCACAACCTGAAAGACATCTCCGGCAGCGATATATTCCTTCGCCTTTTTTACCATACCCTCGTATTCCTGCTGGGTGGTATTACTCACAAGCTCAGGAGCCTCATAGTCTGCTAGGCCATTGAGAGGTTTGACATGAATTGGCTCGTCGAGTTTTTCGAGCATCTCGGCAATTCGCCTATTCGCATCAGCGTAAGCTTCCTCTGGTGTCAAAAAATCATCTAAAAACGCATTGGCAACCACTAGAACCCTGCGCAGACGGTGATCAAACACGAGAGCAGTGTCCGCGAGCATAAAGACAGCATCAGGCAGCCCCAGATCATCGCGTTCATTGGCCGCTATCACGGGCTCAAACTGCGACACGGCATCATAGCCAAGGTAGCCAACCGCCCCGCCATAGAAGGGAGGTGCGCCATCATGGGTGACTGGCTGATACTTCGCCATGAGCTGCTCGAGCTCTGCGAGCACATCTTGCTGAGCCTCCCAGAAGCGACTCTCCGTTCCCTCTGTATAGCTAATGGTCTTCCCTTGGGCGATAAACATCGCTCTGGGTCGCGTCCCCATGATCGAATAGCGTCCACTCGCATCTGTGCTCTCAGCACTCTCAAATAAAAACGCACCTCCTTGCTCCACCAGTTTCGCGTAGGCAGAAAGCGGCGTCTCAAAATCAGCCGCCAGCTGGGCGTGTACGGGCACGACATTTCCTTGTCCTGCGAGTTGACAGAATGTCTCTAGAGTCGGTTTGACTGGCAAGTCCTTCACTGCGGCAGCATCTCGCTCTCACCGAGGAATATCAAGAGGGAACTGTCACCATTCCTAGAAGAACTCTCAGTTTTTAGCAATTTAGGGCATTTTCGGTAACCTGGAGCTCGAAGACACCTTCTGAAGCTTTCTTTTAGAACAGAAATACTCCGCAAATAACTTGAATATTCTCCCCCTGAGCGAAACACTCCCGCATGGAACACCAGTTTCTGGACATCACCAAAAACCTCCCGTGGCTCAAAGGGGAAGGCCGCCGCGCGCAGTGGCGTGGGTGGGCAGAACGCCTCATTGGCATCACCAAGATGCGCCAGATGGCTCATCTCGGAGCTCAGCAGTCTCCTGAGAATCCTTTTCGTCGAGTCTTAGAGCTCAATGGTGTCCACCTTGATCACGCCAATGTAGCGCAGCAGATTCCCTCCAAGGGTGGGATTATGATCATTGCCAATCACCCTCTAGGAGTTGCCGATGCGATTTCACTCATTTCTCTCTGCTCCTCGATTCGCCCTGACCTAAAGACACTGGCAAATGCGACCTTGGCAAAAACTCCAGGAATGGAGGGGAAATTACTTCCTCTTCTTATCTTTGGTGAGCCAGATGCCGTGAAGCAGAACCTACCGACGCTACGCACCACCCTCAAGCACCTTAAGGAAGGAGGCGCTATCGCCGTCTTCCCAGCCGGCTCCGTCTCTCATTTCCAAAAAGACCACGGAGCGATCACTGATTCTACTTGGTCTGAGCATATTGCTAAAATTGCCATCAAAGCAGGAGTTCCAGTACTCCCCATCAAATATCACGAGGCGAATCCCTGGTGGTTTCAGCTCCCAGGGGCATTGAGTAAACTCATTCGCACCACTCTGCTACTGCGCTGTTTTCTCAACCGCCCTAATTTGACGATTTCCTGCACCGGCGGCCCTCTCATTTCTGCGCAGGAATTAGCGGCTCAGGACGATCCCACCGCTTACTTGCGCCACTCTGTCTACCAAATTCAGCCCCACTAAGCACTATGCCCATCAAAATTCCAGACACCCTTCCAGCCAGAGAGACACTACAAGCTGAGGACGTTGACCTGATTGATAGCACCAGTGCTGCCCTCCAAGACATTCGCCCGATGAAGGTGCTTCTTCTCAACTTGATGCCCAAAAAGGTACAAACTGAGATCCAGTACGCGCGCCTACTGGGGGCGTCTCCCCTGCAAGTCGAGCTCACCCTCATGACAACGGCGAGCTACACTCCAAAGAACACGGGCAAAGACCACTTAATTGAATTCTACCGCACTCTCGATGACATTCGCGATGAGTTCTACGATGCTCTTATTGTCACCGGAGCACCCATCGAGACCCTGCCCTTCGAGGATGTCAAATACTGGCAAGAGCTCAAAGACATCATCCAGTGGTCTCGCACCCATGTGTTTCGCCGCCTCGGTATCTGCTGGGGAGCCCAGTCCCTCATGAAAGTGCTCTACAATGTCGAAAAATATCCGATCAAAAAAAAGCTCTTTGGAGTCTACGACCACCGCTTAAGGCAAGACTCTGGAACTAGGCTGATGCAGGGATTTATAGATCGCTTCCCCATGCCTGTCTCCCGCTACACGGCGAATCGTTTCGAGGACATCACAGAGGCAGGGCTCACCGTTCTCGCAGAATCCGAGCAGTCTGGTGTGGGTATGGCTCGCTGCCAGCGAAGTGGAGATTTATTTATCCTCAATCACCTCGAGTATGACGCAGACACCCTGGGTCAGGAATACTTAAGAGATAAGGACGCCGGCGTGACCACCCCTATCCCCGAAAACTACTACCCAGATGACGACGATAGCCTAGAGCCTATCAATCGTTGGCGACCCTATGCCTTCTTGCTCTTTAATAATTTCATTAATGAGCTCTACCAAGACACGCCATTTGAGCTCACTCAGATCAAGGATCGGCATCATCGTGCTGTCATTACTAAAGATTAAAGACTGCTCACTTGCCTCTGAGAAGGAACTTAGTACATTGATTGAACATGTCCATTTGGCGTACCATCCTTCTTAGCTCTCTCTGCCACAGCACACTTGTGCACGCTCAGCAAAATGCCCCTCAAACACAGGATGTCTCCCCGCAGCAAAGACTCAAAGAAGAGCTCGCTAAGATCCCTTCCTATCAAAATGGTCTCTCGGCACTAGCCACATTCTTACCTGAGCAAGCCGCTAGGCGCTTCGAGACGGCGCGCGCCACCCCGAACCTCAGCCCTGAGGCCCAAATTGAAATTGCGATGCGCATTGCCGAGAGTAATGTGCGTGCAGGTAAGGGCGCCCTCGCGCTTTCGCTACTAAAAAACAAAGACCTCTTCCAGCACCCCCAGGCAGCCTACTGGCAAGCCCAAGCACTAGCGGCCTCTGGACAATACGAAAAAGCAGCAGAGGCATTCTCAGTCATTACTCCCGATCACCCCTACTATGGCGACTCTCTACTCTCCAGTGCACGCCTAAACCAATCTCTCGGCCAAATCCCTGAGGCCACAGACAAGCTCACTAAAGCGGTAGAAATCAATGATCCAAACATCCAGCACACGGCATTCATTTTACTCGCCGAGCTAGAGCTCTCACAAGGCCAAGCCCAAACCGCACAGAATCACCTCCAACAAATCACTGACTCAGAAGACAAGGCCCTCTTAATTGCGAAGACATACCTCCAAGGTCAATGTTATCTGGCGCGCTCACAATATGATCTTGCTCTCGCTCTCTTCGAGTACTTACAAACAACCCCTCCCTTCATTAGTCAGCGTATTTTCCACGGCTCAGCCCTCGCACTCGCAGACACACTTGCTGCCAGCGGAGAAACTGAAAAAGCAGCACTCTCTCTGACAGAATTCATCCAGAATCACCCCGATTCTCCCATGCTCATCACTATGCTTGAGCGAATTGCCCACTGGATTCCAGAAAATCCAGCACCCGACCACCCTATTTTCACCCAACTCAGTGAGTGGGCGCTCCCTTCCCTTCTCCAGCCACAGCCCAGCAATAGCACAAACAAGCCCACTCCTCCTCTGAGCACTTTCCTCCCAGGCACCACAATTCTGCGCCAAGACTCTCCCCCAGCATCTCTAGGACTCTATGAACCCTCCAGTGGCGAGGAAATACAATTCCCAGATCTCGCCGCTACCTCCCTCTACCACCTAGCACTCATCACCTCCACCCAAGACATCGCAGGAGCGAATTCTCGTGCACTTATCCTACTAGCCTACCTACGAGCTCAGTACCCCACTCACATTCTCTCCCAAAGATCACTCCTAGAAACAGCAAGAATCCAACTCGCCGCAGAGCAAAGAGAACATTCACTCAATACCCTAGAAATCCTCCAGGCCAACGTCATATCCCCGAGACTCAGACAAGCTGCCGCATTCATCCAAGGTCAATTAGAAGCTGACTCCAGTCACTGGGCAGAAGCACGAGCTGCCTTCACTCTCGCCTCAGAATCTCATGATAAAGAACTCTCTACAGCTGCCACAATTAACGCCAGTTCCGCCTCCCTCCGAGAAGGTAATTTAGCCGCCTTTGATGACCGCTATTCACAAATCTCAGATCAAGAGCTTCGCACCCAACTAGAGCTTGAAAAAGCACTCTGGATGCACCGCAGCTCACACCCAGAAGCTCGCACCGCACTGAATCTCTTCCTGACTCAACACCACGATCACCCCAGGCACACTGATGCGCGGCTTGCACTTGCTGCCGCATACCTAGAAACCCAACCCATCGAAACTCTTCTCGCTGAGACAGAGTTAGAGCTCGCCCAAGAAAGCCTCAATAGTGATTGGCTGCGCTACGAGTTCACAAAAACCAAGATAAAACTCGCAGAACTTCAGAGCCAATGGGAAGAAGCCATCCTCATCAGTGAAAGCTTCATAAAAGCCTACCCAAACCACCCCGAACTCTTTAACATCACCCTGCGCATGGGAGAAGCCATGATGCGTAATGGCCAGCCCAATCAAGCTCGTCAAGTGCTTGCTAAACTCACCCTTGAAGCCCCTGACCACCCCCTGAACACATACGCATTATTTTTCAATGCTATGGCAGCTAGGGCAGAGAACACGCCGCAATCACTGATTGAAGCTATCGATATTTTTGAGAGTATTACTGAGAGCACACACCATCTCGTCGAGGACGCGGTGATACAACAAGCCCGCATCCTCATAGACCTCGATCAAATTGAGCGTGCTAAGTCTTCTCTAGAGAAGCACTACACAAATGCTCAATCACCAGCCACTCGCCATGACCTAGGTCTACTCCTAGCAGACGCTTACCGCCGTCCTTCCGCTGAAACAGGAGCCAACTTCCAGAAAGCCATCCAAATCTATCAGGAATTAATTCACCAACCAGACCTTTCCCAATACACGAGCAATAAGCTCCACAATTTCTTAGGTCAAACCTACGAAAGCATCGATCAACTCGACAAAGCCCTCGACGTCTACCTGAGTGTCATCCAACAAGAAAACCAGATCACAGAGAGTCCACAAAGCCTAGAATGGCACTGGTACTACAACTGCGCCTTTGACGCCCTAAGTATTCTCCAAGAAGCTGAACAATGGAGATCTGCAGTCGCTATTGCCAGACAAGTCGCTCAGAGAGAAGGGCCACGCTCTAAGGAAGCCCTAGCACTTGCCAATGAGCTCAGCATCAAACACATGATCTGGGAAGAAGATAGCATTTCTCCATCTCCCTAGTATGTAGGATATAAGGTTCACCCACCTTACTCCATAATCTGGATACTATGTGCCTGCATGAGCTCGCGCACTCCTAGATCCGTTCGTAGACATAATCCTCCATCAACACTAATGGATGAGACTACCCCCTGGAGACTCTCACGCCCACTGATTAAATGGACTTTCTTCCCTGTAAGGCCGTGTAGACTCTGACATTCTTTTATAAAACTGGGATGCCCTACTCGGCTTGCTTGGCACATAATTTCATAAATTAACTCACCTAATAGTTTTTCTTTCGGAATGAATTCATCACTATATTGAGAAAGGCATGAGCCCCCATCAGGAGAGTTTGTCACATTGAGCCCAACACCTAATAGAACATATTCTCCTATCGTTTCTGCCAGAATACCACAGCATTTCTTTCTTTCTAACCATACATCATTGGGCCACTTGAGGGCCGCAGGATAATGATTCTTGCGCAAAACACGCACCACGGCGAGAGCTGCGGATAGGCCTAGTTTTGAGTATTGAGCAGTGGGTAACTCTGTCTCGATGACCAGAGTAAAGAGCAAGGAAGAGCCCGCTAGAGCCTGCCAAGCATTCTCACGCCGCCCCTTTCCCGCTGATTGATAATCCGTCACAGCCAGGTAGCCCGAGCATGCACGACCAGCCTCCACCTCAGCGCGTACTCGTAAACTCGTGGATTCCATCCGAGGTTCATACTCCAAGTACTGGGTATACTGCGGATAAAGAGCCTTAAACTTCGCAGGATCAAATGCTCTATGTAATGCCATGCTCTGGTTAACTTTTATCTCTACTTTCTCACTCAAGAAGAATCTTTGATTCTCCAAAGGAAACAAAGCATCTTCACAAAAAAAGAGGAAGCCCATACGAGCTTCCTCCTATAAAATCTTCTAAACTCTCAGAAATTAGAGAGAGAAAGAAAGTGAAATACCACCATAGATTTCGTCATCTGTGGTGTTTGGTGTATTTGTGCCAGAAGCGCCATCTGTGAACTCAGCTGCGATGTATGAGCTCAATGTCATATTGTCATTGAGTGCATAGTCAATACCTGCTGAAACAGATGTGAAAGAATAAGCTTCGTCGCCATTAGCACCTGCAAAGTCATCGTAGTTACTCCAGCCTGCTTCAAGGTTGAGAGTGAGTTTATCAGATAGTTCACGGCTGTGACCTACAGTGAACTCGATGTAAGTAGAATCAAACGCATCGATGTCTTCGTACCAAGTGAAAGCAAGATCAATAGGACCTACAGACTTGGAAAGACCAAAGACTAGCTCAGTGGTGTCTGTGCTACCAATAAAGTTTTCAGTATTAACATCTCCTGAGTTTGAATCAAAAGAGAAGTGAAGGATACCAGCAGACACTGTGACAAAGCCGAGATCCTTTGAGATACCACCATAGATATCTGTCTCATCTTCATCAGGGCCTGAGCCACCTGATAGACCATCGTTGTTGTATGATCCTCTCCATACACCAGCGTACCAGTCAAAACCTAGATCACTAGAACCAGAAAGATCTACCCCAAAGGAGTAGAGATCATTACCGAAGTCTGTACCACGGAAGATGTAGTTCGTATCGTAACCTACAAAAAAGGAAACGTCTACATTCTCTGTGAAAGTAGAGACTGAGTTAGTGTAAGAAGGTGCGATATCCTCAGAGATCTCATCCTTTGCAAGGGAAGTGCCTGCACATGCTGCACTTGCCACTATAGCCATTATTGTTTTGTTTCTCATAGCGCGTGTATTCTGCGAATTCGTTGCTGTATTCCCAGAAAAAAATGAGTCATTATCGTAACATTTTTAACGCATTGATAAATCACATCACATTTCTGATAATTACCATGGATCGAGAGACAATCTGACCACCCTTCTCACTAAGACAAAGCACATTGCCTGCCTTCAGCTATAAGGTAACTCTAGTGACCTACAATATTTTTCTAACCATTTATAATTCTTCCTCATAATAGAGTTTGATGAATTTCTGACCACGTTCTTCATCAAAACCACGCTCAATACTATCCGGGTGATCAACAAAATCTGGTGTGAAGCGCAGAAGCACCCCTGAGTCTAATCGCAGAGCAGATTTCACCTTCCCCATCGCCTTCTTCGCGACACCACCAGCAATTTGGAATTCCTCATCCACTGGCTTGCCCTCTTCATCCTTGTAATTATCCTTATAGGAACGAAAAGCTTCGATACGCTCAGGTTCTTTAAGCACCTCTTGCTGGAATGACTCTGACTCAAACTGGTCTTTCTCAGAAAAATACTGCGCGGCCTGATTCGCTAGGCGGAAGCGATCTTCTTCCCCAAGATCATCAGGAAGACCGTCTTTGGCAAAAGAAGCGCACATTTCTGCATACTGCTTGGTCTTATACTCATCATCTCTCTGTGGCTTCGCTCCCAAGAAATCTTTCACCCAAAAATTCGCATCCGCCCCACTTTTATCGAATGTGTAGACAAGAAAACCGTCGTCTTTCTGGAAATCAACAAGTAGTGCTCCCTTATCAATCTTATCTGGGTAAATTCCATTGTGCGTCGTGAGCTGTAAATCACCCTCTTTATCCGAGATTTCTAAGAATGGCACTAAGCTCTCAGACTTCACGATACTAATGGCTGTGCATGGGAGCTTGTTCACATACACATTCCCAACTAGGGCGATACACAAATCCCCTGCCTTAATGTTCGGGTGGCGTGATTTATCGTAAAGGTGCCTCGCCATTTTACGGCTAAAGGACAGAAATCTCTCTTGCTGACTAAAGACAGAATCAGCGTAGCCATACATTTCATTCAGACTCAACTCAGAGTGATGATGAAGAGAGTAGCGCTCAAGTCCACGGAAAGGCTTGAGAAAGGCGTGGGTGAGCATCTCATTATCCGCCTCATCAAACTTACAGAGATCACGTGATGTTTTGAGAGGTTCACCACGGTGAGCGTTTCCTACTTTCGCTAGAGAGATGGAGAGGACACTAGCTTTCTTAAAATTGATCGATATAGACATAGTCAGCGAGAAAGCAGTAGTCGTATTTTATCCGAAAGGCAAGTACAGGAGCACAAGGAGTGCATCATAGATAGATTCTTAAAGTATGCCTGCTTCCTTCCACCGCCCCATCACTAAACAAGCGTGGCTTAAAGTGCCCCACGATCGCCATAACAAGCCACCTCTCAGACACAAAAATCCCTCTGATCAGCAAGGATCAGAGGGATGTAGAGTCAGTCTGTCAGTTTCGACTTAGACGGTGAATTCGTCTTCGGCAGCTACAGCAGGAGTCGCTTCCGCACCTTCGGTGCCAGTCGCTGCATCCTCACTTTCCTGAGTCAGCATAGTTGGCTGCTCTGTGAATTCAAAGCGAGCTTCCTTGTGCGTTGGGAAACCTGTTCCCGCAGGAATGAGGTGACCCATGATGACGTTTTCCTTAAAGCCTTCGAGATTATCGACGCGCCCTAGAGTCGCCGCCTCTGTAAGAACACGTGTCGTGTCCTGGAAGGAAGCGGCTGAGATAAAGGAATCTGTCTCGAGAGATGCCTTCGTAATACCAAGTAGTACTGGCTCACCCTCGGCAGCTTTACCACCTTGGATTTCGATCTCACGGTTAGCTTTCACAAAGGACGTGCGATCCACTTGGTCACCCCAGAGGAATTCACTATCACCAGGCTCGGTGATTTTCACCTTACGAAGCATCTGGCGAATGATGATCTCAATGTGCTTGTCATTGATCTCTACACCCTGCAGTCGGTACACCGCTTGCACTTCATTCACAAGGTGCTCCTGGAGCTCCTGCGCACCACAAGCCTCTAGCAAGTCTTCTGGAGAAATCGGGCCATCAGTGATTTGTTCACCACGCGCGAGAATATCACCCTCACCCACTGTGACTGGCTTATTCATAGCAACGAGGTGGTCGGCACTTTCACCAGTTTCCTGATTGGTCACAATCACCTTCTTCTTGCCGCGAACATTCGCACCAAAGGAAACTTCACCGTCGATTTTTGCAATTGTGCAAGCATCCTTCGGCTTACGAGCCTCAAAGAGCTCAGCAATTCGAGGAAGACCACCAGTAATGTCCTTTGTCTTAGAAGCCTTACGAGGCGTTCTCGCAAGTTGGCTACCACCAGCAACAACTTTCCCTTCTGTGACAGAAAGGTGAGCACCGACTGGCACTGGATACTGAGCAAGAACTTCCGAAGTCTTCTCATCAAGGATAAGTACCATTGGGTGAAGATCTTCTTTGTGCTCGGTAACAACCATGCCCTTCTTACCCGTTTCCTTATCAGTTTCCGTGGAAACTGTGATACCAGAAATCATGTCACGGAACTCAATCTTACCTGGCTTCTCTGTGAGAATCGGTACGTTGTATGGATCCCATGTGACAAAGACTTTCCCTTTCTTGACCTTCTCGCCATCAGCTACGCTAATCACGGAACCGATCACTAGGAAGTTCTCATCTAGAGTAAGACCGTCCGCGTCATTCACGAGTACAGAACCATTCTTATTGAGAACAACGAAGTTACCCTCTGGGTCCTTTACGGTACGTAGGTTCTTGTAAACCACTGTACCACCATTCTTCGCCTTGATTTCTGGTTGCTTCGCGACATTTGTCGCCACACCACCAACGTGGAATGTACGCATTGTCAGCTGAGTACCTGGCTCACCAATCGATTGAGCGGCAATAATTCCGACAGCTTCGCCATCTTTACCGATTTCACCAGTCGCGAGATTCAGGCCATAGCAGTGGGCACAGCAGCCTTTATCTGCTTCGCAAGTCAGGATAGAGCGAATCTTTAGACGCTCATAACCAATGTTCTCAACAGCATCTGCCTGAGTTTCCGAGATGATGTCATTGACCTTGATGATCACCTCACCTGAGACAGGATCAATCACCTGCTCACAAGATGTTCTACCATAGATACGTGAGGCGAGTGAGGCAGTTTCCTCATCACCATCGTAGATTGGCTTCACAACGATACCATTGACAGTACCACAGTCAGACTCATTGATGATCACGTCTTGAGACACATCCACAAGCTTACGAGTCATGTAGCCTGAGTCCGCAGTCTTAAGAGCTGTATCAGCAAGTCCCTTACGCGCACCGTGCGTGGAAATGAAGTACTCAAGTACAGAGAGACCTTCACGGAAGTTCGAGGTAATTGGACGCTCAATGATCTCACCAGAAGGCTTCGCCATCAGACCACGCATTCCTGAGAGCTGCTTAATCTGTGCTTTGTTACCACGAGCACCAGAGTCCACCATCATGTAGAGTGGGTTCGCCATTTCTTCACCTTCGTTATGCTCTAACTTACGGTAGAGAGCATTGGCGATATTATCACCACAGCGAGTCCATGTATCCACCACCTGCTGGTAGCGCTCACCATCTGTGATCACACCATTCTGATAGCGCTCAGTGACAGTGTCGATCTCTGCATACGCTTTCTCAAGCTCAGCTGGCTTCTCCTCTGGAATCACCATGTCGACGATACCGATAGAGATACCAGAACGAGTCGCCTCCTTAAAGCCGAGAGCCTTGAGGTCATCGAGAGCTTCTACGGTTTGTTCCTTACCAGAAACTTGGTAGCAGCGCCAGATCACATCACCGATCTGCTTCTTGCCCACATTGAAGTTAATGAAGCCAAGACCTTCTGGCCAGATTTCATTAAAGCGGACACGACCAGCAGTCGTCTCAATAATCTTGCTCTCTGCATCACCAAAGACAGATTCCTTAGCGAAATCTGGGTTACGCAGACGAATCAAATCGTGGTACTTCACCTTGCGAGAGGCAATCGCGAACTCTACCTCAGTGGTGTTCTCAAAGAGTGGTAAATGCACTTCCTTCATGCGCTCACGCTCCGCTGCTGTGCGAATACGTGAGTAGGTGAGGTAGTAACCACCGAGAATAATATCCTGCGATGGAGTCGTAATCGGCTTACCAGAAGATGGTGAGAAGATGTTATTTGGAGCTAGCATCAGCTGACGCGCTTCCATCTGTGCTTCCACAGAAAGTGGCACGTGAACCGCCATCTGATCACCGTCAAAGTCAGCATTGTACGCAGTACACACCAGTGGGTGCACACGAATCGCTGAGCCCTCAATGAGCACTGGCTCAAAGGCCTGGATAGAGAGACGGTGAAGAGTCGGGGCGCGGTTGAGCATCACTGGGTGACCTTTCGTCACTTCAGCGAGGATGTCCCAGACCTCTGTAGTCTTACGATCAATCATCTTCTTGGCTGAGCGCACTGTGTGGCAGTAGCCGAGTTCCTTCAGGCGGCGGATGATAAATGGCTCAAAGAGTGTGAGTGCCATCTTCTTAGGAAGACCACATTGACCAAGCTTAAGCTCAGGGCCACCCACGATCACAGAACGACCAGAGTAATCCACGCGCTTACCAAGTAAGTTCTGGCGGAAACGGCCACCCTTACCCTTAAGCATGTCAGAGAGTGACTTCAGCGCACGGTTACCAGCACCTGTGACAGCGCGGCCATGACGACCATTATCAAAGAGAGCATCCACAGCTTCCTGCAGCATGCGCTTCTCATTGCGGATAATCACCTCTGGAGTCTTCAGTAGAAGAAGGTTCTTTAGACGATTGTTACGGTTAATCACACGGCGATAGAGATCATTCAGATCTGATGTCGCAAAACGTCCACCCTCAAGAGGTACGAGCGGGCGAAGATCTGGCGGGATCACCGGCAGAACATTCATGATCATCCACTCTGGACGGCTCTTTGAGGTGTGGAAACCCTGAGCGAGCTTCAGACGCTTAGCGAGCTTCTTGCGAACCTGCTTGGAGCGAGTGGTTTCCATGGCTTCTTCGAGCTCTTTCACAAGCTCAAGGAGATCAACCTGTGAGAGTAGATCCTGGAGTGCCTCAGCACCCATAGCCGCACGGAATGTGTCCTCACCGTAGTCTTCCTCAGCATCACGCAGCTCACTCTCTGTGAGAAGCTGACCACGCTCAAGTGGTGTCGTGCCAGAGTCAGTCACGATGTAGTCCTCATAGTAAATGACGCGCTCAAGGTGGCGAGCACTCATGTCGAGCACAAGACCAATACGAGAAGGCATACACTTGTAGAACCAAATGTGAGAGACAGGGACAGAAAGCTCAATGTGACCCATACGCTCACGACGAACGCGTGAGAGTGTGACTTCCACACCACAGCGATCACAGATCACTCCCTTGTGCTTAATGCGCTTGTACTTACCACAGGCACACTCCCAGTCACGTGTTGGGCCGAAGATACGCTCACAGAATAAGCCGCCTTTTTCGGGCTTAAAGGTTCTGTAGTTGATTGTTTCTGGGTTCTGCACCTCACCCTGTGACCATCCGCGGATGATGTCAGGACGAGCGACAGTGATGGCGACATGATCAAAAGCTTCTGGCTTGTCATTAACGCCGAATAATTCGCGAAGATTTGTTTCAACACTCATGATATAAGTTTATCGGTTAGTAGTTTATTGTCTGTGTTTGTGTTGAGCTTAGAGCGTGAGATCATCGAGAGAGAAATCATCAGAGGCATCATTATCACTAGAAGGACTATCATTCTTTAAATCAAAGCCTCCACTAAAGTCCGTGGGCTCCTGCGCATGTGCTGGGCGGTCTCCCTTCTTACCAGGGCGAACATCCAGACCGAGTGACTGCATTTCCTTAATGAGAACATTAAAGGACTCTGGCGTACCAGCTTCGAGGTTATTGTCACCTTTGACAATTGCCTCGTAGATTCTTGTACGACCTTGCACGTCATCGGACTTCACTGTGAGCATTTCCTGTAGGGTATAAGCTGCTCCATACGCTTCGAGCGCCCAGACTTCCATCTCACCGAATCGCTGGCCACCGTACTGAGCCTTACCACCCAGCGGCTGCTGTGTGACCAGTGAGTATGGTCCCACTGCACGAGCGTGAATCTTATCCGCCACGAGGTGACCGAGCTTCAGCATGTAGATAAAGCCTACCACCACTGGTTGGTGAATCGCTTCACCTGTACGGCCATCAATGAGTGTAGACTTACCGCCTACAGAACCATCTTTACCATCACCAATCCAGGTGTAGCCTTCGACTTTCTTCGCCTCAGACATGTAGTTCCAGATCTTCTCCTCAGGAATACCATCAAAAATTGGCGTAGCTACCGTGAAGCCAAGGGCTTTCGCCGCGACTCCAAGGTGAGTTTCCAAAACCTGACCGACGTTCATTCGGGAAGGCACACCAAGTGGGTTCAAACAAATGTCCACTGGAGTTCCGTCTTCTGTGTAGGGCATGTCCTCCTCTGGCACGATCACAGCAACAACACCTTTGTTACCGTGGCGACCAGCCATCTTATCACCAACAGAGAGCTTACGCTTCTTGGCGACATAGACTTTCACTTCTTTAATCACGCCAGGATCCACTTCGTCCCCTGATTCGATCTGGTCGAGACGGCGCTCACGATCTGTATCTAGCTCCTGGAAACGCCCTTCGAAAGAAGAGATGATTTCAAGGATCTTGTTACGGATCGGAGATGGATCAATTTCGATATGATCATGGATGTCTGCGAGCTTACGCAAGAGCGTCTTTGTGATCTTACGGTTCGCAGGAATGATGATTTCACCCGTCTGAGCGTTCACCACATCCAGAGGAATTTTCTCCCCAAGTAAGATGTCAGAGAGCTTCTCTGTTAGCTGACTGATGAGAGCATCTTTTTTCTTCTTGTGATCATCATTGATCTTCTTGAACTGCTTCTTCATCTCAGCAGGATCCACGTCCCCTTTACGGCGAGCGACTCCATGCGTGCTGATGCGAATGTCCTGAACAATACCGATGGTTCCAGAAGGCACACGGAGTGAAGTGTCCTTTACGTCAGCGGCTTTCTCCCCGAAGATCGCGCGCAGTAGGCGCTCTTCTGGTGCGAGCTCTGTCTCTGACTTTGGCGTGATCTTACCTACTAAGATATCACCAGGCTTCACCTCTGCACCAATGCGGACAATACCGTCATGATCGAGGTTCTTGAGAGCTTCCTCACCAACATTTGGAATATCACGGGTGATTTCCTCAGGCCCGAGCTTGGTGTCACGAGCAGCGCATTCGTACTCAGAAATATGGATCGAAGTATAGATATCTTCCTTCACCACTTTCTCTGAGATCACAATCGCATCCTCAAAGTTATATCCATTCCATGGCATGAAGGCCACAAGAACATTACGACCAAGAGCAAGCTCACCGTTTTCAGTGTTCGGCCCATCCGCGAGAACAGAACCGATTTTCACCTTGTCACCACGGTTCACAATCGGCTTCTGATTCATACATGTACCCGCATTGGAGCGCATGAACTTACGCAGAGGGTAGACGTATACACCTTTCTCAGGATTCGAGTTTACAGAAGCTGAATCTGAGATGAACTGCTCATCAGACACTGGGAGTGCACCGTCTTTAGACACAACGATCATTTCTGCCGTAGAGGCCGCGACAATACCATCTGACTCAGAGATCACTACTGAGCGAGAATCCGCAGCGGCCTTAGCCTCAAGACCAGTACCGACAAATGGTGCTTCTGACACGAGAAGTGGCACACCTTGGCGTTGCATGTTTGAGCCCATCAGTGCGCGGTTCGCATCATCGTGCTCAAGGAAAGGAATCAGACCAGCAGCTACAGAAACGAGCTGCTTCGGTGAAACATCCATGTACTGGATGTCTTTAGGTTCCATCTCGAGGAACTCACCGCGCTCGCGCACAGTCACTCGCTCATTGAGGAAATTTCCTTTAGAATCAATCGGGTTGTTTGCCTGAGCAATGAGGAAATTTTCCTCCTGATCCGCAGTGACATATTCGATTTCGTTGGTCACACGACCTTTGACCACCTTGCGATAAGGAGTCTCAATGAAACCAAATTCATTGATGCGTGCATACGTACACATGGAGTTAATGAGACCAATATTTGGTCCCTCTGGAGTCTCAATCGGGCAAATACGTCCATAGTGAGATGGGTGAACATCACGCACCTCAAAACCCGCACGGTCACGGTTCAAACCACCAGGTCCAAGGGCCGAGAGACGACGCTTGTGCGTGAGCTCTGCCAGAGGATTTGTCTGATCCATGAACTGAGAGAGTTGTGAGCGGCCAAAGAAGTCACGAACCACAGCGGAGAGAGCCTTCGGGTTAATGAGTTTCTGAGGTGTCATGCCCTCGATATTCACATCAAAGAGAGTCATGCGCTCCTTCACAAGGCGCTCTGTACGAGCCAGACCGACACGACACTGATTTGCAAGTAGCTCACCCACTGCACGTACACGACGAGAACCAAGGTGATCGATATCATCGAGAACCCCGTCTCCACCCTTCAGCTTGAGCACATACTTTACGGCATTGAGGAAATCCTCACCGACCATAGTGCGCTCAGCAGCGTCGACTTCAATGCCGAGCTTTTGATTGATCTTGTAGCGTCCCACGCGAGTGAGGTCATACTTCTTCTCATCGAAGAAAAGGCGCTTAAGCAGTGCCTTAGCGTTTGCAGCCGTTGGTGGATCACCGGGGCGCAGCTTCTTGTAAATGTCCTTGAGAGCTGATTCTTCATCGTGTGAAGGATCTTTCTTCAGTGACTTAATAAAGACGTCCTCAGGGCCTGAGCTAATGACTTCAATCGACTTTGTGCCGAGAGCAATCAGCTGGCGCACCACACCAATAGACATTGGCTCAAGTGCTTTTGCTACAACCACTTCACCATCAAAGACATCTTCAAATGGTAATTTAATAGCAAGTTCCTCCTCGTCCATCTCCTGCTTGAGCTTGAGTTTCTCAATGTCATAGAACTGAGAAACTAGGTCACGGTTCGTCGGATATCCAAGTGCACGGAGGAAAGTGGATGCTAAGAACTTACGTCTACGACGACGGCGATCTAGGTAGACATAGAGTAGATCATTGGTATCAAACTGAGTCTCAAGCCATGATCCACGGTCTGGGATGATACGGAAAGAGAAGAGATCCTTCCCATTAAGGTGCTGAGATTTTTCAAAACAGATACCAGGTGAGCGGTGGAGCTGAGAAACGATCACACGCTCAGCGCCATTTATCACAAAAGTACCACGACGCGTCATCATCGGGAGCTCTCCCATGTAGACACGCTCTTTCTTCGTACCAGTCTCGTCCTTGAGCTTGAACGTCACATAAAGAGCTGCACTGAAGCTTTCGCCAGTCTGCAGCGCCTCTAAAGCTGTGATCTTAGAATCTTCGATATCATAGGCGATGAAATCGAGTTCTATGGTCTCATCATAGCTCTTGATCGGGAAAACCTCCCTCAATACGGACTGTAGTCCTGTTTCAGTTCGCTGTGATGCGGGCACATCTTTCTGCAAGAAATCTTCATAAGATTTACTCTGAACCTCGATGAGGTTCGGAGGTTGAATGACTTCTTCAATCGTTCCAAAGTAGCGTCTTTCGGCCATGGTTGATTCTATGTTTGCTTAGAGGCGGTTGAGCCTAGCACTGATTCCAGCCTAGGCAGATGTTCGGTAAATAGGATCCTGATCCTACTCTTTCTTCTATGAAACACATCCAGCAAATACTGTCTTTGTGCCTCACTTGGAATGAGTAGATTTCAGCCCTGTTTACATGCAGTTTCACCAAAGTTATCTGCATGTATCAGAGCTGAAATCTAGCCACTCAGTCTTTTTCTCTATTTTATTCTATGCTGTTTAATACTACTCTTTTCCTCTTGTTGGCTCACCTCTGACATCTCTGTTGAAGAAACGTCTGAAATTTCTCTAGAAAACACAAAAGGCAGCCTCACTTTAGCAAAGCCACCTCATTGATTATAAATCACTTAGAAACACCCATTGGCAATTTGAATTAGCGCAGAATTTTTTTCCATCAATGATTCTGTAAATATCTGTTTTCCAGCGCCAAGAGTCCCTCCAAATCACGCAATTTGGCTCAAGGCGGAGAGAGGAATTACTCGACTTTTGTTCACAGTCAAGAGAATTCGGAATAGTTTTACCAATTTAGCAGAAAATACCAGAACCTTCTTTCATAAATCAAAGAAAGAATCTGAGCTGACTCACTCTAAGACGATTTCTGGCAGTAGAATAAGAGAGTGAATCTCCGGACGAACCAACCCCCTGAGGAATGAATCTACCAGGCGACTCAGTATCACGACTGACACAAAAACTCTGGCAAGCGTGTCTCGATCTTCGCCCCAAGCGCCCCACAGAGATGGTAGAGGCCAAAATAAGTACGATTCAGATACAGTGCATCAGCACTACCACGGGCAGAACTAAGTACTTGAAGCTCAGAATTTGTTTTTGAGCGCTCCCCAAAGGCGGCCAACTCCGCGAAATAACTCTGATCACTAAAATCAAAGCTCCCCTCATGAAATGGCCGATTCAGCAGCTCGATACTCTCTCGAAATAGCTCCTTGAGTAATTCCACCTGCCTTGGCGTGTCACTTGGCAGCAGTAAATGCACTTTTCTGAGAACTCTTTCAAATCGAGCATCATCCGCTGGAAGAGTGGGATCCATGAATTTAAAATAATCTTGGTAAAATGGCTCTGGAAGTGTCTTCACACAGCCAAAGTCAAGCACCCACAATTCACCATCTGCGACCTTAAAATTCCCTGGGTGAGGATCCGCATGGAAGACCCGCAGTTCATGGATCTGGTGATGGTAAAAGTCCCACAGAGCCTGCCCCACAGCTGTTTTCTCTTCTTGTGGAGCATCTGAGTTCGCATACGCATCCATTAAATCACCCGGCACCCACTGCATCGTAAGAATCTTCTCCGAGCTAAGATCCGGATAAAACTTCGGAAATCTCGTGCGCTCAAGCTGGGCGGACTGTGCTGCGAGCTCCTGGCTTCTGCGTAGCTCAAGAGTGTAATCCGTTTCCTCCACCAGCCGCTCCTCCACCTCACTGACATAGGGATCAATCGCCCGAGCATCCAGTGAGAATAGGCGCATCGCAATAGGCTTCACGATTCGCAGGTCATTCTGTAAACTATCCGCCACCCCTGGGTACTGGATCTTCACCGCTAACTTCTCACCATTGAGAGACGCCTCATGCACTTGGCCAATCGAGGCACCAGCCACAGCTTCTCTGGAGAATGTCTCAAAGATTTCTGTCGGCCCTTTCCCCTTCTCACGCTGGAATGTCCGCACGACGAGTGGGTAGGATAGCGGAGGGACTGAATACTGAGCTTTCGCAAATTCATTCACATACTGCTCAGGGATCATATTTTGATCCATCGAGAGCATCTGCGCGAGCTTAAGAGGCCCCCCTTTCATCTTACTAAAGGTCTCAAAGGCCTCAGCTGCTGTATCCTCATGAAAGGACGTCTTATCCTGATTGCCTGTGAGGCGCTTACGCACCTCGTACTTCAGGTAATTCGCACCCACCCGAGCACCAGCTCCTGCCAAGGTCGCTGCACGTGTGAACTTGTGTTTGGGGATCGAAGTTTGCTGCTTCATCGAATCTTGGGTAACCTTCCCACCATAAATCTCGCGAAGTCCATGCCCGCCTCAAGCACTCCAGTTTGTGCCGCAGAGATCCCAAGTCGCACGCTCTTCTCAATAAAGGCATCGGTGTCCTGGAACCCCGAACTCTCATCTCGCTTATAGAACTCCAGAATCATACGAAACTGCTCAAATAACCCTGGGCCATAGGCTTCGTTAATTTTTTTACGATCCGCAATGTCTCCCGCAGTAACCGCTTCTTTCACAGCCGACGTGGCGAATTTTAAGAACTCGTTTCGCATTCCAAGTAACTTCGACATCCCCCCTGTTGTTGGGAAACTAGCCACAAGCCGTGAACGATACGGCTGAATGCCTGAAATGTAGGTGTAAAAGAAAGCCAAAAGCTTCTGCTCGAGTGAATACGTCTCGAAGTCCTTATCCGCCTTGAGAGTCTCTAGAGTCACACTCACTGTCCTCTTCCAGTACTCAGACTCGATGACCTCTAGACTAGCATAAGAATCGTAGAACTTAGCCTCCTCGATCCCCACTTCCTGACAAAATTCAAAAACGCTATTAAAGCCCCCTTTTCTCGTCAGTCGAAATTCCCAATACTTATCCTCAATCTCTTTTATATTCATAAGCGTGTGTAATAGCACTATCAATGCATTCGCTTAAAAAACAAGAGATTATCTTTCAAAAGTTTCCGAAAATACAATCATACCACAAAGTCAGTAAACGCTGACGAAACAAAGAGCCGGTATATTGCACCTATTTTCTATAAAATTAGTAGCCACCACAACCGCCATAGCTACCATAGCGATTGTAGCTACTATATCCACCATGACCATAGCTACTCGAGTGCCCCTGGTGTTTGTAGTGCGACTTATAACCACTCGATCTGTACCCCTTTTGGTAGCTCCCTCTACTATTGTTATTCGCAATCGCCGCTCCCAGCACACCAGCAGCCACAATGCCTATCGCAGCAGCACCAGCATCCACAGTCTGCACAGGCCTACCTGACGCATCATAGGTTGTCGTACAGCTCGTGAGAGCGAAAGCAGTAGAAAGAGCAAGAGTGATTTGTTGTAGCTTGTTCATAGGTGTTTATTTGATTCACCACCTTCGACGAGCTCTCGTGTCCTTTTATTCAGAGGATTTTAGAAACTCCATATCACACTCCCTGTTTATGAGACCACTTTAGTGATTGCTCCTTGCTGTTATAGATGACTCTAAATGCCACTCATGGCGCGTCTTCCTCAAGACGAATCAAACAAACCCTTACAATCAAATACCCCATGTACCAATGAGATTTAAAACAGGAGGCTAGGATCTCTTGAACTACTCCAGAACTGACTCGATAATTGAGCCAAACACGTCTCCTAATGATGCCTTTGTGACAGGTATTTTCATTTAGACAGACGCTCTACCTATCTACTCTACAGGTACGGCACGGCCGGGCAATTCTTCTTCACCTCCCTCTTCCTGCTCATCCTCCTGATCCTCTTCGACGCGTTGTGCTCGTGAGGGGATGGGAACAGTCTCTTCCACAACCGTTGCCCGAGGGAGCTGGGCTGGTGGCTCGGGAATCTCCACGGCAGGTTCGCTAGGCTGAGGGGGCTGTGTATTTTCTCCATCAGCTTCTGCACTCGATTCTTCAATAATCGCAGCTCGTGGTGGGTCAATCAGTGGTTTGACAAGAATAGGCTCATCTTCGGGCACTCCCTTGCGCATTTTAATCACTACTCTACGGTTGATCGCTTGGGCGTCTTGGTCACCTTCTTTCACAATCGGGTCACTCTTGCCTAGACCTCGCACAATCACACGCTCTGGATCCAGGCGCATCGACTCCACTAGCCAGCGCTTCACTGCCTGAGCGCGCTGAAGGGATAGTTTCTGGTTAAATTCCACCCCTCCAAATAAATCAGAGTGCCCCTCCACCCAACAGTTCATCTCTGGATTCTTATCAATTAATAACGCCACTTTCAGTAAACTGTGCCGAGCGGTCTGCCTGAGTTCCTTTGAATTATACTCGAAGAGTAAATCACTCCCTATCAGGGCCTTAGAAGTCTCTAGAGCACTGCCGCTGAGATTCTGCATATCCGCCAGTGTCGTGTAGCCATCAATTGCCCCAGTATCCGCCAAGCCCTCCGCACCCTTCTTCAGTAGTCCATCGGTAAAAGCATCTGGATCATGCTCATCTGCCTCAAGTGCCCCCGCATCAATCACGACTTGTCCGTCGGCAGCATCTTTAAAGAAATCTTTCGTCGAGCCTAACTCTGGAACATCTGTGGTGAAATCAGGTGCGGCCACAGGTTCTAGAGCATCTGCGATCAGGGCCCCAGTGGCTGCTGGAATCTCCATGGCCACAGAAATCTCTGGGTTCTCAATGGTCGGACTCACATCAACCTCTAGATCCTCAGGCAGGACTTCGAGCAAGTCGATTTCATTGAGTAAGTCTAGGGCATCGCTCTGTGGTGTTTCGAGGATCTCATCGGGCTGCTCGGCAAGCACGAGCTCATCAAACTCGACTCGATCCACCTTCATGGGCTGAGTGAGAGTCTCATTTCGAGAATGCTCCAGACGATTCAGCATCACAGGGATTTGCTTTAGTGCGATGAGGACGATTCCATGCACGATAATCGCAAGAGTGATCGCCGCCCAGATCCAGCGCCCGAGCTTTTCACTCTTTGGTAGATGAAAGGTCGAGCTATGTCGCACATTGCGCCAGCTGTAGTTCTGCTCACTCATGGATCTTCGTGCCGATTTTACAAAACATAATCAAGATGATGAAGACCATCAGGTTTCATGAGGTTTTACAAATTCAACTCCATTACTATAGAGAAGAACGCAGGTTCTTCAACCCTGATTTCCCACAGTGTACTCTACGAATCATTCCCCTAGGCATGAGCTTTCGCAAACTTGCGCTAAAATTCCTCATCGCAGGCTTTGACAAAACACAGAAACCCTCCTACATCCCTCTTCGTCATGGCTACTAAGCGAATTCTTGTATCTGATCCTATTTCTGAAAAGGGCGTGGAAGCTCTTGCTGCTCACCCCGACCTCGAGGTCGATGTAAACACTGGCCTCACACCAGAAGAGCTTCTTGAAATCATTCCTAACTACGAAGGCCTAGTGATTCGCTCTCAGACTAAGGTGACTCGAGAAGTGATCGAAGCTGCTACGAAGCTCAAGGCAGTCGGCCGAGCTGGCGTTGGTGTGGACAATGTCGACCGTGAAGCCGCTACCGACCACGGTGTCGTGGTGATGAACACGCCAAGTGGAAACACGATTTCCACAGCTGAGCTTGCCTTCACCCTCATGCTTTCTACAGCGCGCAATATCGGCTTAGCCCACGAGTCCGTAGTGACTGGTAATTTCAAAGAAGGCCGCAAAGCCTACAAAGGTATCGAGATCTTTGGTAAGCGCCTCGCAGTGATCGGCATGGGTCGTATCGGAGCTGAGTTCGCCAAGCGCGCTCAGGCCTTTGGCATGGACGTTGTCGCCTATGATCCTTTTCTCACTCAAGCACGTGCTGACCAGCTCAAAGTCGAGCTCGCCGAAACTCCAGACGCAGCCCTCACCAAGGCTGACTTCGTGACACTGCACGTGCCGATGACTCCTGACACCAAGCACATCATCAATGCAGAGCGCCTCGCCCTGATGAATCAAGGTGCTATTGTCGTAAACTGTGCCCGTGGTGGCCTGATTGATGAGCCAGCTCTCAAAGCAGCGATTGATAACGGTCATATTGCTGGCTGCGGTCTCGATGTGTTCGAGGAAGAGCCTCCGACGAAAGATCACCCTCTCTTCACCTTGCCTAAGCACATTGCCTTCACACCACACCTTGGTGCCTCCACCAATGAAGCCCAGGAAAATGTCGGTATTCAAGTCGCTGAGCAAATTCGCGATATTCTCACCACTGGCGAGATCCGTAATGCCATCAACATGCCTTCTCTCGATGCCTCCGCTCTCGCAGAACTCGGCAATCACCTCGATCTCGCTTCTGCCCTCGGTAAGTTCCTTGCCAAGCTGGGTCCCGCGAATCCTGATTCACTCCGCGTCTCATTCCACGGTGATATCGCCAGCAAGGACACCTCTCTGGTCTCTCGCACCGTACTCAACGGTTATCTGGAGGCCGCTCGCTCAGATGGTCAGGTCAATATCGTGAACTGCACAGCAGTCGCTAAGCAAATGGGGCTCAACCTCACAGAGTCCACGATCAATGCCAACACAGAGTTTAATGAACTCATTGTGGTCGAACTCAAGAAAGACGGTGAGAAATTCCGCGTCGCAGGCACCATCATTGGCCAGTCTCCGCGCATTGTAGAAATCGACAAGCTCTACGTGGACACCAATATCAAAGGAAACTTCCTGATTGTGAAAAATGATGACCGCCCGGGAATCGTTGGCTCTCTCGGAACAATCCTTGGTTCTAAGAACATCAATATTGCCAATCTCTCGCTCGCACGCAATGCCTCAGAGGGAAATGCGCTCAATGTCATTGAAATCGACTCTGAGCCCTGCACAGACGTACTCGAGAGCATCCGCGCCACCGCAGGTGTCCTCAGTGCCCAAAATGTGAGCATCTAGGTTACTTACTAAGGTAGATAGCACTCTCTAAGCGAGCCACTTGGCTCGCTTTTTTAGGCTCGCATCACTCCCTGTTTTCGCAATTTAGCGCTAAACTATCGTATGATTCCACAAAATATGTGTGTTGCATTTCCACCATTCCTCTGTTACCGAACCGCAGCGCATGATTATTCCTCTCCTCAGCCCCCCTCCTCAGCCCCCAATAGCGCTTCCATTCCATTTTCACTAAACCACTGAATCCTCAGTCACTACTCATCATTTATGTTTTCTAGAATCCCATGGGACAGAGTCAACTGGATCACTTCTGTGTTCCTTATCGGCACTTTCCTGCTCTCACTCACTGCTGTCCCTCTCTTCATTCACAATAACTTTGGCCAGATTCCATGGGCATTCACCTTAACGATGTTTGTCGTTCTTGGCTACGCTACAGGGATGAGCATCACAGTCGGCTATCACCGCCTATTCTCTCACAGAGCTTTTGAGGCGAAGTGGCCAGTGCGCCTCTTCACCCTCTTATTTGGTGCCGCTACATTTGAGAACTCAGCTCTCGACTGGTCCTCAGACCACCGTAGACACCACAAGCATGTCGACACAGACGATGATCCCTATGACATCTCTAAGGGCTTCTTCTACGCTCACATCGGCTGGCTTCTCTTTAAAATAGGGCCAAAGCCTCCGATGAATAATGTCAAAGACCTCGAGAAAGACCCTCTTGTCCTCTGGCAGCACCGCTGCGTGCAGCGTATCGCCGTCTCTGTCGGCCTTATTTTTCCCACTATTCTTGGAGCACTCTACCAACTCTGGTTTGTCGATGGAGACTGGGTGACAGGAGCTTGGAGTGGTTTCCTCATTCTCGGTGTCCTGCGCGTTGTCTTTGTCCAGCACGGTACTTTCCTCATTAACTCTGCCTGCCACATGATCGGTGAGCGCCCTTATGACACTCGCCACACAGCGCGTGATTCCTGGTGGATTGCCTTTCTCACCTATGGTGAGGGCTACCATAACTACCACCACACTTTCCAGTATGACTACCGCAATGGCGTGAAGCCTTGGCAGTGGGATCCTTCTAAGTGGGCAATTCGTTTCTGCGCAGCCATTGGCCTCGCCTCTAAGCTCAAACGTATCCCTGAGGGGAAAATCATGGCCGCAGAGCTACAAGAACTCAGCCGTAACTTACACGAACAAGTGGATGAAAGCCTCATTTCTAAAGTCAAAGAGCTTGGCCAAGAGAATTTAGACGCCTCCATCAAGTACCTCGAAGAGCTCAAAGAGCGCCTCAAAACTACCATCGTGGAGCTCAAGGACAAAGGAGAAGACACAATTGCCCGTTCCTCCACTATGTTCCGCGAACTCCGCTCAGAAGTCCGTGGTGCTGTCCCTCATATCAAAGCTCTCCAAGACGCCATCGCGTCATAGCAGTTAGCGCATCATAACAGTTATTGCGTCATAGCAATGATCGCGGCTGAAACGATAGCGCTTGAGCCCTATCCATTCCTCCATTCCATGGGTCTCGTCTCTTGACTACGAGACCCATAAATCAGCAGTCATTGCGGGAGAATTTCGCTTCTCCCTATTTGTGCTCAGATCAGAGCACGGACTATTGGATATGACGACTTGTTAGCCGCGCTTTTCACCGTACTTTGCAAATAAGTCATCAAGCCATTCTCGCTTCAGAGGCTTGGATAATAAAGTCACCTGAACTTGAGGCAGCAAGCGATTCACAACATCTACCTCACTCCCATCCAGCGAATCCACTAGTGCCACAACTGGCAAGGTGTAGTGTGACTCAGCAGCGATTAATTTCTCATAGAGCTGATCTCCATCCATATCCCCTAACTTTAAATCAAGGATCACTAGTGCAAAATCATATCCAGATGTCTGCTCTAGAGCCTGCTCTCCACTCGATGCGGCTATATGAAAATAGTTTCCTTCCCTAAGGATACTCGTTAGTTCACCCAGAATTTTACTATCGTCATTAATCACTAAGATTGGCTTCATCTCAGTAGATTAATAACATTAGCAAGAAATGCAGCTATAATATGGCTTCTCTTTTGTTATTGGCTAACAAATCCTCTATAGCAGTATGTCATGCTGCATGACCACCACAGCTTCGCCATCTCGTAAACGCACCATTCTCAGCGCTAGATTCGGGGCGTAACCCTGCTCGGGAATGATGATTGATTCTGGCTCTTCTCCTAGTACGCGCACTTCCATCTGATCGGTGGTGATGCGCTCAATTTGGATAAACTGGCGCTCCACATATTCGAGTTCCACGTAATCACCCTCCCGGAGTAATGTCTTCACTCCTTCCTTCAGAAAGACTCTATCTTCTGGTAGAGGCTCCACAGGATAGTTCTGATAGGCACAATGACTACTCAACACAATGCTGAGTACAAGCAGCACTTGAGAGACAATAAGGCTCAGCCCCTTCTTGGTATTATACCAATGAGGAAAACTAACTGGTAGAAAGCGCGAAGAGATTTGGTGGGAGACCAAGGCGGAACCCGTCGGTGATGCGAGCATCTCCGACGAGTGACAACGATGGCATCTCGTCAAAGATCTAGCGAATTCTACCAGATAGTTTTTTGAGTTGGTATTAGTTCCCTTTGATCTGCCCTTCGCCACGAATCCGGTACTGGTAGGATGTTAGCTCACGCAGAGCCATTGGGCCGCGGGCGTGTAGTTTATCTGTGGAGATTCCGATCTCCGCTCCAAAGCCAAATTCTTCCCCGTCACTGAAGCGCGTCGAGACATTATGATAGACACAGGCTGAGTCTATCTGGCGCAGAAACTGCTCAGCAGCAGCTTCATCCTCTGTCACGATACAATCACTGTGACCAGAGCCATAGGCATTGATATGCTCGGCCGCTTCTGTCTGATTTTTGACCACTTTCACAGAGAGAATATAATCGAGGTATTCTGTATGCCAGTCCTCCTCCGCAGCTGCTTGAGCACGTGAACCTAGAATTTCTAACCCACAGGCATCCGCGCGCAATTCTACGTTTTTCTCAGCCATTTTCTCAGCCATTTTTGGCAAAAACTCGGCGGCGATACTTTCATGCACTAACAGAGTCTCTAGGGCATTGCAGACACTGGGCTTTTGGGTCTTCGAGTCAAAGGCTAGACTCACTGCCATATCAAGGTCTGCCGCAGTATCCACATACATGTGACAAATCCCGTCATAGTGCTTAATCACAGGCATCCGTGCCATGGAGACAACAGCCTCGATCAGACCTTTCCCACCCCGTGGAATGATCAGATCCATCCATTGATCCATGCCAGCCATCACAGCGACAGATTCTCTATTGGTAAAGGGGATCAGCTGAATCGCATTTGCAGGCAGGCCTGCCTTTTGACCACCCGCTTGAAGTGCTGCAGCTATAGCGCGATTGGAATAAATCGCCTCAGAGCCTCCTCTAAGAATCGTCGCATTTCCTGATTTCAGGCACAATACAGCCGCATCTGAGGTCACATTGGGGCGGCTCTCATAGATGATACCGATCACCCCGATGGGCACTCTCACTTGCTGAATACGAATCCCGTTCTCAGGCTTCACCCATGAACTCAGCTCTTCTCCCACTGGGTCTGCTAGATCAGCGACCTTCTCGATCCCAGCAGCAATGGCATCGACACGAGCTGCATCAAGGCGCAGGCGATCTAACATCGCTACTCCAAGTCCTCGCTCCTCGCCCGCAGTAATGTCTTTGGCATTTTCCTCCACGATATTGGCACGGCATGCTCTCAGCTCTGCCGCCATAGCACGTAGAATCTCATTCTTCTGCTGAGCACTGAGTAAACTCAGCGCGTGGGCTGCCGCCTTGGCTTGGCGACCCATCGTGTAAACCTGCTCTTTGATCTCCTCTTGCGTCATACCTTTTTATGCTTTCGCTCTAAATATTGTTCCTATTCCCTCTCCTTGGCTCAGCTGGGCGAGGCGCTCTGGATGGCGACCATTCGCGATCACTGTCTCGATACCTGCATCCACTGCGAATTTCACAGCCTGCAGCTTAGAGCTCATACCACCTATCGAAAATTTCCCACTATCTCCATGGGCAAAATCTAACACCTCCTCAACATCCTCTACCACTTCGATATAATCTCCTCCTTCTGGAGGCATTAGACCATCTACGGAAGTGAATAATACAAGACGATCCGCAGATACAATCGCCGCTACCTTAGCAGAGAGCATGTCATTATCCCCAAAGGTCAACTCTTCTACAGCCACGCAGTCATTCTCATTCACAATAGGAATGATTGCCTTCACCTCGGCCAGACGCTGGAAGGTCTGATTTAAGCGCTCTACGCGCCTCTCTGATTCTAAATCCTCTGGTGTCAGTAGTACCTGTGCGACATCCAGACCATAAGGTGCAAAGAGGCTCTGATAGGCGTGCATCAGCCGTGTCTGTCCCACAGCAGCACAGGCCTGCCGAGTGGGTACATCAGAAGGATACTCTCTCAGTCCCAGAGCGGATGTCCCTGCACCCACAGCTCCACTAGACACGAGTATGCAGCGCTGCCCTCGCTCCATGAGAGCAGCAAGGGCTTTCACCAAGTCTGCTAAGGACGGATCATCGAGCTGGCCGTCAGACTCACGTGTTAGAACCCCTGTTCCAACCTTAACAACAATAAGAGGCTTCATGTGAGGCAGCCTCCTACGCTATTGTAAATCGCTCGGCACATTCCGGGAAGAATCTGCTTCTTGCGACTCACAACTCCTTCCGCATCCCAGACATTGTCATCCACCTTCGTCCACTCTATATTCTCGAGGACTTTCGGGGGGCCCTTCACGATGAGTTTACTAAACTTCTTGGTGATATCTGTGACAACCACCGCCCCTACCTCACAATCCAAGTTTTTCATCAGTACGACGAGTGCCGCCTCTAGGTCATCGCGGCGTTCATCAAATGCTTCTAGTGAAATTTCTTCAATTTGTGAAATCGTGAGACTATTTTCCTCAAAGTGCTTTTGATCCGTCGTGATCGCATCCATCGCCTCTGCGGTAAGAAGTAGAGAACCAACGGCGAAGAAATCTGCGGTAAATTGAGCAGGCTCTATCCCTGCAATGCCACTGAGCCAGCCAAGCATCTCTCCATCCAGATCTGTCGTTGTAGGACTTGTTAAATTCAGCGTGTCTGAAATCAGACCGGCACACATGCAGAGTGCAGCACCTTTGCTCGGCGTGCGCCCAGACTGGCGGAACTTTCTGGCGATCAGAGTGCAGCTAGAGCCCACTGGTTCATTGAGGAAGCGAATCGGCTCACTCGATACCACATCACCACCAAGTCTATGATGGTCAATGACTTCAATGATATTGGATTCTTCAATTCCTTTGACTGCTTGGGAGAACTCATTGTGATCGACCATCACAACCTTGGTTTTCGCAGGCGCCATGAGGTCAGAATTCGTCAGGACTCCAATGAGTTTACGAGTCCCGTCTTCGACAACTGGAAATAAATCCTGGTTATTGTGGCTGAGGCGCGCTCTCAGCTCAGAAACTGCCTCAGAAGCCTCTACATAATGACAACCCCTCTCCACTGCGTTCTTTACCATTCGGCTACAGCGCACGAGTTGTACAGTTGTCGCAGTATCATAGGTGCAGCACATCACAATCACCCCCTTCTTGAGGGCAAGCTCTATCACCTTCTGCTCTACTTGAAATCCACCTGTCACAACCAGAGCCTTTACTCCATGCTCGATCGCTGTCATCTGCAACTCGGGACGATCCCCAGTAATCACTACTTGGCGACCAGAGACTCCCTGTTCACTCCCCCGGTCTAGTCGCAAGCGCACGAATTCCTCACTCGATGCTCCCACAAAAAAGACCAACTCTTCCTCCTCATAGCCCTCAGGCAGATCAGCCCCTATACTCTCACCATCAATGACTTCGAGAATCTTTCTGGTGGATGCGATGAATTCTTTCACCGCAGAGGTTCCCGTTTTTTGGGGCATCACCAGCTCTAGCAAATCCAGATAACGCAAGACTCCAACCACTTGTCCGCAAGTGCCAACTACGGGAACTGCTCGAACTTCGTGCTCTCTCATGATATTGTAGGCAGATAAGAACGTATCTGCCTCGCAGACATGAAGAGCACCACGATGGCAGATTTCCTCCGCCTTAGTTCTCACATCCATCACAAGTTCAGGTGCCTGCACTCCAGCTTGAGTCAGCACCCACTGCGTTCTCTCTGGAATCTCGCCACAACGAATCGGCTCAGCTTTCGTTCCTTCTACTTGAGATAAAAACTCGGCTTGAGCAATCGCTGCGCAAATAGCATCTGTGTCTGGGTTTTTATGGCCAACTACATAGACGGGTCTGTTTGATGAATCACTCATTGGTATAGAGGCCAGAGTGTTAATGAAAGCCTCAGTTTTGGCAACACCTCGTTACACATTTCCGCCAAAACACTACCCCTCCAGCCCATTTTGACTCAAATAGCGCAATACGCCCACACCACGAAAACACAGTAAGAAGCCATGAAGAATATAACTTTTCATAGTTGATAACTTTACATTTCTCCAGAAAGCACTTAGCCTGAAGTCCATACTATTCTTGTGTTTATGCCGAATTCTCACGCACCTACTCATACGCCATAAGTCAATACAATAAGAATTTGAGGAGAACAAGTTAGCCCATTAGCCCATTAGCCCATCCGTCTATGCCCACCTTTCCCTATAAAATAGTCCTTCTCGGTGCGATTATCACTCTTCTAACAGCATGGGTAATACACGTGAAACAAGAACAACGAGTACACCCAGAAGAAGCACTAGGGCTAATAAAGAAGAAAACCACAACACGAGACACTTCTCATCAATCTCTAGCGCGCAGGCAACAGGCTTCAAGGACTCAACAGCACTCTAAGACATCCCACCTGTATCAGACTCAGGGAGCTCATTTTAAAAAACACCTTAATGACCAACTCTCGCGCACCACAGCGAAGCTCCATTGGGATCAAACAACTCTACAAAAAATCGAAGCACTGGCAGCAAAAAACATAGCTGAGCATAAGAGACTTCTTAAAAAATACTACGACGGAACATTATCTAACAGTGACACACAGATTCTTATTGAAACAATCACTCTAGATCGCTTCCGTGATGAAATAGAGTCTATTCTCACAGATCAGGATTTAGCGAACTACGAGGAATTTAGAGAATCTACGAAGAACCGTGCGATTGAAAACAACTCTCTACTTGAGCTGGCAAGTCTACCCAATCACCTTCTCCTCTCAAAAGAGCAAAAGGACGCTATTTACCAGATATTTGATCAAGAAGCGACTTCTATCGCTGAAGAACCAGCCCAGTTCTTCAACCTCGAAGCACTCGTGAACAATGCATTTCATGATACATCATTATCCCTTACACTGGCGCGCTGGATGACGGCACAAAACAAAAATGGCGCAATCAATGATGCTGCATTTCAGAACCTCAAAGGACAAGAAGCTCTCGATTATCTAGAGGAAACCTCAAAACCATACATTGAGCACAAGATAGACAAACTCAAAGGCATTCTATCTGATGATCAAATCGAAATATACAAAACGCATCTCAAACATTCTCTCTAAGAACGACATGAAACTAACACACATACTACGCGCTTTCATCATCCTATGTCTTATCCTCGCCGGTCTCTTCTTCTTTACCTTTCGCAATCAACCATCTCCAAATTCAAAAGAACCCATTCAATCACCAACACTCACCTCCTCCACAGCAGCTCACTCACAAGTAGTACAAAGCATTCAGGAGTCAGCATCTGACACTCAATCCACCCCCCTTGAGCTCGAAGAAGATGTCACAAAAAGCTCCATGTACCTCTACCTCAAAAAGCAACGAACTAGCTTATTCTTAAACCGCCTCAAAGCCGCCTTTCCCGATGGATTACAGAGCGACATCATTGAAAGTGTGACACAATTCATAGACTCTGAAGCCAAAACTCACCTAGAGATGGTAACGAGAGTCAAACAATACACCGAAGAAGGCATTCCGCTAACAGCTCATTTTAGCCTCCAAGAGCTCTATGATATTCACGCAATGACACATGTGGACACCCACCTTGATGCCTTATTATCTCATGAGCAAAAATTGATCTATGAAGCATTTAAAACAAAAGAAAAAGAAAACTCCTCTGAATCTTCTGCCCTGAAAAGCCTCACCGTATTAGACACGAAGCTTTCTCTTAGTGACGAGCAAAAGGATGCAATCTACTCCCGCCTGCACGAGGAAATGCAAGACATTCAGACAAAACCCTCTGACTACTTTAATCCCACAGACATTCTCTCAGGCACTACAGAGAATTTAGCCTATGGTATTGAGGTATGGTCGGAGTTAAATCAAGACCAGCTCTTCCAAGGCCTATCCTTAACCCCTGAGATCCTCGCTGGAAATGAAGCACTAAACGATGCTCATCGAGAAGAACTCTTGCAGGTGATGCGTAGAACGCATCAAGGATTCGCTGAGCAGAAAATAGGGCGATTTAAAGATATACTCACAGAAGAGCAGATGGACTCATACAGATCTCAGCTCATCGGCATGCCACCACACTAGAGGACAGCGGTACTTAGATGCAGTGCTAGAAACCAGCATGAGGCCGTGTATTCTCTAGTTAGTCTAACCACAATAAGGGGAAAGGCACGAGTAGAGCAATATCTGCTAACACACGCAGAGCATCAACAGAAAAGCGCGAGCGATTTCGATTAATCAGCTGCAAGAGAGCAGTGGAAGTCATCACTGCGTAGCAAAATGGTCTAGCCCAATCATCGGCACGGAAAACTGCCCAAAAGACAACCAGCCCCGCAAGACAGATCAAGCCAATTGTCAAAGTCACTTCATGCGTCGCCTTCGACTCGACATCCTCGGTGCGTCGCGAGGACTCCCACAAGTCGATCGCTGTGATATTTAAAAAAAACAACAAGGCCATAAAGAGCACCATTGGATGATCAAACACGCCTAGCACACACTCAAAAACCATCTGAATGACCTGCACCATGGAAGCTAAGAGCCCCTGAAGGGCCGACCCATTCGCCACGCCACTACGGTACGCGCCAATGACCTCTATGAGACTAGTGCGCATAATCCCCGAGTGGACGACAACGGGCACTGCCACGCCAAAACCAAAGATCAGCCCTGCCATAAGGTTTTTCCCAAAAGGCACCTGATCAGGCACTTGGAACTTAGACACAATGCGGTAGAGAGAGACAAGAAACAGACCAACCACCCCTGCAGAGAGGACAGCCACTGGCAGATACACCACAGAGCTGTAGAGTGCTCCGATGACTGTCAAGAATGCTAGAACAGTAAGTGGAAGGCGATACTTCCAGTGAAAGGAATGGCGCCAGGGCATTTCGCCCTCGATAGGATGTATCCCTGCTTTGACATCACGGATACGATCCATCACATAGACCACCCACACAGCGACTGGCAGCAGAACGTAGGAGGCTGTATCCACATACTCGACACGCATCGAGTGAGCAAGCATCCACATCCAGACAACTGCCACTACAGGAGCGTCTAAGCTCAGTAGATTCGGCACTAGCCAGAATGGTGGTGTCTGTTTTTTCATATTCGTGAAAACTTCAAGAGAATCAATCCCACTTTAAGAGATCGGAAACTCCGGGGAAATTTCCACTCATTTGAATATGCATTGAATGGGTTCTTCCAGCAATCTGCTTTCGATTGAAAAGTACCGTCAGGTTTTTTGCGATCAGAGCAAACATAATCTCTCCTGCATAAATTCATGAGAATTGTGGACAACGCAGAGATGGAGGAGTCTGGTGGTATTTTTAGAAATGAGATTGGCAGAGACACCCTAATGACCGAATAGACGCTTTGTGCCCTTTTCGACAATCACCTCTTCTTTCCCATTCTCTGGATTCACCTCTTTTACATCTTCCCAGGAGTGACGCTCACAGGAAATCACTCCAAACAGGCAGATCAATGTCGATAGGGTGTAAACAATTGGTTTCATCTTTGGCACTGCATAGGGCATACTCGCAGAAAAGCAAGCCATTATCGATTTATACGAAAGCACGAATCACATTTTCTCTCAGTATCAACGATTTCTGATCAATTTGGAGCTTTTTGCTTTCTTTCAACAACCATCCCGAATAAGTCCACCTCATGCTGTTCAATGAACTAGGTCTTTCCGACTCGATTCTTCAGGCCGTCACAGAGGCCGGATATGAAAAACCGACTCCTATCCAAGCCCAGGCTATTCCCATCGTGCTCGAAGGCAAGGATCTCATCGGAGCTTCCCAGACAGGAACAGGGAAAACTGCGGCCTTCGCCCTTCCTTCGCTCTCTCGCATAAAGCCACTGGGTAAGCCCCAAATTCTCGTTCTAGAGCCCACGCGCGAGCTCGCAGACCAAGTGGCTGAGCAATTCCGCCAATACGGTCAGCACACAGGCTGTAAGGTCGCACTTCTATACGGCGGTGTCGGCTATGGCCAGCAGACCGAAGATCTCCAAAAGGCCGACATCGTGGTCGCGACCCCCGGACGCCTGATTGACCACTTTTACCGCGCCACCATGCGCTTTGGCTCTCTGAAGATTCTTATTCTCGATGAGGTGGATCGCATGCTCGACATGGGATTCTTACCCGCTGTGCGTAAGATCATTAACCTCTCTCCTTGGGAAGGGCGCCAGACTCTCTTCTTCTCAGCCACTATGCCGCCAGCTATCGCGAGCTTTGCGGAATTCTGCCTGACTGACCCAGCTTCTGTAGAGATCGCTCGCAGAGCAGTCGCTTCCACCGTAAAGCACGCCTTCTACCCAGTCGCCATGACTCAGCGTGATGAGCTCCTCGTTGGTCTACTCAAAGGCACTGACTTCCAGTCCACGATGATCTTCACACGCACTCGCAAAGAGGCGGACACAGTCTGCACCTTGCTCAATAAATCCGAGGGATTCCAAGTCACGGCAATGCACTCAGACATTAAGCAGAAGGACAGAATGGAAGCTCTCAAGGGCTTTAAAGAAGGGAAGTTTAACATCCTCGTCGCGACTGACGTCGCTGCGCGCGGCATCGACATTTCTGGAGTCTCACATGTGATTAACTACCGCGTCCCCGAAAACCCTGAGGACTATGTGCACCGCATTGGCCGTACTGGCCGCGCCGAGTCAGAAGGTGATGCCTTTACCATTCTGACTGCGGATGAGCTGGACTTCGCCAGTGCTGTGGAAACGTTTATTGATAAGAAAATCGAGCGCAAGAAACTCGAGAGTTTCCAATACACCTACACAGCCCTGCTGGATGATTCCCCAGCCAAGCCAATCCGCAAGAAGCGCCCAGCTCCACCTCGCCGCCGCAGGCGCTAAATGGCACTGAGCGCTAGAAGCTGAGCCCTGACCCTGAGAACATCTCCACATTGAGAGTACTAGCCATAGATCCCGCGATTCGCAATACCGGCTTTGCGGTACTCGATGGTGACCCTCAGACTCAGCGCGCACTCGACTACGGCGTCATTTCTATCCCACAGAAAATCACCCAGTCTGGAGCCCTCGCCGCGGTCTGTACAGGTATCGGAAACCTCATCCGCACTTGGGAGCCCGATGTCGTTGCCGTAGAGGCTATTATTTATGTCCAGTCCACGCGCACAGCCATCAGCATGGGCGCGGCACGAGCTGCCACTCTCATCGCTGCGGCCAATCACGGCCTAGAGGTCTATGAATACGCCCCTAAAAAAGCGAAAAAGGCTGTTGTTGGAAAAGGTAATGCCGATAAGGCTCAAGTTGCCTTTATGGTGCGCGCCCTCCTCAGTCTGAAGGAAACACCACCGCATGATGCTGCTGACGCACTAGCCATAGGTCTCGCACACATCGCCAGTGCTGATCCGCTCAAAGCTCACCTGCTGGATCGGAAACAAGTTTGATCGCTATCCCATTTCACCTTGGAACAGCCCCGCATCGTCCTCATTCACTACCACCTTCGACCAAGTGGCGTGACTCGCATTCTAGAAGCCCAATCTAGGATTCTTACAAGCCTCGGTATTTCTCACGTCATTCTGCATGGAACTCAGAACTCTAGCCAACTCGAGAGTACCGCCACCAGAAGGATCGACGCCCTCGACTACAGCACAGAGACGAATGAGAAACTCTATCAAATCTGCTTAGAGACCGCCACTTCAGCCCTCGGAGCACCACCGAATCTCTGGCATATCCATAACCCGACTTTAGGAAAAAACGCTGCATTCCCCGAGTTACTGAGACAAATAGCTGACTCCCTCACCCCTCTCTTATTACAAACCCACGATTTTGCAGAAGACGGCAGACCTCAGAATCTGACTAACCTCCAGCTAGAGACCTATCCAGTAGCTCCTCAGATTCACTACGCCACACTCAACAACCGTGACGCTCAGCACCTCAAAGCGGCGAATATCACGAATGCCTCAGTACTCCCCCCACCCATCGAGATACAGCCCACCCAGAGAAAACCCATAGAGAGAACTGCCCAAAGCCGCCCATTACTCCTCTACCCTGTTCGCGGTATTCGCCGTAAAAACCTCGGTGAAGCAGTTCTCATGACAGCTCTCACAGGTCACAGTATCGCTGTCACCCTCGCTCCTCGTAACCCAGAGTGGATCCCCCAGTATGAGAAATGGATCGCACTCAGTAAGCAACTAGACCTCCCTATAGAGTTCGCCGTGGTAGATCGCATCACCCCCGATGAACTAGCAAACACCAATCTAACAGGAGAGAACGAGAATCAGAACAACCAGCTTACTAGCGATTATTCCACATGGCTAGCACACTCAACTCACATTCTCTCCACCTCAGTTGCTGAGGGCTTTGGCCTCGCGTTTCTTGAGCCTATAGGACATCAGATTCCTATGCTTGGCAGAAATCTAGCAGAAATCACCCAAGACTTCCCAGATATCCACGAGAACAATCTCTACCAAGCTCTGCTCATCCCTAAATCTTGGCTGGATCAAGAACAGCTCAAAACCACCCTACTCACCCAGTGGCAGAGAACCCTCACTCTCTACCAACAACCACTCGATAAGCAATCACCACATACACTCTGGGAACACATCAGCTCTCATCCTGCCCACCCAGATCACTACGACTTCGCCCAGCTTCCAGAGAACTTCCAAGAAATCGTGATTCGACACATCACAGAGCATCCCCAAGACCGCGACCACATCCTCGCTCTTTCTAACAAAAATAATCAACCTCCTGTCCCCTTCGCAGAATGGATAGCTTCTGCTCTTTGCTTACCCTCTCCCAAGGTCGAACAAATCAAAGCATGGAGCCCACAAGAACACGCGAATCAGCTCATAGAGATCTACCACGCACTACTCGGTACACAAGCCAGTCCTCCAGAATGGCGCAGCTATCGAGACCTCCTACCCCACAAGTTAGCCCCTGAGCACTTCCGCGTCTTACATAGCTCTCCACAAGACCTTATCTAACAAACCCCGCATCCATGCAGCCGATTCCAACATCTCTTGCAGAACACCGCCCTCTTCTAGAAAGTATCGAGTGTATTTGCTTTGATCTTTACGGCACCTTGTTCCAATCCGCTGCGGGTGAACTCTCCTCACCTGATGAGGCTCCACCCAATCACTTTGATCTCAGTCAGATATTGCACGAGCCTATATCCTTTCAGCTCGAAGAAGAAAAACACGTACTCATCACACGTGAGCATAGTCGCCTCAAAGAACTAGGCCATCCAGTCCCTGAGGTCGATATTATTTCTATTTGGCAGCAGCTTCTCTCACCACTCCAGATCTCTAGATCCAGAGCACAGATCGCACAAATCATTCGCGCCTATGAAGCCAGTGTTCACCCCACAGCTGCCATGCCCCGATCTCTTGAAACGATTCGTACTCTACGTTCTAGAGGAATACTGTTAGGCATTATTTCCAATGCTCAGTTCTACACACACGATCTCTTCCAAAGACACCTTGGCAAGAACTCTCATCAACTAGGTTTCTCAACAGAGATTTACTCTTACCAGCACTTACGAGCTAAGCCCGATCCCTTTCTGTTTCAAGAATTTCTCTCTCAGTCTCAGCTCCCAGCCCACAAGGTACTCTATGTCGGCAATGACATGCGCAATGATATAGCGCCAGCCCACGCTCTGGGTATGCGAACCTGCTTATTTGCAGGAGATGCTCGCTCACTGAGGCTGCGCGAAGGGCTCTCACTCAACGCGCAGCCTGATGCGATTATCAAGGATCTCCATCGACTCATCGATCTTATTGGGCACCACTAATGTCTACTTCAGAGTTATGATTTCTCAAACACGATCACCCCGTCTTTCTCGTCAGCTGTCATCTGATCTCCTGCTATGTAATCGCCATCTAATAATGACAGACTCAGCGGGTCGAGCACATGCTTCTGAATCGCTCGCTTCAGTGGTCGTGCTCCATAGACAGGATCATAACCTTGGTCTGCTAGATATTGCTTTGCAGCTTCTGTGAACTCGATTCCGAGATCTTGATCTCTCAGTCTCTTCTGCACTCTCAGCAGCTGTAACTTAACAATTTCACCAATATCTTCACGCCCTAGACGCTCAAACTGAATCACCTCATCCACCCGATTCAGAAATTCAGGCCTAAAGTACTCTTTGAGCGCACTCTGCACTTGGGCTTCTCTCTGCTCACGATTCCCTTCTTGGGCAATCGCCTGACTCCCAATGTTAGATGTCATAATAAGCACCGTGTTGCGAAAATCCACAGTTCGCCCCTGACCGTCTGTGACTCGACCATCATCTAACACTTGCAGGAGAACGTTAAAGACATCTGGGTGAGCTTTCTCCACCTCATCAAAGAGAACTACTGAATAGGGCTTTCGACGAACATGTTCACTAAGCTGGCCTCCCTCTTCATAGCCAACATAGCCCGGAGGTGCGCCAATCAGGCGCGACACGGCATGCTTCTCCATGTACTCAGACATGTCGATACGCACCATAGCGCTCTCATCATCAAATAAGAACTCAGCGAGTGCTTTTGAGAGCTCTGTCTTACCCACACCAGTAGGCCCTAGGAATAGAAATGACCCAATCGGCCTATTCTCATCTTGCAGACCAGCTCTGGCTCGCCGCACTGCATGAGATACAGCACTGAGTGCTTCTTTCTGCCCGATGACTCGCTGTGCGAGACGTTTTTCCATTTTGACGAGTTTCGCGCGCTCTCCTTCTTGCAGCCGACTCATCGGGATCCCTGTCCAACTGGCCACGACTTCTGCGATATCTTCCTCCGTCACTTCTTCTGTGAGAATCCGCCCTTGCGCTTGTAACTCAGCGAGGAGAGCTTGCGCGTTTTCGAGTTCTTTTTGAGTTGCTGGGAGATCTCCATAGGTGATTTCTGAGGCGCGATTCAGGTCACCTATCCGCTGTGCTTGCTCGACCTCAGTCTTTAGCTGATCTAACTTTTCTTGCAGCTCATTGACTTGATCAATCACCTCTTTTTCATTGCGCCACTGCGCCATCAGACCAGAAGATGACTCTTTGAGATTCGCCATTTCTTCTTTCACTTTCGCTAAGCGCTCTTGACTCGCAGCATCGGATTCTTTCTCCAGAGCTTGGCGCTCCATCTCGAGCTGTAGTACTTGGCGATCTATTTGATCAATCTCTGTGGGCACACTATCGAGCTCAATTTTCAGACGTGAGGCCGCCTCATCAACAAGGTCAACCGCCTTATCGGGGAGAAAACGCTCCGAGATATAGCGATCACTTAGTGAAGCGGCAGCGACTATGGCACTGTCAGTAATTCGCACACCATGGTGCACTTCATAGCGCTCCTTGAGACCACGCAGTATCGCCACAGTGTCCTCCACAGAAGGCTCACCCACATTCACAGGCTGAAATCTTCTCTCTAGAGCCGCGTCTTTCTCTATGTACTTTCGGTATTCATCCAGAGTGGTCGCACCAATTGTATGCAGCTCGCCACGTGCTAGCTGAGGTTTTAATAAATTAGAAGCATCCATCGCCCCTTCTGTCGCTCCCGCACCCACTATGGTGTGTAGCTCATCAATGAACAAAATAATCTGACCATCAGAGTCTGTGACTTCTTTCAGAAAGGCCTTCAGCCGATCTTCAAATTCGCCCCTATACTTCGCCCCAGCCACCATGCTGCCTATATCGAGTGTAACGACTCGTTTCCCCTTCATCGAATCTGGAACATCACCGCTGACAATTCGCCTCGCAAGTCCCTCGACAATGGCGGTTTTACCCACACCAGGTTCACCAATGAGAACAGGATTGTTTTTTGTACGACGGCTGAGCACCTGCATGACACGGCGAATCTCATCATCTCGACCAATGACTGGATCAATTTTCCCCTCAGCAGCTCTCGCTGTGAGATCTGTCCCGTACTTCTCTAGTGTCTGATACTTACCCTCTGGATCTTCATCCACCACGCGCTGATTGCCACGCACAGCCCTCAGTGCTTCTTGGAAAGCTTCCTCACTCACACCGGAGGCCGTGAGTAACTTCCCAGCGGGACTCTGCGACTGCAGTGCTCCTTCTAAAAAGTGCTCCACACTGAGGAATTCATCCTGGCGCTTCTGACGCGCTGCATCAGCTGCGTCTAAGGTGCTGCGGAGGCCATAGCTCAACTGCGGCTGGCCAGTCGCCCCCTTCACTGTTGGCAGTTCAGCAAGCTGACTCGCTAATTGTGTCCTTAAAGTAGCTTGATCCACACCAGCGTGGCTGAGAATCGGTAGTGTAATTCCCCCTTCCTGCTCCAGTAGTTCCCAGAGCACATGTGTACTCTTCACCTCACTGTGCCCTGAGCGGCCTGCCAGTGAGGCCGCAGCTTGCAGAGCTTCTCGAAATTTATTTGTCAATTTATCTAATCCCATACGGTTTGATTGTGTTGTTGAACACCTTGTATCATAGATAAAAGATGACACCAAATAATTTTGTTCATTTTTTTACTATGAGCTATTTTATCTCCCTCTTGAAATATCTCGCGACACCCTTCTAAGCATGGAATCAAGCGTTTTTTGCCTAGCCAAGGCGAGCTTGCTGGCACATGTTGAAACCAATCCAGACATTGATATGCTATTTCTGACACCCAAGTGGAAAAAAGAGGCAGAGCTTCTCGATAAAGCCGCTCAAAAATTCCTTCATTACAAGCGCGATCTTATTGAACCTGATCGCATTGATGAGATCCAGTCTCGTCGAAAAGATTTACGAGACAGCATTAAAAATAAGGATGAAAATGCAGCTCGAGAAGCGAGTGAAATGTTAGGATCTACTTGCGAAAAAGCATTTCCTAAATACCGCAAACCTTCCGCTTTGGCTGAGAATGTCGAAGTCTTCTTTGTCGCCATCGTCATCGCTGTAGGGCTCCGCACCTATTATCTCCAGCCCTTCCGCATTCCTACAGGCTCGATGCAGCCCACGCTCAACGGTATCGTTGGAGAAGCTAGCTACGACACCTCCTATCAGAAGCCAAATCTCTTTCGTCGCACATGGGATACAATTGCTGGCGGGAAAAGCCACCACCAAGTCATCTCACCAGTGGATGATGAAATCATCGGCTTTAAGCAAGTCCAGTCCCTCCACTTCTTCACACGCACTAAGATCCTATTCAAAAATAGTGAACCCATTAGTGTCGCCGGTTCCATCTCTTCTCTCAAAGGCATGGGACTAGAGAATAATCTCAAACTCCCCTCAGGAATCGGCATTCACCAAACTAGCCGAAATGAGGCAAAATTTGGAAGACTCTACAGATTCGGCGATAAGAAGAGCTTTTCTCCATACAATGGCCCCGTGCGTATCAAAAAAGATCAAATACTTGCCCAAGGTAGTACAAAGACAGGCGACTTAGTTCTTGTCGATAAATTCTCCTACCACTTTAGAAAACCAAAGCGTGGCGAAGTCTTTGTCTTCGATACTCAAAACATCGCCGGCATCCACGGTGTGAGTAAAAACAAGGAACAAGAAGCTGGCTCTCACTACATCAAGCGCCTAGGAGCCGTACCCGGAGACACCATTTATGTCGACCCTCCTCACATCTATATTAATGATAAACTCCCAAAAGAATCTACATTCCAGATGATCATGTCTCAAGAGCATGGCTATCACGGCTACACGAACGACGGAGCGAGACTACCGACAGTCAATGCCCCAAGGACGCTCACAGACCGTCCAGGCACAGGTACTAGCGAGTACTACGCCTTAGGTGATAATAGTCGCAATAGCTCAGATTCTCGTGACTGGGGAACTGTCAAAGAAGATAACCTTGTCGGGCCCGCCTTCTTCTCCCTCTGGCCGATCGACACAGGCCACTGGGGATTCATTAATTAGCCCCAGTCACTATGGCTTCTGCTGAGGAAATCACAAAAAAAGCAAAGTCCAATCTTGCTATCGCCCTCACCTGTCTTCCGAAGACTAGGCGTGCTGACATGGTGACCTTTTATGCCTTCTGCCGAATCATTGATGACATCGCAGACTGCCCTGACACGCCCGCAGAGAAAAAACAAACGCAGCTCCAGCACTGGAAAGACGGTTTCCTCAAAGGCTTCACCTCCCCGAATGAAATCGAGTCTGGCATCCTCCAGATCAGAGATCACTACGAGATACCTAACCAACCCTTCATCGACCTGATCGAAGGCTGTGAAAGTGATCTCTACCCTCAGCGCTTCGGATCATGGGAAGAACTCCAGACTTATACTTATAAAGTCGCCTGCTGCGTGGGCCTCATCTCGATTAAAATTTTTGGCTGCACACACCCTGACTCGACTCAGTATGCGATCAAACTCGGCCACGCACTCCAGCTCACCAATATCCTACGTGATGTCGGTGAAGACCTCGAAGAAGGTGTGAGAATCTATCTCCCTATCAATGATATGGCACGCTTCCAGTACTCCGAGCGCGATCTCGTAGGGAAAGTGCACGACGGCAGATTTGTCGCGATGATGAATTACCACGCAGAGCGAGCTGAGCACTTCTATGAAGAGGCAATCGCCGCTATCCCTGAACAGGATAAACACGCACTCAAGGCCGCGGAAGCAATGCGCAAGATCTACCACGCCATTCTCTTAAAAATGAAAGCCGATAACTTCCAGGTCTTTCACCAGCGCTATTCGCTCTCCAAGCCTCGTAAGCTCTGGACCCTACTTACCTCTATCGTAGGGTGATTCTAGCTAGGAATTCTCTAGATCAGAGTTCTCTCTAGTTTCGTTTTCATCTATGCATAAAAAACGCAAGCAGTTCCCTACTTGCGTTATCTATTACAGTTTCTGCTAGAGCAGAATATCACTTATTGATTCAGAGCAGTCACTGCATTCTGAGTCTCTAATTCAGAGAGTGACTTCTCCTTTGACTTCGCTGACTCTTTACTGAGCCATTTGTCGAAGTCAGCTTGGGCCACCACTTTCATCGCACCCACCATATCAGCATGGCTCGCACCACAGAGCTGGCCACAGACAACAGACGTCTCGATCTCCTTGAGTGGAGTAAACCACATCGGGATATCTTTCCCAGGAATCGCGTCAGACTGAATACGCATAGGAATAATGGAGAAATTATGGATCACATCCGTGGAAGTGGTCTGCACGATTGCCGGACGCCCCACTGGAAGCTGGAAGCTGTTAGTCACAATGTCATCGTAGCCGTTCGGATCGAGCTTATCGATGCAAGGATCCCCAGGGTAGGAGACTTGAGTGCGGTCAATACGGCCAAACTTCCCGTCAGCACCTGCATAGTGAAAGACCCAGTTAAACTGGAAGCCAACTGCTCGCACACGCACAGGATTCTCCCCCATCACACGGTCAAAGGAATCTGTACGCTCATTCCAGAGAGGAATCGCAAAACCTAACAAAAGCGCAGCTTCCACAATAATCACCCCAACTTCTAAGTGCGTCGAAGCATGATTCTTCACACCATGGTAGTCAGCACGTGGTTGTCTCTTATTCCAGAAGCGAATGATGGCGTAGAAGAAAAAGATCGTCCACCCCACAAACAAGATCACCATGAACCACTGCACCACATCGATCATGTGGCCAACCTCATCGCCATGTGCGGAGTAGTTCTCAGGCATACCAAACCAACTCGCTGGTGAGGTAATATCAATTTCTGCTAAAGTATTCGTCATGAGATTTAGTGAGCTGTCGATTCGTAAGAATCTTGAAATTCAGGTTCGAGAGTTTGTGTAGAGCGTCTAGCCAAGCGGATAAAAAAGACCATTATAGCGGCAGCAGTCGGTAAAATCACTGCCAACATAAATAAAATCGCGTAGCCTGTGGCATTGTCATTCTCTGCAGCCATAGCCTCTGCACAGGTTTTACAAGCTAGAGTGAAGTGAAACATATCAGGATTAGAGTGAGTGTTTTTTCATCTTCTTATAGAAATAGATTCCATAAGGTGGTGTGATTAAGGCAAGAAGACCGCAGGTCACTCCCGCAAAGTACAGGCCTGAGGAAGGATTAGATACAAATTGAAACACCCAGAGTGTCACTGCTGCACAAAACAGAGTGATCACACTCATGAAGAAAAGATGAAATCCACGCAGTGACATAATAAGAACTATCGATTAAGAGTACTACCCTCGGGAAGCAGATTGTCAAATGTGATGGGATCCGCATAGGCGCCCCAGAAGATCGCGATCAAAGCTGCCCCAAAAAAGAGAGCCCCAAAGAAGATCCAATAAATCGCTTTCTTCTCATGATTCAAGTGCATGAAAATCACCGCTACCAGGGAGGCCTTGGTCGTCGCAATGGCTAATCCTAAGATCGCATCATAACCATCAAAACCGTGCCCCCCGACATCAAGCCACGGGATCTTCGCTACCGCTACTGTAAGGATAGTACCTATAAATAGGCACCCACCTATAACCCCGTAGAGCTTGCACGCTTTCCTAATCGCTTCTGGACTGTCTCCTGCCATAGTATTCTAAAGTTCTAAATTAAATGAGTCTCAAGGGGATTACATGAGGTAGAAGATCGGGAACACAAAGATCCAGACCAAATCCACAAAGTGCCAGAATAGGCCACCCACTTCCACACGATTCGCTAACCAATCTGGATTGGAATCATACATCTTGCGTCCAAAGAAGAGGTAATACCCAAGGACAATCGCTCCACCGATCACGTGTAGACCATGCAGACCTGTGATCGTGAAGTAGATGCCATAGTAGTTATTCCACTTCGGTGTCAGCTTCGAGTCTAGCACCATGTTCTCACGAGGTATACGAAGCTCGGGATACGCCTTCACCTCTTCCTTATTCTTATGGTTCGCCCCCTTAAAGTCTTCAAATAAGCCTGGTGTCACCTTTTTCACCTCACCGAGATTATCGATTTGGTAGTCAAGTCTGTGGTAGGCCACCATCTGGTGCCAAGTCACACGGTATTTATCATTTTCTGTGGGTACTTTACCTTTCTTCGCGAGTTCCGCCGCAAAGAGTGCGCGCCATTTCTTATGCGCTTCCCAGACTGTACGGAGCTGACCAGTAGCGTCCACTTGACTATCAAAGAGGAGCGACTCCTCGATCAAAGCATCCGCATCGAGTCCCTTGTCCTCTGCGCGCATCACTAGGTGAGTGAAATCGAGTGCATCCACAGCAATGGGCAATGAACTATCGCCAGCAATACCAGTAATGAGTGTGCCATCGAGTAGTGCGATATTGGTGTCCTTACCCGTTTCCTTACCTGTCATGAAGCCCCAAGATGGCTTCACACGAATCAAGTGAGCGTCTTTTGCGACACTAAAGGAAATCGTGCTCGCTGCCTTAGCGTAATCACTATCGAACTGACCATTAGCCTCTAGTTTCGCGAGTTCTTCCTTAAGCACCTTATCACGGAACTTCACAGCATCATCTTCCCAGCGAGACATGCCCCTGAGTAGACTATCTTCTTTCAGAGCTTTCGTCAGAGCAGCACCTGCGACACGCTGAGCTTTAGTTCTGATCTTCTGCTCATGCTTACGAGCTAGTAGGAATGCGTCCTTAGCCTCTTGTAGCTCTGCAATGCTGATAACAGATTCCTCATTCTTCTCATCACGGAGAGCGAGTACTGAGCCTTCTTTGAAGAGTATCTTTTCTGTGACTTTGACTGAATTTCCAGAGACTTCTCTCTGAGTGTACCAGTAGTCCTTAGCAAGAGTGATCTTACCCTTACCAGCACAGCCAATAATCACATTGATGTACTTATCATAATCCGGGTGGAAACGATCGAGATCGAAGGTCACATTCGCATCCCCTGCTGTAGGATCCACGACATAGAAATTATGATCAATGTGTTTACCACCTTCTAAAGTCTCTCCTGTGATCGATAGATATTTATGGCCATCGGATGAGCCCTCAGACTTGTCAGAGCTCTCACCACCTGCGTGGCCAGAACCTGAGCCATGACCTTCCTCGAAGTAGTGCACATGACCCTCTACAGAAGAATACTCAGAGGTACGTACCGCGTGGTGATGGAACTTGCTGTTATACTCGATGCTCTTGAGCACCATAAAGACCAAAGCACAGAAGACAGTGAAGCCCATGAAACCCTGGAAAGCTCTCCAGTTTCTTAGCTTCAGAGAAGCCCAGGCAAATACCACTGTGACTGAAGAAGCAATCAGAATGAATGTATTCACAAGCCCCGGAAGTACAGCGAGAGCACGCTCAGGCCATGGATAATCTGCGTAGATACGCAGGAAAATGTAGGCTGAGAACAAACCTCCAAAAAGCATCACCTCTGAGGCTAGGAAAAGCCAGATAGCGATTTTCGAGTTATTGAGACCTGTATCCTTGCGAGGAGTAACGACGTAGGGAATTTCCATAATAGTTTTCTCTAAAGGGTGTTTAGGGCTTAGGCGTCCGCAGATTCTTTTTCATTCGACTTCGCAGTCTCTGACTTATCCACCCACTGAGGGTAGTAGTCACCATCCGCATCAGGTCGGCTGTATTCGTATGGTCCACGATAGACCGAAGGCTCTGTCACAAAGTTACCGTGTGGTGGTGGAGTTGGTGTATTCCACTCCAGAGTCGTCGCGTTCCACGGATTATCATTCTCCACCTTGCGTCCAGAGAACCAAGCTGTGAAGAGATTGATAATAAATGGAAGCTGGGCTGCCGCGAGCAAGAAGACAGACCAAGACATCAGTTCATTGAGATCGATCCACTCACGAACTGTCTGACCAAAGACGTTTTCACCATCAGGATCAGACTCTAGGTAAGCTGCTCCCCCATTGTACCAACGACGGTGGAAACCAGCCATTCCTTGCAAGAGCATCGGGAAGAACACGAGGTTAATGAAGATCAGAGACGGCCAGAAGTGCAAGTGACCGAGGAATGTATTCATATAGCGTCCAAACATCTTCGGATACCAGTGATAGATACCACCAAAGAGACCAAAGAGAATACCTGGAGCCACCACATAGTGGAAGTGGCCGATCACATAGTAAGTATCGTGAAGGTGTAAATCCACTAAGTTAAACGCTAGTGGTAGACCCGTGAGACCACCAATACCGAACATCGGCAAGAAAGCACAAGCCCACATCATAGGGACGGTGAAACGAATCGAACCACCCCATAAAGAAATCAACATCGAGGTAATGAGAACGACAGAAGGTACCGAGATAAGTACAGTCGTCACCTGGAAGAACGTCGAGATCGCAGGCCCCATCCCTGTAATGTACATGTGGTGCGCCCAGACAATAAACGAAAGGAAACCAAGCACCATCACAGCATACACCATCGACTTATAGCCCCAGAGTGGCTTACGGGTGTTCACAGGGATAATTTCTGCCACTACCGCAATCGCTGGAAGGAGGAGAACATACACCTCAGGGTGACCGAGGAACCAGAATAAGTGCTGGAAGAGAAGTGGTGAACCACCACCTGCTTGCTCCACAACTCCGACTCCAGACTGATAGAGACCAGTAGGCTGGAAGAACGAAGACCCTGTGAAGCGATCCACTAACTGAAGAATACCTGCCACCTCAAGTGGCGGGAAAGCCAGAAGAAGTAGGAAAGCCACCACGAGCATCGCCCAGACAAAGAACGGCAGACGCATCCAAGTCATCCCCTTCGCACGTAGATTCACAATAGTTGTAATCACATTCACTGAACCTAACAAGGAGGACGAAATCAAGAATACCATCCCCAGTAGCCACTGAGTCTGACCCGTAAAGAACTGATTGGGATGCTGCGAATCCGCATAGGAAGAGAGAGGTGGGTAGTTCGTCCAGCCAGACTTCGCCGTTCCAGACTCAAGGAAGAAAGAGCCACACATCATGAGACCACCGACTAGATAGAGCCAGTAAGACATCATATTGAGCTTAGGAAATGCCATATCAATCGCACCCACCTGAAGTGGCCCAACATAGTTACCAAAGGCACCGAAACCAAGAGGCACCACACCGAGGAAAACCATGATCGTCCCGTGCATCGCACCAAACATGTTGTAAGTTTCCCCTGTGACCTTACCGTCTGTTAGCCAGCGTGCCTTCCAGTCCTCATTGAAGGCAAAACCTAACCACTCTGGGAGAGGTTCATTCGGATACGCGATACTCCAGCGCATGAGCATCATCAGGAAAAAACCAAACAAAAGGAAGAGTAAGGCAGTAATGCCGTACTGGATTCCGATCATCTTGTGATCGGTGGAGAAAATATACTTCTGAATGAAGTTTGGATTATGGTGGTCGTCGCCCATCGTATGTATACGTTTAAAAATTTAGTTTAACCTTCAGTAGCATCCACGATGATACCTGTTTTCTTATCCACAAGTTGCTCTTTACTCAGAGGAGCAGCCTTTAACTTATCTTGAATCATCTCGATCGCCTCATCCCCAGAAAGCTGAGAACCACCGCGACTGTCCGAGTCAGCCAGAATTTCTGCCGCTTGTTCAATCGACATCACATCACCCTCATTACCCCATGAGTTACGGATATAGGTGATCAAACCTGCTAGTTCGTACTCATTGAGACCCACAGCTTGGGCAGCCATATTGGAATTATAGGTCTTACCTTTCACCACAATGGGTCCGGCAACACCGTTGAGAGCAATCATCGTCACCACGCGCGCATTATCCACCACGTACTCAGAACCTGTGAGTGGCGGGAAGCCCGGATTACCATTACCGTCACCACCATGACACGCCGCACACTTCTGCGCGTAGAGACCCTTACCCTTTGCCATGTAGGCCTTAAACGCAGGCTCTAGCACAGGGCCTGTGTCACCACCTGGTTCTTCACCCTGCTGGTAATTTGCCGCAACAAACGCCGCGTTATTGAAATAATTTCCCCCTTTAAAGAACACACCTCCAGCAATGAGCACAACAGCGAAACAGCCGAGTACTACCCAGAGTGAGACTGGCTCCATGCCATTTTCACGAAGCACTTTCTCGCGCTCAGCAGCTGCAGAAGCATCTGTCAGCCTTGCGTGAGTCGCCGCTACATTGGTCCCCTCTTCGAGATCGGGCTTTGTAGAATCTGCGTATTTTTGAACCATAGAATTATCGTGTAGAATGAAATTACTTTTTACCCTTACGTGGATTGTAGTTCATGCTATCAGGCACCTGATCGTCACGGCGTAGAGATAGAATGTAATTGGCCAATGTCAAAGCTGTGTCACGGGGGACTACTTTTTTACCTTCTTTTGTAGGGACATCGAGAGTGTCACGGTGATTCGCCTGCCCTTTATCATCTTCTGTTTTGAACAAAGCAGGATTCGGCTGACAGATCGATTTATAATTGCCCTCTAATAATCTAGGATTGTAGAGACGCACAAGAAGATCTTGGTAACCCTGCTCACCCTCATAGCGATAGCCTACGTTGGAGAGGTCAGGGCCATTACGGCTCTCCCCAATATGGGCAAAGGCATTCCCTGCTCCATTCATTTCCCCTGGGTAATCAAAGGCATTGGACTCACGGCGACTATCCTTACTCGCTCCTGCCCAACCTTCACGGAATAAGTCATTGCCAGCGTATGTCGGGCGAATCACCTGTGAGTGGCAGCTCGCACAGTTCTCCGCAGCATAGATGAGAGAGCCATTGCTCATACGCCCACCACGTGAGGGTATGTATGGACCTGTACGTTCATCTTTATCTTCGCTAAATTCTACTGACTCCAGTGAGCGCATTGACTCAAAGGGAATCGCAACAACCAGTAGCCATGGCACCGCAAAGCTAATGATGAGTCCGTAAAAGAAATGTTTAACAGTCATGTTGAAGAAATAGCGTGAAATTTAAGAAGTCGGAGATTGGAGAGAATCGAGATCTCCTTCTGGCCCGTGCACCTGCCCATGAGCATTATGCTTGAGTAAAGTCGGATGATTGCTGCGGCGTCCGAGGCGAAGCCACATCAAAAGAAGGTGGAAACAGAAGAAAAAGTTCGCAAGTAAGACAAACACCCAGCCAATAGCCATACCGATCGTGTAGATCTTATAGCGTCCCATTGCGGAAGCGAAAGGCTCGGAGAAATTCTCTACAGCTTGTCCTTGAAGATACCCCCCTAACAATCCGCAGAATAGTGCAATAAAGACAACACCATAAATGGACGACCAGAAGTGCACTCGGATGAACTTTGTCGAGATCCACTCTCTGCCCGTAATTCTTGGAACAATAAAGTAAATCGCGCCAAACATGCACATCGAGAAGAAGCCATAAAGAGCGAAGATATCAAAGCCATAGCTCGCAATCGAGAACTGCGTGAGTGACATAGAGCCTGGTAGAGCAAGTGCTGCGGCAAAGAGTGCCGTAGCCGCCAGTCCAATAATACCTGCCACACTAAAGCGTAGAGATGGAGAATGAGCCACTGTCTCCCCTTTCGCTGATACGGTCTTTAGAATATTCACAGACACCGCAATCGCTGGAATCAATAGAAGAATCGTAGCTCCGGCACCCGCATACTGGAGCCAGACAGGAATCGGAGCACCATAGAGCTTCTGCATGCCTGCCCAAGGCCCTACAACTGCCAATGCCCAAAAGCCAAAGAGTGCTAAGCTGTAGCTGTATACAGGTCTCCCTGTCACCTTGGGTGCAAGGTAATAAGCACTTGCAATCGCAATTGGTGTGAAGAAGAGGAACAAGAGACCGGAGCGGAACCACGCGTTGATCGCTGTCGCAAACACAGGGTGCCCATCACCAATCACATGAATAAAGACGTGAGCGGTAAGAAGAGTCCACGGGAACCAGAAGAGTGCGGCGAGTATGTACCACTGAGAGATAAACACGTGACCTCCACGGCGTACACGGAACTGAATCACGGACCAAATCGCAATCGCTGCATAGAGAACGATCAAACAAGGCCAAACAAAGTTAGGGAATCCCATCCAAGGCTGTCCTGAACCATTTCCACTGAGGATACCAATCGTACCTAGGGCAATCACTGCATTCCACGCGTGACCAACAGTGAGAATCACACCTGAGCTCTGAGAAGGCTGGCGAGACAGACGAGACATCAGCCAGATCATGGTACCAAAAGCAGCCTGAGCACACCATCCGTAGAGCAGCACATTCATGTGTGCTGCAAAGGTACGACCGTATGTGAGGCAGTCCACACAGCTCAAGAAACCAGGAGCAAAGGACTTCGCTGTCGCAATGATACCTAATAGAAGAGAGACCGCTAACCAGGCCGCTCCACTAGTGAAGAAAAACATCACTGGGTGGCGCAGGGAACGATCAATCTCTGCGCGCAGTGTGGCGTCTTCTGCCATTTGTTGAGTAGATTCAGTAGACATTATGAATGGTGAAAAATTATTGTTCAACAGGCTTTGTAGAAGCAGTTGGCTTCGCTGCTACTAGCGACTTACCTAGCTCGTCATAGACCACAGTGACTGGCACCTTAGCATCTAATACAGCTTTCTGAGATTCCACAGTAGCCGCCTTAAACTTTGTACGCTCACGTCTTCTGTCTGTCTGAGCATCCTCAGACTTTGGGCTGACAGCGCTGAAGATCAGACTCGCCACAGCGAAGACAACAAACAAGCCTAAGCCCCACCAGAAGGTGTTAAAGCGGCGAAGCGGAGTATCTCTTTGATTTGGTTCCATGGAAAAATCAGATCTTAGTTATGAAGGTTAGCAGACTCTAGGATACGAGGGTCTCTGTTCGGATAGAGACGTGCACTGCGAATGTTAAAGAGGAAGACAGTGAGGAAGAAGGCACCTACTGTGACAAAAGCTAGTATATCACCCCAGAAAGCATCGTGACTGAGGAAAAGCTGTGGATCCATACCCGCAGCAGCTGTCAGAGAAGGACCACGCTCTGGAATAATCATGATATAGACATCAAGAATATGGAGAACGAGTAAGTAACAAGCAGCTGCGGCCGCAAGGATTGGCTTCTTCTTCGCTTTATGGTGCAGCATCAGAGCAAATGGCAGTGCGAAGTGCATCCACACGAGAATGGAAGACCAAGTGTTCCAGCTCTCTGTATTACGCAGCAGGAAGTAGGATGTTTCTTCTGTGATATTGGCATACCAGATGAGCATAAACTGTGAGAAGGACACGTACGCCCAGAAAATCACAAAGGCGTGCATGAGTTTCCCCATAACGTGGTAGTGCTCCACAGAAGTCACTGTCTGTAGGTACCCCTTAGAGCGAAGCCATGTAAGAGCTAGAATGAGTACCGCCATGGAATTAATCGCGCACCCAGCAAAGAAATACACCCCGTACATGGTAGAGAACCACTTGTAGTCAAGTCCCTTGACAAAATCGAAGGCAAAAAATGTCACTGTGAGCGCAAAAATCGGCATCACAATGGTGGAGAACTTACGATTCCAGATAAGTCTCTTCACTGTTGGCTTAGGATCGGTGTCTTGTTTAATTGACACGCGGCGCATGACATAAATACCGGCGCCAAGGAAGAGGAACATGAGAGCAATGCGCTTGATCCACTTGCCTGAAGTCATGTAAAATGTCTTCACATAGAGTAAGTGATCATGCGCGTCATGTGTGCCATGAAGAGCATCACTGGTTGTCGAATCACTGACGATGAATGCAGCCTCAGCAAGCTTTGCTTCCTTTTCAGCGACATGCTTAGCGATTTCTTCTGGGTCACTGAGATAGTGGTGCGCGTCCTTGTAGGCTTTCTCCTTACCGTGCGACTTTGACTCACCCTTATGAGATTCACCCTCAGGCTGGAGAGCCACATGCTCGATTGCATGACGCTCTAGCTCCTTTGATTCCAGTGAGCTATGCTTATCCTTATCTTCCATTTTATGATCACCCTCACCATGGTGCTTCACAGGAAGTAGGGACACCTCACGGTGGCGCTTGATCCACTCGAATAAATCATTCTGCACCTTAGGCTGTAGCAAGATAGGCAGAGCCATCAGAGCCATGAATGGGAACACAAAGCCTAAATTCTCCATCAAGCGGCGAACAGACACACCCCAGCCAGAGTTAGTCACATGATGCAGTGTCACCCAAAAGCATCCGCCTAGCGACAGAGTTGAGAAGTACACAAAGGCAAAGAGCCAAGAATAAGAGAAGCCACTACGAACGAAGTGATCTTCTGAATTGAACATAAGAAGACATCCCACAGCTCCGACGAGGAAGACGACTGTGGAGATCAACATGATCTTATTGACGTGGCTGCCCTTGAGCGATTCGCCCTCAGCCGGAATGTCCTTTGATGTGACGTGATGTGCCATATGACTGTTGTGAATAAGGTGGAAAAATAATTAGAGTGACGTCTGCTTGAGCGCCTCGATCGCGTCTTTGTACTTTGGATCGTTCTTGCTAGCTTTGTCGGAGAGTTGGAGAGCACGCACGTAGGCGACAATTGCCCAGCGATCACGTACAGAGACATTGTGACCGTAGCCACCCATGAGCCCCTTGCCGTTCTTAATCACCTCATAGAGACGTCCATCTGTGATTTCAAAGGTACGTAGATTCGCGATAGCAGGAAATTCATAGTGAGAAAGAACCCCTTTGCCATCACCAGAGTCACCATGGCAGATCGCGCAGTTAATTTCATATCGCTCTTCTCCACGGCGCAGAAATGCCGCCACATTCTCCTCTGTGAGAGCAAGTTCCTCAGGCATACCATTACCCCAGAAGCCGTCTAGCTTACCGGTGTCATAGTAGCCTTCTCCATCACCAAAACCAAAGTCCGCCACAGAGCCTTGAGGCACGTGTGGATTCAGACCTAGTGGTTGAGTGTTAGCTACAGGTTGGCGTGAGCCAAAGCTGTCTGAGAAAAAGGAGGAGTAGTCCTGACCATCCACTCTGTCTTGATCATCCATGTCAGGGAAAATTCTTCTAGGGGTCTCCTTAAACGTCTGCCCACGGAAACCGAAGATGCTCACCACGAGAGTCACCATCAGTGCTAGTATAATGTAAAAATAACGCATTGGTCTGGCTAAAATGGATTAGTCCTCTTCTTGAACGAGCTCTATGTTCTTACCACCGGCATCCTCTAAGAGAGCTTTGGTTTCCTCAGGATTAAAGTTCGCATCGCGCGCTTCCACAGCGATGAAGAAACCATCGTCTGTCGAGCGGGCAAACTGACGACTCGCAAATAAAGGGTGATTAAGACGTGGTAGCTGCATCAAACCCAAGAGTCCAAAGAGAACCGTAAAGCCTGAGAACAGAATAGTGAGCTCAAACATAATGGGGAAGAACGCTGCTGTCGTAAAAATATTCGCGGGCTTCGCCTGCACTACTGTCGGGTAGATGAGCACCTGAGTCACAAAGGCCAAAGAAAAGCCTGTGAGCAAACCTGCTGAACCACCAAAAAAGACAAAGTAAGGCAAGATAGAGCGCTTCATGCCCATCGCATCATCCATCCCGTGAATCGGGTATGGAGAGTAGCAGTCCCACTTCTTAAATCCTGCATCGCGCACCTTCTCTGCTCCTTTGTAGAGAGCAGAAGCGCTGTCAAATTCAGCCAGATAACCGTAAACACGTTTTGCTGTAGTACTCACAATATTAGTTCTTAAAGGTTCTATGATTTAGCATTCGACATTAGGATTCTCATCGAGCTCGAACTGGTAGGCGGAAACTTTGTCCACGCCCTTATCTGGGTGCGCCTTCTTATCATCAAAGTGCGCATCACTCTCTAGCAATGTCCATTTCACCTCAGCAATGTTCACACAAGGTAAAAAGCGCAAGAAGAGTAAGAAGAGTGTGAGGAACATACCGATCGTACCCACAAAGGTGATGATATCCACAGGAGAAGCCTCATAGTACTTCCAGTCTGCAGGGATCCACATACGCGGCAGAGTGGTCACAATGATCACGAAACGCTCAAACCACATCCCAATGTTGACCAGCATACAGATAAACATCACAATCCAGAGGTTCTCACGGCACTTCTTAAACCAGAATGCCTGAGGTGCTATCACGTTACAGAACATCATCGCCACATAGGCCCACCAGTAAGGCCCCATGATACGCAGCTTGAAGGCCTCGATCTCGTACTTTGCACCACCGTAGAAAGCCACAAAGAGCTCCATGATGTAGGCATAGCCAACGATCGTACCTGTGGCCAAGATGATCTTACTCATGTTCTCGATGTGCTTCATCGTGATCACATCGTGGAGTCCGTAGATGGAGCGCGCAGGCACCATGATAGTAATCACCATCGCAAAGCCACCAAAGATCGCCCCTGCCACAAAGTAAGGTGGAAAAATCGTCGTGTGCCAGCCAGGGACTGTTGAAGTCGCAAAGTCAAAGGAAACAATCGAGTGCACAGAAAGCACGAGAGGAGTCGAGAGTGCTGCCAGCAAGAGATACGCCATCTCATAGTGGCTCCACTGGCGGTTACCACCACGCCAACCGAGAGCGAAGATACCATAGAGGAACTTGCGTAAGCCCGGGCGGGCACGGTCACGAATGGTTGCCAGATCGGGCACCATACCGAGGTACCAGAAGATCAGAGAGATCGTAAAGTAAGTGGATACCGCAAAGACGTCCCAGAGAAGTGGTGACTTGAAGTTCTGCCAGATCGCATTCGCATTGGGAATGGGAGCCAAGAACCACGCCATCCAGACGCGCCCCACGTGGAAGGCTGGGAAAATACCCGCACAACACACCGCAAAAATCGTCATCGCCTCGGCCGCTCGGTTAATGGAGGTTCGCCAATTTTGCCGCGTTAAGAAGAGAATCGCCGAGATCAAAGTTCCCGCGTGACCAATACCAATCCAGAACACGAAGTTCACAATCGGCCAGCCCCACATCGTGCGGTTTGTATTCCCCCATACACCGACACCAGTCGAGACGAGGTAAGTCAAACCACCCACGACACCCACTAGGGCAATGATGGCGGAGGGAATGAAGAGAAGCCACCAGATCAGTGGCTGTGGTTTTTCCACAATCCCGCAAATACGCTCCGTGATCCAGTTATAAGAGCGACCATTGAGAATGAGCTTCTCGCGCTCCATCACCGGGAGAATCACTTCTCCTTGCGTATCTCCTGACACGGCAGCTTGATTTGTCTTTGCTTGTTGAGCCATTGATTCCGAAATGGATGAGGTTAATAGTCTTAAAAATTAGTGCATGTGGATCGTCGCTTGACCGACCTTCTCACCACCAGGCATCGCCTTATTGGGGTTCTTCACCCGTGCTAGGTAACTCGTACGCGGCAATGTGCCGATGTAGTTAAGCAGATCATAACCGCGCTTATTGACGAGCTCGTTATTGCGAGATTTCACTGTGCGGATCTTATCTTTAGGATCAAGCAGGTTACCAAAGGTAATCGCTTCTGAAGGACAGGCGTCCTGACAGGCGACACTGACAGCCCCTGTGCTGATACGCAGAGTCTTCTCATCCGCTGAGACATTCACAGAAGAAGTGCCAGCAGCAAGTACCTTGTCCTTCACGTTCTTCTTGGCGTCAATTTTTGCGGCCTTGAGACGCTGCACACAGTAGGTGCACTTCTCCATCACACCGCGCATACGCACTGTGACATTCGGGTTACGCTGCAAATGTGGAGCTTCCCCTACCTGCTTCTCACCAAATGGCCCCTTGTAGAGGTTCTTGTGGATGACAGGATTACGCTTGTTGTAATCAAAGAAATTAAAGCGGCGTGCTTTGTATGGGCAGTTATTGGCACAGTAGCGAGTACCAATACAGCGGTTGTACGCCATGCTGTTGAGACCGTCTTCTGTATGCACTGTCGCATTCACCGGACACACTGTCTCACAGGGAGCAGACTCACACTGCACACAGGCCACTGGCTGAGGAATCATCTCAAGTGGTTTTGCCCAGAGAGAGTCAGAATCATGCTTCTTCTCAGGCTTAGGATCACCACTCTTCTTCTCTGGTGCTTCTGCAAAGTAGCGATCCATACGGATCCAGTGCATTTCACGCCCCATAGCGACCTGAGTCTTACCGACTACAGGGATATTGTTCTCAGCCTGACACGCCACTAAGCAAGCATTACAGCCTGTGCATGAGGAGAGATCAATGGCCATCGCCCACTGGTGAATCTTATCACTAAGGTGGGACTTACCCTTGATGTCCTGCTGTTTGTAGAGCGTGTTATTCTCGGGAGCATGGGAGTCCATACCGTGCTTTTGCACCTTCTTGAGCTGATGGGCGAAGTCAACATCGTGACCGTACTTATCAATAGGTTGCGCAGAAATCTCACGTGCAAGAGCTCGACCATACATCGAATGATGCTCCTGAGTGCGCGCGATCTTATAGCGTAAGCCATCCACCTTTTCCGCAGAAACCCCACTCGCAAAGTAGTCTTCACCATCACGTAGAGGGTAGACATCAAAGCCGCGATTCACACTCACAGAGCTGACATCACAGACCTTGATGGACTTACCTTCATAGCCTGTTGGTAAACCACCTTTAAAATCATCACCCCAGTGCTCATCATAGCCCTGACCGTAACCAAGGGAAACAACAAGCGTATTATCCGCCTGCCCAAAGCCAATCACCACTGGTAATTCAATCGAGCGACTTCCACAGTTCACACGCAACATCGGAGCTGCGAGACTAGGGCCTTCCTTATCTTCTGATACAGCTGAAGTCTTATACTTACTGTCTGTATCTATGCCAAGAGTCGCCCACCAGGCCTTTTCTTCCTTCTCTAACTCAACGATTTCTTCGTAGAGACCGAGGTCTTTTGCCGTCTGTGGAGACACTTGCACACAGTTATCCCAAGTCAGCTTCGTGATCGGGTCTGGTGCTTCCTGGAGCCAAGCATTGTTGATGTAGCGACCGTCCTGAATCGAAGCATCCGTCGCAAAAACTAAGTCATAAGCACCCTTTGTCGGCGCCTTTTGTAGCTCTAGGCTCGGTGTTGAGAGCTTCGCTGTCTCCGTAATACTCTTGTACTTCTTGCCGTTCCAGAAACCTTCACGAAGCAACTGCTTAAGCAGCCCCTGTGAGTATTTCTTACCCGCGAATTTTTCAAAAGTCATTCTCACAGCCTCGTAAGCAGGTGACACCATCTTGGCATCTTCGAGAGAATTGTAGAGGTCTGCCACATCTCCTTGTAGAGCCAGAAGAAACTCAACCTCTGAAACACCACCATAGAGCGGCATAATCATCGGCTGCACCACACTGTAGCGACCACGTGTACTGCACGTATCTGACCAACTTTCTAAATAATGGGCAGCAGGAATGTGCAAGTCTGCACAATGCGCTGTCGCATCTGTGCGCTCACCGAGGTGCACAACACTCACCTTCTCAAGAATATCGCAGAGAGGTGTGCCATCAATGACAGGATTCTCATGCACGGGATTTGCAGGAGTGGCAAAGATCACTGTCTCTACCTCGCCAGCTTTTAGAGCTGCGGCTAAATCTTCTATAGTTCCGTATGGAGACTTTGTGTCCTGAATATGGAGAGACTTCCCTAGGGCTCCGAGCTCTTTGTTGATACTCAGAGCTAACAAGTGCAGATCCTTTGAGTAGCGAGAGCCTAGTACAAGCAAGCCATCATGTGCCTTGAGATCCTTCACACAGGCTTTCACCCATGCTGCCTGATCACCAGTTAAGGTATTTGAGTAAGACGGCAGACCTAATTCCGCAGCCACAGCACTTAAGAACACACCCACCTGGCTCGGCGCCAGAGGAGCACGGTGATCAGCAAGACCACCTGTCAGGCTATAAGCAGGCTCTGCAACATAGAGGCGATTCATCTTCGCTGCCTTTTCGACCGCGTGAGACTCATCTCCGTTCTTATCAGCTAGTGAGCGGCCTTTGTAGAAACCTTTCACTGGCCCCTGCTTATCTGTCTCTAGGAAATCAGCATCCACTGACAAGATCCGCTTCGCCTTCGAGTAATTGTGCGTAAGAGCCGCACCTTTCTGGAACACTTCTGCAAGGGCCGCCTTCTGACCTGCACCAGCAAGTGCTTCGTACTGATACGCACCTGCTAGATCTAAATCTTTGACTAAACGATCGCGTGTAGGACTCACATCCTCACCGAAGACGATCGCTGTCTTCTTGCCAGTTAACTCTGCGAGTATTTTAAGCGCTTTTGCACGCTCCACCTTCTCCCCCTTCGCTAGAAAATAGCGAGAACGAGCTGGATCGTAGAGATTGAGCGGCGAGGCCGCCACCATCGCGTCTGTACCGTCCACTTCTGGATGCAGCTTATTAGGAGCGACTAGTGTGGGACGCCCTTCATAGGTTGTCACCATTAATGGCACCGCACCACCAGCAGAAGGCATGGATGAGGCGTAGTAGAGAGCCTTACCAGGAATCACCCACTCAGGAGCTTTTGAAAACGGGACAATGTGAGCCTCCGGGCGGCGACAAGCAGCAAGACCAAATCCCGCTAGAGCCGCTGATGCACCCATCACCTTCATGAAGTCTCTGCGAGTACTCTCTCTATCGTCCTCATCAGACATTGTCTCTAGTGCAGAAGGGAACTCACGCCCTGCCCATGCTCGAAGCTCAGCAGTATCCTCGAGCTCTCCGACACTACGGAATGATGATGTTAGCTCCTCAGCAGGAACATCTGGGTGAAACCATTTACGTTTACTCATGTTAACAGGAAATTAAAATTAGTGGTGGCAAGTCGCGCAGCTTGTTCTTGGAGTCACGCTCCACTTTTCTTTGAGTAAATGCCCAAGCTCTAGCTGAGCTTTCTTCTCTGACCAATTTGAGTCATAATCCTCCACTCCAAGGGCTGCGTGATGCTGCGCCAAGTATTCTTTAGGATTATACTCGAGGTTGTAAACTTCTTCGAGAGGACGCAGATGCTTCTCTGGCGCGCGGTGACAGTCCAGACAGAACTCCATGGAAAGAGACTCCGCATGATACACAACAGGCATCTCATTCACCTGACCGTGACAGCTCACACAGGAAACACCACGATTCACGTGCGCTGAGTGATCAAAGAATGCGTAATCAGGGGTCTTATGCACACGCACCCACTGGATTGGAGTGCGCTTTGCTCCCTCAATTGGAGCGTGATCTTTATCCAGGCCGAGAGCGGCTCTCAGAGGCGCTAGCTTTTCTGAGCCTTTCGCCACATGCTGGTGACAATTCCAGCATGTGTTCGCACTTGGGATATTTGCGTGCCCTGACTGATCGACAAAACTGTGACAGTAGCGACAGTCTAGACCGAGCTCCTTGACGTGCAGCTCATGATCATAAGGAATCGGCTGATCTGGCATGTAACCGACACGCTGAGTCTTGGGCGTACCATAATAGGAGAATCCAGCCACCACGCACAATGCCATGGAACCTAAGCAGATCGCGATCTTAAGGGGCAGTATATTAGTCCAGCGAGGAAAGATGTTAGCCATATCAGTTGTGGTACTTTTACACGCTTGTGAAAAATTTCACAAGCGATTTTTTAGAGCGCTCAGTAGAGCCGGCGGCCGAGTATCGAAATCTTAGCCCAGCTTGCAATCCGAAAAATCATGAAACCTTCGGATTCCAAATCCAATCTGCATAACACATTGAATTTAAGACAAAAAAGACAACTATTTTTTAACACCTATCGCAGTAAGATCCTACTCACTACCAAAGAGAATCACTCCCTAGCTCACTCCTCTAGTCCATTCTAGCCCATGGGATAAGGAATCTCAGCGCTCACTCGGTCTATCGCGCCCATCACCTCATCGGAAAGCATGACCCCCGCAGCCTTCAGACTGACCTCTAGCTGCTCCACCTTACTCGCACCAATAATGGTGGAAGCTACAAAGTCATTCTGCTTACTCCAAGCGACAGCCAGAGTCGCCACATCCATCCCTGCTTCTTGTGCAATCACCTCTAATCGCTCCACTGTAACTACAGTGGCATCATTCACATAGCGCTTCGCCATTTCTTCTTGGCGCGGCCCCACAGCCTTATAGTCAGAGTAGCGCGCACCTTTTGGCCAGCGCTCCTGCTGATACTTCCCTGTTAAGACACCACCTGCCAGGGGCGCGTAGGGCAGCAGGCTCACAGACTCTCGCCGACAGACATCCGCTAGCTCATCCTCAAAGCGTCGGTTATTGATCGAATAATTATTCTGAATCGTATCAATTGGTTGCAGCCCCTCAACATCCGCACTCCAGAGTGCTTTCATCACACCGTAGGGCGTGTCATTACTCAGCCCAAGAGCTCGAATCTTCCCCTCCCCAATGAGCTCCTCAAAAACACCCAAGGTATCCAACACCCGCATCCCATGGTCTGGCCAATGAATCTGATACAGATCAATATAGTCGGTCCCCAGGCGCTTAAGTGAGCCTTCTATAGCACGTCTAATATGCACGCGATCCAGAGCTGCCTTATGATGACGCACTGGCGGATTAAACCACCCATGCGCTGCTCCGGCAATTTTGCTGGCAATAATGACCCCCTCACGTGGCTTATCGCGCATCCACTCTCCCAGCCACTCCTCAGTCAGACCTGCCAGCTCGCCGCTCGGTGGCACTGGATAAATCTCCGCTGTATCAAAGAAATCAATCCCCGCCTCCCAGGCTCGATTCATGATCTCCCAGCTCTCTTTCTTATCTGACTGGGTGCCAAAAGTCATCGTCCCCATACAAATTTCAGAAACCACTATGCCACTTTTCCCTAAACGTCTCTTTTGCATAGAGCGCAGTAAAAACTATCTGCATCTCAATGACCAGAATCTGATCCACTTATTTAAGACCTCTATTCAACCTTCACCTACCACAGTCTCACCGTGCACACTCAAAGCATAGATGCACAAACACAGGAAAAAACTCATCTCTTCGGTTGACTTCTCTCTCACTTCCCCCTAGCTTGCGCGCCCCGACCCGAAAACTAATCGTAAATCACTATACTATGCGTGGAGTAAATCTTTCAAAAGGAGAGCCAGTAGATCGTGCTCTCAAGCGCCTCAAGACAATGCTAGACAACGAAGGCATTCTCGAGGAAATGCGTCGTCGTCGCTCTTTCGAGACACCAGTTCAGCGCGCTAAGCGTAAATTACGTTCTGCTTCCAAGCGTAAGAAGCAGCGTTTCCGCTACACCAGCCCTTCACAAGACGCTGCCGCAGCAGAAGCACAGGCACAAGCACAGGTCTAAACTTTCATTCCCTAAGTTTTCAGGTCATCCCGAGGCAGCCAGATTGGTTGCCTCTTTTTTTTGGAGCCATGAAATGGTCTAAAGGCCAATTCTCTTCTCCCGAGTCTTGCTTCTCTCTTCTTCTTCACTAGTTTTGAGAATATGACGATCTTACTGACAGGTATCTCTTCAGGCATAGGGGCAGCAGTTGCAGAGCTATGTTTAGAAAAGCAGTATAAACTCATCGGAGTCAGCCGCAGGGAGCTTAAGCTCCCTAGCTCCGTGAAACTCCTCAAGGCCGATCTCTCTATCGAGGAAGAGCTCCGTGAGGTCTTTGAGCAGTGCGGTCCGATTGACGCACTCATTAACTGTGCAGGGATCGCTTACATGTCACCCGTCTGCTCAGGAGACAGTCAGCAGTGGGAAGAAATGTGGAGAGTCAATGTACACGCACTCGCTCTTTCTTGTCAGCTCGCTATTCCCCTACTCAGCCACGGTGGTTCGATTCTCAATGTCTCCAGCATGAGTGGCTGGCGCGTTCCTCCTTCTGGAGGATTCTACTCCCCCACGAAGTTCGCTGTACGCGCCATCACCGAAGCGCTCCGCTCTGAGCTGCGTGCCGCACGGAGTACAATTCGCGTCGGCAGTATCTCTCCGGGCTTTGTCGACACACCTCTGCTCGATCACTACTTCAAAGGCCGAGAAACGCAACTTGCCGACCAGCGCAAAACCATGAAAATGCTGACACCCACAGACATTGCCCAATCTTGCCTGCACATGTTAGAAACTCCATCTCATGTCGAAATCGAAGATATACAATTAAGAAGTACAGATCAGTCAGTCTAAGAAAAACCCCTGAGTTTGAATTGACAAAACAAACGCGCAGTTCTATCTGCCTAGTATCACTGAGTCAGAACATTCCCTTCTGACACAGAATGACCTCATTTATGAGATCAGCTCCATCAGCACCATTGACCTGGATATCTAGCTCGGCTCACACATCGCGCTCGGCTCTATCATCACGTCTAATCGCGCGAGCAACACAATCTGCACTGAGTGCTCTGCTGAAACCACTCCTCATCATTGCTGTAATGATTTCTTGTGGATTAGGATCTTCATTGATTCAGATTAGTGCCTGGATCACCATGGCTCCCACTCAGTGGCTCCAAACAGGCTCTGTGGAACAAACCATTGAGAACACTATGGATATCGATGGCACTCATGCCTGCCGTCTCTGTAAAGTCGCAGCTGCAGTGCGTGCAGAAGAGCAGTCTGCTCTATATCACTCCTCCAAGAAAGAGTCTCAAAAAAGCGCGTCTTTCCCCATCACTAAAGACCTAGGTTTCTCGTCCTTCCGCCCTTTCTCTCTGCCAACTCTAAAGGCAGAGACACATCAGAACAGTCCCAGCACCCTAGTCTATGCTCAGGACTACATGCATGAGGTGCCCACTCCACCTCCACAGGGAGTTCTCAGCTACGTCTAGTACGACTTAGTCTCTGAGCTATTTCCCCAAACAAGAAAACCATTAGGCTACATAGTAAGTCTCTGTGTCTTTCTTCCATGAGTCGATCTATCTCTGAGCTTTCCCGTAAAACACGCTGATTACACTCCGAGTTTCCACGTCTCTCCATAGAGCCGTCCAGAAACCACTGAGGTACTTTCGTAGAGGTCATATAGTACGTAGCGCCTTCATTTGTAACGTGAGCACTAAAGCACTCTTCTAGTGCTACTGCTCCAAAGACGACTTCTTGCTCCCACGAAACACCTATCTCCTTACTTAACATGGAGATACTTTCACTATCTCATTTCTCTTCTGATTCACGTCATGAAACCAATCTATTACACTCTTCTCTCCACACACTACCTCGCATACACCGCATTCGCTCAAGTCATTAACGACTCTACTGAGCAGCTCGATACCACTGTGATCCAAGCTTCCAGCCTACCTCTCGAAACGACTCCGGAGAGCTCGCTGGAGACCATTCGTCAGATCCCCGGTGGAAGCTCCATCATTGATGCCAGTGAATGGAAGACTCAGGTTATTAAGCCTCAGGATATCTTCCGCTTTGACCCCGGAGTCTACGCTCGCTCCAATGGCACAGGGAATGACACCAGACTCTCCGTGCGGGGCTCAGGCATTCAGCGCCGCTTCGGTGACCGAGGCATCACATTACTCATTGATGGTATTCCTGCCAATGACGCAGACGGTTCCTTCTATTTCCGAGCTATTGATCCACTCAGTCTTTCTCATATCGAGACATTTCGCGGTGGTAACGGCCTAGCCCAAGGAGCCAACCAGCTCGGAGGGGCGATTAACTTGGTGCAGAAAAATGGCCTCACCCATGAGGGCACTGAGGCCAGTGTCGAGTTTGGCCGTTTTGACACCTTTCGATTACGCCTTGAGCATGGGGGTAGTAGTGGCAACTGGGACTGGCATGCTGGCTACACCCAGTTCACCTCTGATGGCTTCCGCTCTCGCCAAGACCAGAATAGTGACCATTTCACACTCAATATCGGCTACCACTGGAGTGACCAGGCAGTCACTCGCTTCTACGGTCTACTCAGTGACTCAGACGCGCTGCTCTCAGGAAGCCTCACTCAGCAAGAGTTCGATGATGATCCTAGCCAAGCTGGCACGGCTGGTTTTCTCAATGCCCCGCGTAACTCAGAAACCGATCGAGACCTTCTCACCGTTCGACTCGGCCAAAAGACAACTTGGGAAACAGCCAATGGTCTGTGGAACTTCTACACCAATTACCAGTACCTCGACTTCGACCACCTCATCGGCTTTGGCCCTGCGCGCTTTAATAGTAAAATAGACTTTGATATCGATTCCTTCCAAGTCGGGTTCAATGGTTTTCACAACTACTCTTTTGCAGGTCTAGATCATAAACTCACAGTGAACCATTCCTTTGAGTACGGCAGAAATAACGAGGATGGTTTTAGCCAATTCATCGGCTCGCCCTTTGGCCCAGTGAACCCAAATGTGACGGATCGTGAAAATACCTCAACCAACTGGAAGTTCTACCTAGAAAACGACACCACCTTTGCCCAGAAACATCATTTCATCGCAGGCCTAGGCTACATACTCACCAATCGTCGGCGCAATATCGGCTCCGATGATCAACCTGCTGGCCCAAACGATCCAAACTCCATCGGATTTGATTCAAACCAAGAAGGTTTCCTCGGGAAGGTCGGCTATGTCTACCACCCTACAGAGAGTACTCAGGTCTTTGCTAATATCAGTCGCAGCTTTGAGGCCGCGCCCTTCTCAGAGTCTACAGCTCCCGGTATTTCTGATCCACAAGAAGCCATCACTTACGAAGTGGGCGCTCGCCATCAGAGTGATATCTTCAGCGCGGAAGTCGCCGTCTACCTCTCTGATGTGAGTGATGAGTTCATTTTCTTCGAGACAGCTCCGAACTCTGGGCTCTTTGCCATTACCAATGAAGACACCACCCACTTCGGCGTCGAAGCTGCTAGCAGTATTAATCTAACCAACCTACTTGGACTCGACACAGACATTCTCTATAGCGCGAACTTTAGTTATCAGTTCAATGACTTCACCTTTGATGAAGGAGCCTTTGAGGACAACCAAATACCAGGGATCTCGCGCCACGTCATCGCGAGTCAATTCAGCGTCGAAGCAGATCGCTGGAGTGCTGCCATTACGGCTGACTGGCTCCCCCAAGGGCTAGTGGTTGATAATGCCAATACCATTGAGACAGATGGTTTTGTTGTTGTGGATCTGAACGCGAGCTATGCGATTAAGGAAAACATCACCCTCTTTGGAGGCATTAGCAATGTCTTTGATGAAGAGCACGTCTCTGATGTGGTCGTCAACCCTGATACATTTGGAGACCCTAGCAGTACCCGCTTTATTAACCCGGGTGATGGTCGCTCCTACCACATTGGCCTACGCTATCGATTCTAATACCAATGAGGAAAACTAACTGGTAGAAAGGGCGAAGAGATTTGGTGGGAGATCAAGACGGAACCCACCGGTGATGCGAGCATCTCCGGTGGGTGACAACGATGGTATCTCGTCAAAGATCTAGCGAATTATACCAGATAGTTTTTTGAGTTGGTATAACTTCCCCAAATGCAATGACCCCTAGCCTAGTGGGTGTGACCTTCTATCACTTGGAAGGTCACACTTCCACATAGAGAGAAAAACAAATCATTTCGCACTAGCACCAGTAAGTACAAGTTCTCCCGAGATCAGCCAAATATTGATATGACTTTTAAGAAACACATCTACCAGTGGCATAGGAAACTAGCAATTATCACAGCTATCCCCGTGCTACTCTGGTCTCTCTCTGGCCTGCTCCACCCCATGATGTCGCATTGGTTCAAACCCACCATTGCCAAGCGCTTCCTCCCACCCACCCCCATTCCTCATGACTTAGCACTCCTCCCACCTGCAGAGGCACTCAGCTCTCACCAGAAGATCCACCAATTCTCCCTCATTGAGCTCAAGGATCAATGGACTTATCTCGCCACCACACCTGATCAAAATCAATATTTCCATAATGCCACAACTGGTGAACTCATAGAAGATGGGGCGAATCTCTATGCAGAACAATTAGCTCGCGCCTATCTAGCAGACACGGCTTCCCCCCTCATTCGCATACAAAAAATCGAAGAGTTCAGCGGGAGCTATAGCTACATTAATCGGCTCCTCCCCGTGTATCGGGTGGAATTAGACCGAGCCGATCAGTTAGAAGTCGTCGTTGACCTCCGCACAGGAAGACTGGCCACATTTGATGACGCCTTTCGCCGCAATGCCTCTATCGCCTTTCACTGGCTTCACCGCTGGGGATTTCTTGGTGAGCGCCATAGCTTACTGCGTGTAAGTGCCATCACGCTTGTGAGTTTCTTGAGTCTAATCACAGGACTCTTCGGTATTCTTAACCTTTATATTTTAAGAAAAAAACGACCTGCTGAATTATCTAACAGATCGACATCTAGAAAGATCAACACTCGCCGCCGGCTGCACCGATTCTTCGGAATGATCACCATCCCCTTCTATCTGATGTTTTCACTCAGCGGCCTCTACCATATTGCTGTGAAATACATTCCCGATCACTCAACATCATGGCAGAGCCAACAGGCCTGTGATCCTACCACACTGACCAAACCGATCTCCTCTGCACTTCGTGAAGCCCAAGGTCAAGTCACTAGCCTCTCATTAGCAGAGCTCGAAGGACAGTGGTACTACCGCATCACATCCAATAGTCTTCCAGCGCCCAACGCACCAGCTAACAAAAAACCTACCAAAAAATCTTGGCGCACAAAAGCCCCTCCAACGACACAACTCATTTCTGCGCAGCAGGATCAAACAACTCAGAGAGAAGACAAAGAATTCGCGATCGCCCTAGCACTTGAATTCTCAGGCTACAGTGCAGGTGATATCGAGAAAACTGAGCTCATCACAGAATTCCGTAAAGACTACGGCTTCATCTTTAAGCGCCTGCCAGTCTGGCGCGTTCATTTTAAAGACCGGGAGTACTGGCACTACACCGTTGACACCTCAGACGCTCACATGGCGATGCGCATGAAACCCTCCCAACTCATCGAGACACTCTCCTTTATCAATCTGCATAAACTACACCTCTTTGATCCACTTCACCCAACTCTCAGGCACAGTGTCGGAGCTGTCGCTGTGGGATGTCTCAGCTTGCTGATCCTCTTTGGCCTCGCCATCCTCTACAAAGGTAAAAAGCAATCTGGCAAACACAACGCCAGATAATCGATTTCATTCAGACTCTATTTATCGCGACACCTTCTTCCTGATTGCGAGTCACAACCAAATTCACTCTCCACAGAGCTCTACAGCACGCTAGGTACTGAGAGGATAGAAAACATCTGCTCAACAATGGGCAGAGAGGCGACTTCACGTAGTGCTCCTGTTTGCTGATTGATGTGAAAGGCACAAATACGGTGCACGCCACCAGATTGTTCAAAGGCGACTGAGTTCACGATGAGGTAGTTCCCATCGGGTGACAAAGCACAGCCCCATGGTATTTTATAAGGGTAAGCGACCACCGATACCTTTTTCACAGAGCCGTCTTCTGCCACTTGGTAGCTTGTGATTCTATCTCTATCATCGTCAGATCGATCCCTTGTCCCTACAAATAAAAAACGCCCATCCGCACTTGCTTGGAGAAAGGATGAGTTCAGCTTCGCCTTCACTTCTTCCCCTGGAGTTAAAACTTCTGGATCCACGCTCTGTGCATGCGTTAAACGACCTACCTCATCAGAGCGATAGGCAGACACCCCCATTTGCTGCTCATTACTCGAATACACCATCGTTCCACTCGGGTGAGCATAGAGATGCCTCGGGCCTCCCTTAGCTCCGATGTCCTTTGGGTCGTGTGCTTTCAGCATTCCTGTGGTCTCATCAAAAGCAAACTGATAGAGTGCGGTTTGGTCTTTCACATAGGGAATGTAGACGCTTTTGTTATCTTGGCTGAATTCCACATAATGCCCAGAGGTTCGGCTTTCGTCTAATTGCTGGATCTGGTTTCCTAGAGTTTTATCTTCGAGAATTGGAAAGCTCTGGATCACTCCACTACGATAATGGGAAGCCACGAGGTACTTGCCTGTGCGATCCACAGACATTTCATCAGCGATCGCATGACCAGCACCAGTATAAGTCTTCACAATAGTTCCAGCATCATCTAACAAAGACGCTGATTTCATGTAGATCTCTTTTCCATTTTCAAGGCGATGCCCTAGTGTGTAGAGCACATCCTGATCCATTCCCTTTGTCATGCCATTGGCATGAAACCCCAAATCTGTGCGAGTCGCCTTGCCAAAGCGAAATTGAGACCCATCTGCACGGCCAGAGGCTTGGAGGGAAAACACTTCCCCATTCTGACGACTCAGTCCATACACTTGGAAATGTTCCCCTTTTTGAAACGCTCCTACTTTATCCTTATCCTGCACCTCAACACTCAAAGTGATGTCAAAGGCTTTTAGCGACCACTGGGAGCCCTCTCCGGGTGCTATAAAGAATGCTCTCTCAGGCCCTCCCTTTAATAAAACAGAAGCCTGCTTGTAGACCATTTCTTCTTCTGCGATGCCTGTGACTCGCACACTCTCTCCGTCTTTGGCTGAGAAGCCGCTCAAGTGGAACCCTGCAATCGCTGTTTCTGACTTAAGGGCAGGGCGCCCGCTGGATAAGATAAGTTTTTCAATTAGAACGGCACATTCTGCGTGCTCTTTTGCGGTCAGTTCTTTGCCCTTGCCGCCACCTAACATAAAGTTCTTTTCTTTCTCTTTCCACCTCAAGTTAAGGTGCTTTAAGTGTAGCACGACAGAATCAGAAGCATCTCCATCAGAATCTAGGTCGATTTCTGAAAGAATAATTTTCGAGGTCTTAAAGCCTCCTATAACCTCCATTTTCCCTTCGGAAACGGAACCTCCAGCGGGAGATGCCTGAGAAATAACGACCGTTTTCGCTGAGCTCACCAGTGGCAACAGCATTCCTGCTCCCACGCCTACCATTCGTATATATTTCGTTAACTGCTTCATTGTATTCACAGTCTATTTATGGGTCATTGAGGGAGCGAGGTCAAAGCCATAAACAGACAGAAACACGTCATTTCTCTGAAAAAAACCACCACTACATTTCTCCCGTGACCACAGGATAGGACGCGACTTGTTCGAGTGTGACTCCATACGTCTTCGCGATTTCGGGTGCATCAGATGCCTTATAGAGCTCTGAGTAATATACCTCCTCGACCCCGTAAGCACAGAGAGTCTGCATACACGAGGTGCAGGGCATCGTAGTGGTCGCAATCACACGCGCTTCTCCCCGCCGAAATAAGCTGCATAAATTCACTTCCGCGTGCAGCATGAATTTTTGTCTCTGATCACGGTCATCCCAAAAGCCTTCTGGAGGATCAAAGCCCGGAGCGAGACCATTGTAGGCAGTGCCAATCACTCGGTTATCATAATCCAGAGCGGCTGCCCCTACCTTACGATAAGGATCCTCAGATCGCAAACTCGCAACATGAGCTAGCGCCATAGCATACTGTGGGATAGAGAGCCTCTGAGATTTCATTCTCTAAAGATGGTCAAAGCCACACTCGAAATCAATGCCAATTCCTCCCCTCAAATTCCTCCCTTCAACTTTCTTACCAAGAACTAAGGCTCTAGAGATAAGATAGCGACCAGTCCCAGTACTCCTTAGCCAAGGCCAGCCAGCGAGCGACATAAATCTTAAAGCTGAGGCCACCAGGAGCTGTGCATAAGAGCAGTGCCACCACTAGCACGTTTGCCAAATAGATCACAACGAGAGAAAAGAATGTACCATTTTCTTTCAAATCAGGCTGATCTCTGGGAATCATCCACAGCGTCCAAAGCAGGTGAAATGTCCACGTCCACCCAATACCTAAGTACAGCACTTGTGAGAAATAAGAGCTTTCTATAAGTAAACCTAACAAGGAAGTTACCGCGAGGAATATAACGGACCAAAACGGCACAAAGTAGGGAGAGAGTGCGATGAGAATATTGGACTTATCTGTCATCACATAACCACCGTCCTTAGTGACGGAGAAGTCTGATACTTTTCCACCGCAGAGATAGATGAAAACCGCATGCGTCAGCTCATGACCTAACACGTAGAGATAGAGAAAGTATTCTTGAAACAACTTGGTAAAAAACCACAGACACATCAAAAATGCACCCCCACCAAAGCAGACAAATTGCTGCGAACCAAAGAGCTGTATCCAGTCATAAGTCGGCCCTATATTGGTATCCAATGTAAAGATCGCCTGAGTACTAATCACTGCGGGAATGAGTAGCAGCAGCCCAAGTACGTAGCGCCAAAATAACTCGACATAATTCAGCGAATAATCAGGCTCGGCGAGCTCCGCAATAGCCGCATGCTTAGAGGTTAAGCCCTTACGCCTCGCCATGCGTCGGTTCGCACGCTGATGGGCGCGTTGATTCGCCTGCTGGATCGTACCCCACAGCGATGCCCTACCCGCACGTGAATTTGCACGGGGTCGCTTTTTTGCTGTCTGTTTGCGGGGTCGAGCCATAGCGTCATGAACTTAATTAAGATGTCTTAAATAAGCAGCTCTGACAAGAGTGTTTTTTGCTTCTACTTCAGCGTGAAAACACTCTTTTCAGCCTTTCTGTAGAAGGAGCTCCGCCATCATTTCCAATGAACCAAATGGGTTTCTTTTAAGTCCAATCCCACATCGAGTGGCGCGCAATTTTACTATTATTGAACTCTAAGCATTTCATCAAAACCTCTTCTGATTCTTGTCAGAATATACTCATCTACATCTCTTGTAGAAGGGAGAATGCCTTTTGGTTTTTCTTTGAGAAAGGCCTGCGCAATTGGTCTTTTTGTCTTATTTTTTCTCAAGACAAGTTCCACTGTAGCCTCTTGTGTCGAAACTAAGCCAGCTGCCCAACGTAGCGTCGTCACATCAAGAACGTACCGGGCTTTTGACTTCGTTGCCACAGGATTAAGTTTGAGATCCAAAAGTACCTCCACAATAGAGCGGTTCAGTAATTTTTTGTCTTTCGCGTCATATTTGCCAATGAGTTCAGGAAAATCTACATAGTTAATGTAAACAGATGATCCCGCTGCAAGAGATACTTTCTGCCTTGGTTTCGCATAGCCTTTCACTTCATAAGTATCGCCACTGTATGCTTCAGCGAAAAAATGAGTCCCCGCTGCAAATATTCCTGCTTCCAGAGCACTACTACTATTTGCAACTAAAATACTCGATGTCAGCCCCGCATCACCCGTATGCTTATTCTCTCCAGTCTGGCGAACATTATATGCATAGGCATAAGACCCTGTTTTATATTTCTTTTGGGCCTTCAAATGAAACCCTTCTAGAGCGACTGCTTTCTGATTAAAGTTCCCTGCTTCCACTTCAATCTCAATGCCACCATCAGCTCGTTCACTTACTTCTGTCTTCCCTAGTAAATCAAGAGTACCAGGGGAAGAGTGAATCATGGAATGACTACAACTAACGAGACTAACACTAACATACAGAGACATCCAAATTTGAATCCAAAATAATTTCATAGCGCGACTCAAATACCAACAAGTCTCCAAAACAGCAACTATTATACCAATAAAGAAAACTAACTGATAGAAAGCGCGAAGAGATTTGACAGGGGATCAAGGCGAAACTCATCGGTGATGCGAGCATCTCCGATGAGTGACAACGATGGCATCTCGTCATAGAACTAGCGAATTCGATCAGTTAGTTTTTTGAGTTGGTATTAGATCATCCCTACAAAGCATAAAACCCATCCTTCAAACCACGACTCGTTTTACACCAATGCTGTACAGATTCTGCCATTTTCTCATGCTTAAATAAGACTCATCACTCAAATAACCTTCTTAAAACTATCTCCACACAGCAGAAAACTGCCAATATCGAGAGTTTCCGAATGAAATACGCTTCATTTCACGTATTGTTTTAGAATACACCTACTTGCTCAGCTTCCTATAAACTCTCCATGGATTTAGAATCACACAGAACCCATCCCTCAAATCTGGGATATTCTTCCTTCTCACTAGGGCTCTTACTTCTCAGAGCGCTCTCCAGAGTGGTTTCTTCCATATCAGTGTGCTTGCTGGCCTTTTGCTTCCATTTCTCATCAGTCATTTTTGCCCAAGAGAAGAAACCTAGTGACTCCGCTCAGAGCTTAGTGACCTTTCGCCACTACCAGACAGAGATCTTGCCCATTCTGACTGAATATTGCTATGAGTGCCATATGGATGGATCTGATGAGGGGGGGCTCGACTTGGATCTCTATGAGTCACTCGAATCCATGACTGCCGAGCGGAAAACCTGGCAGCACATTCAGGAACATCTATCACTCAAGCTCATGCCTCCAGAGGATAAGCCTCAGCCCAGTGCTGAGGAAACTCAGAAAGTCCTCGAGTGGATCGAGAGCACAATCTTTGCAATCGACCCGAATCACCCAGACCCTGGTCATGTCACCCTGCGTAGGCTCAATGCCACCGAATATGAAAATACGCTACGAGACCTCCTCCATGTCACCTCAAATCTCAAAGCACTGCTCCCCCCTGATGATACTGGCCACGGCTTTGACACCATAGGTGGTGCTCTCAGCACCTCGCCTTCCCACATCGAAAAATACCTCAATGCCGCCGAAACTGCCATCGGCCAAGCTCTCCAAAACCTACACTACAAAAACCCAGTCAAAACAGTTCCCCTCAAGCGACTCGATGGCAATGGACTCCTCACCGATCACGCCTACCTGCTCATGACAGAAGGCCAAGCTCGCTACCCGATCAAACAACTCGCCCAAGGAAAATACAGAATAGAAATCCGCGCTTACTCGACAGAAGCTCTCGGCGAGCACGCAAAAATGCAAGTCCAGCTCCACGGAGTCCCCCTCCAGACCTTCGAGGTCCTTGCCCAAAAAACCGCTCCTAAAACCTACACTCTAGAGACAGAACTAAGTGACAAGCAGCGTGCTCTAAGCATTCATTTTCTAAACGACTACTATGACCCAGAGACTGGTAGCGATAGGAACTTGTTTATCGAAAACATAAACATCATTGGCCCCATTCTCGATCACGCCAAAAAGGCCACACAAGTATTCCCTGCGCGCATGCACTCAGAATCTGATAACGACTATGCCCATAGAATCCTCTTTGCCTTTGCCAATAAAGCATTTCGCCGCCCAGTTTCCCATGAGGAGATCAGACCTCTTCTAGGTTTTCTTCAGACTGCGGCTAACAATGGCGACACCTTTGAGCAAGGTCTCGCACTTGCTTTGCAAGCTATCCTCATCTCACCCGACTTCCTCTTCAAGGAAGAACCCACAACACAGACCAATAACAAACACACACGGGCTACACCGATCAGCGAACACGCGCTGGCCACACGCCTCTCCTACTTTCTCTGGTCCACTACACCGGACAAGACTCTCAGAGAACTAGCTGATACTGGTCAGCTTCGCGCCCAGCTCAGCAAGCAGGTACTTCGGATGATCAAAGACAAAAAATTTGAGCAATTCATCACCAACTTCTCTGGCCAATGGCTCAAACTCCGCGACCTCGAAAAACTCACCCCGAACCCCCAGCTCTACCCCGAAGCCACTCTCGAGCTACGCCAACTCATGCGCGAGGAAACACAGCTCTATCTCACAGAAATTTTCCAAAACAACAAAAACCTACTCCGTCTACTAGACTCTAATTACACCTACCTCAATGACCAACTCGCACACCACTACGACATTCGCGGCATCGATGGCCCACAGTTTAGAAAGACTACACTCCCTAACAATAGACGCGGCGGCATCATCACACACGCCTCCCTTCTCAGCCTAACATCCACACCCCTTCGCACATCTCCCGTACTCCGTGGCCAATTTATTCTCGAAAATATCCTCGACACTCCAGCCCCACCCCCACCTCCTAACATCCCTGCCCTTTCTGAAAATGCAGCGGATGACCAGACTCTCAAGCTCCGCGAGCAACTCGCCTTACACAGGAAAAACCCCGACTGCGCAGGCTGCCATAACCTTATGGATCCCATAGGACTCGCCTTTGAGAACTATGATGCTATCGGGCGCTGGCGAGATCACACTCAAGGTGAGGCTATCGACTCAAAGGGCAAACTCATCACAGGGGAAACCTTCCAGGATGCGACAGAGCTTCGCCATATTCTCTATGAGACCAAGCGCTCTGAGTTTCTACATTGCCTTATTTCTAAAATAATGACTTATAGTCTAGGACGTGGCATAGAATACTATGACAAGCCCACCCTTCACGCTATAGCCAAACAAGTCCAAGAGCACGATTACAGCGCTCACCAACTTATTCTCGCCATCTGCGAGAGCACACCCTTCCAAATGAAACGCCCAAACCCATAATACGATGAAACGCCGCCAATTTCTCAGTGGCCTCGCCGCCTCACTTAGCCTGCCCAATCTAGAGAGTTATGCAGAAAGTCATCTAGATAACGCAGGAATAAAGAACCCACTTCGGATGGCCTACTTCTACATTCCTAACGGTGTTAATGAAGAGCGCTGGAGACCTATCGGAGAAGGCAAAGACTACACCTTAAACACCTCACTAGAGCCCCTATCCCACCTGAAGAGTGAATTTCAAATCATTAGTGGTCTCAATCACGACAGAGCATTTCCCAATGGAGACGGCGCAGGGGATCACGCCAGAGCCTCTGCGACATTTCTCACAGGTTGCCAGGCCAATAAGACAGCTGGATCTAACATACGGAACGGCATTTCAGTGGATCAAATCGCCGCACAAGAAATCGGCTACCAGACCAAACTCCCCTCACTAGAACTCTACACAGGCCAAGAGTCCAGATCGGGAGCCTGTGACAGCGGCTATTCCTGCGCCTACGTCAATAACCTCTCATGGCGCAATGAAAAGTCCCCCATGCCACCCGAGACTAGTCCACGCGCCCTCTTTGAGAAGCTCTTTGGCTCAGGCTCCGCCACCCAAGACGCCAAGCGCCGAGCGTATCAAAAAAGCGTCTTAGACTATGTGCTGGAAACCTCAAAACCCCTCAAGAAAACCCTCGCACTCAGTGATCGTGACAAGCTCGATGAGTACTTCACGTCCCTGCGCGAAATCGAGCAGCGAATCGAGCGCTCAGCGCAATTTGAACAGACCGATACAGCAGAAATCTCTCTCGATCTCCCAGAAAAAGAGAACTACAGTTACCTTGAGAAAATGCGCCTCATGATGGATCTCAACTTCCTAGCCTTCCAGACAGACACGACTAGAATCAGCACCTTCATGATGGGAAGAGAAGCGGGAACTCAAGTCTTCCCCTCCATCAGCATCAACGAAGGACACCACACCCTCTCCCACCATAAAGGCAAACTAGACAACTTGGAAAAACTCGCACAAATCGATACGTTCTACGCTGAGCAATTCGCCTACTTTCTTGAAAAAATGCAGCAATACAAAGAAGGAGATACAAGCCTCCTTGACAACACCATGGTCGTCTACGGTAGCTGTATTAGTGATGGCAATCGCCACAACCACGATAACTTACCAGTCATCTTGGCAGGAGGGCGCTCAGCAGGATTACAACCAGGGCGCCACCTACGTCAGCCAAAAGACACCCCGATGACAAACCTTTATTTAGCCATGCTAGAAAAATACAATATCCATCCACAGCGAATTGGCGACTCCACGAGAAGTTTACAAAATATTTAATACATTAACATTACTCTCTTAACTATTTGCTTAAAAAATTATCTTCAAATTATTGTTATGCATAGACGCCAATTTATCACAAACACACTCTCCACTCTCGCTGCAAGCACCCTCGCATCACACGCCAAAGAGTCGACAAAAGAAAAACAACCACTCTATGACATCTCACTTGCTCAATGGTCGCTACGTCACATGCTGCAAGACGGGAAACTCACCAATCTAGATTTCCCCAAATTCACAAAAGATCAATTTGGCATTCATGCCGTAGAATACGTCAGCCGTTTCTTTGAAGATAATATTTCTAACAAAATCTACCTCAAAGAACTCAAAGATCGCTGTGATGGCGAAGGCGTGCGCAACCTCCTCATCATGTGTGATCGCATAGGACAACTCGCCTCTGACACTGAAGCGAAAAGAAGCCACGGTGCTGACCGCTTCAAACCGTGGTTAGAAGCGGCTCAATATCTAGGCTGTCACTCTATTCGTGTGAACCTAAACGGTAAAGGCACAGATGAAGAGGTGGCGAAACTCGCCATTGATGGCATGCAGAAACTCTGCACCATCGCGAAACCTCTCGGTATAAATATTCTCGTCGAGAACCACGGTGGTAAATCATCGAACCCTAAGTGGCTCGCTCATGTTCTTGGCCAAGTAGGTCAGGAAAACTGTGGCGCCCTTCCTGACTTCGGTAATTTCAAGGAGCATGACCGCTATGATGGTGTCAAGCAGCTCATGCCCTATGCAAAAGGAATCTCAGCGAAATCACGGGATTTTAACGAACTCGGCCAAGAAACGGAAACAGATTACCTCCGTATCATGAAGATCGTCAAAAAAGCTGGCTACCGAGGCCACGTGGGCATCGAATATGTCGGCCAAAAAATCAGCGAAGTAAAAGGCATCCAAGCCACCCAAAAACTCCTCAAACTGACACGCCGGCAGCTGAGTTAGCCTAGTTGAAAGCTTCGTAAAATTCTAATCAGACCTGAAATTTTGTAAACCTTAAGACACACTTCGTGATTGTCATAGCATCTGTGATAGATCTATAGATTTTAGTGCAGCCCAGCACACTATCTAACTGATTTATTTATGATGTCACAGCAACCCACTAGCTCCCAGATTGAGTCTATCCAATCACATCTCGCTAAAGGAGAAAACCTTGCTGCGTACGAGTTAGCAAAACCGTGCTGCCCTCTCCTGCAATGGACTGGTTATGAGGCTATGTACACTGCCGCCAGGCTAGCCATGGCATTAGGCAGAACACGCCTTGCCTCTGCTCTAGACTACAAAGCTTGGAAGCAATACCCCGATAACCATACAGCTTACTATCAAGCTCTCTTTACAAGAATCCACTACAAGCCCGCTGCACTGCTGAGCTTAGAGATTAGTGATTATTTAAAACAAGATCTAAAAGATGAAACAAAAGCGGATTTACTCGCCTTTTCCGCAAGGCTTCACGCCAATTTAAGAGACTTCTCTCAAGCCTATGTCGAGATAGAAGCAGCACTAAGCCTACAGCCCCAATCTTCCTGGATACACACCGAACACTCCTATATCCTAGACTATGATGATCGTTATGAAGAATCACTAGAAGCAGCTAACACAGCCTGCCAACTTGACCCTCACTACCGGCCACCTATTCTACAATACGCGCACCTTCTTACTCTTCTAAAGAGAGACGGCGAGTCACTTGATTTTATCCAACAAGCCGCCTTGCGAAATGAGTCTCCTTATATCTCTTATCAAGAATTCACCTATCATTCAGAACGTGAGGACATTGAACCTGCATTAAATTCACTGGATGAATACGTCCGGCGTAGCCCACTTCTCAGCGAGAGAGGACACCAGCAAATCGCCGCCCACCGAGCGGATCTCTACTACCTCGCAGGTGATACTCGCAAATTCATCCAATACGCCCAATCCTCTAGGCCAGATTCCTTCCAGCAGAAATGTGCCACTTTCTTTGCAAAACAACCAAAAGAAAAACAATCCCGTCGCAAGTTAGACGTACCCTTCATACGCCAACACAATATGACCTGTGCCCCCGCTACCCTGGCATCACTCTCCAGCTATTTTGGTCATGATCACAATCACTTAGATATAGCAGAAAGCATTTGTTACGAGGGCACACCTTGGCACAAAGAAAGAGCATGGGCAGAGGAACATGGATTTATCACTCGTGAGTTTAAAGTGACTTTTGAAATCGCCAAAGCTCTCATTGATCGCGGCATACCATTCACCCTAACAACCATTGACGTCACAAACGCTCACCTCCAAGCCTGTATTGGCTATGATGAGGGGCGTGGCCTTCTCATTCTCAGAGACCCGACACACCGACACTATGGCGAAATTATATGGAAAGGCTTAGTGCAGCAGCACCCCGTGAGTGGACCACGCGGCATGCTCTTTATCCCCCCCGATAAAGAACACTGCATCACTGATCTCGAATTCCCAGACGCCCTAGACTATGACGCCTCACACGCATTAGCTCTCGCCCTTGACCAGCATGATCTCAGTGCCGCAAAAACCTCTCTAGAGCGATTTCAGAAGACTCCTCACCATTCTCCCTTACACACGAAAGCTCTCTATCGATTAGCCTCCTATGAGGAAAAACCCATCCAACAATTAGAGGCATTAGATCAACAGATAAAACATTACCCAGACTCACAGCTTCTCGCTTACCAACGCTACTGCGTACTCTATTCTCTAGACAGATACACTGAGGCAGAGAACCAACTGAATACTATTTTAGCAAAAAAGAACCCTGATCCGATCTTTTCTGCCGAACTAGGTCATCTACTGCTTTCTGACGAGCGCAGAGATTCTTCTGCGAGCTATTTTCTTCGCCAGTCACTACGTAGAAACCCTGCTGATTCGCGCTCACTTTTCGGCTATGCTCGATTACTCCACAGAGCGGAAAGAAAAGAAGATGCACTAAAGTTTAAACGCTTCGCAGCCTGTTCTAGCCCAGAACATGAAGGCTATAGCTCAAGCTACTTTCACTCAAGTCAATGGCTTAGACAATCGCCTGCTGCCCTCGAATTCCTACAACAACGCTGCAATAAAGTCGGTCTCATCCATAGTGGCCCCCATCTCACCTTGATGCAAGCCCTTGAGGGAATCGATTTAGCTAAAGCTCTGGATCTTGCCCGAGAGATTCTCGCTCGATTCCCTGAAGATCACAGTGCCTTGCTCACTTGTTGCGAAACACTCGCCGCCCATGGTCATGAAGAGACAGCTCTCCAACACTTAGAGTCTATTCAAAACCAATCTCATACGCGAGAGATCGACTTTCTTCGGCTCTCTGCTCGTATTTATTCACTTTGTGGTAAGCGTGAAGTAGCCATGGAAACATGGCAAAAATTAGCCTCTCTTTCCACAGATGATGCCGAAGCGCATTGCGCTATTGCCAGTTGGCTCGAAGAAACAATCAGCGAAGAAGAAGCAGCCAGCCACTTACAAAATGTGTTAGCTAAACACCCGGATAATATAACACTTAAAAAACTACTTACTGAGAACATTCAGTTTAAAGGGCCTAAAGCTTCCATACCCATTCTAAAATCCATCCTAGAGCAAGACCACCACCACTTGTGGGCGCTGCGTGAACTCGCACTTGAACAACTCAGAGACGGTCAAAACGACACATCTCTAGCCACAGCAAATCGTGCTCTTGATTATGATAAAAAAGATAGCCTCTCCTATAGCACCCTCGCCTACATTCAGCGGCAATCAGGATACTTAGATGAATCTCTCACCAATTTAAAAACAGCCCTCACACTCTCCATTGATAATACCTCAGCGCTCAAGGACCTCATTGATGAAACCCCCGTATATGCCGAACGCGTCAAAGCGCTTCAGTTCATCAAAGAGCAGCTCATCCAGCAAGTCTCTAACGGAGATGCTGTACTATCCTACCGCGAAGTCAGCTCTATTATTCTCGATTCCGAGCAACGACTCGATGACCTCAAGCACTTTCACTCTGAGCGCCCTGATCTTTGGCAAACTTGGTCAACCTTACTCGCTGAGTTATCCCAACGCCGAGACTTGAAAGAGGCTCAACAAATCGCCCATGATTACCGTGCGCGCCACCCCTTGCTTCCACGCACGTGGTTAGATAGCGCGCAGTTTCATGTCTTAGCTGGTATGCACGAAGAAGCCAATAATGACTTCAAGCGCTGCGCTGAGCTAAGTCCAGGCTGGGATACCGCCCTTCAACAATGGATCGATTTACTCGAGAGTATGGGACATCGTAAAGAAGCTCTCGAAATTGCAGATCAAGCCATTCAGCGCAACCCACTCACCCCATCTAATTACGGCTACAAAGCCGACCTTGAAGAACAACTTGGTTATAAGGAGCGCGCCTTTGAAACCTTGGCCTCTGGTCTCCGTAAAAACCCTTTCTATACCTGGGGCTGGCAACGCCTTCTCACTTTCAGCCAAGAGCTCGGACTAGCCACAGAATTTCAAACATTACTCGATGATGTCGAGAAAACTAGGAAACAACTCCCTGGATGGTGGAAATTAAAGTCTAACATACATAACTCAAACAATGATAGCGACAAGGCTCTCCAAGCTATTCAAAAAGCTATCGAACTACAGCCTCTCTCAGAAGACTTACTGGATCAAAGAGCTGTTCTACTCACTCAAGAGGCACACTACAAAGACGCTCTCGAACAATGCCAAGCTAAAATACACGGCTCTCGTCCTCGTGTTCTCATAGGTCGAGAGGCCTGGGTGTACAAACAAATGGGTCAATCTGAAAAAGCTTGGGACATGATGAACTCTCTGGCTAAAGAACACCCAGACTACATTTGGGCACAAAGCCAACTCGCTGACTGGGCTCAATCTATCAACGCCTATGAACATCTCAAAGAGGCCGCCAATGGTCTCATTAAGCTGGCGCCGAATTCAGCCTACTCATGGTCCTCACTCTCAGAAGCTCATGACGGTCTGGGAGATAAACATGCAGCACTCAAGGCCATTTCTGAAGCATTCAAGCTCGAGCCTCACAGTCTCTACTCAGGACGCACCAAGCTTCTATTGGAATTCGAGCTCAAGCACTTCGAGGCAGCCGAATCCACTCTCCGGCAGTTAAGTTACTATCATGATTCCTGCTGGATCGCCGTTGACCGCATACGCCTATCGTTGGCCCAAAACCCCAAAACTAAGAACCTAGAACCTCAACTAGAATCTTTTTTTGACCTTCAAGAGCAACAAGTCGACTCCCAAGCTTTCCAGTATTTACGCACTGTTTATGATGATGCTGGCCGCTTTAAAGAATACGCGAGTTTACTCATGCAGCGCTTTACTCAGGGACTCTGCACGACAACTGCAGAAGCAGAAGGCCTAGGCTCAGCAGCAGCGAGATCTTCGCGACCTTTTTCTTCAGCTAAACGCATCTTAAAAGCATCTCAGCCAGATAAGATCACCTCAGTTGTTTTGAGTTTCTTCTGCCGAATCATTCCCGATGCCCACCCTTCTAAAAAAGAACAAAGCGACAAATTTATCCAAACACACAAAGCTCTATTTAAAAACAATACTACCAGTTATGAGCATGTTTTGAATTACTGTGCAGACCATCGTGTGGATGATCTTGCCATAGAATTAGCACTAGACTGGAAAACACGCCTGAATGACCTCACTCAACAAGGATATATGCTCGTCGCTGTCGCACTAGATAGCCATAACTTAGACTCTTCCTTTGAAGTGCGCCAAGAGTCGATCAAACGCTTCCCTCAATGGCAGGGCAATGAAACGACCCGTCTATGTGCAGGTTTTTACATGGCCGCTAAACTCAATGACTACAATACCGCGAAAGAGTGCCTCTCTGGTTTCCAAATACGCGATTGCCATGGAGTCAAATACTACGAAACGATTTATTATTTAACTCAGTCTGCATTAGCAGGTATAGAGCAGGACCAAGAAGCTGCGCAACAAACCCTCATTAAAGCCAAACCGTACTTTGAGGAATTCCCAAATGACAAAACACTCGCCGCCTACGCTCTCTTAGCAGCAGATTCCCTACATCGAAATTTTCAGCTTTTCAAAAAGCCTGCACACTACCTCAAAAAATGGGCTAATATTAAGGTCAATGCTTCAGTCCCTTCTTGGATGACAAGCTGGTTTACAAACAACCACCCTGTCGTGCTCATCATGGCTTTCGTAATACTAGTCAGAATCGTTCTTCGATTTTTCAACGATTAGATGGTTCACGCTAGAATCTACTTGATAACTATTTGTTCTTCCTCACCTTGAGAAATCCACACAGACTTATTAAACCATGTTGCACAAACTCATTCTCCGCTTCGGCTTACCTCTCAGTATCCTCACCTGCACGTACACCCTACCCGCAGTCGCAGAAGACTCAGCTCCTGAGCTTGCCTTATTTAAAGACACCTTTGATTCTTCCAAGTCACTGGAGCACTATGATACGATATCACCTGCCTCAGAAGCGTGGACAGTTTCTGAGGGAGTACTTGTTGCGAAACAAACAGAGTCCCACCATGGATGTGTGATTCGTAAGAATATCGATTTCAATGAGATCACCATGAAGATCAGGTTCCGCTTTCAGGGAGGAAAGCGCTTTAACTTTGTCTTTGATGATCAAAATGAAAAATCCGTCCACGCTGCCCATATTTGCCGAGTGAGCGTGACTCCGAAATCGCTCAAAATAAGTGATGATAAAAGTGGCGCTATGAACCATGAAATACGAAACCGTAAAAAAGCAGACGCCTTAACCAAAGAGGATCTACAACGCCTAGAGCAATCACAGACCACAAAAAAACTCTCTCTAAAGAAAACTCAATGGTACAACCTTAAGGTCATCATTCAAGGGGATGAAATGACAGCCTATATCGACGAAATGCTCATTGCGCAGCATAAGTCACCGGGATTCGCCCACCCCACTAAGACAAAACTCGGGATGACTGTCACTGGCTCCACCATTGAGTTTGATAATTTCGAAGTGTTTTCTAAACCATAATACCTCTGACTTTTCTCTCCCTAGTGACCTTTTCTAGAAGCGGCTGAGTTTCTTTTCTAAAAAAAATCACGATTTCTTGGGGAATTTCCATTTGAGCGGTAGTTATACTATGCTGGTGAATGAAAGAAGGTCTGAGTGCCTGCTATTTTCATCCACAGGAACTACCCATGGACATAGACAAACAGAGCGAAAAACAATTCTTTGCTGACTACAATAAAGTCAGCAATCGCTTGCGTGCCTACTTGCGCCAGCTCCTCCCCTCCCAGCAGGATGCAGAAGAAGTCCTCCAAGAAACCAGTATTGTCCTCTGGAATAAGTACGGTGAGTTCGAGCAAGGCACTCATTTCTTCGCGTGGGCCTACAAGATCGCTTATTTTGAGGCGCTCAAATACCGCAGGTCAAAAGCTCGGGACAGACTCGTCTTTTCTGACGATGTCTTCGAGAAATTAGCCCAGCGAGCAGTCACCACCTCAGAGGCACATGATAAGAGAAAAGCCGCACTCAAGCTCTGCTTTGAGAAGCTCCCCTCAAAGTCTCAAGCACTCCTCAAGGCTGTTTATTTTAAAAAACAGAGCATCAAGAATGTCGCCGAAGAGTTAAACACTCAGCCGAAGGCGATGTACCGCTTCTTCACGAAAGTCAGACACGAACTCAAACACTGTATAGAAGGACATTGGCATGAAGGAAGTTGAATCACTCATCTACCAGTACTGCGATGGTACAATCTCTACTGAAGACTTCCAAAAACTTGAAGCCCTTCTCCGAGAATCCGAAGAATCTCAGAAGCTCTATGCAAGCATTTTAGCCAATGAATCTGCCCTGATTGAGCTGATCGAAGAAGAACAATTCTCTGCTCTCGAATTCTCTACTCTCGAGCACTTCAGAGAAACAGACAACGAGTCTTCTAACAAATTTTATTCCGCACGTAAATTTTTCCTCTACGCAGGATCTATTGCCGCACTTCTTCTTCTCTCTTTAGTCTTCTGGACATGGAACTTCAGTTCACATCCCATCCCTAACAACAATTATTCCCAAAAGGCCTCTCATACAGAGAAAGAGCCTGAGCTACACTATCCAGATCATATCGTAGCTGTTGTCGCAAAGACATTTGGCGATCATACCCTTCAGCAGAGATTGAGCAAAGGGGACTTCATCACCAAAGGTTCTCTTGAGCTCAATCAAGGTACCATCCAGCTCGAGTTCACCTCTGGTGTCATCATGATTGTCGAAGGTCCCGCCCGCCTGATGGTGAATAGTGACATGCATGTTATCTGTGAGTCAGGCAAGCTCACCGTTGAAGTTCCCGATATTGCTCACGGCTTTACTGTTCACAGCAAGGAGCTCGAAGTGAGAGACCTAGGTACCTCTTTCTCCATGGTATGCACCTCAGAAAATAGCTCCGTGATCGTCAATGACGGCTCCGTAGAACTCATCACCCAAGGCTCCATCATCGAAACCCTCCAAGAAGGTCAAGCCCGCGCATGGAACCCCGTAGGTACAATTACGCCCTATCATTCTGAGGAAAACTTCATCGATCACCGCACGATTGAGCAGCATATCCAATACTCTGATGCGCAGTCATACAGCCAGTGGAAAGCACACGCAAACAAGGTTCAGCAGAGAGAAGACCTTGTGCTATTCTATGATTTTGAGCACAAAGACCACTGGTCTCGCCAGCTCACTAATCGCGGCCACTCTGCTTCTCATGGAGCGATCATAGGGGCAGAATGGGTAGAGGGTCGCTGGCCGCAGAAGAAAGCCTTACGTTTCCGTGGCGTGAACGATCGTGTTAGATTAAAAGTACCAGGTGAGTACCAACAAATCTCTATGACCGCCTGGATTCGAGTGGAGAGTTTTGACCAGTGGTTGAGCTCACTACTACTCAGTGACGACTTCAAAGAAGGTGCCCTACACTGGCAGGTGAGCAATCAAGGGGAACTCATCGCAGGTATTAATACAGGAACAGTGAATAATATCTTCTCCAAACCAGTGCTTGGACTCCAGACTCTCGGTCAGTGGGCGCATGTCGCGGTCACCTATGACGCAGAATCTCGAGAAGTCATTCACTACCTCAATGGCCAAGAAGTCACTCGTGGTAACATCACTGATTCGCGAGCCATCGAGCTTGGCATCTGCGAAATCGGTAATTGGCGAAATGTCACCAAACAATACCAAACTGTACGTGGATTTAACGGGGTGATTGATGAGTTCATGATATTCTCCTCTACCCTCTCACCTTCTGAAATCAAAGAATTTTACTATCAAGGCCGCCCTTAGTCACATGAGGTAGACAGCTACTTCCACAGACAAAGCTATCTAACATTTTTTCACTTGCTATTTATAATCCACTTTCTCTATGAAGCAACTTACACTCACAGGTACTTCACCCGTCCCTCCTCCTCGCCTAGGCGCGCATCTGGCTTCCTTTCTGGTCACACTCTTCACTCTACAGTCTCTGTCTGCTGGTGAGATCTCCTTTGTCCACGATGTCCGCCCCATTCTCTCTGATAAGTGTTTTAAGTGTCATGGCCCAGATGAGGCCAACAATAAATCTGACCTGCGCCTAGATTCCTTCGAGTACGCGACCAAAGACCTCGGCGGCTATGTCGGCATCACTCCTGGTGATCCAGAAAAGAGCGAGGTCTCCTATGTCATTCACTCCACAGATAAGACTGAGATCATGCCTCCTCCGGAGTCTAAGCTCGCGCTCACGGAGAAAGAAAAAAGCATTCTCGACCAATGGATTAAAGAGGGAGCCGTCTATCAGAAGCACTGGGCCTTCACAGAATTAGCTGACTCTATCGATGTGCCCAAGTCCAAGCACCCTTCTGCGAAAACACCCATCGATCATTTCATCGCGGACAAGCTAGAGCCTCTCAATGTCTCACCCGCAGTAGAGACCTCTAAGGCCCAGTGGCTACGCAGAGTCTCTTTTGACCTAACAGGACTACCTCCTACCATCGCTGAGCTCGACCACTTCATAGCGAACACATCTCCTGAAGCCTACAAAGAGGAAGTCGAGCGCCTCACTAACACCCAAGCCTATGCCGAGCGCATGACCACAGAGTGGCTTGATGTCGCTCGTTATTCTGATAGTTACGGCTATCAAGTGGATAAAGACCGCGATGTCTGGCGCTGGAGGGACTGGGTGATTCGTTCTTTCCAGAATAACTTGCCCTACAGCGACTTCATCACCCACCAGATCGCTGGTGACATGGTGGAGAACGCCACTCAAGAAACCCAGCTCGCCACAGCATTTAACCGCCTCCATGGCCAGAAGAGTGAAGGCGGTAGTGACCCTGAGGAATTCCGCCAAGCCTACATCGCAGACCGCGTGAACACCGTGGGCACGGCCTTCATGGGACTCACTATGGAATGCACCAAATGCCACGATCACAAGTATGACCCACTGACTCAGGAAGATTACTTCTCCATGGCAGCTTTCTTCTCTAACATAGATGAATTTGGCGTCTACGCCTACTTCCATGTCGATAGTGTGCCTACGCCAAGCCTCAGTCTAACCACTGAGAGTGATGCCGTGAAGATTCAGCATCTCAAGGACAAGATAGCGCCACTCGAAGAACAGTACGCACAGGCACTAGAAAATGCTATCCAGCAGGATAGCTATATAGAGCCTATTATTACTGAAAGCTATCAGACAGAACAGGCAGAAGCTCACCAGTTTGACGGGGACACTCCTCTAGAGATTAAGCGCGATGCAGCCACAGCAAAGCGCCACCTCCCCTGGAGCGCCCATTTTGAACTCTATCTCGATACTGAGTACGAGAGAGCGATGGTCTATGCCTTCTCTAAGGCAACTCTCGATGCTGTGTACAGAGGCCAGCACATGATTCTTAAAGAAGGTAAGCTCTCTGTCCTACTTGCTCACTTCTACCCAGGAGAGGCGATAGAGATCATCACAAAAGAGAAGCTACCCACTCAACAGTGGATCCAGCTCAGTGTCAGCTATGATGGCAGCTCTCTGGCAAAAGGCTTCTCCGTGTATCTGGATGGAGAGCGTCTAGAAACAGAGACCACACTCGACTACCTAACAGCAACTACTATTCCCGAAGAACAAGAAGAGATCGAGCTAGGAGCGATCAACCGTGATAAGGGACTCACAAATTCAAAAATCAAAGCATTCCAGCTCTTTGATCAAGAGCTCACAACTCAACAAATCACGCAGCTCCACAGTGAGGGTAAAGCCAAACAAGTGAGTGCCACGACTCTCGAGCTAGCGGCACAGCTCCAAGCTCTCAGAGAAGAACTCTCCACCATAGAGAATAACATTCCTAAAATCATGACGATGAAGGAGAGCTTCTATGAGGAACGCAAGACCTACATTCTTAATCGTGGTAATTTCAATGAACCCACCAGAGAAGTCTCAGCAAACACGCCTAGCTTTCTCCCGCCTATCCCATCAAAGGAGCAATCAGGAAAGAAGCTCACTCGCCTGGACTTCGCTAAATGGCTCACTAGCTCAAACCACCCACTAACAGCAAGAGTCACTGTCAATCGCTACTGGCAGCTCTTCTTTGGCACGGGACTCGTCAGCACCTCTGAGGACTTTGGTAATCAAGGGAAACTACCATCTCATCCAGAATTACTCGACTGGCTCGCCCGTGACTTTATCCAGAGTGGGTGGGATCTCCACCATCTCATTAGCCAGATCGTACTCAGCCACACCTACCGCCAGAGTAGTGTGATTAACCGCGAGCTCGAGGAAACTGATCCAGAGAATACCCTTCTTGCCTACTTCCCGTCCACTTCACTCACCGCAGAGATGCTGCGTGATAGTGCCCTCGCCACCAGCCAGCTTCTCTCTGAGCAAATGGGTGGCAACTCCGTCCACCCCTATGACCTCGAGTTCTCACTTGGTGGAGATGCAGATCTAGTGGGAGAAGGAAAGAGCCTCTACCGCCGCTCTCTCTACACTTACTGGAAGGTCAATGGCCCGAGCCCGCTGATGCTCACGCTCGATGCCTCGAAGCGCAGCGTATGTACAGTCAAGCGCGAACAGACCTCGACTCCACTACAGAGTCTCGTGCTACTGAACTCCCCCCAGTTTGTAGAAGCCGCTAGAGTCACCGCTGAGAACTTGATCCAGAAGCACTCGGATACGGCTGAGCGCTGCACACAGGCCTACCGCCTCGCCACTAGTCAGACGATTAGCCAAAAGGAATTAACCATTTTAGAAACGCTCTACACCGAGCAGCTAGCACATTTTCAGAATGACCCAGAAGCCGCGAAAGAGCTCACCTCTGTCGGCCAGCACCCTCCCAAGAACACCACAGACCCAGCGGAACTAGCAGCCTACACGAACCTCATTCTCACACTCTGGAACTACGCTCCAAGTACTATCAAATACTAACAGACTATGAATTCTCACCAACAATCTCCTCTGTGCACTGGCCACGACCAGACTTGGATGACCCGCCGTAGTGCTCTCGCGAAGCTAGGAGCAGGCCTTGGCAGCATGGCACTCTCAGACCTGTTAGGAAGTGAATCCCTTACTGATCAGAGAACAACCACAAACACGCACTTCCCTGCAAAAGCAAAGCGCGTCATCTATCTCTTCCAGGCAGGAGGGCCCTCCCAGATGGATCTCTTTGACCATAAGCCTAAACTAGTAGAGGAAACAGGCAATGAACTCCCAGCATCCATTCGCGGAGAACAGCGTCTAACAGGAATGTCTGGCAATCAGGCCAGCTTCCCACTTGTCGGCAGTCCATTTGAGTTCTCCCAGCACGGTGAATCAGGGATGTGGATGAGTGACATCATGCCTCATCACAGAAAAATTGCGGATGAAATCACCATGATTCACTCCATGCACACAGATGCGATTAACCATGGCCCAGCCATTAATTTCTTACAAACTGGTTCTATGCTCTCTGGCCGCCCCAGCATGGGATCATGGATGGACTACGGTCTCGGCACACTGAATCAAAACCTCCCTTCTTTTGTCGTTCTCATTACAAAGAACAAAAAAGGCCAACCACTACAGTCCAGACTCTGGGGTAGTGGCTTCCTGCCAGGTCGCCATGATGGAGTGAGATTTAGAGCCGCGAAAGATGCCGTTCTCTACCTCAATAATCCAAAAGGAACAGATACGCGCGCACGCCGCCTTATGTTAGACCGCCTGCGAGATCTCCACATGGAGCGAGTCGCAAGTACTGGAGAAACCGAGCTCGAGAACCGGATTGCCCAGTACGAAATGGCCTTTAATATGCAGAGCTCTATCCCCGAGGTTACTGACTTACCCTCTGAGCCTGACTACATCTATGACATGTATGGTAAAGACGCGAAGACACCAGGTACCTTCGCCGCTAACTGCCTGCTAGCAAGGCGACTCTGTGAGAGAGGCGTGCGCTTCATCCAGCTCTATCACCAAGGTTGGGATCAACACGGTAACTTACAATCAGCGATAGGCCGCCAAGCGAGAGAAACAGACCAGGCCTCCACAGCCCTTCTCATGGATCTCAAGCAAAGAGGTCTTCTTGAGGACACAATTGTCGTCTGGGGAGGTGAGTTTGGCCGCACCAATTACTGCCAAGGTGACTTTAACCCGAAGAAATTCGGCAGAGATCACCACCCTGCTTGTTTCTCCACGTGGATCGCAGGCGGAGGCTTCCAGCAAGGACTCAGCTACGGAAAGACAGATGACTTCTGCTACAATATTGCAGAAAATGGAGTTCACGTCCACGACTTCCATGCCACACTCCTCAACCAGCTAGGTATCGACCACGAGCGACTCACCTACAAATACCAAGGCCGCTACTTCCGCCTCACAGACGTCCACGGACATGTGGTGAAAGACATTCTAAAAAGCTAATGCCATTGGACACAGCCACACTCCTATTTCTCCCTCAAAGAAGAAACACTGGCAAGTCGGATTGCCATTGACCCGCATCCATTCACTCGATAACTACATCTACATCAAATTTTATTATTATGGCATCTGTAGTCGCAACAAACGTTAAAAAAGGTCAGTGTATCAAGTATGAGGGTGAAACTGGCGCCGTTCTAAACCTCGAACACCGCACACCAGGTAAGGGAAATGCTCTGATAGCTGCCACCATACGTTCTTTCCAAACCGGGAAGACCAAAACCATCCGCTTCGCCTCCAGTGACAAAGTCGAAATCGTAGAAACAGACCGCCAAAAGCTCGAGTTCTCCTACTCAGACCCATCTGGCTACCACTTTATGGATCTCATCACCTATGAAACAATCAGTTTTGAAGGTGACCTCATCGGTGAAAATGGCGAATTTCTTAAAGAAGGCCAAGAAGTCGAAGTCCTCTTCATTGAAGGTAGTGCCGTCAGTGTCTCTCTTCCCGCCAGTGTGGAACTCGAAGTCACAGAATCTGCCGAAGGCCTCAAAGGAGACACCGCCAATAATCCAACAAAGCCTGCCACACTAGAAACGGGCAAAGTCGTGCAAGTTCCCCTCTTCATCAAAACGGGAGATGTGCTCAAAATCAGCACAGAGGACGGCTCCTACCTAGGCCGCGCCTAAGCGTATGCCCTTCGTAGACCTCTTAGCAGCCCTGCTGGCTAAAGAGGTCTACTGACACAAGTTCTTTTAGCAAACGGGGTTTATTACAAGCCTCGTTTTTTTATGCCATCGCCTCACCTTTATGATCCTCTCAATGATCTATTCTGAGTAAAATATGGATACTGGAGGCATCCCAAAGTCCCCGTTGTCATTTTTTTCTCTATCTGCTGAATTTGCGCATTGAAATATCTCCATTCTGGCTTAGTTTCTTAGTGATTCATTATGAAACTTAAACTAAGCATAGTAGCTGCTCTAATGAGTGTAGGAGTCCTCCAGGCTCTTCCTAATAGTGCAGATGCTTCAAAAACGACAGCTGTTGCAGAGCAAGGCACACCAGTGCTTTTTGTTCAGTCAGCAGGGGGTGGTTGAGGTGCAGCGAAAAAGGTCCGTGCGGCCTTATCCTCAATCAAAGGCATCGACAACATGCGTCTCTCAGGCACAACTGCCTGCCTTAAACTTTCTGACGGAGCTTCCATCTCTGAAGCCACAGTCAAAAAAGCAATCGAAGGCAAAGGCCTGAAGTTCGTGAAAATGTCCGAAGGCACAATCAGCTCTCCTGTCGCTCAATACCAAATCGCGACCAAGGGTCTCGGTGGATGAGCAGACACCAATGAAAAAGCCCGTGTGGCTATTGAAAAATTAGATGGTGTCAGCGTCGCATTTGTCGACAAGCAAGTGGATGTATTCCTTGCCAAAGACATGCCTCTAACAAAAGCAGATCTGCAAAATGCTCTCAAAGGACTAAAAGTAACAGTTCTTGATGTCAACAAAGCAGACTCAGTACAACTCTGGAACTAAGTTCCAAGACAGAAAAGAATCATAACAAAAAAGCTTCAGGGTGAAATAAACCTGAAGCTTTTTTATTTCAGGTCAGCTCTTACTCGAAATACCACAGCTTATACCAGTTAGTTTTTTGAGTTGGTATTAGTTACACCACCAGTGTCAACCTATCTAGTCCACGAGGTTAGTGAACAGCCCTCTTTCTTGTTGTGACACCACCCAGCAGCATTACACTTCCCACGACCACAAAACAATGACTCAGCTCTTACTCGAAATTCTCGCCAAATCCTACCCCACAACGCAGTCCGCTAGCTTTGAAATCGCCAATCTGAAAGCTCAGCTAGAAATGCCCAAAGGTGTGATCCACGTCATCTCAGACATTCATGGCGAAGCCCGTAAGCTGCGCCACGTCATCAATAACGCCTCTGGTCGCTTACGCCCTCTCGTCGAGAGCTTATTTAGTGAGACAATGACAAGTGCAGAAATTCAGGAATTCCTGCACCTCCTCTACTACCCCACTGAACTGCTCCAGCTCAAAGGCGTAGCCTTCCAAGACGATAATGAACGCAGATACCACTGGGTGCGACTCACCCTTGAGCGTCAGTTTCATCTCATTCGCCACGAAATACGCACCAAGCGCCGCAGCCTAGTGCGCCACTACGCCCCACAGGAATTCCGCGAACTCTTTGAAGTCTTACTCAATTTTCCCGCCGGTGGTCACCATGAGCACTTTCTCCAAGCCCAGCTCAAAGAACTCGTCACCCGCCAGATGGATTTCACAGCCATTCGCGCGACTTGCCGCTTTATTCGTAACCTCGCCGTTGACGAGCTCGTCGTCGCAGGAGATCTCGGTGATCGTGGCGCAAGACTAGACTGGGTCATTGACTACTTAATGAAGCAGCCCAATGTCTCCCTAGTTTGGGGAAACCACGATGTCAACTGGATGGGGGCGTGCCTTGGCAGTGAAGTGCTCATCGCCACAGTCCTGCGTGTATCCCTACGCTATCGCCGTATGTTCCAGCTCGAAGAAGGTTACGGTATTCTCACCAAGGCACTCGAACAACTCGTCGAGGAAGTCTACAGCGAAGACCCCGCAGAGCACTTTAAGCCCAAACGCGGCGGCGAGCGCGGCGAGCTCCTCATCTCACGCATGCAAAAGGCCATTGCCGTGATTCAATTTAAACTAGAAGGTCAAATTGTCCAACGCCACCCAGAATGGGGCATGAATGAGCGCGATGTCTTCAGCAGAGTGGATTGGAAGCAAGGCACTCTAGAGATTGATGGTGTTCACTATCCTCTCAATGACACCTCCTTCCCTACCGTAGATCCCGCCAATCCCAATCAACTCTCCAAGGAAGAGCAACATTGTATGGAGCGCTTGCTGGAGAGCTTCGTGTCCTCCTCAAGACTCTGGGAGCATATGCGCTGGATGGCAGATAGTGGGACGATGGCCATCGTGCGTGATCGTGCCGTCATATTTCATGCCTGCATAGCCGTCGATGAAAATGGTGATTACCTGCCTCTCCAAATTGATGGAGAAGAGCACCGAGGCCCCGAGCAATTTGAAGCATTTAACCGCGTGATTCGCCGCGCCTTCCGCCAAGGCTCCCGTGCAAGTCAGGAAGACAAAGACTGGTTTTTCTACCTGTGGGCAGGGCCGCTTTCCCCACTCTTTGGTAAGGATCGCATGGCGACCTTTGAAGCCGCACTACTCCCTGACCCTGCACTCTCCAAAGAGCGTCGCAACCCCTGGTTTGAGATGCTGCACGACACTCAGTTCTGCCAAAAAATATGCCTAGATATGGGCGTGGAAGAAGAAGGCCTCATCGTCAACGGCCACGTCCCCGTCAAAGTGGAAGAGGGTGAAGATCCCGTAAAAAATGGAGGTGGTGCCGTCACCATCGATGGCGCTTTCTCAGAAGCCTATGGTGATCGAGGCTACACCCTCATGCTCACCCCCGATTGTGTCCAACTCGCCGAGCACCATGGCTTTAAAGACCCAGTGTCTGTCGTCAGAACCGGAGAAGACATTATTCCTGTGATGCGCCAAATCAGGAAATACAAACACCCTCGATTAGTCAAAGACACAGAACAAGGCCGCCAGATCCAGCAGCAGATCACCGCCCTAGAGAGTCTACTGGACGCCTATGCCAACGGAGAGCTCGCAGAGAACCGAAGCACTTGCTCTTAGGTCTACACCAGACACTCTCCCTCCCTGCATTCCTTCCAAACACTCCCACGACACTTCCTGACTCCCGCACACAAAAAAGCGCACCTCGCTGAGGCACGCTTTTTTGAAATTGTTTCTATAAAACTTATAGAGCTATTAGAAGCCTCAGCCTTTTGCTTTCGGCTTCCCAGCACTTGCAGCTTGAACACCTTTCTCCTTATGACGGGATTTGAAGTCTTCTAGCAGGTCAAAGGTGTATTCTTCTCTCTGATCCACAGGGCCGTTCTCAAGGTTAAGAACACCACGCGGACAGACAGCGGAACACATGCCACAACCTACACAAGATGCTCTGGCGATATCCTGACCGCGCTGAGCATACCAGCGTACATCAATGCCCATTTCACAGTACTTTGAGCAATTACCACAAGAAATACACTGTGCTCCATTAGTGGTAATACGGAATCTAGATTTGAAGCGCTGTATGATCCCTAGAACAGCAGCCATTGGGCAGCCAAATCGACACCAAGTCCTTGTACCTAGGATAGGATAGAATCCTGTACCGACGACACCTGCCATCACACTACCCACCAAGAAGCCGTACACTTTTCTCAGCTGAGCAGATGTCTCGGGTATCAGATGGAATGCTGTCGTCACCCACACAGCGACTGTCATCACGATGACAAAAACAAGGACTGTGTAGATAGAAATGCGCTCAAAGTTCCATGCCTTTAAGGACTTATCGGAGAGCTGACGCCAGCTATCACCTGCGGTGTTAGCGAGACCACCACAACCGCACACCCATGAGCAATACCAGCGCTTACCATAGAAATACGTTAGGATAGGAGTCACGAGTAAAATCATGACGACCGCCCAGCCAAAGATAAACTGTCCCACAGTACCCGCTTCTTTGAGGTTTTCAAATTTATCGGGCATCATGACCTTATACTCTAGTGGCCAGAAGTAGTTAGGCGCGAAGTATGGCTTATTAAATGCCTCCATCCAGTAAGGAATCAGGAAGGCTAAAAAGAGCTGTGAGAGAATAATGGAGCAAGTCCGTATAATCTGGTAGCGCGAGTGACGGTATTTTACGATGGCCTTTGTACCCATCACGAGAACGCCAATTGTATAAAATGCTCCGTAGGTGAACCACTGGTCTGCGGGCTTCGAGCGGATCAACTGACTGAGTGGATCAAAGAACCGCACCATGCCCTCAATATGCTCCGGCCACCAATAATACACGACATAAAATGTTGTGATAATGATACCAACAGTCCATCCGAGGGCTCCTCTTGCGGAGATCGAAGATCTGGTAATATTATTATTCTGTATCCCAGCTGGACGCTTTAGGTGTGTTCTGAGTCCATAGACTAATCCCCCCGCCATGACGAGTAGCAGCATCACCCAAAACAGTGACTCTGTGAGCTGAGGGCTAAAGAATTTAAATAAAGACCCAAAGAGCATCGCTAGGCCGATGCCCAAGGCAAACAGACCAAGGCGCTGGACCTTATCTAGCTGTGGATCAGGAGGTACTATAGAATGGCTTTCTCGAATCATGGAATTAGCTAGTTATGTTAAGAGTTTTGAGTAATTGCGAGAACAGTCCTTTTTTCGCAGCTGGTGCGGCTTTCACTTGTTGGTCTGGGTGTTGCGTGTTCCATTTTTCTAAAATTTCTGGTTCAACCTGGCGGAAGAACTCAGGGTCAAAATTAGCCTCTGGGAGGCGTTCGAGTACTTCTGTCACTGGTGTTTTCTCACTAATCCAGTGCTCCCAGACTTGGTGTCTGTGCCTGAGGCCAAATACATTCACACCAGTGACAGCGCGCGATGCTGTCTCAAAGTGCACGCGAAAAGAGAGCTTACGCTCTTGGTCTTCCCAAAAGAAGACTTCCTCGCCCTCCTTGGGCTTTGGCATGACAACTCCATAGGTCTGATACTCGATGTCAAAGAACTTCGCTGAGTTCCACCAGATTCCAGGTGAGTACTCACGCTCATTTCCACTGAGAGTTTCTGCCAGGAAAGTAGCCTGCATCTTACCAGTGTACCAAACTTGCTCGATTGGACGGCGTCCCGGAAGAGGCTCTGTAAATTCTGCACAGTCTCCAATACTCCATACATTAGGCATTGAGGTTCTAAAGTAGTGGTCGACTTTTATACCACGTCCAAGTTCAAGACCCTCTGTGTCTCTTAGCCAATCAATATTTGGTCGGACACCTGCTGTGAGCCCGACAATTTCACAAGGGATTTCTTTCCCCTTCTTTGTCAGCACTTTCGCTACGCGACCATTGTCTCCAGCGACAATTTCAACAAGCTCGTCCTCATAACGAAGATCAATGTGATGCTCTAAAATGTGCTTCCCGACCATTCGAGACTCCTCAAACGGCAGAACACTCCCCCAAAAATTCTTCTCCCTAACAAGAAAGGTGACACCTATACCACGACTAATAAGCATTTCTGCCATTTCCACACCAATGAGTCCACCTCCAACAAGTACTGCGTGCTTGGCAGTCTTTGCACTTTCCTCAACTTCCTCCAAATCTTGTTTGGAGTATAACCCCTGAGCTCCTGGCAGATCTTGCCCTGGCCAGCCAAATTTGTTAGGAATGGAGCCAGTGGCTAAAATCAATTCACTATACTCAAGTACCTCACCATTCTCAAGCTCAATCGCTTTGTCTTCCCCACGTATGGAAGTCACCCATGCTTGCTTGAGCTCAATTCGATTTTTACGCCAAAAGTCACGCGAATAAGCCTCTGTATCTTCAAAATTCATATGCCCCATAAAGACATACATCAAAGCTGTGCGTGAATAGTGCAGCTCAGTCTCCCCGGAAATCATGAGAATAGGAACCTCTGACATCCTCTTCCTGATCTCCCTTGCCGCAGTGGCACCAGCCACTCCATTTCCTATGATAATTATTGGTTGAGTTGCCATATTAAACTTCTTTCACTACGAGTGTAGTATAAATTCAAATATTCCCAAACCGTCAATTTTTTATTTCCTATTTCCAAGGAATAGACGGCCCCCTTAGAAACTCATATTTCTAGCTCTTAACAACGACATAATAACACCCATGACTCGAATTCATCTATTATTCTTACTACTAAGTTTTAGCTTCTCCGCAGGCTTTTTAAATGCCGAGACAAAAGAAGCACGAATCAATCACTACAACATGAAAAAAGGCGTCGCCCTACAAGGCTATGACCCAGTGGCTTACTTCACTCAAGGAGATGCACAAAAAGGAAATGCAAAGATTTCGCATAATCACAAGGGAATCACCTACTACTTCACATCAGCTTCCAATCTAGACAGTTTTAAGAAAAACCCATCAAAATATGAGCCCCAGTACGGAGGCTGGTGTGCCTACGCCCTAGCAAAGGGAGGGGGCAAAGTGAAAATCGACCCAAAACGATTTAAAATCATCGATCAAAAACTCTACCTCTTCTTTGACACTCCTGTACTAGGAAACACCCTGAAAAAATGGAATAAAGGCCAAGATCAAGCCCAGATAGCAGCCGCAGATGCTGAGTGGGCAAAACTCACCAACTAAGATTTCTCATTACAACCAATTTGATCTCTCGGGCAAGAGATCAGCGTTAGAAGAGGGTAGAGCAGTGGTGGCTCTACCCTCTTTTTTGTTTATATATACCGAGATAAATCCTGAGGCCGATTCACTTTGTTCTTTTGAATCCTCTGAAATTTTCTACACATTGTCCCATGAATACGATGAAATTTCTTCTCATTGCTACATTCGGTTTATTGATCCTCGCATTAGCGGGCTCATTTGGCCTTATGCAACAAGGTGAACCCGATCGTTCTGATGAGATTACACAACTCAAAAAAGACTACCAACGCCTCACTAGCGAACTCGCAGAGTTACGCTCTACCCCACACAGCACAAACCATCACTCTGCAGCCCCACTTTCGAGCTCTCAGCCCACGATTAGCTATACCTCACCAGACCAGCCACACCCACTAACTCCCACCACACCTATAGAGATTGAGCAAGAAACAGAAATTCAAGCGCTCAAAGATAAAATCAAACAATTAGCAGCTGTTGCTGAGGCCAACACCGCCCAGACTGACACAGCTGACCCCACACTACGCCGAGAAGAGAGAAAACAGATTGACCGCATTCAGTTCATTAAAAACGCCCTGCTCAAAGCCGTTGTCGTCGAGTGGAATACAGACGGAAACTTCGCGGTCATCGAGATCAAAGAGCTCGACCTAGTCACCCAAGGCAGCGTACTCACAGTGCGTCGTGGAGACGGTGTGATCGGCAGGCTCGAAGTACAGTACATCGCAGATGCGAAAAACGCGATCGCCAACCCAGTGAAAGGCTCCTTCCCAGAAGGCTCAGGAGTGGAAGTCGGTGACGAGCTCATCGAGCCACCCGTCTATTAAGTACTAGGCGAGATCTAATACCAATGAGGAAAACTAACTGGTAGAAGGCACGAAGAGATTTGGTGGGAGATCAAGGCGGAACCCACCGGTGATGCGAGCATCTCCGATGAGTGACAACGATGACATCTCGTCAAATATCCAGCGAATTCTACCAGATAGTTTTTTGAGTTGGTATAACTCAAACAGACAGAGATCCACAAACTAGTCTCTCAGAGACTCTGTCGCATCATGCAAATCTGACTGAGCCACCTCAGAGGAAACGAAGGCCGAGCCCAGTTCCTTGAGCAGAATGAATTGAATCTGCCCAGCACTGAACTTCTTATCCCTCTGGAGCTTCTCAAGGACTGTTTGCGTCGACACAGCCTCAGGTAGCTGCACGGGCAACTCAAATTTTTGCAGCAAATCCACAACTCTCTGCACAGAGGGCTCACTAAGTCCTGCAAACTGCTTTGATAAACGAAGAGCAGCCACAATACCCAGAGAAATCGCCTCACCATGCAGCAGCGAACCATAGGGCACAGAAGCCTCAATGCCGTGACCAATCGTATGGCCGAAGTTCAGTAATGCCCTCGTACCGCTTCTCTCCTGCTCATCCTCCTCAACCACACGAGCCTTAATCGCAATATTGCGCGCAATCAGACTCGCAGGTGGCTGTTTATTCTCTGGATCAAGTGCTTCGAGTTCCGAGAGCATCTCCGCATCTCGAATCACCGCGTGCTTGATCACCTCCGCATAGCCTTCCCTATACTCTCTAGGCGCCAATGTGCTCAAAGTCCCTGGATCCGCCAGAACAAGTCGAGGCTGGTGAAAGGCACCCACCAAGTTCTTCCCCTCAGCAAGATTCACCCCCGTCTTACCACCCACAGAAGAATCCACAAGTGACACAATCGTTGTCGGTATCTGCACAAAGGGCACACCTCGGTAAAACACAGACGCCACAAAACCCGCTAAATCACCAACAACACCACCCCCCAGAGCCACCACAAAGGACTGCCTATCATGTCTCGCCTGAGTCATTTCTCGGCAGAGCAGTTCCACATGACTAAGTGATTTACTCGCCTCACCAGCAGGAACGACATGCACAGAAACCCTATAGCCCACAGACTCTAGGTTCTTCACTAAATCTCCACCATACAGACTATACACAGTCTCATCTGTAATGAGCGCACATTTCCCCTTTAGTCCTAATTTCTGAATCTCCTCACCAGCCTGAGAGATCATTCCATATTCACAAATCACATCATAGGAGCGCTGCCCCAGATTCACGTGTAGAGTTGGCATGCCACTGACCTAGAAAATATCCTCCCCGAAAGCAAGGGCTTACAAAATCAACACGTATTTATTATTGGCAAAATCCCCAAACAAGTGAATACTACGGCCCTACCCACAGAGACAGCAATGTCTCTAAACATTGTATCATATACAATGGGGGCGCCTTGGTTTCGACTGGATGTTGGAAACACTGGCAGCATGTAGAGGTTGATCGGTTGGCCTCTTAAAAAAGCCGTTCAAAACAAATAATTGCAGACTCTAACGAGCTCGCACTCGCTGCTTAATTGCTAGCGAAGCCGCCGATCTGATGCCTACCAAGGATCCGCCGCTATAACAACCATGTAGGCTGGTTTCAAGTCGGGGTGTCCGCGAGGCGAAATGAGATGAAACAGGGCAACCGGTCGTTCCAAGGCGTCATTAGACTAGGAACCTCCTAAAACAAACTAGTGACTAAACATGTAGAAGCTTGTGTGAAAAAGATCTAGGACAGGGGTTCGACTCCCCTCGCCTCCACCATCTAAATCAACACGAAATTAGATATAAAACCCTCATAACCAAACGGTTATGAGGGTTTTTTCTTGTAGCGAAAATAGTATGAAATACGTTTAAATACACCATTATTACGCTATTATTGCATATTTTTACGGGATTATTACGGGGCTTGTTAAAAACATGCAATCACAAATCACTCACCAACAATAAATTACAACAAAAAGACATTTTAAATCAAATCTTATTTTCAACCTAACAAACGACTCCAAACTTAAGTTAAAAACTAACATGAACAAATAAAACAAATTCAACTAATTACAATGTAAACACAGTGTAATTATAATAGCAATCACTTCTACCCCCACTCACTCTTCATTGATAGAAAAACTGCTTCAGGAAGCTCGCCCATACCTTATCAGGCAGATGAACGCGCTCCATCTATACAAACCGACACATGCAGTGCCACTTTAGGAAGTGGGAATTAAAACTCTAATGAGATTCAACCCTCCCTATGCGCAGTCAAGTTAATCCCTCTTCACACGTCTTCACGCATTAACCTGTCGTACCAATCACGTTCAAAGATTCTCTATATCCTGTAGTGCCTTGCAGAGGGCTTCGTACTCTTCTTCGCATTCGCGGCATAGACCGAGATGGTGCTCTACGGGTTCTAGAGTCTTGTCGATGGGTTGTCCGCTGAGTTTTTTTTCTGCGTACTCTCCGATCACTTCGAGGAGTTCATTGCAGTTAAGCTCTTCTTCTCTTGTGATCTTAAGTAAGCTCTTGACGATCTCTGCTTGTTGGTCAGATACATTCATGAGTGCCCCCCTTCTACATATGTCTGGGCGTATGTCTGATCATATGTCCCGGTATCTGGTGAGTCGTAGAGCATATCTCTGCTATAGCCCCTTTGTTCCATAGCACGCTTTAGGGCTTTTCGCCCATCGTGAAACAATTTGTAGACATTATTTCTGTTCGTTCCCATCTGACTCGCTATCTCTTCTTGTGGCATCCCATTGAGTGCTGCAAGTAAGACGTCTTGCTGCCGTGTTGTGAGATCTGTTTGTATCATACGACGAACCAGCTCTAGACTGTCTTTTTTCTGAGCTTCTACATCTGGAGAGGTACTTGAGACACTCTCTTCTGGTATGGAGTCACCTGCTTGTTCCTTGAGGTAATCCAGTGATACATTGTTCCAATGTCGCGCTCTTATGTCATTGTAGGCAACACGAATTGTGATGGCTAGCGCCCATGATGTGAACTTACCTCTGCCTTGATAAGTCCCGAGGTTTTCTAAAATTTTAAGCAGTGCTTTCTGTGCTATATCTTCTAAGTTGGCACTGTCTTCTCTATGACGACCTGAAAGACTGCTTTTTAAACCACGCAGTAGTATGGCTCTGAGCTCTACAATGGCCTCTGAGCGCTCAGGGTGATGTTCTCCTAATCTATCTTGCCAAGTATCCATCAGCAAAAGCAACTTACCCTGTTCTCCTCCCAAAGCAACAGGATAAGTCACCATCATTGAATAATTAGTATGAAACCATAGACGTACTAACTATTCTCACTCTTTAGGTCAGGCCAATTGGCTGTTGCTTTCTTGACGTTGCCTTTGAAGTCCTTATTAAATGCTTCTAAAATTGCTGGGTTGAGATTAAAGTAGAGCTTTCCGTTCTTCACCTGCCATGTGTCTACATCCACTGGGAAGAGTGCGCCGACAGAGGCTCCGTAGGCACAGAAACCACCGTACTGTGGTGCGTACTTGGCTGGTGCAGACTCGAACTTATCACGATTTTCTTTGCTAGAGAACAGGTAGGTAGCACCTTGATACTTGATAGAAATACCTGGGTCACCATGCACTGGCTTCTTCTCTGTGAAGAAGGCGACTGTGTCATAGCCATTGAGTGCGATACCACTCGCTCCTGAGACATTAATGAGATCACCTGCAAAGGCATTGATTGCGCTAAAGAGTAGTGCGAGAATTGGAACGTATATTTTTTTCATGATTATATTTATTGATTGAGTCAGAGAGTTCGCTCTCTTAATGAGTTCGCTCTCCTTATGGGGTAGACACAGTGGCTGTGGTTTTTCTTACCCTCTGATTTACTTTTTTTATTTTTTATTTGTGGGTGGTTTTTTACGCCGTGCACTTCTCTGGCTGATGGAGGCTCACGACACAGAGCACAGCAGCGCCATTGATCCAGTAATACAGTGCATCAGCACCCTGGAAGCCAAAGAGCGTGGGAGCTAAGACAAAGGTCAGACCCACTAGAGCATCCACAGCAATGTGGAATCCATAGGGTAGTACTCGGATCAGCCCTAGGTGATGGTCTGTTAATACCGTTAGGATCAATGCTGCGACTCCCGTGATAGTCGCTAGCCAGAATGCTAGTGGATTCGACTCACCGAGCCCTAATAGTACTGGCATGACCATCAAGCTGGCGGCCACGGGATAGTCGAGATAAGCGTGAATTCTTTTGGAAACGAAACGTAGATTCATAGTGTGTTCTTGGTTCTTATTTGTTTTTTCAAATACGCCCGATACTCAGGCCCTATTCTCTAGACACACTGACCCGCCCATATCTTACCCCTGAGGCTAAGTTCTTACTCTATCGAGTCACAGAGAGCCTCTAATCTTGACTTTTTTAGGCCTGCGAACACGCTCGCTGCATGATCGTCAAACCAAAGATCCGCGGATTTATCTGCACAACATCTCACCCTGATGGTTGTGCAGCTCATGTGCAGAATCAAATCGACTATGTGAAGAGTAAGCCAAAGCTAGAAAATGGCCCTAAGAACGTACTTGTGATCGGTTCTTCCACTGGCTATGGCCTCGCCTCTCGAATCGTCCCTGCATTCCAATCTGGTGCGAATACACTAGGTCTGTTTTTTGAAAAAGCTGGGAGTGAGCGCCGCCCTGGCTCTGCTGGCTGGTACAATTCAGCGGCTTTTGAGAAGGCGGCACAGGCCGAGGGTTTATTTGCCAAGTCTCTCAATGGAGATGCCTTCTCTCACGAGATGAAGGCTGCGGCGCTTAAAATCATCCAAGAGGAAATGGGGCCAATTGATCTCGTTGTCTACTCTCTCGCGTCACCGCGCCGCACCTGCCCTGATACTGGTGAAGTCTACAAGTCCGTTCTCAAAACAACAGGTGGTGAGTACACCAATAAAAACCTCAATACTGACAAAGGTCTGATTGAGGAAGTGACGATAGGAGCGGCCACTCAGGAAGAAATCGACCACACCATCAAAGTGATGGGTGGTGAGGACTGGGAACTCTGGATCCATCTCCTCGCTGATGCGGGAGTCCTTGCTGATGGTGTAAAGACTGTCGCCTACTCCTATATTGGCCCCGAGCTCACATGGCCGATCTACACTGAGGGCACCATTGGCTGTGCGAAGAAAGATCTCGAAGCCAGTGCAGCGCGCCTGAGTGCTAAGTTAGCCACAGAGTGCAAGGGCGGTAGTGCCTATGTATCGGTGAACAAGGCTCTAGTCACGCAGGCCTCTTCGGCGATTCCTGTGGTGCCTCTCTATATTTCTATTCTGTATAAGGAAATGAAAGCTAAGGGGATTCATGAAGGCTGTATTGAGCAGATTGAGCGCCTCTTTCGTGATCGTCTCTACGGGGATGACCTTCAGTTAGATGAGACCGGGCGTATCCGTATCGATGACTGGGAGATGCGCGAGGATATCCAAGCCGCAGTTGCTAAATCCTGGGAATCTGTGAGCAATGAGAATTTCTCTGAGCTCGGTGATTTCGCAGGCTACCAAGAAGAGTTTCTTAAGCTCTTCGGCTTTGGTCTCGATGGTGTGGACTACGAGGCAGAGACAGACTCGCTCTTCGCTCCTGCTTCTCTGAGCTAGCACACGCATGGCTAAAGAACGCGCAGACGCACTACTTGTCTCTCGAGGACTCTGTGACTCGAGAGAACAAGCGAAGCGACTTATTCTAGCAGGAGAAGTTCTGCTAGGCACCCACATTGTCGCCAAGCCGAGCCAGAAAGTCGACACCGAGGCAGAGCTTAAGGTGAAGACAAAGCCGAAGTATGTCGGCCGCGGTGGCTTTAAGCTAGAAGGTGCTCTCGACACCTTCCAGCTCGATCCCGCTGAACTGACTTGCCTGGACTGCGGAGCTTCTACAGGTGGCTTCACAGACTGTCTGCTGCAGCGCGGTGCCACAAAGGTACACGCGATTGATGTCGGCACCAATCAGCTTGTGTGGAAACTGCGCAGTGATCCCAGAGTCATCGTGAAAGAAAAGTTCAATGCTCGCCACATGGTGCCAGAGGATATTGGTGAAGCCATTGATCTCTGTGTCACAGATGTTTCCTTTATTTCTCTCACAAAAATACTCCCTCCTCTATTTTCTGTTCTCAAAGACCAAGGCCGAATTATTTGCCTCATCAAGCCTCAGTTCGAGCTCGCTCGTGACGAGATTAGTAAAGGCGGCATTGTGAGAGACCCAGAGCTTCACCAGAAAGCTGTCGACAAGATCCACTCCTTTGTCACTGAGCAACTCGACCAAACTTGGCTAGAATGCATCGACTCCCCCATCAAAGGAACAGATGGCAATAAAGAATTCCTCGCTCTGTTAGTAAAATCTTCCTAGTTCTGTATTTCTAAACTAGGCTTATTAAGATTCGGCAAGACCAAGAATATCTCTCACCTGATCAGGCACGAGAGTTCTATCTGTCGCCTCATCGGCGGCTATTTGCATTTGTTCTCTGAGGATATGCCCGGCCACAGGAGCACGATAGTTCTCTAGACACTGCTGTAGTGATTCTAACACGTTTAACTCCGAAGTGCGCTGGATTCGATTCACCTTCACAGCGAGTGCTTCCGCAGCTCCCGGGGTGAGCAGCTCTGGAATATCGCCTTTGAGCACCGCATAGCTTTCTTTTCCTAAATCCAATTTCATGCGCTTGAGAAGAGCGCGGATGAGATCAAAGCCTTCTTGGGCATCTAGTGTTGGGAAAAGCGGAATCTTCACGTCAATTCTCCCCGGCCGCTTCAGATCCACTTCGATAAGATCCGGTCGGCTAGAGGCTAACACCCAGATGACTTTACCGCGATTGCGCGTGTCTGACATTTCCTGAGCCATCATCGAGTACACGCGGCTAGAGACTCCAGAGTCACCACTGGCGGCTTCGCGCTGTCCTAGAGTCTGATCTGCTTCATCGATAAAGACAATACAGCGACCCAGTGCCTTGATGAGTGCAAAGATTTTCTCTAAGTTCGCCTCAGTACTCCCCACCCACTTATCTCTAAAATTCTGTAGAGTCACTACGGGCACGGCTGCTTCTCCTGCGAGACATTCTGCAAGATAGGTCTTCCCAGTGCCCACTGGTCCACAGAATAGATAGCCCATAGGGAGAGCATCTAACTGGCCTTTTTGCCAGAGTGCGATATCTTGTCTGAGCCATGCCTTCACCCCACTAAGGCCAATCACATTATCCAGTGTCCTATCTGATTGCACAAATTCAATAAGCCCCTCACAGTCTCGCTCCACTAGTGCTTGTTTCATCTCCACCAGATTCGCCGCCCTCAGAGGTGTCTTATCATATTCACGCCGCAGCAATAGAGACTCCAGAGAGCTCAAGCTCGCTCCCGATAAGCGCTGTGCGACTTCCTCTAACTTATCGGTGTACTCAGAGAGCGCTGTAGCACAACCTGCTTGCATCAGTCTTAGGGTTTTCTCCAGAATCTCTGGTGAGGGCAGAGGTACTTCCACAAGTGACACGCGCGCGCACTCCGCGATCAATGGGTGGAGTCCATGTAAATTCTCAGAAATCAAGAAAGCCGCCTGACCAGAGGACTGCAGGCGATCATCTTCTGCCCAAGTGCGGATCAATGCCGCCAATGCATTGAGCTCGTAGTTGAGTAAATTCGGAATAGACGGACACACCAAATGAGCTTGTTTAATTAGTATCGCCACCTTCGGTGCCGCAAAGCCCATGGCCTGTAAGTTACGACAATATTGCAGGTAATGGGTCATCACGCGCACTGCCGGCAATGGCTCCTGGGGCAGATCGGGTGTTTCCTTCAGACTTGGCCATTTAGAGAATTCTTCCCCGCCTCGCTCTACCTTCAGGCCAAATCCCAGATCATAGCTGAGTACCACATCAAAGCGTGCGACCATCACCTGCTCAATGAAATCATGCAAAGAACCAAGACTCGCACGCACATCACCCGCAGAAGGCTCCGCGCTATCTTTCTCTCCACCTTCACTGGCGCGAGCAGGCGTTCTACCTGGCTCCTCTATCAGCATACGATCACTGACATTACCATGTAGTACAAAGCAGCCAGCTGACCCACTTTCATAAGAGGCCACGACCTCACTCGCCCAATCAGGAAGTTTCATACCATTTAGTTACAGAGAGAACTTCCAACAATCAAGCTCCTCTCTTCCTTCCTCTGTATCTCACAGCCATATCAGTCATCACTTGCCCCCACGCGCACAAGCTGTATATTAATCGGACGTATGAAGAAGCTCTCACTGTTTGCCTCTCTTGCCTCCTTATTTTGTTGCCGCTCCAGTCAGTCGCAGCCACTCAAAGCTGGGGATCCTGTGCCTCCAGTCACAGTCACTGACCATACTGGCAACTCCTTAGACATCAGTCTGATCTGCCACCACGGTATGAGTCTTCTCTATTTCTTCCCAAAAGCAGACACTCCTGGATGAGTCAAGCAAGCCTGCAATCTCCGTGATGAGTTTGCCCAGCTACAGAACGTAGGCCTTCAGGTCTATGGAGTTTCTTGTGACGATGTCGAGACACAGCGCGCCTTCCAGCAGAAGCACAACCTACCTTACAAACTCATCGCCGATACAGATGGAGCACTCGCAAAGGCCTTTGGAGTGCCCCTTCACCTTGGGAAATTTCCAGCGCGGCACAGCTTCTTAATTCGGAATGGTCACATTATCTGGCGCGATGATAAAACAAAACCAAAGAGCCAAGCCCAAGACACTCTGCATCAAGCACAGACTTCACAAGCAAATCAAGATTAGCCCCTCAATCTAACAATCACTCACATTTCCAACTATTCTCTCACCCTATGACTGTTCAACAACATTTTACCGATTTAGAAACAGCGACAGGCACCATGCGCTGTAGTGTCATTCGCCCGACAGCAACTGGAGCCTTCCCCAGCATTCTTCTCTATTCAGAGATTTTTCAAATCACCTCTCCTATCGCACGCACCGCGGCCTACCTCGCAGGCCACGGCTATGTCGTGATCATTCCCGAGGTCTTTCATGAGCTCAACCCCATCGGTACTGTCCTCGCCTATGATGATGAAGGGAAAGAAAAGGGCAATGAGGATAAGTTCACCAAGCCACTAACAGATCACGACTCAGACACCGAAGCAATGATCCGCTGGATCGACCAGCAAAGCTTCTGTAACGGCACAGTTGGCGCCTTTGGGGTGTGTCTTGGCGGTCACCTCGCCTGCCGTGCTGCTCTGCACGCGCGTGTGCTAGGCACAAGCTGCCTCTACGCCACAGACATTCATTCTTCCACCATGCCCTCAGGAAATGCACCACAGACCATTGAACAACTAAGTAAAATCTCCGGGGAAATTCTCTTTATCTGGGGACGCCAAGACCCCCATGTTCCACTGGAGGGCAGAAAACATCTCTACGACACTCTCAGCCAGACTGAGATCACATACAGCTGGCATGAACTCAATGGTCAACACGCCTTTCTGCGTGACGAAGGTGATCGCTATGACCCAGAGCTAGCTAGTCTCTGCTATCGCCTCAGTCTCGACCTCTTCCATAGAGTCCTGCGGTAATTTTATTTGCAGAAACCATTCTAACAACATCCTGCACATACACAGCTTCATCACTTCACGGCAATATAGACAAAGTAGGCAAAAATGCCAAACCAGACAGCGATGATATGAGCGACTCCAAAGGATCTCGCCCCTCCTGTCTCGCTGGGATTGTCAGCATCAGGCCCAAATAGACGCCGACCTTGCTTTAAACCCCAGACCCCCAGACAAAGCCAAATGAGAGCAGCTATCGCCGCAACAATCTTCATGCTCTACAGCTAAAATAGCTCACTGAGACTGCAAGCTAAATTCTCCTGAAACCTCTTTCTCTAGCCCACGTTTTCTTCTGAAGGCTTCCGCACCAACTGAGCCATAACAGCCCCTACCTGAGCACCCACAATAGGGGCTAAAACATACACGGTCAGCCAGCCCTTGCCATTGTGCTCAAAGGGTAACTTCCCCCAACCAGTGAGACTTGCTACGATTCTAGGCATCAAGTCACGCGCAGGATTAAACCCACCCATGGAGAGAGGTGCCATAATGGCAATGATCACACTCAGTGCCACACCAATGAGAATAGGAACGAGCCAAGATGGCATAGTGACTCGCCTCTGGCCAACGAGGGTAAAGATCACAAAGGCGAGTAGAGCTGTTCCTAACAATTCTGCAAAAAATCCATGCCACAGAGTCACGCGAGAGAGCTCACTCATGTCTCTGGCCATCGCAGGATTTGGGAAATACTCACCAAACATCATCGAGGAGAGTTCGCTGCCAGATTCTCCTCGAATAATATGATTGCTCTCCTCAAAGGCCTCAATGGTTCCCGAGAATAAGGCGTATACCCCGAGGGCGGCGAGCAGCGAGCCCGTACACTGCGCGAAGATATAGGCAGGAACCTTTCTCCAGCTAAAGCCTGAAACCGTAGCAAATGCTAATGTAATGGCAGGGTTAAAGTGGGCATCACAGACCTCAGAGACCACAGAAATCGCCACAATAAGAGCAAGCCCCCAGAGAAGTGCTACTTGGAAGAGCCCCACGTGCACATTCAAGGTCACAGCCACAGCGACAGTACTGAGGCCAAAGAACACCAGCAAGAACGTGCCTAACAGCTCTGCTACAAACTCGCGCTTCCCCACCATCACTAGCAACAACCAGAATTCGGATCACACCCACCCTGAGGGTCGACTCCACAGACGTCTTTGGCCAGACAGTCCGTGTGGATTGTCTCTGTTTTCAGAGTCACGCTATCTGCTAGATTCACCACTTCTAACACTGGGAAATGTGAAATCACGGGGTGCTCGTATTCGAGGGCAACAGGTAGCTCCCAGGTTGGTATGACTGGCGCTCCATGTTCGAGGATTTGTAGAAACTTCCCCACACTCACTCGGTGATCTATGTCATCTGCCACCCAGATTTGAAGTGTGCACTTCCCCTCTACGCGCACCTTTCCGCCACAGTCGATGAATTCCTTTCGCACATAGCCAACTTCTGTCACATGGTAGTGTGCGGGGACTTTCTGCCCATCGGGTAGCTCTAGACTAAGGGACTTATCTTCGTGACCACTGAGTGCGGCCTTGAGTTCATTTAATGTCATCTTCTTGATTTATTTGGATTCACGGTACCCCTGCACATAGGCCTGGAGGGTGAGATAAATTTCATCTCTCACACGGCGAAAGACTGCCATCACTTCTTCTTCACTACCCTCTGCATGCGCTGGATCATCAAAGCCCCAGTGGTAGCGATTATGCTGACCCGGGAAGGTGGGGCAGACTTGTTCGGCATTTCCACACACGGTCACGACAGTATCGACAGATTGGGTAAGGAACTCATCTAAGTGCTTCGAGCTATGCTGAGAAATATCAATGTCGAGCTCCTCCAGTGCCGCTATGGCCATGGGGTGCACGTAGCCTGCGGGTTGTGAGCCCGCGCTGTGCACCTCAAAGAGATCGGCAGCAAGGTGGCGTAAAATCCCCTCAGCCATGTGCGAGCGACAGGAATTACCGGTGCATAATACTAATATTGTTTTCATGAAATTGTGTTTTGCCTATTTGGTCTCTCTTCAGGTTCAGCATTCATTCTGACAGCAGTCCGGTGCCCCCGCGGGCTGGCAGAGCTCAGGCTTACCTTGGCAGCAGTCTTCGTAGAGAAACTGCATGAGGGCATTCACATGCTGCATCTGGAGTGAGTAGAAAATGGAGCGACCTTCGCGCCTTGATGTCACAATCGAGGCATGATGGAGCTCTTTGAGATGAAAGGAGAGTGTATTTGATGCCACAGATAAGTGCTGCGCTAACTCGCCAGCACTCACTGCCTCAGGAGCGACTTTCACAAGATAGCGGAACACGCCAATACGCACTGGGTGCGCTAGGGCCGCGAGAGAAGATACTGTGGAATCAATGTCGATACTTCTATAGTTGTTGAAATATCGAAAAGATCAAGCTCGTTTTACCAAACACGTCTTTCGGAACTCGAATTAGGCTTCTCGGGCTATCTAGAATTGACCTCAGTCACAGCGACAGAGCATACTGTGCTATGAAAAAACTCGCCGCTCACTGGCAAATTCTCATTTCGCTCTCACTCGCTATCTTGCTTGGCTTGGTTCTGCGAAATTTCAGCACCCTCCACGGCGAAGACTCCGAATTCACAAAAACCACGACCACCGCTATCGGCTGGGCAAAGACACTGGGAGACCTCTTTATTCGAGCGCTCAAGATGATCATTGTCCCACTCATCGTGTCGTCCATTGTATCGGGTATATCGAGCTTAGCGGGCTTTGATGGATTTCGCCGCTTAGGACTCAAGACTCTTAGCTTTTATGCTCTCAGCACACTACTCGCTACCATACTTGGCCTCTCTGTGGTCAATGTTATGTCACCAGGTGAGGTGGACGGCAAACCTAACACAGAGCTCCAAGAGCTCTTCTCAGCCAATGCCTCAACAGCCCAAGAAAGCACCAAAGAGCGCTTTAGTGAGGAAAGGGTCAATACAGCTCAAAGCAATGAGTCTCTACTGGAGCGCATGCTGCCTACCAATATCATCTCGGCCTCTACAGATAATGGCCAGCTCCTCGGCGTCCTTGTCTTTAGCATCATGCTTGGTATCGCCATGACACAGCTACCCAGCCAGCAGATTGATCCTCTTAAGGCGGCATTTCAGGCGCTTAATGCTGTGATGATTCGCATCACTCAGTGGATCATGCTCACAGCACCGATCGGTATTTTTGGCCTTATGCTCTACACAGTCTACACGATGGGCGCGGGAATTTTTGAGCATCTCGGTACTTATTTCATCACCGTGTTACTCGCTCTAGGACTCCATATGTTTGTGATTCTCCCCTTTCTTCTTAAGGTCATTGGCAAGGTGAATCCTTGGCTCCATTTCCGCGCCATGCGCACGGCACTACTCACAGCGTTCTCCACGGCGAGTTCGACAGCCACACTTCCGATCACCATGCGCGCTATCCAGGACAATGCTGGCGTTTCTAAAAAAACAGCGAGCTTCACCCTCCCCCTGGGTGCTACTGTCAATATGGATGGCACCGCTCTCTATGAGTGTATCGCTGTGATTTTTGTCGCCCAAGTCATGGGTGTGGATCTCAGTCTAGGAGCCCAAGCTCTCGTGGTGATCTCTGCACTCGTCACAAGTATCGGCGTGGCTGGCATCCCCTCTGCAAGTCTCGTGGCGATTCTCATCATCATGAAGACTACAGAAATACCGGGAGCAGAAGCGGCCATTCTCACTCTATTCGCAGTCGATCGCCTACTGGATATGTGCCGCACCGCAGTCAATGTCTTTGGTGATAGCTGCGCGGCTGTGGTGATTGCCAAAAGCGAGGGAGAAACTATCTTGCAGGCCACGGCTCCTACCAGCTCCGAAACCCCATAAGAGCATTACCCTTGTTTCCTCCAAAAACAGCACAAAAACATTGTACTCAAAGACAAAACAAGCTTTCATTCTACAACAGTGGAACAATCTGCGAAGGAAACTCTAGAACTCGTCTTAAAGGCCTCCAATGAGGGCGTTTGGGACTGGCAAGTTGGCTCTGAGGAAATCTATTATTCCCCTCGATTCCTAAGCTTCATTCAATGTGATGAAATAACAGCTCCTAACTTCATGTCACAGCCCCAGCGGCTCATCCACGCAGAGGATGTCGGTGACTTTCGCAAAGAGCTCGAACTCGCGCTCATGGACACCGAGGAGCGACTCTTTGCCATTGACTGCCGTTTTCTGAAGTCCGATCGCACAACTTGCTGGCTGCGTATCCGCGCCATTGTCGTGAGAGATTCTCAAGGTCAGGCGATCCGCCTAGCTGGATCAGCCATCGATATTTCCCAAAGAAAAGAAGCTGAAATCGCCCTCAATGAAGAGCGCTCGATGCTAAAAACTGTGCTCGATAGTGTCCCTCTACATATTTACTACAAGGACACAGAATCACGCTTTGTGCTCATTAATAAACAACTCGCTGAGTGGATAGGGGCGGGCACCCCTGAAAATGCTCTCGGTAAAACCGATAAAGATTTCTACGCAGAAGAAGGCTGGCAGAAATTCCGTGAAGATGAGCTCCGAATCATGCAGACCAGACAATCCATGGTGGGTGAAATCGAGCGCGAAATCTGGAATAACCGCGAAGATTCCTGGGTGCAGACTGTCAAAGTTCCCTGGATCGATAGCCACGGTCAAGTTCTTGGTGTATTCGGTGTGGGCAACCGCGTCACAGAACTCGTGAAAGCGCAGAAGCAACTCGAGTCTCTCGCACTTGATCTCCACACAAAGAACAAAGAATTCGAGGAGGAACTCCACCTCGCCAAAGAGATCCAACAAGCCCTCTTACCTGACGCAAGCTCCCGCTCCCATTCCTCTTCTTCTCAAAGACAAAACAACAACAACACTAGCCAGACTACCTCTTGGAGAAATCACCTAGAGCTCGCAGAAACTTACCTCCCCGCAGCTGATCTCGCGGGCGACTACTACGAAGTCTTTTCTATCAGCCCCGATAAGGTGGGTCTCTTTATCTGTGATGTCATGGGCCATGGTGTGAGATCCGCCCTTGTGGTGTCTATGATTCGAGGCGTTATTGAAAAGGCACGCAGTTCTCAAGGAGACGCTGAGAGATTCATCACCACGATCAATGACGGGCTCTCCGGCATACTTGGCAGAGCGGGGCTCACTCTTTTTGCCACAGCCTGCTACACGGTGATTGATTTTCGCGCCGGCCAGTTAGAAATTGTCTCTGCTGGGCATAACTTCCCCTATGTTTTAAGAAAAGACGGCACCCAGCACCGCTTCCACCGCCGAGCCCGGGGGCGTGCTCTGGGTCTCTTCTCAACCGCCCAGTACCGTGCCACCCAGATCGCTCTCGCAGATATTTCAGGCTTTGTCCTCTACACAGACGGGCTCTTTGAGGCCAATTCCCCGGAGGGGGAAGAATGGGGGTGTAAGCGTATGTTTGCGGCCATAGAGCGCCATCGCCACCGAGATATTCACTCCATGATCAAGCACCTCATTCTAGACGCCCAACAATGGAGTGCTGACCAAGCCTTTGAAGATGATGTTTGCGTTCTTGGGGCATTCCTTAAGAACTCATAGCCAATGATTCCATAGTGCTCCAACCATCCCTTTATTCACCCTGACTCACACCACGCCTCACTCTAACATGCCTGATCTAGACCGCCTCGAACTCGCACTCCAAGCCTCCAATGAGGGCATTTGGGAATGGGAAATTGGCAATCCTATCATCATGTATTCTAACAAAGTGTTAGAATTCCTCGGCTACCCTGCCGCCCTTGCCCCTAATTTATTCCTCCATCCTGAGGGCTATATTCACCAAGAGGACCTCGCGCCATTCCGCGTCACCCTCGAGCACATTCTAGAGAGTGAAGAAGAAATCTTTGGTATCGACTGCCGATATCTTCACAGTGACAAGATGTGGCGCTGGCTACGTATTCGAGGGGCCGTTGTGCGTGACCAAGATGGCCAAGCCCTCAAGATGGCAGGATCCATGATTGATATCACGAGGCGCCGCAATGCTGAAATTGCTCTCGAAGAAGAACGATTCCGCCTCTACACCCTCATTGAAAACATCCCTGTGAATGTCTACTTTAAAAATAAAGATTCACAGTTCGTCATGGCCAATACAGCAACAGCTGAAAAACTAGGTGCTGCCTGTGTGGATCAGCTCATCGGTAAGAGCGATCACGATTTCTTTGACTCACGCCACGCCGACCAATCTCTGCTGGATGAGCAGAGAATCATGGACAATCAATCCAAAGAGGAATCTTCGCTGGAGAAAGAAGTCTGGGAAGGAGGGCGAGAAGAATCCTGGGTGATGACCTCTAAGCGCCCTTGGTTGGACCACAATGGTGAGGTGCGAGGCACATTTGGCATCTCCACAGATGTCAGTGAACTCGTCAACACTCAGAACAGGCTCATCGAGGTGGCTGAGCAACTACAAACAAGAAACACTGAAATTGAGGAGGAGATACAACTCGCGCGTGAAGTCCAGAATGCTGTCCTCGACCAAAAAATCCTCCCCCTCCCCCAAAATAGTGCCAACACAAAGCACCGCGTCCATTTCGCCACGCGCTATATTCCAGTCTCTGGAATGTCGGGAGACTTCTATGAAGTGCTTCCCCTCTCAGACACCTCTGCAGGAGTTCTCATTTGTGATGTGATGGGCCACGGAGTCCGCTCCGCCCTGATCGTCTCTATGCTGCGTGGACTGATGGAGAAAGAGCGCCACTCAGCCTCCTCTCCTGAGCATTTTCTCCAAGGCCTCAATCACGGCCTCTCGGGCATTCTCCAAAAAGCGAATATTACGATGTTTGCCACAGCCTTCTACGCGGTCATTGATCTAGAAAAACAAGAAATCCGCTGCGCCTCCGCCGGTCACCCCATGCCCCTAATATGCTACAGAGGGGAGGTGGAGCTATTCGCCGCTGACAAGAAGCTGAAAGGGCCAGCACTAGGCCTGATGCCTGAGATTTCACTCACCTCACACAGCTTAACCCTCGAAGACCTCCAATACTTCATGCTCTACACAGACGGCATCTACGAGACAGAGAATGCTCAAGGTGAGGCTATGGGTATTGAGCGCATGAAGCAGGCCCTACAGGTCTCCCAGAACACCTCCTCCACCTCCTTGGATGAAGGCCTTCAGACTGTCCTTGATGCCACAGCCGCCTTTGCTGGCTCCCAGGGCTATGGAGATGATATTTGTCTCATCGCTTTTGAGATCAAACCCAACTCTAGCACGCAGTAGAGAGCACATCACCCTGCTGGTTTCCTCACGCCATAGTTCATGCTAATGGGGAGTAGAATCTTACGCACTTGACGCTTGAAACTTCCAAGGGCGAGCCTATATAAAAACCCATGTCTAGCACGCTTGGTCAGTTATTTCGTATTTCCACTTGGGGAGAATCCCACGGTGTCGGTGTCGGCGTCAATATTGAGGGCTGCCCACCCCAGATCGAGATCACTGCGGAAGATATTCAGAAAGAACTCGACCGCAGACGCCCAGGCCAGAGCGAAATCGTCACCCCTCGCCAAGAAGGAGACATTTGTGAAATCCTCTCCGGTGTCTTTGAAGGGCAGACTCTGGGTTCACCCATCGGAATTCTGGTGCGCAATAAGGACCAGCGCCCTTCCTCCTACACTGAGATGAAGGACAAATACCGCCCCTCTCACGCTGACTACACCTATGATGCGAAATATGGCCTACGAGCCTGGCACGGTGGTGGCAGAGCCTCCGCTCGCGAGACCATTGGTCGAGTTGCAGCAGCAGCGGTCGCAAGGAAAGTCATCGACTCTCTCCTTCCCGGTATCGAAATCGTCGCCTACGTGAAATCGATTCAGAATCTCCAAGCCCAAGTCGACCCTGATCAGATCCAGCATAAAGATGTCGAGAGCAATATTGTTCGCACCGGTGATCCCAGCATGGTAGAGCCAATGATCCAGCTCATCAAAGAGGTTCGCAGTGAAGGCAACTCCATAGGAGGAGTCATTGAATGTGTGATTCGCCACTGCCCAGCGGGTATTGGCGCCCCTGTATTTGATAAACTTGAGGCCGAACTCGCCAAAGCGATGATGAGTCTCCCTGCCACAAAAGGCTTTGAAATTGGCTCTGGTTTCCAAGGCACTCTGCTCACTGGCCGTGAACACAATGACCCTTTTTACATGGAAAATGGCACAGTGCGCACAAAGACCAATCGCTCAGGTGGTATTCAAGGAGGTATCTCTAATGGTGAGAATATTATCTTCCGCACAGCCTTTAAGCCAACGGCCACGATCATGACTGAGCAAGACACCGTCTCCTCTGACAAACAAGAGACCGTGCTCAAAGGCAGGGGCAGACACGACGCCTGTGTCCTCCCCCGTGCTGTTCCTATGGTGGAAGCTATGGCGACTCTCGTCCTCTGTGACCATATCCTTCGCCAGCGCGCGCAGTGCGGGCTCTCTCCCCAAGAGTGAAGTCACTTGCTAATCTCACAGGTATTTCACCACACTCTGAAATCGACTTTTCGCTTGCCTCATTCTGGCATGTTGCTAGTATAGTCAGTTACTTAGATAAGAAGCCTTAATGGCATTTTAGCTAAGTTGCGCTTTATCATTCTATCATACCTAAGCGCATCATATATACATACTACATAACATGAAACTAAAACACAAATTAACACGTCGAGGCTTCACTCTCGTGGAGCTACTTGTGGTAATGGCCATTATTGCCACACTTGCGAGTATTGCCACACCGGTTGTTCTCAAACAGAGAAAAAAGGCACACCGCACTCAAGCTGTTTCCAATGCGAAACAAATAGCAATTGCTCTCTTTGACTTCGATGAGGAATTTCTTTCCTACCCCAATGACCTCACAGCCACAAGAAGTCTCCCTTCTGTAGGGCTTCCCGAAGGAGCAGCCAATGATGCCAATGATTGCTTTAACCAGTTAGTCGTTTCTAACAAAACTAATAAATCAGAAGCTATTTTCTTTGTTCGAGGCGCCTCTACTTTTCAGCCTGATGATGACATCATGGGTGGCAAGTCACTCGAAGCTGGTGAGAATGGATTTGGCTATGTGAAAGGTCTTAGCTCAGGTAGCCCCGTTGGAAGCTACATCATTATGACACCTCTCGCTGCGGGTAGCACAGACACATTTAATGTAAATACATTCGATGGTGAAGCTATTCTACTTAAAAATGACCAATCCGTCACTGTTGAACGTGTCAACGAGCAATCAGGCAAAATCATCAAAAATGGTGAAAACGTATTCTCTGCCAACCACCCAGGTTGGGGTACAGATGGTTCTAATGCAGATAGCTTCGGCTTAGGAGATGTTAGCAATGATGAATTTGACTCACTAAGTAGCAACTTCCATAACTTGACTCTACTCGGTATTAAATAATTCTATTCTTAGAACAGACTCACAGCGGCTGGAGTGATCACTTCAGCCGTTTTTTTATGCCTCAATAAACAGACGCTGCTGGCTGCGGCGCATCACTAAGTTTGAGGACAAGTTCACTTTAGCGATGTCTTCTTTCTCCAGCAGCTGCATACAGCGCTCCACCATTGCTCGACTGAGAGATGACACAGAATGCTCGATTAAATACATTCTCAGTACTTCACGCTGAAAGGCTGGATCTAATTCTCGTAGCTTAGGTAGATAGATTCGCCCTTGAGGGTCATGGATCTGTAGACCTCTCAGATAGGATACTACCGCATTGGATTTCTCTGCTTCTAGCTCTGAGCTGCGGCATATTGGCGCTAGCACATCTCGTCCCATCACGTTCTGCATCAGGGGAATCAGCTGGGAGCGTATTCGATTACGCACTGTGAAATCACTCTGGTTACTCACATCATCTCGGTAAGGCACATCATAAGCTCGGACATAGTGATCTATATCCTCACGAGTGACATGGAGCAGAGGTCTGTGTAGCACGATCCCATATTGACTCATCTCTTTACGCGCCTGCATCCCACTAAGTCCCGCAGACCCCCTCATTAGGTTATGCAAGACAGTCTCCACCTGATCATTCGCGTGGTGCGCTACGAGCACATTTCTCACCCCACTCTGCTCAGCAACTCGGGCATAGGCTGCGAGTCTGAGCTGGCGCGCTGCAGTTTCGAGTCCCTCACTCTGCTGCTGCATTCTCGCAGGCACATCGACCCGTTCTACAGAGCACTCTATTTCGTGGTGATCACAATACTCGCGTACAAGTGATTCATCTATCAATGAATCATTTTCTCTGACTCCATGATTCACATGCAGCACCTGAAAAGGCTTCTCACTTAGAGAGCGAACACTATCGAGTAGACACATAGAGTCGCGCCCCCCAGAGACTGCCACTATGCAGGAAGACGCTCCAGAGTGCTTCAGCCATGTCTCGAGTGCACCTCTGACTGTCATACCTCAATAAATCTATCTAACCTCCCTGCGACATCTGCGGGAACAATAGCGGTCATTAAGATCTCATTGCCCTCATAATCCACACTCACGACCTTACACTCCTCATGCAAGAGCCCCACGAGATCTCCTCGAGACTGAGGTAGCCTGTAGGTTCTCTTGCGCACACGATCTCCAAGCATTTCTGAGCACTTCAAGAGCAACTCCTCCATGCCAAGCCCCTGATAGGCAGAGACCAGAATGACATTGGGAAAACGATCTTCTAAAGAAGATAAGATGGCGTCATCTTCGATAAGGTCGATTTTATTGAGTACCGTTACCATCGGCTTATCTTCCACCCCGAGTTCTTCGAGTACGCCCATTGTTGTCTCATAAAATTGAATCGCCTCTGGTGAAGATGAGTCTAACACATGTAATATGAAATCTGCGTGAATTGCCTCCTCCAAGGTCGCCTTAAAGGCCTCGACTAAGCGGTGCGGTAAGTTCCGAATAAACCCAACAGTATCTGTGAGCATGAGTGTCTGCCCATCTGGTAGCTCAATGCTGCGCGTCGTGGTGTCCAGAGTCGCAAAGAGCATGTCCTTGGCCATGATGTCAGAGCCTGTGATTTGATTGAGCAGTGTAGACTTCCCCGCATTGGTGTAGCCAACAATCGCTGCGTGAGGTGTCGCGTTTTTCTCACGTTCTTTGCGCCTCGTGGCGCGCTGAGTGCGCACCTCTGCGAGCTCTCGCTTCGCTCGATCGATTCTCTTGTGCGCGAGACGTCTATCGACCTCGACCTGCTGCTCCCCCATTCCCCGAGATGCTCCTCCGCCACCTGCACTACCGCCACCTTCACGGTCAAGGTGCCCCCACATTCGGGATAGGCGCGGCAGGGCGTACTGCATTCTTGCTAGCTCGACTTGAAGTCTGGCTTCCTTCGTCTGTGCTCGCTGTGCGAAGATATCTAAAATAACTTCTTCTCGATCAATCACACAAATTTCTCCCAGTTCTTCCCAGTTCTTCTGCTGAGAGGGCGAGAGCATATTATCAAATATCAAACAGTCACATTCATGCGCCTTGGCGAGTTCGATAAGTTCACTCGCCTTTCCTGTACCGCAGAGATAGCGCTTGTGCATGCTTCGAGATCTCGCAAATTCCACAGCGACCACACCAACACCTAGTGTGTCGACTAGTTCTTCTAGTTCCTCTAATAAACTCAATTCCTCATCTTCCTGACGGCGATCAAATCCAATTCTCACCAGAAGAGCGCGTTCTACCATTTCTGGTTTTTCTCTGACCTCAAACATAATGTTACAAAGATAAGTGGTGTCTTATTTTCTCTAGGGGGTCAACCCCCATCCGCAGAATTACAACAACTCTCACTCTTCCTCTACTTTCTCCCCCTACTCTCTTTCAGGCTGTCATCATGATTCCTGCCAGACTTGCTCGAGCAGCGCAAATTGCACTTTCTCCATGACTTCTCGGTCTTCTGGACTCTCGTCCTCATAACCTGCTAGGTGGAGTAATCCATGAATCACATAAAGCATGAGTTCGCGCTCCAGTGACACGCCATACTCACCAGCATAGAGCTTCGCGGTCTGCGCACTAAGGATAATTTCACCATGCTCAAAGGTGATGACATCTGTCGCTCCCGCAATATCCATGAAGTCGACATGCACTTGGGCAATCACTTCATCACTCACAATGCTCACCTCAATACACTCAAGATCAGCGATCGCGCTCTTCTCGAAAATCTGCTGCTCAAGCACATGAGGTAGAGCTCGCTGAGCGGCCTGCTCTATTCTTCTAATAAGGCTCCCTGGAAGGTGGATCTCATCTTGGAGATCATAGATTTCGAGACTAGGAAGCTCCATTTGCGCTGTTTGATTTCTTATCTGAAGCTGATTTCTTATCCTTAGAGGGCTTTTTAGAAGACTCACTCTGTGGGCCTTGATTCGACTCTCCCTGTTTGGTCTGTTTCTTCACAGGTTTGGAGGTCTTGAGATTGTCTTCACGCTTCGCGTTTGAGGTTTTCGACTGATTCTCTTTTTTACGCTCTGTCGAAATATCATCCTTAGGATAGTCGATTCGGCTGTGCATCATACTTCTCAGCGTGGAAGAAAAGCTCTCTTTCACACGGCTGAGTTCATTTAGGGTCAAGCCACTTTCATCGAGCTGCCCCTCTAAGATCCTCTTTGTCACGATATCATTCACTAGAGCTGAGATCTTTGCGGGAGAGGGCTTATGAATTGTCCTAGAGGCACTCTCCACGGCGTCTGCGAGACTGATGATTCCGCTCTCCTTTGACCTAGGCTTGGGCCCAGGATAGCGGAATGATTTCTCATCGATTTCCGGGAAGTCTTCATGGCTCTCTTGCCCAGACTCGAGCTGATCTTTCTGCTGCTCTTGAGCCTTGTGGTAGAAATAGGCGACCACTGAGTCCCCATGATGCTCACGAATCACATCAATGATGACGGGATTAAGCTTAAATTTCATCGCCATATCCACACCGTCCTTCACGTGAGCAATAATAATGAGAGCACTCATTGTCGGCGTCAGCTGGTCATGGGGATTTTCCTCTCCTTGGTTCTCGATGAAATACTCTGGTTTTTTCATCTTACCGATATCGTGGAAATAGGAGCACACTCGACACATGATGGCATTCGCCCCGACACTCTCTGCGGCGGATTCTGCCAGGGAGGCGACCACTAAACTATGATGAAATGTCCCTGGTGCCTCGAGCTGCATGCGCTTTAGTAGCTTGTGATTGAGGTCACTTGACTCGAGCCAGCTGATGTCTGTGGTGACTCCAAAGCTCGTTTCCAGCACTGGGAGCACACCACTCACGACCATAGAGACAAGAAGACTCATACCTATCGCCCCACCACCTGCGGCTAGGGTTTGTTTCCAGTCAACGTGGCTCTCTGGGATCTTCACTAGATCAAAGAGAATGCCCACAATAAGTATCGCTATTCCTGCATAGAATCCAGCTCTTAGCACTGCTCCTCTTCGGCGTACACTCTTCGTTAGATAAATACAGGTGAGACCACCTAGTAACATCATAGCGAAGTATACAGGTATGAGATCCTTAGGCACCATCAGGCTGCCTATTAAGGCGGCAAAAACCATCGAGAACATCCCAGCTCGGCGCCCCAGCAAGATAGAGTTCACCATCGGCACGAGGACAAATGGAGTCAGCAGGAGCTTAAATTCCTCTGTCCCATATTTTCCAAACACTAAGTTCTGGATCACCCATAGTGAGAGCAGATACAGGCACATCCCGCCAAAGACCAGCACCACACGCCCATTGCGCGCGCGGTGATTATGGATCAAGTCATGCATCACCACTGCCGCAAATCCAAACAGCCCTCCAGCCAGAATACGGGTAGTTTCATCCCCAGCGTAAATGCTTAAGTTACTCCCATTGGCCACAAAGAGGGCCGCTATAGCCACAAAGAGCATATAGAGTAGCCAGCGAAACCAGCGGCTCCTATCAATCAAGATAGTCACGCCTGTTTCTCGCTGAGTTCGTCTCTTCTTTCCTGACGAAAGGCCTTTATTGGCCAGTCGCCAGCGTTTAATGGCATCAATCAATCCCATAATATTGGCGGGCTCCAGACAGAGAGAATCTTCCCACAGAGGAACCACTTGCCATCTCCCTACACGGGAATTCTAGAAATAGCAATCGCTGAAGCGATCCAAATTACAACATCTTGTCACAACCCGCCATCAAACGCTCATGACTTCACGTACAAAGAAAGGGACGGCACCCCTCTCTTGGCTATGCTGTCGCACTTCGACCTTGAATCCTTACAGATTTCCCCCTAAACCCTCGCCCATCAAATGCTTAGAACGTCTCTCCTGAGCACTCTCACTCATTAACAAGACAGTTCTTAGCTATCCTCATACCACCTTTATATCATTTTATGAGCAAGATCATTTACACCAAGACAGACGAAGCTCCAGCTCTCGCCACATACTCCCTACTACCTATTGTTCAAGCCTTTACAGACTCCGCTGGCGTCGAAGTTGAGACCCGTGACATCTCACTCGCTGGCCGCATCTTATCCCAGTTCCCTGAGTTCCTAGAGCCAGAGCAGCGCATCGAAGATCACCTCGCAGAACTCGGCGAACTCGCGAAGACCCCTGATGCGAATATCATCAAGCTCCCTAATATCTCTGCCTCAGTTCCTCAGCTCATTGCTGCCATCAACGAACTCCAGGCGGCTGGCTACGCCCTCCCAGACTATCCCGAAGAACCAGCTGACTCGAAAGAAGCTGAGATCAAGTCTCGCTACGATAAGGTCAAAGGCTCTGCGGTGAACCCTGTGCTTCGCGAGGGAAATTCCGACCGCCGCGCTCCTAAGGCTGTGAAAGAATACGCTCGCAAGAACCCACATAGCATGGGTGCGTGGGCTGCGGACTCACAGTCTCACGTCGCCTCCATGAGTGAGGGGGATTTCTTTGAAAACGAAAAATCTCTCACCCTCGACCAGCCCGATGATGTTAAAATCGAGTTTGTCTCCGAGTCTGGAGAAAGCACTATTCTCAAAGACTCCACACCTCTACAGGCTGGAGAAATTATTGACGCGACCTTCATGAGCAAAGCGAAGCTTGTTGCCTTCTTTGAAGAACAAATTGCCGCCTCAAAAGCCGAAGGCACTCTTTTCTCACTCCACATGAAGGCCACCATGATGAAGGTGTCCGACCCCATCATCTTCGGCCACTGTGTGACTGTATTCTTTAAAGACGTCTTCACCAAGCACGCCGCGATACTCGATGAGCTCGGTGTCGACACTCGCAATGGCTTTGGCGATCTTCTCTCTAAAATCGCTGATTTACCGACAGAAAAGCGCTCCGAAATCGAGGCTGATATCGAAGCCGCCTACAGTGCCGGCCCAGATCTCGCCATGGTAGATTCTCGCAAGGGAATCACAAACCTGCATGTCCCATCAGACGTCATCATTGACGCCTCTATGCCTGCAATGATCCGCACCTCAGGCTGCATGTGGAATAAGAATGACGAGACTCAGGACACCAAGGCCGTCATCCCTGATCGCTGCTACGCTGGTGTCTACCAAGCCACCATCGACTTCTGTAAAGAAAACGGCGCCTTTGACCCCACAACCATGGGATCCGTCCCCAATGTTGGCCTCATGGCTCAAAAAGCCGAAGAATACGGCTCACATGACAAGACCTTCCAGTCTCCTGGCAATGGCACAATCCGTGTCGTCAGCCAAGATGGCTCCACACTCATCGAGCACACTGTGCAAGAAGGTGACATCTGGAGAATGTGTCAGGTGAAAGACGCACCTATCCAGGACTGGGTCAAACTCGCCGTCACCCGTGCCAAGGCCACAGGAGCGCCCGCTGTCTTCTGGCTGAATGAAGAACGCGGCCATGACGCCCAGCTTATTGCGAAAGTCAGCCAATACCTCGGCGACCATGACATCGATGACTGTGAGATCCTCATTCTACCACCTGTCGAAGCCACGCTCTTCTCCTGTGAACAGATTAAAGCTGGCAAGGATGTGATCTCTGTGACCGGCAATGTTCTGCGTGACTACCTCACTGACCTCTTCCCAATTCTTGAAGTCGGCACTTCCGCGAAAATGCTCTCTATTGTCCCACTCATGAATGGTGGCGGCCTCTTTGAGACAGGTGCTGGTGGCTCTGCTCCCAAGCATGTGCAGCAGTTTGAGCAAGAAAACCACCTCCGCTGGGACTCTCTGGGTGAGTTCTTGGCGATTGCAGTTTCTCTCGAGCACTTGGCCGTGAATTTTGATAATCCACGCGCACAGATACTCGCGACTGCTCTCGACAATGCCACCACCAAAGTACTTCTCGAAAACAAGGCACCATCACGCAAGGTCAACGAACTCGATAACCGTGGTAGCCATTTCTACCTCGCTCTCTACTGGGCGCAGGAACTCGCCACTCAAGGTGAAGATCAAGCTCTCGCAGACACCTTCGCCCCACTTGCTCAGCAACTCGCCGCCAATGAAGCTAAGATTCTTGAGGAGCTCAATGGCGCCCAAGGTGTCAGCGTAGACATCCACGGCTACTACCAGCCATGTGACAGTGCTGCGAGTGCCGCGATGCGCCCGAGCTCGACATTCAATGACATTATCTCTGGTCTAGTTTAAATCAAATACACTAGCTAACCTCCCTAGCTATGCTAGGAGTAGAGTCAAATTCTCTTGCTTCTGGAGAAATCTCAGACTAACTTACTAGCATGTCCCAACCTGCATCTGTTACCCCCTGCTCCCTCATAGCTTTTATAGCCCTTACGGGAACGAGTCTCGCGCAAGTCCCACCACCCGCAGAAGTTCCCGGGTGAGTCCTCTGACCGGGAGAAGGGGGCACCGTGCGTGGCCGAACTGTGATAGAAACAAAGACCGTTAAGCGTCTCGTAGAACCTGTCTTAGGGGAAACCCAAGGGGCAAAACCTCAGTACATCGAGGAAACTATTGAGGTCGAAACAACAGAGGAGCCACTAGGCCTCGCCTTCACCGCACGCTGGATACCTGAGAACCCAGATCACGGGAACCTCTATTTTAATCTCACCTACCAGCTCCTCGATAACCTCCGAGTCGGCGTGGACTACCGTCCGAACTCAGGAGACGTCACCCCTAAGGCGAACTTACGTCTCTGGAGTGAGACCAAGACTCGCCCCGCCCTGATCCTAGGTGCAAGTAATGACGACTTCGGTGACATCGACAGCTACGGCTATTCCGGAGTGCTTGCCAAGCATCTCAAATCCTTCGATAAGCTCCACATCTCAGGCTACGCAGGGGCAGTTTATATTGATGACCTTAACTCCCTTCGCGGTGTCGGGGGGGTACGCGCCTCTTATGAAGACTGGTCATCTTCCTTCATGTTCAGCGGCCTTCAGGAACATTTCAGTGTGACAAGAAGTTTCCCCAGCCACTCCGTCTCCTTCATTCTCTTTGATCTGGAGAATCCAGGGATTGGATACAGCTGGAACTTCTAGTCGATCTTAGCTCAGGACACCCCCCGCTTTTCCCTCTACTAAGAATTCGATCAGATCGTTTTGAAGTAGTAGAATTCTTCCCTCCCGATTCTCTCTACCATTGACCAGTGTCCAAAATGCACTGAGTCTAGCGCTATGGCAGAATCACCAAATCGGCTCTTCTTACTCGATGGCATGGCGCTTGTTTACCGAGCTCACTTCGCACTGATCCGTAACCCACGCGTCACCAGTCAGGGAGTGAACACCTCAGCCATTTTTGGATTTCTTAATACACTCTTTAGTATCCAGTCTAACTACCAGCCCACTCACCTAGGAGTCGCCTTTGACACCAAAGAGCCCACACCTCGCCATAAAATCTTCCCCGAGTACAAGGCTCACCGAGACGCCATGCCCGAGGATCTCGCCTTCGCGATTCCTCAAGTGAAGCGCTTTCTGGAAGCTCTGCACATTCCCGTCATTGAGTTAGATGGCTACGAGGCTGACGACATCATTGGCACACTCGCCACCCGAGCTGACAAAGAAGGTTCCTTTCATACCTTCATGGTGACACCAGATAAGGACTTCGCTCAGCTCGTCAGCCCGCAGACCTCCATGTGGAAACCTGGGCGCAAGGGCACAGAAGTTGAGATTCTTGATCCCGCAGCCATTTGTGAAACATGGGATATCGCCCACCCCGATCAAGTCATCGACATCCTCGCGCTCTGGGGAGACGCCGCAGATAATATCCCCGGTGTTCCAGGGATTGGTGAGAAAACCGCGAAAAAACTCATCAAACAATTTGGCAGTGTTGAGAAGTTATTAGAATCCACAGACCAGCTCAAAGGAAAGCAGAAAGAAAATGTCATCAACAACAAACAAGAGGCTCTACTCTCCAAGCAACTTGTCACCATTATCAAAGACTGCCCAGTCTCTGTGGAGTGGGATGACCTAAAAATCTCAACTGCCAATGACGAAGCCCTCCAAGGCCTATTCGCAGAATTTGAGCTCAATCAGCTCGCCACTCGCATCTATGGCGAAACAGCTCGTTCTAAGACCACAGATTCTAACAGCGAGTCACTTCCCACTCGAAGCTACGACGCAAAAAAAAGCCAATACCAGAGCATCAGCACTCAGACAGAGCTCGACAAACTCCTACGCCAGCTGGAGAAACAAGACGCCTTCTGCTTTGACCTCGAAACCACATCACTCAATCCACGATGTGCCGACATCCTAGGCATCGCACTATGCTGGCAAGCTCACAGCGCCTACTTCATCGCCCCAAGTCAAGAGCTCACACTCGCCACCATTCTCGAAGCCCTACGCCCCATTTTCCACTCGAAACAAACAAAGATCGGGCACAACCTCAAATTTGATCTCGCCGTTCTCCTCAACCAGCAGTTAGAAGCACAAGGCCCATTTTTTGACACCATGCTCGCGCACAGTCTCACCCACCCAGACCAGCGCCACAACATGGACTACGTCGCAGAAACACTGCTCAACTACCAAACCATCAAGCTAGCCGACCTCCTCAAAGAATCTGCCGAAGCGAAAGACAACGAGGCAGAAAGTGACAAAGACGACCTCTTCAGCCTCGCCGAGAAAAAACGCCCAAAGAAAAAAGAAGAAATCGACATGCGCCTGATTCCCCTGGAGTCACTCACCACCTACGCCTGCGAAGACGCTGACATCACCTTCCAAATGGCTGAGCCACTCGCTGAGGCGATCGAAGAAGTCGGCATGAGCACTATCTTTTATGACATAGAGAGCCCCTTGCTTCCCGTTCTCACCTCCATGGAACAAGCAGGCATCGCAGTTGACCTTCCAGCGCTCGAAACCATTGGAGAAACACTCCAAGTTAGAATCGATGAACTATCTAACAAAATCACAACTCTTGCCGGTAGAGAATTCAACCTCAAGTCACCAAAGCAACTCGGAGAAGTTCTTTTTGATGAGCTCAAGCTAGAGGATAACCCAAAGAAAACAAAAACCGGCCAGTATAAAACAGACGAGCAAACACTGAGTGCTCTCGCCAGCAAGCACGATATCGTCGCCTCGATTCTCGACTACAGAGAATCCACCAAACTCAAGTCCACCTATGTGGACACCCTGCCAGATCACATCTGCTCTAGCGACCAGCGCATTCACACCCACTACCACCAGCTACTCACAGCCACAGGCAGACTCGCCTCTTCTGACCCTAACTTACAGAATATCCCGATTCGCTCAGAAGCCGGTCGAGAGATTCGCAAAGCCTTTATCCCGAAAGAAAATCACACTCTCTTCTCCGCAGACTACTCCCAGATAGAGCTCCGCATCATGGCCGCCATCTCAGGAGATCCCGCCATGATAGAGGCATTCCAAAACAACCTCGACATCCACACAGCCACTGCTGCCCGCGTCTATGGTGTCGGCCTCGATGAAACCACAGATGACATGCGCCGCACCGCCAAAATGGTGAATTTCGGCATCATCTACGGGATCTCAGCCTTCGGCCTCAGTCAGCGCCTTGGCATCCCGCGTAAAGAAGCCGCCTCCATTATCGAAACCTACTGGCAGGAGTACCCAGCTATTCAAACCTTCATGGACGATATCGTCGAAAAGGCGAAAGAAAACGGCTACGTCCAGACACTCTCTGGTAGAAGACGCTATCTAGCAGACATTAATTCGCGTAATGGCATGCAGCGAAACAATGCTGCAAGAGCTGCCATCAATACACCGATTCAGGGTACGGCTGCCGACATGATCAAGTACGCCATGATTCATGTCCAAAAAATTCTCAAAGATGGCAACTACCGCTCCAAAATGCTCCTCCAAGTGCACGATGAACTGATCATTGAAATGCATCTAGAAGAAAAAGAAGAACTCACCCCCCTGATCATCAATGCCATGGAAACAGCACTAGAACTACCTAACAGCGTGCCTTTGAAAGTCGATAGCGGCTACGGCAAGCACTGGCTAGCTGCCCACTAAATTGTAGCAATAGACATCGTAGACGTGAGTCACCATCTCACTTTAGTGACACAGAAAACCACTACTCTCTCTTCAGAAATATCCAACCCAGATAGTCACATAGCACAATTTTAACCTTATACCAATGAGGAAAACTACCTGGTAGAAAGCACGAAGAGATTTGGTGGGAGATCAAGGCGGAACCCATCGGTGACGCGAGCATCTCCGATGAGTGACAACGATGACATCTCCTCAAAGATCTAGCGAATTCTACCAGTAAGTTTTTGAGTTGGTATTAGGCCCAATAAGCATAAAGAGCTCATATAGAATTTATTATGGTCATCCACTCATAATTTTTGCAGTGTTTGACACAACATAATATATATGAAAAAACTCATCTTACACAGCAGTCTAACCACCTTTACACTCATAGGTGCCCTCAGCCCTAATATAGCCGCGCAGAACCTACAAGACAGCCAACCCACTCACATACGAGTCACTCACGGCCCCATGTTAGGTCGGCCAGAAACCGACTCCATGACCATATGGCTGAGAACACAGCGCCCCGGCAATGTCCAGGTTTTCTACGGTGAAGCCAAAAACGCCCTTACTGAGAAAGCACCTATTCTCACTACACAACAAGAAAAAGATAACACAGGGCTACTCACGCTAGATAACCTCAAAGCCAACACAAAGTACTACTACAGAATCGAAGACCACCAGCTTAGTGGCAGCTTCCGCACCCTCCCAGATGCCAAAGATTTTCAGAATGATGAAACAAATCCAAAAGGCCTCTTTAACTTCCGCTTCGAATTTGCCTGCGGTAATAACCAAAGGGGAGGCGGAGACAGCGTCGGGCCCACTCTCCCCGTCTATGACACGCTGAATGAAAAAGTGCGTGACACCATCAACTTTCAAATACTCAACGGAGACTGGCTCTACGAAGACCGCCGCGAATACACAGCCCGTGAATGGGGCTACCAAGCAGGGCTCGAACCAGAAAAATTCCCAGAAATCGTCAACAAAGCCCCCACCATCACCGGCGTCTGGGAGAACTACAAAATCTACTTAGAACGGGGCCGAAATCTCAGTGAATGGCATCGCCACATGCCAGCATTCTACACCGCAGACGACCACGAGCTACTCAACGACATCTTCGCCACAGGAGAAACTGGCTATGTGAACCGCCGAGCCGTCTTTCGTGATATAGCCGTACAAGCATGGCATGACTATTTAGCTTGGTCTAACCCTGTCGCCCACGACCAACCCGCTTGGTTCAGTGCCGCGCAGTTTCAAAAAGACAGCGATATCCTCGAAGACCCCAATGCGAACTTCACCAATATGAAGCTCGAAGACTTCGCTAACCTACACGTACACTGGGGCACCCAAACCGCAGGTGTCAAAGACGCCGCCCTAGACAGCCAACCCGGAGACCCTAACTCCGCAGTCTATGAAATAGTCGAAGTCCTCAGCCCCACAAAACTACGTATCAGCCCTCCTGCCAAAGCCAGTAAAGTATCAGCCTACTCCATAGGGCGCCGCTGCTATGGTAAATTCACACTCTCTAACTGCGATTTCTTCTTACTCGATACCCGCTCTCACCGCAGCTTACATAATGTCGACTACCCTGATAATCCAGAAGCCACCATGCTCGGTAAGCAGCAATTTAACTGGCTGCTAGACGGCATCCGACAAAGTGAATCTGATTTCATCTTTCTCATCTCGTCCGTTAACTTCATGATACCACACGTAGGCAGTGGAGGAGGCCCTGACATCCAAGCAGACGTGAAAAAAGATGACGCCTGGACAGTCTTTTTAAGAGAACGAGAAGAACTAATCGAGATCTGCGATAAGACAGACAAACAAATTTTTATCCTCACAGGAGATCTACACAACTCCTACGCGATAAAAATCACAGACAATGTTCGAGAATTTGCTAGTGGCCCCCACAACTCTATTAACCACGCACCCATGAAGGATGAAGGAGGCCGCCCAGTGAATGGCAAATTCAAATGGGGCCCACGCGAGTGTGATATCCGCTGGTCATCCTACTGCATGGAAGACATCCCAAGACCAAATCGGACATTCCCCCACTACTGCGTCGTACAAGTCAATAATGTCTTTAATAATCCAGTCGAGAAAAATGGAGAACGCTGGTATGCCTACCCACATCCACAAGTCATCTTCCAGTTCTTTAATGCCTTCACCGGTGAGCTTGTCTTTTCAGAAACTATTGTCAAAGGCCTAGAGTGATCTAGCCCTAAAAATCTCCCCTCCCAAAAACAGAAAAAACAAAAAAACCACCCAACTAACCAAAAACGAAACCTCCCAAAAAAACATAAATTAATACCAGTTAGTTTTTGAGTTGGTATAAGCTCTACGCCACAGCATTCCTCGTTGGAAAACACCGCAAAATTATGATTTTTTATTTGCCAACTGTTAGCCAAATTGGATACCTCATAACGGTAGCAATGACTAGGCCTAACGCAGTACTACAGCACTCAAAAAAACCTTAAGTAAACATGACTCGGCTCAAAATGCTCATAAATCAAGTTGATGCCTTCATAATAGGCTGGATGGCATCACATGGAACTACTTTACTCCGCTACTCAGTGGGCCTCATATTTTTATGGTTTGGAATGTTAAAATTATTCCCCGGAATGAGTCCAGCCGAAGGTTTAATCAAAGGCTCTATGCCGTTTCTACCCATGAAATTCTTCATCCCATTTTTAGCTCTCTGGGAGATGGCCATTGGAGTAGGCTTCATAAGAAACCGCCACATAAGGTTTACAATTCTAATCATGTTTCTCCAAATGATCGGCGCAGCATCACCTCTAGTGATTAACCCCACTGCTGCATTTGTATCTTTCCCCTTTATTCTGACAATGGAGGGCCAATACATCATTAAAAACCTAGTATTAATCACAGCAGCTATCGTCATAGGGGGAACAGTGCGAAACAATAAACCACAAAGAATATAAATAGAAACTACCACATAGCCCTCATTATTTACATTCATTCAGGTCATACCTTCCATCATGATATTTCTCGACTCATCAATTGATGGTATTCATACACACCTCCAATCGGCTCATCACTTTATTATTAATATCTCCAAATTATTTTATTCATAGACATCAATAGGTCTAAAAGTCTAAAGATCGTAGCCAGTCAACAGCCTCCAATCCGTAAATGGTTTTGGACCAGCGCTAACTCAATTCACTCAATTCACTCAAAATACGGCGCTAGGAGCTGTGCAGGTGTTTGACCGTCTACTGAGACAACAACGAGCTCACTGGATTCACACCAGAGTATCTTGCCATCGGCGCTAGAGACGGCGACCATCTCAGAGCTTCCGTTCTTCTCAACGGGAAATGCATCTCCAAAAAATGCTCCAGGACGCGCGGAGCTGTATTGTCCATAGCCTGCTCCCAGCAAAATCGCGTGATGGTGGGAGTGTTTTAATTTTACAATAGTTGCCATAATGATGGCTCTTACTTTCTAGGTTTCACTCACACTCTGACAAGACAAAAAAACTCGTTACCCTGAGTAAGTAACGAGTTTGAAATGATATCTTATCGCTGCCTAACAGCTAGAATAGATGAGCCGCGATTAGTAACGGTAGTGCTCTGGCTTGAATGGGCCTGAGCGAGGTACACTAATGTAATCTGCTTGATCTTGAGAAAGAACTGTGAGCTTGGCGCCAATTTTTTCTAGGTGCAGACGAGCCACTTCTTCATCAAGTGCTTTTGGCAAGAGGTAGAGTTTATTCTCGTAATTGTCCTTGTTCTTCCAGAGGTCAATTTGGGCTAATGTCTGGTTCGCGAAGCTGTTAGACATGACAAAGCTTGGGTGACCTGTCGCACAACCGAGGTTCACAAGACGACCATCTGCTAACATGAAGAGGCTGTTGCCATTCGGGAATGTGTACTTGTCGACCTGTGGCTTGATATTGATTTTCTCGATACCTTTAAAGCTTTCTAACGCTTCGACTTGAATCTCATTATCGAAGTGTCCGATGTTACAGACAATGGCCTGATCTTTCATGGCTTCCATGTGCTCGATGCAGATAATGTCTTTGTTACCAGTGGTTGTGACATAGATGTCTGCTGTTCCGAGTGTGTCTTCAATAGTAACCACTTGGAAACCTTCCATCGCTGCCTGTAGAGCACAGATAGGGTCGATTTCTGTCACTTTCACAATGGCTCCCATACCTTTGAGGGCTTGGGCACAGCCTTTGCCGACATCACCGTAGCCACAGACAACGGCGGTCTTTCCAGAGATCATCACGTCTGTCGCGCGCTTGATACCATCCACGAGTGACTCACGGCAGCCGTAGAGATTATCAAACTTTGATTTGGTGACTGAGTCATTCACGTTAATGGCTGGGAAGAGAAGTTCTCCTGCTTCCACCATCTGATAGAGTCTATGTACTCCTGTGGTGGTTTCCTCAGAAACTCCCTTACACTCAGCTACAACACCTTTCCAGAACTCTGGAGTCTCGGCGTGGATTGTCTTAAGGAGCGCTTTGATGTAGCCTTCTTCCGTACTTGATGCTGGTGTATTCACCCAGTCAGAGCCATTTTCTAGGTCATAGCCTTTGTGAATGAGGAGAGTCGCATCACCACCGTCATCGACGATGAGTTCTGGCCCTTTGTTCCCGGGGAATGTGATCGCACTGCGTGTGCACTCCCAGTACTCTTCGAGAGTTTCACCTTTCCAGGCGAATACGGGGACGCCTACTGCAGCGATTGCAGCAGCAGCATGGTCTTGCGTGGAAAAGATGTTGCATGAGCACCAGCGGACATCAGCTCCTAGGTCGACAAGTGTTTCGATGAGGACTGCCGTCTGGATTGTCATGTGCAGTGAGCCCATGATGCGAACATCCTGGAGAGGCTTCTCGGCGGCATATTTCGCACGAATCGCCATGAGACCTGGCATTTCGTGTTCAGCAACTTCGATTTCTTTTCTTCCCCATTCGGCGAGGGAAATATCAGCAATTTTGTAGTCTTGTAGTGTCGTAGACATATGGAATGTGTGGTTTGTTCGGTAAATAATTAGGAAGTCACAACAGATTTCAGCGCATCGGCCTTATCTGTTTTCTCCCAAGTGAGTGCGGTCAAATTATCTTCACGGCCAAAGTGGCCATAGTTGGTGGTGTGCTTGTAGATCGGGCGCAGCATGTCTAGGGCGCTCACGATCTCTGCGGGCTTAAAGGAGAAGACTTCTAACACAGCCTTCTCTATCTGTTCTTCAGAAACCTGACTGGTGCCAAATGTATTCACGTTGACACTCACTGGCTCAGGATAGCCAATGGCGTAGGCGACCTGAATTTCAGCTCGATCCGCGAGACCAGCGGCCACGATATTCTTTGCCACCCAACGGCACATGTAGGCTGCTGAGCGATCTACCTTCGATGGATCTTTCCCAGAGAAGGCTCCACCGCCGTGGCGCCCCATACCTCCGTAGGTATCCACGATGATCTTGCGCCCGGTGAGACCTGCATCACCTTCTGGCCCACCAATCACGAAGAGACCTGTGGGGTTAATGTGAAATTCTGTGTCCTCTGTAATCAAGTTCGCAGGAATCACTCGCTCCACTAAGTCTGTTTTGAGAATCTCGCGAATTTCTGGGGTATCGATGTCTGCGGAGTGCATGGTGGAAACAACCACAGCAGTCACGCGTGTCGGCTTGCCATCCACATATTCCATGGAAACCTGAGTCTTCGAGTCAGGTCGTAGCCATTGGCACTGACCGCTCTTGCGCAGAGTCGTGAGCTCTCTACCTAACTTGTGCGAGAGGGAGATAGGAGCTGGCATCAGCTCTGGTGTTTCATTGCAGGCGTAGCCAAACATGATACCCTGATCACCGGCTCCCTGCTCTGCTGTCTCCTTGTTCTCGGCAGCTTCTGCGTCCACTCCCTGAGCAATGTCTGGTGACTGCTTGCCGATCAGATTCATGAAAAAGAAGCTGTCTGCATTAAACTTACAGGCCGGGTCTGTGTAGCCGATTTCGCGAATTGCTCCTTCTACGAGACTCCTAGAGTCAAAGTCAGCGTGCGTGGTGATTTCCCCAGCTAAGCCCACGACATTGTCTTTCACAAAGGTCTCACAGGCCACGCGGCTGTTAAGATCCTGCTCGAGACAAGCGTCGAGAATAACGTCGGAAATGGTGTCGCATACCTTATCGGGATGCCCTTCTGTAACTGACTCAGATGAGAATATTAGTGATCGAGACATAGTTTTTTGATTGTCATCAACAAATCTTGATGCGTTGATATGAGTATAGCCGCATGTCGTCAATTCTCAAATTATTAAAAACAATTTCTGATCCTACACGGATTCGGATCCTCGAACTCCTTCGCCAAGAAGAGCTCAGTGTCTTAGAATTACAGGATATTTTACAAATGGGTCAGAGCCGTATTTCCACCCAACTCTCTAAGCTCAAAGAGGTGCAGCTCGTGGATGATCGCCGACAGGGGAAAAATAATCTCTACTGTGCCATCATTCCCGAAGACCTAGCACCTCTGCTCCAGCAAGCTGCCACGGAAATCTCTGAGAAAGACAATGATCACAAGGCACTGCTGCACATTCTCAAAAAACGCAAAGACCAAGCGAGGGCTTACTTCGATGATCTCGCCGGGAAATTCGGCCGCCAGTATGTTCCTGGCCGTTCTTGGAAAGCGCTGGCTGAGGCTCTGCTGAAGATTCTTAACTACGAAGTCGTCGCTGACCTAGGGGCTGGGGAAGGCACACTTTCGCAGTTACTCGCTCAGCGCGCCAAGCAAGTGATTGCTGTGGATAATTCTGAGAAAATGGTGGAATTTGGCACGAGCTTAGCAAAGGCACACGGCCTTCCTAATCTAGAATACCGCCTCGGGGATATTTCTAAGCCACCCATCGAGAATCAGTCCGTTGACCTCGCGATCTTTAGCCAAGCTCTGCATCATGCCGAGAAGCCACAACTCGCACTCCAAGAAGCCCACCGCATTCTCAAGCCCGGGGGCACACTAGTCATTCTTGATCTAGCTCAGCATCAGTTTGAACAAGCTCGCGAGCTCTATCATGATCTCTGGCTTGGCTTCAGCGAGGTCAAACTAACTGAATTCCTCGAATATGCTGGATTTTCAAATATCGAGACAGTCATAGCCGACCAAGAAGACCAAGCCCCCTACTTCCAGACTCTGCTCGCTATCGCCAGAAAACCTTTCTGAAAACAGCTTTGAGAACTTTAAATTCTAAGAGGTTTAGAAAACCTAACTGAGATCTTAGCGTTTAAGAAACTTCAACTTCTCTAAGTCAATGAGTTACTCGAATTTCACTGACTCCTTGAGCTTCTCAAATTGGCCAAGTGTGGATGTCCACTCGACTCTCTCGTAGTTATTCCAAATCCAAGTGAAGGCTACGACCACGCCTATGCTGTAAACAACGGTAAGCACTCTATTCCAAGTTCCTAACTTTTTCTCCGCACGGTAGCCTGCTGGAGACAGTATCAATAACCATGCTGTCCATACATTCCATATCGGAACGAAGAGACTCAAAACAACGCGCCAGCTACAACCTACATTCTTAAGACGGCTAATGGAGGCCCCTATGGCACTGAGACATAAGATCAGTACAATCACAGCTCTCAGTGCCGTGAGTTTATCGTCTGCTATGTTTAGTATCGCTAGCTTCTCCATGAGAGAAAACGAACCTACATTTCTGTAGCAGCTCATGATTCCTATCAATACTGCCGCGATACTTAAAACATAAGGTATTCTCCTTAATCCAGAATACTTGGAGACATGTGATTCACCAGTGCTGTTACCAAGACCAACGGATGTAGCGGCAACAGATACTTCATTCTTGTTAGGTTTCACCTGCATTGTCTTTCTTCTTATTGGGGTGCTTACTTAGGAGGATGAATTATTTATTAGAGCTAACATAATAGCCAGAATTCATCACAGTAATCAAGTACATTTTTCATCTTCAGATGATTTTTGAATTCCTTATAAACATACGTTTAACAGCTCTTTGACAGCAGTGACATGTGCATGAACACGCCTCTCTAACGAAATTTGACTTGGTGTCTCTAGAGTAAATGATAGCGGGCAGCCTAATTTCGCCAAGAAAATCGCCTCTGGCCACCCCTCTGGGACATCGGGTTCCGCCCTGTGATAAATCCAGCCAGCCTCCCTCACACTGTGTCCATCAATCTCTGTAGCCTTCTCAATATCAACATGCTCAGAAACCGCTTTGAGCAATGACTTCACACGGCTAGGCTGGTCTTCTCCACAGTTAATCTCATAACAGTAAAACCCCGCGCTCTCCCAGTCCTCATGCAGAGAGAGAAACACATCCACACTCTGCTTCTCCCTGCACTGGCACAGCCATTTCACATGACCTTGCACCTCGGCTGAGACTTGCTTTAAGTAGTCGCGATTCAGATCCACGCCATCGGCATTCTCTCTGATGTTCTCCACGAGACCATGTGGATTCAGTAGCGGGCATATCAACCAGCTACATGCAGAATCTAACAAACCTTGCTTCAATAAGGCCTTTACTGCTAGTGGCCCCGCAGGTTCATCCCCGTGAATCCCCGCAGAAAGCATGACTAGGGGTGCTCCTTCTCTCCATAGCGCATAGCCACAGACCTCGTGCTCTCCCACTTGTGCTAGGATACTTCGCTCTGCCCCAGCTTCTCTGAGGATGCGATCAAAGTCTTCGTTTAGCGTCTGCACTTCCTGTCTAGTCATCGCAGCACTCTATCATTCTACGGGTGAAAAACAATGACTTCGGCCTCGCTAATTCGCTGATTTCTTGTAATATGATTTTATGGAATCTCTGAAACAACACGCTATCCCGAATGAACTCACCATTCGCGAGCTCTCTCCTGGCTACCCTATCATAGATATCCGCAATGCTCATGCCACTGCTCAGATCGCCCTGCACGGAGCCCATGTCACTAGTTTCCATCCAAAAGGTCAAAAACCAGTGATCTTCACAAGTGCAGAAGCTATTTACAAAGAAGGCAAAGCCATTCGTGGTGGCATTCCGATTTGCTGGCCTTGGTTTAACGCCCACCCGACAGACAGCTCCATGCCATCTCATGGCTTTGCGAGAAATCGTTTTTGGGAAATCGTCTCCACAGCCAGCGAGAGTGCCTACACAGAAATCGTGCTGCGCCTCCCGCTCGAAGGAGTCTCTATCTGGCCCCATCAGACAGAAACCACAGCCACTCTGCGAGTCGGCAAGGAACTCTCCCTCTCCCTAACTACAACCAACTCAGGAGAAGAACCATGCACGATCGGAGGAGCGCTACACACCTACTTCAATATCTCTAACATCGATGAAGTGACCGTTAGTGGACTCACAGCAACTCCCTACCTAGACACTGTGGTGAATGAACAGAGTACACAGAATGGCTCGATTCGCTTCCAGGGGGAACTTGACCGCGTTTACCAAAACACAAGTAGTGACACCGTCATCCATGACCCTCTCTGGAGGCGTGATATTCTTGTTAGAAAATCAGGTAGCCAGTCGACAGTTGTCTGGAATCCGTGGAGTGAAAAGTCCGCCGGCATGGCCGATCTCGGAAACCACGAATACAAAGGATTCCTCTGCATCGAGGCGGCAAATGCTCTAGATGACATCTATACTCTAGAGCCAGAACAGAGTCACACACTCGCCACCACGATATCAGTTCGCTAGAACCATCCTAACAATCTGAATAACAGCACTATTCTTGCTGAGCGTCTCGCATCTTTTTGAGAACTCCAGACATGTCTTCGAGTTTCTCCCAGATCGCTCGGATAAAGTAAATCGGAGCTTCTGCTCGAACAGCCATCGCAATCGCGTCACTCGGTCTTGAGTCGACCTCTATGATCTTGCGCTCCATGATTTCATTCTCAGCCTCTATCCACAGACGTGCATAAAAGACCTCTCCCTGAACATCGACAATAATCACCTTTGTCACTCTGCCTCCGAGTGCCTGGAGAGTGCAGGTGAATAAATCATGGCTCAGAGGCCTGGGTGGGCGCTCTTTACCGAGCACACTATTAATTGACATCCCGAGACCAGGCTCGATATAAAAAACAATCTCTTTCTCCCCGTCTCCCAGGAAAAGAGCACAGCCCCCCTGAGTCGGAAATAAGGCTATGGGCTCCACTCTGACTAAATCATTCATACTATATTCTCTCCTCACTCATACTCCACTAAGTCACTAATCCACCAGATGGACGCTCTCTATAGAGCTGGCCATTCTTCACATATTTCTCAGCCAGAAGGCGGCCACTCACCTGCTCTTCTGCACTCAGTGTTCGTATCACTCTAGCAGGAGAGCCAAGTACTAGTGAATCTGGTGGCACGATCATTCCCTGAGTCACCAGAGCTTTCGCCCCGATGATACTTCTCGCTCCAATCACTGCACCATCCATCACACAAGCACCCATGCCAACCAGCACTCCATCTTCTAGTGTGCAAGCATGCAGTATCGCACTGTGACCCACAGTGACATATTCCCCCACATAGGTTCCTAGATCATCAGAGAGGTGAACCACACAGTTATCCTGTATATTTGAATTCGCCCCGATCACGATTTCATTCAAATCCCCACGCAGGGTCGCATGATGCCACACACTCGCCTTCTCCTTAATCTCCACCTTTCCAATCAAGTCAGCACTTGCTGCAACAAATGCAGAAGCATCTATCTTAGGTTCGTTGTTTTGAAATCTTTCTATCGCCATATTGTTTTCTGAGGTGGTATTATCATAAGCGGAATAAACTCCCGCCACGTTTCCCAACAAGAATAAAGGCACCTGCAATAGCGATGCCCAAGAACACCATCGCCCAGACACCGAGAGCCGAAGCAATTTCATGCCCACTTCCCAGAGTACTTAGTAGGGCGTAGATCGCTTTAGTCACCGGATAGTGCTCCGCCTGCTGGGCTAAAATCAAACTATCTGAGACCTCTAACATCGCAAAGGCGAAGGCCAAAATCGCACCAGCAATCACATTGGCACCAATCAAAGGCAGAGCAATTCGCTGAAAGGCACGCCTTGGTGGAGCCCCCATCGATAAGGCGGCTTCTTCGAGCACAACATCACTCTGCTCAAGCCCCGCTACAGCAGCACGAACCACATAAGGTAATCTCCGAACCGCATAGGCAATGATCAGCAGCAGCACCGGACTCTCAAACACATTGGCCAGTCCATAGAATAGCTGATTCTCCTGACTCAGAGCGAAGTAACCAAAAGCAAGTACTAAACCTGGGACTGCGAGAGGTAGCATCATCAGTGCATCGAGTAAATTGCGCCCCCATATGGTCGAGCGCACGATCACATAGGCGATCGCGCAGCCAAGGATGACATCAATCAAAGTCGCTCCAGAAGCATAGAGCAGGCTATTTCGGATCGAGCCCGTCACCATGGGGTGACCAAGGCCCTCTCCATAGTGAGCCCCAGTGAGTGACTCAGGAAATACTGTCCCGTACCAATCTGTCGACACCGAGAGAAATAGAACACCCAAATGAGGGATCGAGGCCACCAGAAACATCAGCATAAAACCCAGAGACACTAACCAGCCAAGCACTGGAGGTAGGGTGCGTTCTTCACGCTTCATTTTAGGTCGAGCGGAAGAACCCAAGGGCGACCTCCCAAGGACGAGCTTAGAGAATAAGAACACTATGACAGACACTACAAGCATCACAGCGACAATAGCGTAGGGAGTCGGGTCACTATCTAGGCTCTTTAGCCCATCAAAAATCTGCACTGGCGCCACCCTTGAGTAGTCAAAGACAAGAGGTACTCCGAGCTCTGTAAAGGACCAAATAAAGACAATGGAAGCACCCGCAAACACTCCCGGCATGCAGAGAGGCAAGGTAATTTTGCGGAAACGGCTCCACGGCGAGGCCCCTAGATTCTGCGCGGCTTGCTCCATCGCCGGGTCAAGATGACTGAGAGCAGAGACGATATTCATGTAGAGAATCGGATAAAGGTGCAGAGCTAACATGATCACAACACCCCAAAAACGCCCCTCCCCTAACCAGTCATAGGGACTCGTGCTCGACATCAGCCCAAAATCAATCAGCAGGCTATTAAAGGCCCCTTCCACACCAAAGATATGCTTCACCCCGACAGCCCCCACAAAAGGCGGAAGTACCAGTGGCGCTAAGATCAAAATGGTCAGCACCTTTTTGAGCGGGAACTTCCAGAGGTGAGTGCCTAGGGCTAGCGGAAAAGCGATCGCAAAGGTCACAACTGTAGAGACCACACCAAGCTTAAAGGCATTCCAAAGTCCCTCCAGATAAATAGGATCATTAAAAATCCCCAAAAAATAATCCAGTGTAAACTCGCCGCTCTCATTTAAGAACGCGACCTTGAGCACTTCGGCAACTGGGTAGAGAAAGAACAGCCCAAACAACAAACTTACGACTGCGACAATCAATATAGCGGTGATCTTCTTCATTATCGTCGGGCTGCTAAACGAATGGTTTGTTGATAATTACGCCGAAACACACTCGCGAGGCGCTTGCGCATGCCTAGTGTTTCTAACTGTTTTCCAGATTTTATTTGTTCTCGAATCTCACCCATAGTTCGCTCATAGGAAACAATCGCGACATCATGGAAATGGTGTGTCGCACGCTCTGGGAAATCAGCTTCTATCAGTGCCTGCCAAGCCTCCACGAGCTCATCGTGCACATCAATACACATCACACGAATAATCATTCGCATCGCATTAAATCCAGCCGCTGTGTACTCAGGATGATAGGTGAATTCATTATAATTCTCATAGGGATTCGCCTCTGGGTTGGCAAACTTCGCAAGATGTGCGGCTGTGTACATATCACGGCGAACAGGCAATCTGCCTAAAGATCGTATTTCGGGTCCACCCTCTACACCTGCCCGGGCATTCCACAGAATCTGTCCGCGCTCACTGAGTAAAAAGGTGACAAATTCCTGTGCTAGCTCTGGTGCGGGAGCCCCCCGAAAAATGGCGACGGGATCCACACTCACAGAGGAGCCTGCCTTTGGAGAAATCCACTCTAAGCGAGACGTCCCATCTTCTTTCTTATGCTTCTGATGATAGGCACGACCATAGAAATCGACACACATCCCAGCGGCCGCATCCCCCTGGGCGACATCGAGGGGAATCTTTGTGGCACTGTCTGTGAAGTAGCGCGCATTCGCCGAGATTCGCTGGATCAGATTCAGCCCATCTGCCCATCCGTGCCGAATGGCACGAGCTCGCCGCTGCTGCTCGGTCTCCGCGGTTTTTGCTACAGTGCTCGCTAGTCTCTCCTGAATGGTCTGCTGAATGAGCATCTCAAAGGCTTTCGCAATGGATCCACTCTTCTGAGGATCTGCGAGAGCGATTTTACCAAAGTAACTTGGGTGGGCGAGGTCACTCCACTCCTTCGGGTCATCATTTCCCAGTCTCTTCACCAAATCTGTATTATAACAAATACCAAACTGAGAGAGACACGTCCCCACCCAATGACGTTCTTTTTCATAGTACACTTCCCCACTAAAACTCTGCGCAATCACCGAGTCCTCGAACCACTCTGGTTTCTGCTCAAAGACCTCTAAGGGCACAAAACGCTTGGGCTCAAAGCTCGCCTGACGCGAAAAGTCATACTCCCCCCCACCAAAAAACACATCAATTCCTATTCCCTTTTTTCCATGCTTCTGGGCATTGGAGAACTTATCATCAATCACACGTCGAATCTCAGAAGTCCCCCCAGGATTAAGCCAATCAATGTACACAGACTTCCCAGACTTTTCTCGATAGTAATGGTAAAAGGCTGTAGAGAACTCTCTGCGGATCGATTCATTATGCGGGCTAATCACAGTCAGCCTGAGATCTGCCTGACCTGGGCTCACTATGCGCTTCGCTTGAAACAACAATGGTGCCAGCGCCACTATAATGAGCGCGCCGATCACTCCACATTGCTTTCTAACATGCCTACTTATCATCACTCATCTTTAGTACAGCCACGTCTTCCTTACGCGCAATCATCGTCACACGATCACCCGGTTCTTTAGTGAAACTGGGATTCATCTCTGAGACGTGGATGTAATCTCCACTATCACGGCGCACAAGGTACTGCACAGTCGGCCCTTGGTAGACTTTCTCCTCAATTTCACCAAACATCTGATTAATCACATCCCCTGAGTCATCAAAGCGAAATGCCTCTGGCCGAATCGAGGCCTGCACCTCATCCCCGATAGTGGGCTTCCAGGACTTATCAGAGACAGAGCCCTGGTAGAGCTCTCCCACTTCTGAGCGGATTCTCACCACATAGTCCTCATCGTCATCTCTCACAATCCACTCCACCTTACCGTGTAAGAAATTCGTCGCCCCTATGAACTGTGCCACATGCTTATTGAGAGGTTTCCGGTACACTTCCTCAGGTGTTCCCACTTGCTGCACTCTCCCCTCAGCCATCACCGCTATTTTATCTGCCACAGAGAGAGCCTCTTCTTGGTCATGAGTGACATACACGGCCGTTAGCCCGTATTCTTTCACAATGCGTCTGATCTCTAAGCGCATTTCTAGTCTTAGCTGGGTGTCTAAGTTAGAAAGCGGCTCATCTAACAGCAAGCACTTCGGCCGAACCACCAGAGCTCTCGCAAGAGCCACGCGCTGCTGCTGGCCACCAGAGAGCTGGTCAATACGGCGATCCTCATACCCTTCTAAATACACACCCTTAAGAGCCTCTAGAGTTCTATCCACCAGCTCATCTCCCACCACACCCCTTTCTTCTAGGCCAAAGGACACATTTTCACCCACTGACATATGGGGCCAGAGCGCATAGCTCTGAAAGACCATTGCAGCCTCTCTCTTGTGTGTTGGCACAGAAGTCACATCTCGATTTCCAAAAAACACTTTCCCAGAGTCGGGAGCTTCGAGCCCGGCGATACTGCGCAACAATGTTGTCTTACCACAGCCACTAGCACCCAATAAAAAAAACAAATCTCCCTTCCCAATACTCAGTGACACATCATCCAAGGCGACCGTATCTTTAAAATACCGGCTGACATGTTCGACTCTTATTGCTAGGTTACTCACGAGATATATCCTCTTCAGCAAACGGGATAAAGCAAGTCGCGAAACCAGCTTTTTGGGCAGAATATTTCAGGGAAAATTTCTCCTCCTAATGGGCACTTTTTCGCCCATTTCCAGAGGATACCCTGCTATAACTCAGAGGGTTTTGCCAGTAGTTCCGCGACACGCTTAAGTAGACGGCCTGCATCCCCTCCATCAATCACTCGGTGATCAAAAGTCAGCACTAACTCTGCCTCAGTCACCGGGATAAAGGCATTCACCTGCTCACTCCAGACGGGACGCTTCACCCCCGCACTGACACCGAGAATCAGAGACTCATTGGGCAGAGGAATAGGAGTCCCCCATGTCAGGCCAAATGTCCCGAAGTTTGTCACCGTGGCGATCCCTCCCTTGAGCTCACTCTCCCCGAGGCGGCGGTTTCTGGCTTGATCCACTAAAAGCGCATATTCCTCAGCGAGCTCAGGCACGGACTTCGTGTCTGTGTGGCGAACAATCGGCACCATCACACCATCATTCACCTGCACGGCCACGCCAATATCAAAGGCCCTTGGATGCACTATGCGATCCCCCATTAGAAAACCCGCGGCTGTAGGTTCCTCACGCAAGGCTATAGCAAAAGCTCTGAGCACATACAGTGTCAAACCTGGCTTTGGTGACTGCTGTCTCCGGTAGTCCAGCACATGATCAAGCACCACGGGGTGCCCTACGGAGGCAAGGGGGCGCATCCAGCTACGGCGCATCGCATCAGCCACCGCCAAGCGCATCGGAGAGGCAGGTGAGCTCGGCCATGTATCAATGTACTCAAGAAAGCTCTCCAGGTCTTCTACTGTCACCCGGCCACCGCGACCCGTACCCGGAATCGCTGAAATATCTGCGGCCTGCAGTCCGAGTTCATCCATGCGTGCGCGCATTCTCGGTGAAATGTAGAGTGATCCTTTTTTCCCAGCGGGTACCGGGAGGCCTTTGACATTAGGCTCCACCACACGGCGCTCAAAGACACCGCCATCCTCTGTTTTAAAATGCAAATTCGCCTCATCTTCCCTCACTCCCGCACCTTCTGCTAGCGCGCGATCCTTCTCTTCCTCGCTGCCAGCGACTGAGACACCAGTGCGCTCGACTTCTTCCTGTGTGGCCTCAAGTAGCCCTAGAACACTACCCACGGCATAACTCTGAGCTTCAGTGGCGTAGATTTCCTTCATCACGCCACTACAGAGAGTGGTCACTCCCATCGTCGCCTTATTGGTCTCAACCTCAATAATCTCTTGATCCGTCTCCACGGTGTCTCCGACACTCACGGCGAGACGAATAATGGTCGCCTCAGCGATAGACTCTCCAAGCTGGGGCATCAAAATGGGAACTTCGGGCATAATATCAGTTTCTTGAGAATAGAGAATTGATCTTCGTGATCATTAGTAGGCTAGCAGCTGGCGAAGAGCGACACAGACGCTCTCTGGTGTTGGTCGATGTGCTGCCCAGAGCTTCGGATGATAGGGCACTGGGGTGTCTTTGGCATTGAGCCTCATCGGAGGTGCATCAAGGAGATGAAAGCCTTCGGCTACCACGCGCGAGACCACCTCAGCACTCACCCCACCCCATGGGAAGGCTTCTCCGAGTGCCAGCAGGCGCCCTGTGCGTGCGACAGAGGCGATGATCGTATCTGTGTCCATGGGCTTTACACTGCGTAAGTCCACTACCTCGATTTCCCAGCCACCCTCACGCTGGAGAATGTCTGCAGCTCTCACAGCCTCATGCACCATCGCACTGTAGGCGACCACTGTGGCGTGCTTGCCGGAGCGAGTGATTCTCGCCTTACCGATAGGTAGGCCATCACCTTTGAAATCTTCAGCCTTGAGCCAGCGGTAGAGGAACTTGTGCTCGCAGTACACGACCGGATCTGGGCACTGCACAGACTCAATGAGCATCGAATACGCATCCGCCACAGTCGCTGGTGTCACCACAACAATTCCTGGGTAGTGCGCGTAGATCGACTCCATAGACTGACTGTGAAATGGGCCAGAACCAGGAGTACCTCCAGAGGGCATTCGCACTGTCAGCGGTATCGACACTCCTGTACGGTAGTAATGCGTCGCCGCTTGATTGACAATCTGGTTAAATGCGATGGAAGAAAAGTCCGCAAACTGCATTTCGACAATAGGCTTCATCCCCTCAATCGCCGCCCCTACAGCCACACCTATCATGGCGTCCTCACTAATCGGCGCATCCTTCACTCTGCCTGGGAAGCGCTCTTGGAGTCCTTTGGTCGCCTTAAAGGCACCACCAAACTCCCCGATATCTTGCCCGTAGAGGAAGACATCTGGGTCAGTCTCTAAAAGATAGAGCTGCGCTTCGCGAATCGCGTCAATGTAGGTTACAGGCACAACTCAGATTCTACACTGGTTCTGCCAATGGCTGAGGCAATGGCGCACCAGTCCTCGGTGTATGGATTCGGCACATTTTCCTTCTGCGCCATAGCGACAGCTGCCACAATTTGCTCTGAAACTTCCGCCTCAAGGTCTGCGATCTCACTCCCACTATGCCAGCCCTTTTCTAGCATCTGTGCTCTCGCCACCTCCATACAGTCTCTCCCTGCGTGACTCTCACGCATTACCTCTGAGACATAGGAGGCATCATCATGCTCACCATGTCCGGAGAGACGGAGTAATTTCGCCTCAACGAGCTGAGGCCCCTCTCCCCTTCTCGCTCGAGCCACTGCTTCGCCAAGCACCTCAGCACAAGCCAGCATATCTGTCCCATCTACTGAGTGTCCCACAAGCCCGTAGCCTAGAGCGCGATCAATTAAATTCTCGCAGGCAAACTGACTCTGCGTGGGTGTCGAGTAGGCGTACTGGTTATTGGCAATCACCACAACCATGGGAAGCTTCTCCACTGCCACCACATTGAGCCCCTCATGAAAGGCACCTGTCGAAGTCGCACCATCCCCCACACAGGTGGCTCCCACCACTCCTGCCAGAGTCCCTCGCAAGCGCTTGGCCATGAGTGCCCCAGCCACCACTGACACCGCGGCTCCTAAGTGACTAATCATCGCCAGCATACCGTCTTTTGGCCGTCCTCTGTGAATATTTCCATCTCGCCCCCGCATCGGGCCCTCGACAGATCCTAAGTAAGTTCGTGTGACCTCAATAATCTCCTCCCCCATTGCCGTTCTCCCCGCCTGATCACGAATCAAGGGCGCGAAGACATCTCTACCTTGCTTGAGACAAATCCCCAGAGAGGCACTGAGAGCTTCTTGGCCCTTGCCTAAATAAACCCCACCGACAATCTTGCCCGCCTTGTAGAGACTACTCAGCTTAGCCTCAAGCATTCGAGATGTCAGCATCGCGCGGAACAACGCTCGCCCATGCTCTGCATTCAGCTCGAATTTCGAAATTGGCGAAGGTTTTTCCATGTCGGTCTGAACCTACAATCAGAAGAACTCCACTAGCAATGGTTTTGTTTTGCCAATTCTCGATAAAACCCAGAAAAACCAACACTCTCTGGATTCAACCCGTGCTTTTCCTTGCCCTGATTCCCACACAACTGATAGGCATTACTCAAGAACATTACTTATGACTCAACCTACACTAGTCGTCCTAGCCGCTGGCATGGGAAGCCGCTACGGCGGGCTCAAACAGATGGATCCCATGGGCCCAAATGGCGAAACTGTCCTTGATTACTCCCTCTACGACGCCATTCGTGCAGGATTTCAAAAAGTGATTTTCATCATTCGTGAGGACTTCCAAAAGGATTTCCACAACCAAATCAGCCAGAAGTTCGCCCACTTGATCCAAGTCGAATACGCGCATCAGACCCTCGATGACCTCCCCGCAGGCTACAGTGTCCCAGAAGGCAGAGTGAAACCCTGGGGCACCACACACGCACTACTAGCAGCAAGACACCTAATTGATAGCGCCTTTGTTGTGATCAATGCCGATGATTTCTATGGTGCGGACGCCTACCAGAGTATTTTTGAGCATTTTTACCAAACCGCTAAAAACCACACAACAGTGGCCCAGCAATACATCATGATTGGCTACCCGCTAGCCAACACACTCTCTAAGCACGGCCATGTAAACCGTGGTATTTGCTCCACCGCTGACCAACAACTCATCGGTATCGAAGAACACACCGAAATCACCAGACAGAAAGACGGCACCTGCCAAGGCTACAATAGCCATGCCAAAATGGTGAACCTCCCAGAGCACTCCCTTGTTTCTATGAACTTCTGGGGCTTTCCCAAAGAATTCATCCCACATCTTGAGACTTTCTTTGAAAACTTCCTCCAAAACCACGGCACTGAACTGAAGACAGAATGCTATCTCCCAGCTGCAGTCGACAAGCTGATTCAGGAAAACAAAGCCCACTGCCAGATCAAAGAAACCACTGGAAAATGGTTCGGCGTCACCTACCCCGAGGATAAAGCCGAAGTGCTCAGCACACTCCAAACACTCATCGAGCAGGAACAGTACCCACACACACTGTGGGCTTAACGACACTCACCCCAACCTTCTTCTCTCCTTCCTCCAAACGCAATAAGACTTGATTCCCTGAGCACCTCATCATATTCAAGCACCTACATTCGTCTAAAACATATCATGGCAGAACAAAACACTCATCCTACTCCCATCGCCGAAATTCAAATGGGGCCATCGAAATTTGAGGCATTCATGGATCAGCACCAGAAGAAGCTCATAGGACTAGCTATCTTGGTTTTGTTCGCCGTCCTTGGTGTAGTCACCTGGCAGACTCTCAAACAACAGAAACAACAAGACGCAGGAAGTGCCACACTAAGCGCCACAGATGAAGGCACTTATAAAGCCGTCATCACTGATTTCCCAAACTCCGCGTCCGCTGCCACCGCTCAGCTCCTACTGGCGAAAATCGAAGCAGAAGAAGACCCCGCCAAAGCCCTCGAATCTCTCCAGGCATTCGTCACGACACACTACGAGCACCCAGCTCACGCTTCCGCTCTCACAGTCCTCGGACAACTCCAATACCAATCTGGAAAAACAGACCAGGCCAAATCCACCTTACTCGAAGTCACCCAGCTCGATGAAAGTGCAGACTACATCAAGCACGTCGCCTACATCACACTAGGAGACATCGAGAATGCTGGTGGAAATATAGACACCGCCAAGAGCCACTACGAGCAAGCAAAAAGCTTTGATGCTGGAAAGCAACTCGCTGAGTACAAGCTAAAAATCCTCGGCGTAGACCCACCAGAGCTCTTAGAGCCTGCACCACTCGAGCCAGCCCAGCCAACAACTCAGCCGCTCAATCCTACTCAAAACGGCAGCTTACCCCAGGCACCACCAACACCAGAAACTAGCACAATCTCACCTCCAAATCCTGCTGACTCAGCCAGTGAGAATAACTCAGGCGACTCAAACGACTCAAACGATAGTGCTACAAAAGCCTCAACAGACGAACCTGCCCAAGAAGAAACTCCGCAGGAAAACTCAGAGATCTCTGAGCCAAAAGAAGAAACAAACTAATCACCCTATACCCCCCATAAAGGAATCTCTTTTCATAAGAAAAAAATTCGTGCCTCCCTCATTTCTTGCTAGCTTAGCGAGAAAACAAGACTAGAGTCACAGTCTCTCGTAATTTTACTACTTCATTCATTTCATGTTCCAAAGATACAGCTCCAACAAAGGCGATAATGCAGAAACACCCTCGCGCCCCCCAGCTAGTACGCCAACCAGAACAACTTCTGCGCCACAGCCCTCGAACTCCCGACCCCCACAGCCAACTAAACCTGCTGCCGCTCACACTACGCCAGCGAGCTCAAAGCAAGTCCCTGCAACCTCAGGCCGTAACGTCCTCAGCTCAGACGTAGAGATCAAAGGCAAAGTTAAATTCTCCAATGACCTCGTCGTTGACGGTAAAATCGAAGGTGAAATCCTCTCTGATGGATCACTCACAGTCGGTGAAAATGCCCGAATCAAAGCAGAAATACAGACTCGCTCCATAGTCATCTACGGAAAAGTCCACGGCAATATCAACGTCTCTGATCGCGTCGAACTCAAGGCCAATGCAGAACTCGTTGGCGACATCAAAGCTGCGACATTATCGATCGAAGCAGGTGCGACATTCGTGGGTAAGTCCACTGTCGGCACACCATCTTCTCAACCTAACAAAGGCAAGCAATCAGCTGAGAACGGGAAGAAGCAAGCCGCTACCGCTTCCTAGTCAACCTGACTTGTCAGCGACACTGAGGTCATCCACCCTCAGAAAATGTCATAGAACAAACGACCACACTTCTCGTGGTCGTTTTTTTGTTTCTAGTACACTACTCTATTACGTTCAGAGCTTCGTTAGCGCTAGATTAGATACACAACTCTATTCTGCTAGATCTTCGTCTGAGGATAATTCTGCGGAACTATCAATAGCTTGATCGAGTGGGATTCCATTCATTGTTGAGATACTAATATCTAAGTCAGAAATATCGATTTTTTGGTCAGAATGGCCAAACTCTCCATAAAGTCTCGTAAATTCAGCAATCACAGAACTAGCAGCCGTTAGAAATTCTTCCTGCCATTCAAGTATCTCCTCTTGTCGCGATTCAACCATTACAAAGCTTATCATAGCCCCTGCGGTAGGTTCCGCTCTTTCATTACCCTCTTCGAGCATGTTTCTAAACTTCTGCCTGTCCTTTTCTATGGGAGGCTTAAAACCACTAAGAGCGTTGGCAACTTTATGCCAATCTGCAGCAATTTCGGCTAGTTTAGGCCTTGCTTCGTCAAAACTTTCTTCGTCATATACCGTCCCAACTAGGCTTTTAAACCTCATTTGACCATCCTGATAACGTAAAATAGCCCCAGAGTGACTCACTATATCTTCATTCTTAGTCTGCTCACAGCCAAAAAGAAATACTGTGGTCAAAATTGACACCAAAGTGATGAACTTCTTCATTCTCAAATAAACCCAAACTGAACTTACAAAACCTCAAACCTACTTCAGTTTACCAAATACCACTGACTTCTCATTCGCGAGTACATTCCCTGCTCGATCTAGCAGCACATAGCCGGGGACCTCCTCACTCAGGGCTTCTATGGCTTCACCGGCTTTCTCTGCGTTGATCGTTGGCCATGGGAAGTTCGCTGAACTTGCCCACTCCAGATGGGACGCCTCATCTTCCATAGAAATGTGGATCATCTCAAACTTCGGATTTGAGGCGATTTTCTCACGATAGTCGGCCACTAACTGTGGCGCACTTGCTCGGCAGGGGCCTCACCAACTCGCTGAGTAATAGAGGATGAAAAATTCGACATCTGCTCCAATCGCGGTCTTCTGCATTTTACCATTTGTGAGCCGCCGGACTTGCTTCAACTTTTCTATAATAGTCCCAGCTTCGCCTTGCTTCGTCGCACCCTCCTCTGCCTGCGCGATTAACCACTGCTGATCACCCGACGAGAGTTTATCCGCGGTAAAGGTCACCTGCACGCCATCCTTGGAGACACTCACCACTTGAGTACTCGCATCATAAGAATCTAGCTCCGCCTCAAAGGTCTTGCTACCATCCGCACTTGTCCATGTGCGGCCATGGAGCGGATGAATCAATAAGGGCAGTGCGAGTAAGAGCTTCACTCCTGTAAGTTTCATAACCTGACCTTATACGGATTTGATCGATTTTCAAAGGAAAGTGCGAGAACTTCTTTACCAGATTATAGAACCGAGAGAAATCACCATCCGAGTTGACAATAACGTCACTTTATTTCCTCTGATTTTTCCCTTTTTCCTTGCCCACCCCTTCTTTTTTTTAATAAATTACAAAATTAGTGTCGCCACATTGGCAACTCTAGTGTATGCTGTGCAGTGTTATGGCAACTACAAAACGCACACGTTTTTCACGCCGCGTACCAGATCATGTGACAGATGAAATCGTCAACGTGCTCGGGGCAGAATCTAAATTTTTCGGGTTCAATGAACTATTCGAAGGAATTTTTGACCGTCTCAAGGAACGCAATGCGGTAAGTGGAGGAGAAGAAATGCTTCGCCTTCGCGCCTACGAGAAGCTTCAAAACCTAGTCACTCGTGGCATGGTGGAGAAGGATGGTAAGGAATACAAGGGACTCGACCGCCTCAATGAGGCTCACAGCTCCTTCGACGCTGAATAAATAATTCTGCGATCGCAAATTTCATGCTGGATCTGCCAGCGAATTTAACTTTAATACACCCGAGTAGCGCGAGCTACTCGGGCTTTTTTAAGCCCTTGTGCTAACTCTATGCCAGCTCAGTCCCACAGACTCAGACTTTCTGACTCTCGGACCTTCTGACTCTTTCCGAACTCAATTTCCCAACGCCTCGAACTCTCTATTGATATGCTAAACGACTATTTACCGATTTTAATGCAAGCTCTGATCGCTCTGGGCTTTGCTGCGACAAGTCTCGGCCTCAGTGTTTTACTCGGTAAACGTGGCTCAAATCGCGGTGCAAAAGACACTGTTTACGAATGCGGTATGGTTGCTATCGGCACAGGAGCGCCTCGATTCAGTGTAAAATTCTATATGGTCGCTATGCTCTTTGTCCTTTTTGATATCGAGGTGGTCTTCCTCTACCCATGGGCTGTGCAGTTCAAGGAGCTTATGAGCGCGAACCAAGATGCTTTCTGGAGTGTGGCGGCTTTCGCTACAGTACTGGCAGTCGCTTACGTCTACGCCCTCAAAAAAGGAGCTCTTAGCTGGAACGAGTAATTCAAATACTCCCACCAGCCTCTGGCTTTTGCTCCTCCTTTTCTTTATGTTTGCTTGAAGCTCTCTCTACGAGCCTAGTCCCATATTCTACGATGAATAATCCATACACTGCTCCAGAAACACAGGGCACCTCTAACATCTCTGGCATCACTTACGATTATCAAAAAATCGCTAAGTACCAGAGGTTCGTCAATATTGCTGTATTGCTTAACCTACTAGCCATACCTCTTTTCCTAGGCTTCTCCTCCATATCACCTGATTTCGGTGGGTTCATTGCATTGGCCTTCTTTGGTCTCACAATAGGTGTTGGTTTTATTGGAGTTATTGGATTAGGTAGAGCCCTCAAGAAAGGTTTCTTGTCAGTGATCATCGCCCTCGGCCTCTTTACAGGGATTTTCGGGTTTTTAGGGTTACTGTTACTCAACTCTAGTGCATCAAAAGTACTCCGAAATGCTGGATACAAGGTCGGCTTTTTAGGGGGTAAGGTGTAACATAGAGCTAAGCTATAACCTTTTCTTCTCCAGTGACTACAGACTTACCCAGAGATCCTTTTGCGCTTAAGCGCGCTATCTTCCAGCTCACTGGATCAGATCGGGTGCGCTATCTCAATGGCCAGATCACACAAGACGTGGCTCTAGCTAGCACTAGCCAGGCCGTCTACTCCGCCATCACGACAGCGAAAGGTAAGATGGAGGGCGATCTCTATGTCCGAGCTCACCACGAGAGTCTACTTATCGATGCTCCTCTCTGCCTGCGAGAGAGTCTATTAGAGCGTGTTGATAAGTACCTCATTGCCGATGATGTCACAATCACTGACCTCACTTCTTCTCATTCTTTCATCCATCAATTCTCTGAGACTCCTTCACCACCAGAGAACTCTGCAAGCTGGCAGTGTAATCGCTACGGCATTCTGGGCTGGGACCACCTCATCACCCAAGAACAAGCTGCGCGCTATCCAGACGCTGAGAGCTCACAGTTAGAGTCTCTGCGCATCGAGCACAAAATACCGCTCTGGGGCGCTGAGCTTGACCCCTCGATTCTCCCTCCAGAGGCGAAGCTTGAAGACCGTGCTATCTCCTACTCTAAGGGCTGCTATATTGGCCAGGAGGTGATTTCTCGAATTCGCTCTGCGGGAAAGACCAATTTAGCTCTCACGTCATTTCGCCTCTCTGCGGCAGTCACACCTCCCTGCGACTTCTATGTCTCTGAGGATCCAAAGCCCGCAGGCCGTATCACCTCGTGCACTGAACTCTCAGGCGAGCACATCGCTCTGGGCTATCTCAAACGCAAATACAGCGAACAGAGTGAGTTCCATATAGACTCTGTGCGTCTCGTGAAAACTCCATAGTCTCTGCGAGTGAGTGACTACGAGAATACCTCCTCAAAGATCCAGTGAATTCTACCAGATAGTTTTCTGAGTTGGTATAAGTTGATATTGGTGATTGGAGAAAAACCTACTGGATCTCACCAGCTTCGTGCGCCATACTCTCTACTATGGAACAAGTGACGGCACAAATACGTGATTTTATACAATTCATTACCCTCCAGTTCATCACCCACCCCCAACAAGCTCAGCTGAAAGTCGCGGAAGCTGACAAGAAACAGGTTCGCTTCCGACTGGTGCTTCACCAGGATGATGTTCGCTTTATGATTGGGCGTAATGGCTTCACGGCAAGCTCGATACGTAACATTGTGAAAGGAGCTGGCATGCAAGCCAATGTCCAAGCCACACTCCAGATCATTTCCCATGAAGAAGAGGCGCAGCGCCTCGCTCAGCTCGAAGCGGGAAATACTCCCAATGACCATGTCGAGTACTCCGAGGCAGACGAGACGCATGACGAGGAACTCGAGGGCTAATAGTTTATAAAAATGAGAAATAGCTAGTCTTTCTCCTCAGTCTTATAAGTTCCTATTAGAGCACTCCCGTACTTGGCTTGACGCCGCTAGCTCTCTCCCCTCATGATTAGTGAGTCCACATTGTCCATTTCTAACCACACTATGAAATCTCTATTGAAATTAAGATTCACGACCATAGCGCTACCTCTACTGGTGACATTCCTCACCCAATGTGCCCCCTATGCTGGTCACCACGAGCACGGTGCTCACGACTATCTCTCAGGTTATAACACAGCAGCTAATCATGATCACCATCAGTTCGGCTCTCCCTCTGCGGGTGGCTACTGGGATGGCGATGGCGTCCAGGGAGCTCCAAAGATCACCATTCACCTCGCTGAGCAAAAGGCTTATTTTTATAAAGGGGGTCAACTCGTCGGCCTCACTCCTATTTCTACGGGGAAAGAAGGAAACCACACTCCTCGCGGGCACTATAAGGTCACGGAGCGAGATGTCGACCACAGGTCCTCTCTCTATGGTGTGATTAAGGATGTCTCTACGGGTCAAATTCTCAACGATGACGCAGATAGCCGTAAAGACAAACCCGGCCCCGGCCAAGTCTTTGAAGGAGCCCCGATGTGGAATTTCCTACGCTTTAATGGTGCGATTGGCATGCATACAGGTTACCTCCCGGGATACGCTGCCTCCCATGGCTGTGTGCGGACCCCTGACTATATGGCGAAGAAATTCTATCAGAATGCTCCTCTCGGCACACCTGTCATCGTGAAGTAAGATGACTTATCCTGACCCCCTCCAGCAGAGTGAGCTCAGTGTTCACTTCACCCAGCAAGCTCTCGCTTCGGACTCACCTCCTGTCCTTCTAGACTGTCGTGAGCTCCATGAGTGGGAGTATTGTCGAATTACAGGATCCGTGTTTACGCCACTTTCCGCCTTTCGTGACCATATAGATCGCCTCGCCCTCCGGCCAGAAGAGCCAATCATTGTCTACTGTCATCATGGCGTGCGCTCACTAAGTGCTGTGCACTACCTGCGAGAAACCGGCTACTTCAATAGCTTTTCGATGGCGCAGGGCATCGACGCTTGGTCTATGCAGATCGACACCTCTGTGCCTCGCTACTAAAGGGCACCTCCGGTAATCTTATATTCCCCATCTTTTTCTAAGCAAATACACAGATACGGCGTTAGAATAAAAAACCAACAATTATGATGCCACGCACCAGAACAAACAAGCACTCCCTCAAATACACCACGGGACACGACACCCCCAGCTTAGATATCTCCTCTCTCATTGATGTCTGCTTTCTTCTCCTGATCTATTTCATCGTCACCACGACCATTCAGGCCGAGGAGCAAGACCTGAGTATCCAGCTCCCCGATCACGCTCCAAGTGCTGAATCCTTTCCCCTCACTCCACCCACCATCACGATCCGAGAAGACCAGTCCATTGTCCTCAATCAAACAACTGCTCCTGAAGTCCTCGACCAAGATAGCTCAAAGCGCGAACTCCCTCTACTTGAAGAACGCCTCAGAATCTTCACCCAATCTCAGTCCTACTCCTCAGAGATTCCCGTTATCAAGATTGACGCCTCTGACCTTACGAAACAACAGCGCGTGATTGATGTGCTCAATGTGCTCGCTAAGTTAAAGATTCAAAAGATTGCGTTTTGCGACTTAGAGAACTAACAGGTTCTTTGTTTCATCCCAATTTACCGAGTCGGAAATTCTCAAGTGCGAGATTCACTCCTCGTGCTTTGTGCAGTGTTTCTTCGTACTCTGCTTGGGCATCGGAGTCTGCGACTATCCCTGCTCCTACACTGTAACTTAGCTGAGAGCCTTCACGCACCAGGCTGCGAATCACAATACTAAACTGACTACACCCGTTGAACCCAACATAGCCGACACTACCCGTGTAGAGTCCACGTGCGCCGCTCTCGAGCTCTTCAATAATCTCCATCGCTCGCTTCTTGGGCGCTCCCGTAATCGACCCTCCAGGGAAACAGCTCGCCAGCGCCTGCCAGTGATCGACATCGTCACGCAGCGTCCCCTGCACGGTTGAGACTAGATGATAGACGTGTTCAAAGCTCTCTAACTGCACGAGCTGGGGCACCGCTACACTACCGTATTGGCAGATTTTTCCTAAATCATTGCGCTCTAGATCGGTGATCATCACGAGTTCGGCGATTTCTTTTTTTGAGGCTAACAACTCCTCAGCCGCCGCTCTATCATCCTGCACTTCTTTATACCTTGGCCTTGTTCCTTTGATTGGCCTCGTCTCGATTAGATCCTGCTCTATCTTAAGGAATGTCTCTGGTGAAGAAGAGAGAATCTCTCTCCCACCGAGCTGGAGCCAGGCAGCCTGCGGTGCTGGCGAGCTCTCCCGCAAATACTCATACAGTCCAAAGAGACTCCCCCCCTCGATCTCTGCCTCGTAGCGCTGAGTCACATTCACCTGATAGATATCTCCTGCGGTGATGTACTCTTGCGCCTTTCTAACATTTGCAATGTATGTCTCAGGAGTCATCTCTGAGCGAAATGCTCCGATCTTCACCTCAGAGCTCCTACTTTGTGCTGTGTGTTCCTCCCCTCTTTGGTCTCTACGAATTTCTGAGGATAGTTCTCCGACCTCCCACCAGCAAGCTTTCTGGTGATCATAGACAAGCATCTCTGGGTAGAGGCCAAAGCAGTACTGCCCCTCATAGTCCACCCATCCACAGAGCCCCCCTAGTGGAAACCCATCTATCTCGCTCTCCACTCTATAGCTATTTGCGGCCTCTCTCAGTGGTTCTAGATCACTTATATCACCCTTCAGCAGACGGACAGGTCGAGCCGCTAACACGCTGTAGGTATTTCCACATTTAACCGGAAAATGACCCGCAGAATCAAAGAAGACAAACCCATCTAGCCTCTGTAACTGCTTCGCGACTTCGAGTGGCTCCATGGTAGCTCCAAGGTCGATTTGGCGAGGTTTGAGAGTCTGATATTCCATAAAGACCTCGTTACTCTTAGCGCTCCGAAGAAGCTCTGCAAGCCTACGGAGCAAAAATATGCTTCTATTTTGCCCTCTTAGTGCCTTTCGTTCTTTTCAAGCAGAAGGGTTTCTCAATAGACTTTGCCAGATGTCATCGGCACAGCAAGTAGGACAACAGTCACCACCTCGAGGGCGCTCTGGAAGTAGCACCTTCGGCGTCACTTGTTCCCTGCTCGCACTCATCGCTCTCTGTCAGCTCTTATTCATGGGCTTCACGATCGCCTCTCGATCTGGTGAAACTCGCGAAGTCATTCGCTATGTAGAAAGCGAGCCTATCGTCGTACGCGTCCCCTACAGTGAAACTCAAGCATCCACCGAGGTCGAATTTACACCTAGAAGTATTGATCAGATCCTTCAAGACACAGTCGCAGACTACACTCCCACCCCGACTCTCTCTCCCACCTTGCCTGACAACCTTGACCCTCTCGCCCTCTCGCCCTCTCTCACTGACTCTCAAGTTCTCTCTTCTATTGATAACCCCATAGCCGCCAAGCATGTCTCTGATGCAGAAGCTCTCCATATGAAGGGTGATATGTCACGCGCCCTCATCAAACTCGATGAAGCCTCGAAGTACACGCAGGAAGACCACCCCCACTTGCTCTACATCAAGGCCATCATTCACGAAGACATGGGCCTCTGGAAAAAGGCCAGCGATCTTTATTTATCCATTTACAAACAAGGCACTGACGCGGGAAAGCACTACGACATCGCCTCTAAAAAACTCGCCAGAGGGCTCCGCCCAGTCGACCGCTACACTGAGGTCATCAGCCTCGGCCAAGTCATCACAAGACCCGCCCAAGACCGTAAGTCTTGCCAAGTCACCATTCCTATCCGCACGGCACCTCAGCACAAGATCATCCCCGAGAAAGTCCGTATTGATGTCCATTTCTACGACACAAGTAATGGCAAAGACATCAAACCTGCCACCCCTTCTTCCAGGAGAGAAAAAACTTGGGAAAGCCTCCCCATAGACTGGATGGGACTCGGAGAAGAGACTCTGCACTTCGACTACTCGATTTCTGAGAATGAAGTCTCTGAAGCCCCTCTCTATGGTCGCCGTGAGTACTATGGCCAAGTCATTGAGCTCTACTACCGCGATCAGCTCGTCGACACGCATGCCTCACCGAGAACACTACACTCCGAACACGCGAAGCTCAAGCAACCACCACAGTCTCTCTTCCAGCCCTTTGATCTCCCAGGGTTCACCCCAGAGATCAACCCCGATAATCCACTCTTGCCCGCATTGCCCACTCGCTAGCCTCATGTCAGACTCTCGACTCACCACAGGAACCCAAATTGGCGATTACCTGCTCAAAGACCTACTCTACGAAGGTGCCGCCGTCCGCACCTGGCTCGCTCAGCAAGTCTCTGTCCAGCGCGATGTCATTATTGATAGCCTCAACCGCTCTCTCCACTCTGATGAAATGGCAGTGAATAACTTCATCGCCGATATCAGAGCGAAGGCCAGACTCGATCACCCACTCATCGGCTCTGTCTTCGAGGCGATACAGGAAGACCAAGTCTTCGCCTATGCGCGTGAGCAATTACACGGCCACACACTCGAGGAATTCGTCGAATCCAGAGTCGATATCCCTCCTAAAGATGTCGCCCACATTTTACGCCAAATCGCGGAAGCAAACCTCTATCTAGAGAAGAACAACATCGCCTCCCTCCCCATCCAGCCCCACCAGATTTACTTCGGGGACAAGTACCTCACCCGCATGGTCAATATGGCGATCGGTGGAGAACGTGACCACCAGATCTCCGCCCAGGATAAAGTCATGCTCGCCCACACCTTCCTGGGTCTCCTGCGCCCCGGTGAACCAGGAGCAACTCGCACGACCTCTCTGCTCACACACATGGCAGACGAAGAGCGCGAGATCCCTATTACGTGGGGTCAAATTAAAGAACTCGCGGAGAATATAGAGCAGCAACTCAGTGGCTCAGTGTTCAATGCATCCTCTGGACACCTTGACTCCGTGAGCACAGGCTCTCAGCAGATGCACCCAGCAGCTCGCGTAGGCATCATACTCGCTGCCGTACTCGCTATCGGCGGGCTCCTATTTTTCATCACCCAGTCAGACCAAGGCAAGAGCACGCAAGCACGCGAAACCAACAGGATGGTTCACATCCCAGCAGGCCAATATGCGACCCATGATGGTGGGAAAACAAAAACAACCGCATTTCTCATCGACGCTCACGAAGTGAGTATCGCCGAGTACAAAGTCTTCCTGGACTTCTTAAGCACCGCGAAAGAACTCGGCACAGAAACAAACTTTGACTCCCCTGAGCAACCCGCAGAAAAGAACAATCATATCCCCGAAGACTGGGAAGCCATGTACAAGGCCGCCAGAAATCATGAAATCTGGACATATCGAGGCGAAAGCTCCCCGGTGAAACTCCGCCTTGATCTCAATAGCCCGGTGATTAATATCGACTGGTACGATGCCTATGCCTACGCGGAGTGGAAGCACCACAGACTCCCCACGCAGGAAGAATGGCACGCCGCCCTCACATCCTCATCCACACTTCCTGACTCCCTCATCCCCGCATCTTATGGCCCCGTGGATCAAGCCGGTGATGATATTACCGAAAATCAAATCTATGGCCTCGCTGGCAATGTCACTGAGTGGACGAGTGACAACGGGAGAAATCCTGCCTTTCCTGCCATGCCAAAACGCCCTATCCTCTGTGGAGGATCTTACCTCAGAAACCAGCGTCATGGCGCCACTGCGCGCGAATGGGTAGAATCACGCATGGAGCGACGCCCCGATCTGGGCTTCCGCACCGTAAAAGACCCAACACCGAACTAATGTTACGAATGAAACGATTTTTCCACACTCTACCCATCCTCTTGAGCCTCGCGCTCATGTTCAGCAGCCATTTGCAGGCCCAGATTTCAGTACGAGTCCAGATGGAGAAAAAAACCTTTGTCTCCTACGAGCACGTCAAAGCCGTCGTCTCCATCACTAATAAATCGGGCAGACCCCTGCGACTAGCTAGTACGAGAAACCGCTCATGGATCGAATTTGATGTCAAAAAAAACGGCCAAGAACTCACCGCCAGCCGCAATAGCCTCCACGGCACCACCATCGTCAATACAGGAGCGACAGTACAGAGCAGCTTTGACCTCTCCCAGAGCTTCGGCCTCACCACACCAGCCAACTATTCCATAAGAGCCACGATTCACGTCGATGAGCAAAGTGCCGCCTTCCGCTCTAACAACTCCTTTTTCACCGTTAACAAAGGCCTCTCTATTTTCAGAAGCCGCTATGGCGACCCATCTGACCCCTCAAAGATCCGTGAGTACAACGTCATCTCCTCCCAAGACGAGAAAAGCTATCTCTACATTCAAATACGAGAGCCCCTTAAGGATAAAATCCTTAATACCTATCAACTCGGTGAATACCTCCGATTCCGCAAGCCCCAGTTCCAAGTGGATCGCCATAACCACCTCCACACCCTCTTCCCATTTTCACCTGATCTCTGGGCACATGTCCAAATAGGCCCAGATGGCCAAGTTCTCGGGCGTGAGTACGTGAAAGCTACTGACTCCACACCAGGCCTCGCCGCAGATCGGAATGGTTCTGTCGTCGTCCTTGGCGCCTCGAAATACGACCCCTCTGCCGCCCAAAAGAAACGTGCCGAGATTCATAACCTCAGTGAGCGCCCTCGCTCTGTCTACAACTAAGCTCCATAGACCTATGACAGGTGCTGACTTAACAATCTCCCCAGACTACTTATCCAACCCAGATCTTCTCGTAGAATGGCAATGGTTTTTTGAGGAAACCTACACAGTCATCATCGCCACAAAGATGGGCAGCTTATTCCTAAGCTCACCCACAGGTAGCATCCATTTCTTCGACCCCGTACTCGCGAAATCTTGGTTAATCGCCAATGACTCTACTGAGTTAGAAAACCTTTTCAAACGCCAAGACTTCATCCTCGAATACCTCCAAGTCGAATACCTCACAGCCTGCCAGCAGCATTGTGAGCCCCTAGCCGCTGGCCAGTGCTACGCCCACAGACTCCCACTCTGCGTCGGTGGTAAAGACATGCCTACCAATATTTCACCCCTAGAACTCAGCGAACACCTCAAAACTCTCGGCCAACTCCACGCTCAAATTGCCGACCTCCCAGAGGGCAGCCTCGTCCAGCTCTCCGAAGCCACCACAGAGAGTCGCTAAACAACCCGCTTCCATTCGCAGAAAACAAATTTTCCGTCTCTTTTCGCGATTATGAATGTAGGCAGAATTTCTCATTGCCCAGAGCGCGACTTATTCTAGAATAAGACCACACTCTATGACACTACTCTGCACCGCAGTACTCATCGTCCTATTAGCCTCTGCCATCTGCGCAGGAGTCGAAGCAGCTGTCTTCTCTGTACCACTCCTCAAAGCTCGCCAGCTTGCCGAAAGTGGCAAAGCGAGTGCCATCGCCCTACTAGAGATCCGCGAATCCATGAATCGTCCAATCGCCATGATTGTGATTCTTAATAATATCTCTAACATCATTGGAAGTATTGTTGTGGGTAGTATCGCCGCTGATGTCTTCGGAGCAAACTGGATTGGTGTTTTCTCAGGAGTCTTCACCTTCTTGATGATCATCATAGCCGAGATCATCCCTAAAACCTTAGGCGAGAAGCACTGTGAGCCCATTGCCTGTTTTGTGGCCAAACCCATCAAACTCCTCACCACCCTCTTCACCCCCGCCATCTACCTAATCGAGTTTATCACCAAGCCCTTCACCGCTGGCGACCTCAGTGAAACCAGTACCAATGAGCGCGAAATCCGCTACCTAGCGAAAGTCGGCGCGAAAGAAGGTGTGATCGAATCCCACGAATACTCGATGCTCAATGGAGTCTTTCAGCTCAATGACCGCACAGCCAGAGAGCTCATGACACCAAGAATCGCCCTCACTACTGTCGAAGGCAGCAGCACACTGCTAGAAGCTAAGCACCACATCATCCAGTCCGAGCACAGCCGCATGATTGTCATTGGTGAGTCCATCGACATCATTATTGGCGTAGCTCTGCGCTCCGACTTACTCACCGCCATGGTCGGTGGCGACTATGACTCCAAAGTCGAAAACTACAGCAGCAAACCTTTTGAAGTCTCCCAAGACGCCCTAGCTGATGAAATCCTCCCACAGTTCCAAAAAAACCGCCAGCACCTCGCCATCGTGCGCGATGAATTCGGCAGTGTCGGCGGCGTCATCACTCTTGAGGACATTATTGAGGAACTCACAGGAGAAATTGTCGACGAAACAGACCGCCGCAAAGACATGCGCGACATCTCTCTTAGTTAAAAATAACACACCAAGTTATACTGACACAAAACAGCCGTGACAAACTGTCCACCTGGCGCAAACACCTCTTCTGCCAAACTCTATCTAACACTTACGTCCATTGTCTGAAACTATCTCGCATAGCACGTAACTAAATGCAACTTCTTCCTCAATCAACATAAGTATTTTACACTCCAGAGATCTAGTCTCATAATAACACCCTGAAATAGATTCGTGTTCAGCAGCCACTCCTACTAGTTTACTCTGCAAAATCCTTTGGTAAATCCGGAAAATCAAAGGGGATTTCTTTTCTATGTTTAAGGCGGAAAGCCTTTGGCATTTTACTATATTCTATCGTATTGGCGCCTGTTTCACTATATGGAATATTCTCACGAATTCCTGAATGACCGTTTTGAATAATGTCATCGCCAATTGTTCCAGACATGGAGGTAATTGGCTGCCAATCTTTTTCTGAATTCATTGCCGCTTGAAATGGATAACTAGCAATTCGTTTACTCTGCCCAGTATCCCCATTTCTAACATAGTCTTCAATAAACGAATAAAAACCATCAAGCTGGCTGTGCGTGTCTACTGTTTGATAGGATGCTATTTTTTTCCAAGCTTGTCCTTTTTTTGCAATCCAAGCCGTATAAATAGTTCCTTGTTTCCGTGGAGAGAGTGACACCAAGAAAGAATACGTTATACCAGTTCTCCATCTGAAAGGCATGATAGTTTTTGCCCCTGAACCTTCCCCTCCAAAACGGCTACTCTCAGCCCTGCGATTACTATGAATAACCTGAGTTCGATCGCTATCATCAACAGTATCGTCGTCATTTTTACCCCCCCCTTTATCCCATACAGAAAAAATAGCTATCGTTCCACTCTTCCCATGATCCTGTATTCCTAAATAACCCTTATCAAACCCAACTACACAGAAATAAGTATGCTCAAATGTTTCTTTAACTGTAATCTCGTTGTAGTAAGCAAGGTAACGTTCTTTGTTTTCTGGATGATGATAAGCAATGTGAACGGAAGGAGCAAAATACGGATAAGGGAGGTGAGAATAAGTTTTTAATTTTTTTTGAATCTCAGCATGCCTTTCTTCCACAGATAGTTCTCCAGTCAATGTTAAGGGAAGTATGTACATCAACAATAGAATAACTTTAACTAATTTCATTCTATTGTAATAATGTTTACCCCAATATTAGCTAGCTTTTAGTTTCCGCCAAACGCTCTTTGACAAGTGTTTCCAGCTCTTCGTAGAGTGCTGTGTTTGACTTGAGCTCTTCTTTTGCGGCGTCGCGTCCTTGGGCGAGTTGGGCGCCATTGTAGCTAAACCAGCTGCCTCGCTTGAGCACCAAGTTATATTCGAGGGCGAGATCGAGCAGAGAGCCGACAGAGGATATCCCTTCATCGTACATGATATCAAACTCTGCCTCACGGAAAGGTGGTGCGACTTTGTTCTTCACGATTTTCACCTTCGTGCGACTTCCCTGCACGCTGCCATCTGTCGCTTTGATCTGGCCGATTCGGCGGATATCAACACGCACTGAGGCAAAGAACTTGAGTGCGCGACCACCTGGTGTGGTCTCTGGACTACCAAACATGACGCCTACTTTCTCACGAATCTGGTTGGTGAAGATACAGACTGTGCGTGCCTTCGAGATAAAGGCTGTGAGCTTTCTCATCGCGGCACTCATCAGACGCGCTTGGGCACCCACAGTGGAGTCACCAATTTCTCCAGATAGTTCCTGCTTGGTCACTAGGGCAGCCACGGAGTCGAGTACGACGACATCTATGGCATTTGAGCGGACAAGAGTTTCACAAATCTGGAGTGCTTCTTCCCCTGAGGAGGGCTGAGAGACGAGGAGATCATCGAGATTTACGCCTAATTTACGCGCGTACTGTGGATCTAGGGCGTGCTCGACGTCAATAAATGCGGCAAGCCCGCCCTTTTTCTGTGCCTGAGCGATCGCTGTTAAGGTGAGAGTTGTTTTACCTGAAGATTCTGGCCCGAAGACTTCGACAATTCTTCCTCTCGGGAAACCACCAACTCCGAGTGCGCGGTCAATGAGGAGATTCCCTGTGGCAATGACATCGACATCCACGCGATGTTCATCACCCATGCGCATGATAGCGGTTTCACCGAATTCTTTTTGAATGTGGTTAATCGCTAGATCTAGGTTTTTTTTACGCGCGGCGGCGACTTTTTCTTGTTGTTTCGCGGAGGCGTCTGAGTTGGCTGGCATAGGAACGGTAGAGTGAAGTGAAATAGGGTAAAATGAGATCAAACATCGAGAATGATCCCTTCTGACAGACGCAAATTAGGCCGTTTATTTAAGAAGCGTCAACCATTAAATGGTGTTCATAATTACAATTTTGAGCCTTTCCGATCATTTTTGCTTACTCTGCATAGTATAGGGCACTTCTGGAAACCTGCTTTTGGTAAAAAATGCCGCCAGATTGTTTCAGATCAAGGCAAACACAATCACTTTTGAATGCATTCATAAGAATTGTGGACAACGCAGAGATGGAGCCATCTGGTGGTGTTTTCAAAAATGAGGTTTTCAGAAGTGCCCTATATATCATTTCTCTGTTCCCTTTCTTCTTTTCTCTCCATGGTCTGGTCATGAAGCATGATATCCTCGTGGCCGGGAAGCCCGCTCTCGCTTATGCCAAAGACGGTGTTTCCGAGTATTCCAAGCGCCTCAAACGCTACGGCCAGTACCAGATCCAGCATCTCAAGGACGGCAGCAGTGAAGATGTCTCTAAGCGCCTGCATGATGCTAGTACAAAAAGCCTGAGAATCGTGCTCGATGAACGGGGAAAACAGCTCACCACGGAGCAGTTCTTCCAGCAAATCCAAGCTTGGGAGATGCAGGGACAGAAACGGGCGTCTTATCTTATCGGCGCCTCAGATGGTCACACCGAGGAGCTGCGCCAGCAAGCAGATCTCATCTGGGCGCTGAGTCCGCTGACCTTGCAGCACGAACTAGCTCTCGTGGTTCTCCTCGAACAACTGTACCGAGTAGCGACCATGCAGCGTGGTGAGCCGTATCACCGATAATGTCCGACAGCGTAGACATCCTCCCCTCAATAGATTCTTTCCCTCTTGAGGTTGACCCGATCACTGGGAGGGTTTAACCATTCTACATGCAAAAACCAACTATTTCTATCGTAGGTACAGGCCGTATGGGTGCGAATATGGCGCGCCATCTCCATGATTCTGGCTATGCGGTTAAAGCTCTTTATGACATCAATGTGACTGCGGCTCAAGAACTTGCCAAGGAACTTGATACTAAGGCTGTGACACAGCTAGCAGATATTACCGCCAGTGCTGAGGTGATTCTCACTGTGGTCACCGATGATCAGGCGATGCGCTCTATCTGCCTCGACCCTAAGGATAATCTCCTCATGCAGGCGGAGGGGAAAACCTTCATCCACTGTGCCACACTTAGTCCTGCTGTATTAGTCGAAATCGAAGCAGCGGCTGAGAACGTGGGAGCTCATTCTTTAGAAGCTTGTATGGCCTCTAGTATCACACAGGCGCGCGAAGGGACTCTGTATCTAATGATCGGTGGTAAAGAAGACGTATTTCACGCCAATAAGCCGCTTCTTGAAGAACTCTCTACCGCTCTTCGCTACATTGGCCCCAGTGGCTCCGCCTCTAAGGTGAAAGCCCTTGTGAACATGGTGATGAATATGAACACTGCCGCTCTCGCGGAGGGACTTGGTCTCGGTGAGGCTCTGGGGCTTGATCTGAATATTCTCAGAGATGTCTTTAGTCAGACGGGTGCTAACTCACGGGTGCTTGAAACAGACTTCGAGGACATGCAGCTGCGCGATCACGAGTGCTATTTCTCCGCAGCACACGCGGCGAAAGATAGTGGCATTGCCAATGCTCTCGCAGAAGCTCATGAGCTCAATCTCCCACTCTCTAAGGCCACTCAGAAGCAATACGAAACTCTGATGGAAAAGGGTCTCGGAGAACTTGATAAGTCAAGCATCGCTGAGCTCACATTCCGTAGCCGCCTCGCCTAATTCCTCTTTCTCCCTCAACTCAAACGAATAGTCCTGTGAAACTCACAAATAACCAAGGCGAAGCTATTGACTCCACTCTCCACACAGGGGAGAAGAAAGACCACCTTGTTCTGCTCGCTCACGGAGTGACAGGCGATAAAGACCGAGACATGATGGTGTCTCTCGCCTCCACTCTCGCCGAGCTGGGCTGGAGTACACTGCGCTTTTCATTCTCTGGGAATGGAGGCTCTGGTGGCCGATTTGAAGACTCTACCATTTCTAAAGGAAAACAGGATCTCCGTGCCATTCTTGACCAAGTCCAGGCACTCCAGCCTACCACTGCCATCCACTATATCGGCTACAGTATGGGGGGGGCTATCGGCACTCTCACAGCCGCCGCTGACCCGAGGATTTGCGTGCTCACTACCCTCGCAGGCATGGTGGATACCGCCCGCTTCTGCGAGACGGAATTTGGCGAGGAGACTCCTGACCAAGGCTGCATGTGGGAGGATACTAGTAAGCCTCTCTCCTCCCAATTCGTGAATGATCTCATGAGCATTCAGAGTACTCTACCCGCTGCGAAGGCCATCCAGCAGCCGACTCTACTCATTCACGGGGATGAAGACGATGTCGTTCTGGCACAGGACAGTGTGGATTTCTACGAACAACTCACTGCTCCTAAGAAGCACTGCGTGATCGAAGGAACCGACCATAGCTTCCAGGGGCACTGGGAGTCTATGGCTGAGACCATTCACCAGTGGCTACTTAAGCATTCTTAATTATTAGATCAGCTAAGTTTTTATCTAATCGTGCTATTTTGTTAACTTATCGTCTCAATGAGTCATATGCTCATAACGCGATTTATGGAAACAGACGACACAGATCAGACCAAACACCCGCACCCTTCTCAAGGTGCTGATTTCGGTACTTCTGTAGATACGGATCAAGATGCTCAATTTGTCGCGCTTCTCACTGAGCACCAGACAGCTCTACGGCTCTATGTGAACTCTCTAATGCCTGGTAACAGCCATGCTCAAGACGTCGCCCAACTGGCGAACTCTACGATCTGGAAGAAGCGCAGTGACTTCATACTTGGTACGAATTTTAAGGCCTGGATCTTTAGTATCGCGCGCTACGAGGTGCTCGGCTACCGCAAGACACAGGCCAGAGACTCAAAGCGCCTCATTTTTAGCAATGAGCTCGAAGACATCATTTCTGAGGAACTCCCTCATCAATCAGAAGACATGGATCAGCGCCAACACGCGCTCAAAACCTGCCTGACAAAACTCAAACCACATGATCGAGAGCTCATTATGAGTCGCTACTTCAGTAATGAGTCGCTGCAGGATTTCGCTGACAAACACGACCGAAGTGTGGGTGGACTCAAAGTCACACTCCATCGACTGCGCAGTAAGCTCCAGAGCTGTATTGAGCAGACCTCCCCTTCATCTCCTTCGCCAACTTCACCACCTTCTGCAAACGCCTGACTATGAAACAGGAAGAACTCATCACCCTGATTGACGCCCTTCTCGACGATAGCTGCTCAGAAGCGGATTTCTTGCGTCTCGAAGCTGAGCTACATGTGAATGCCCAGGCACGCCAAGTTTACTACGAAAGGCTAAAACTCCACACCTATCTCCACACAGAGAGCCAAGGCTACCAGCCTGCTACCAATATCATTCCCCTGCGTCGCAAGTCCCACATCGCCCTTGCTTGGGTGTCCTCTTTCGCGGCACTACTTCTGATCGCGCTCATTGTGAGCTGGAGCTCCCAGCCCTCTAACAAACCTCAAGATCTCGCTCTCCAAGACGACTACCCTGAGAATAACACGAACCAGCAAACGCCAAATGGCATGACATCCATCCCACTGGGTGAGGGATTTGGTGTTATTGAACACATCTCCGCAGCTCAGTGGAAAAACCAAACGATCCAGACCGGTGATCTCGTTCCTCAAGGTCTCGTCCAACTAGAATCTGGTATGGCACAAATCGAGCTCTTTAGCGGTGTGAGTCTTCTCATCGAGGGTGCTGCTGAGTTCGAGCTACACTCTGACATGGAGATGACTCTCAAGTCTGGCAAAATCCGCGCACTCGTCCCTGAACCAGCTCGGGGGTTCCGTGTGAAAACAACAACTGGTGATGTGGTCGATCTCGGGACTGAATTTGCCCTCGAAGTCTCTAACGAACGCGCTGATATGCACGTGTTACAAGGTGAAATCGAGTGGCACCCGACCCAGCAGCCAAAAGAAAGCCTCCTAGATGGCGATTCTCTAAGTTGGCTCTCCGAGGGAAAGAAAAGCCAGAGCCCGCGTGCGAACTGGAAGAGCTTCCCAGGATTCTCCCATCTTCGCAAAGAACGCGCCAGTCACTACGAGGACTGGCTACAATATCGAGATGATACACTCCTCACCCACCCCGCACTCCTCAGCTACTATTCTATGAATCAAGTGCGGGGCACAAAAGCTCTCATCAATGATGCATCCATCGGTCAAGACGGCACAATTGTGCGTGCTAACAGAACCTCAGACCGATGGGGAAAAACAAATTCTGCCCTCGACTTTAGCCCGATGGGTAGCCGCGTTCGGACACATATCTCTGGCACCCACTCCTCACTCACTCTCGCCTGCTGGGTGAAAATTGATAGTCTTGATCGCCAGTACAACTCGCTCTTCCTAACAGATGGCCACGAACTCCACGAACCACACTGGCAAATCATGAATGACGGCCGCATGTTCTTTAGCATTCGCGCCAATGACCTCTCAAAGCCAAAACTCAAGTCTAAGAACATTCTTGATAAGCACATCGCCTACTCCCCCCCGATCTGGAGCCCGGCTCAGAGTGGCCAGTGGATGCACCTCGTCACCGTCTACAATCATGAAGACACGAGCACCACACACTACTGCAATGGCCAAGTCATTAGTAAAGACACTCTCCCTTCATCTCTCGTCCCTGAAGCCATCGAAATGGGTGCTGCTTCCATAGGGAACTGGAGTGAACCGATTCAGAAAAACCCTCAGTTTGAGATTCGTAATTTAAATGGAGCCATTGATGATTTCTTCCTTCTAAATACGGCTCTCTCCAGTGAAGAAGTCGCTGAAATCTACCACACCAGTAAGCCTTAAGGATTCCTCTAAGAACTTTTTGGAGCATTTCCCCTGACCTCTCTCTACGGATTCTAGCTCCTAGTTTGACCTCTTGTGCTTTCTCGGCTAAAGCTTAGGTATTCTTATGAAAACTTGGTATTACGTCGATCCATCCAATCAGCACTCTCAAGCCCTAGACACTGAGCTTCCTCAGCGCATTGCCGAAGATCAAATCACACCAAAGACACTCGTCTGGTCAGAAGGCATGGCAGAATGGACGCCAGCGAGTCAGGCACTGGCCAGCTACTTTGGCCAGTCTCAGTCACTGAGCATGAGCTCCCCACCACCACTCCCCTCTGGCCCATCACCACAGAATTGTCACGAGGTGGACTACGAGATTTTTGGCGATGATATGCAGATCGTCGAAGTCGAGCTAGATCCTCAAGAGACTGTCATTGCCGAAGCAGGGGCGATGAATTACCTCGAAGAAGACATCGATTTCACAACAAAGATGGGCGATGGCTCTCAGCCCAATCAGGGCTTCATGAGTAAGATGTTATCTGCTGGTAAGCGCATGCTCACTGGAGAATCCATCTTCATGACCCACTTCACCCATCAGGGGGCTTCCGGAAAACGCCGCGTCTCATTCGCAGCCCCTTTCCCCGGTAAAATCATAGCAATCAACATGGCAGAGATCGGTAACGAACTCATTTGCCAAAAAGACTCGTTCCTCTGTGCTGCACTGGGAACAAAAGTGTCTATCACCTTTAATCAAAAACTCGGTGCTGGCTTCTTCGGAGGAGAAGGGTTTATCCTTCAGAAAATCGAGGGAGACGGTATGGCATTTGTCCACGCTGGTGGCACTGTGATCAAAAAAGAACTCAAGGGAGAAACTCTCCGTGTCGACACAGGGTGTATCGTCGCCTTTAGCCCGGGGATTGATTACGATATTCAGCGCGCAGGTAATCTCAAATCTATGTTCTTTGGTGGCGAGGGTCTTTTCTTAGCCACACTCCGCGGTCACGGTACTGTCTACCTGCAGAGTCTCCCATTCTCACGCCTCGCAGATAGAGTCATGAGCTCCGCTCGCTCCATGGGTGGTAATCGCCAAGGAGAAGGCTCGGTCCTCGGAGGTATCGGGGGGTTCTTTGATGGTGACAACTAGAACTCCTCTCTAATCACCTCCCCACGTCAATAGACACTATGTGTTAGATATGTACTAGCGCCCACGTACCGCTGGGGCCTCTGCAAAGGCGCGGGCATTGGCACGGTTGTTTAACTCAGACTGACTCCATCTCCATGGATCCACTCCTTTTTCACCATACACGGCGAGACCGATCACGCCGACATTCCTTGTCGAGCCATGGCGCATATTTGTGTAAGAAGCTCCGACAGAAGAGAAGCGAAAAGCAGCGACAGCATCTTCACTCGTGCGGAAGCCCTCCACACTCAGAGTTGCCCCGGGATCTATAATATAGCCACGTTTACGCAGTGAAGCAGGCTGCCCATCAATCACATCCACGCCATCCACACTTAGAACAATCTCTAGACGTGAGTCACAAACATTACGCACTACAAGTGCATAAGAGCGCCCCTTTTTACCAATCACAAAGCGCTTTCCATCTGCCCTATAGCTATTGTAGTAACCCAGCTGCCCCTTCACGCCCCATTCCACCAGGTTATTAGCCGCTCGCTTCATTTTACCATCCTTCCAGTAGTATCCATCAGTCATCGCACTCACTCCTTCTTTATCATTATAATAAATCGTCGCTATACCCTGTGGTGTCTTACTCCCACGCTCAAATTTGTCATAAGACAGCGGAGAATCCACCTCATCACCCCAGCCCGTCCCCAGTCCAGGTCTAGTTCTCTTCGTTCTCGCAGAATCACTGGTACTCGGTACCTGAGCCACCGCAGAAGGACTCAGAGAAGAGCGCGACTCAGCTGCCGCCTCTGCACCAAAACCAACATAACTCCTATTTCCAGTACCACCTAGAGCTGCTCCAGAGGGAACTTGGGCACACTGTGTGAGCAACAAAACGCTAACAGAAACAACCAAAGGTGTGAGACACTGCCAAAATTTGTTACGATTATTCATCTGAATCATGAAGGCTAGAAAAACAGCATTTAAAGTATTTGTCAATACTTATGCTGAAATTTTAGCACTTTATAATTGCAGTATTTTTAGCACCATGTAGAATATTTCCATGAATCGACTCGAAGAAGGCCAGCTCTCCCGACGAGAGCGTCAAATCATGGACATCATTTACCGCCTTGGCGAAGCTTCTGCAAAAGACGTTCAAGAGAACCTCCCCTCACCTCCCTCCTACTCAGCAGTTCGGGCCCTACTTTCTACTCTTGAGAACAAGAAAATGGTTCACCATGCTAAACAGAGCAGGCGCTATATCTACAAGCCAGCGATCACCGAAAAGTCTGCTCGCAAGTCAGCACTACAGAACTTGTTAGCCACATTTTTTGAGGGAAAGCCAAAGAACCTCGTGGCTGCTCTACTGGACGAAGACGACCAAAACCTGAGCCAAAAAGAAATTGAAGAAATTCGCCATATGGTTGATTCATCCAATCAATAAGTGCCCATGCTAGTCTCCTGCATCATTCTATCTGTTCTCTCTCTTCTACTCGTCGCGTGGGTCGACCGCTATCGCCCCTCCCCGAAGCACACCGCCTTCGTGCTAGTACTTCTCCTTCTCTTCCCTTTCACCCAACTACTTCCTAAGGCGTCTCTCCCAGCCATTGGGCAGAGTGGTCAGCTCCATGAAGCGAGCCTACTTATCCAGCAAGTGTATGAAACAGCATCACCGCAGCTTAGCTTTGGCTGGCACCAGCTCATCACGATTCTATGGATCTTAGGGTCTGTCTTCTGTATCATTCGTCTTGTTAGACATATCATCACGATACGCCGCTGCATCAAAGCCGCCACAATTCACACAGACACACTCCACGAAACTGTAGCACACAAACTAGGCCTTACTCATACACCACGTGTCGCCACCAGCTCAGAAATCGCCTCCCCAATTATTTGCGGGCTCTTTCAGCCAGTGGTTCTACTACCAACTCACTCGAAAGAATGGTCTGCACAAACGCTAGAAATGGTCTTACTACATGAATTCAGCCACTATAAGCGCAAAGACCTCTGGCTCATCACCCTCGCGCACCTCTGCTGCGCTATCCACTGGTATAACCCACTCGTCTGGAAACTCAAAACTCACTACATCAACCAGTGTGAATTCGCCTGTGATGCAGAAGTCCTCTCAGTAGGAACCAATAAAAAACAGTATATTCACGCCCTCTGCGATATGGCTGCCAGTCATCTCACACAGCCCCCTCACTCACCAGAGCTTGTCAGCAAATCAGGAACTTTCAACAATTTCGCCACCCTCAGCATGGTGAATAAGGCGACACTGCGCCGACGTGTCCAGTCCATGATTCAGGGCTCAAACCCTCCGCACAAGGTGATGACCTACTGCTTAATTGGCCTCATGAGTACAAGCTCACTGGCGATGACACTACTTCGCCCAGAACACAGCTCAAGAAATGACATAGGAGCTTTCACTCAGCCATTATCCATAGACAATCAAGCGCTCTCACGCGAAGGTACCTATTCTGTGAGAGAGCGAAAACAAGACACGGAACTGCGCCTCACAGCGAATCCATTCCCTCTCGACTAGAGGGATCTGTAGTGGTAGCGGCTGACGAGCACGCCTTCTTCGTTCATTTCCTCCACCACTTGGGCGTAGCCTGTATGGTTATTACGATCTACAAAATACATCAATATATAAGCATAATCATATTTTTTCTATAATTAGATTTTTTAATAAATTTTCCACATCATTCAAATTTCCTCCTAACTTAGTCACTCCAATTTCTAAACAAAAATCTTTATCTTTCAACCAGATCGTCACGGATAAAAAATCATCATAAACTCCCTTTTTTTCAGCTCCTGAAATTTCATTTATTACCACTGGCGAACACAACACATTTGTATTCGTAACACAACTTGCGAAATTTTCCAACAATTCAACAGGATCTTTCCTAGCATCTTCTTCGTTCAATTTGTTTTCACCAATGAAAATTTCATATCCGTTTTTAAGTAAATAAATTGCATCATAATGCGAAAAATCATCTGATTTACTTTCAAAATAATCTTTATCATACCTTACTCTAAAATGAATCATATTAATCCTATTAGCATCAAATTGTTATTCCAAAACCTGCTGAATCAGAACTGCTACCCGTAGGCCAAGGTATCGGACCGAAAACAGTTCCAGGCCCTCCACTACCTCTTGTAAATCTAAATTCAGTACCACCTCCAGGCAAGACCACCCCTGGGATATATGTATCAATTTCAGGTCTCACAATTGAAGGCCCTACACCTCTGAATCCTTTTTTAGGCCACACTAAATACAAAGCATTTCGCGGCCCATCTCTAAATAGCGCTAAACCTTTTTTAGCTGACCAACCAGTGCTGTATAGTGACCAAGTAGCAAAAGCGGGACCACCAAACGGCACAAGGCCACGTTTACGAAAAGAATCTGCAAACCTTAAAAAACTATAATGTAAATATATAATAGGTTCTCTATTTTTCACAAATTGCTTTAACCTCCTGGTTAAATTTCGCAGTTGGCTTCTAATAGTCAACAAAGCTGAACGCCCCGCTCTAATAAATGTACTCCATGCTCTAGCAACAGTTCTTATGAAAACCTCCATTAAAATTCTACCTGTTTTAGCTATCAACTGACCACCTATACGTTGCGCACTTATCGAGACCCTACCCAGAGAAGCACTTAGGCGCAAACTTGCTCCTATTGATGCAGATATATTTGACAAACTAAAGTTCCCACTCGGATCAATATTACTCACAGGATTACTATGCGCGTACAGATACTTGTGCAGTGTCTGTGGCTCGCCTGTTCTGCCCTCGTAGGTGTCCATGTTATGGAAGCGGCCTGTTTGGGTGTTGAGGTATCGAGCGCGCAGGTAGTACATGCCGAGGTCTGTGTCAAACTGCTCCCCGGTGAAGAGGTAGCGGTTAGTCGATTCTTGGGCGAAGTTCTCTATGGGATGGGAGGTGAGCTGCCCACTTGTGCTGTCTCGCTTTCTGAAGTCTATCAGGATACCATAGGCATCATAGTCGTATTCTTCTGTAGTGTCTCCGTTTTCCTCAGAAATAGCGCGCACGCTACCTAGGCCATCATAGTGGTAGTAGTGGCGTCTGTACTCTGCACGGGGATTAAGCACGGGATTAGATAGAGAGGTCAGA